>MFNE01000022.1 GCA_001783695.1 Candidatus Lambdaproteobacteria bacterium RIFOXYD2_FULL_50_16
GGCTTGGGCCTTTTCTAAAATTTGGTCCAGATCGGTCAATCCCCAACAGTTAGCCAAGGTCTCGATCCCGCCATTACCAGGGGTGACGTGGAGTTCGGTAAGTTGGGGACTATTTTTAAGCCCATACGCGAGGGCGTGCTCCCTTCCTCCTGCACCGACGACCAGGACTTTCATGCAAATGCTCTTTGTAACTAGTTGGTTAAGCTAATCTAGGCGACAACCCAGACCTTCCTAACTTGGGGTATCAGCCCCCGTTTGGTCAAGCCGAATTGGCCCCAAGACAGGCTCCTTTTTCTTAACGCTTTATCCTGGAAAAAGCGGAACCAACCTGATAAAAGCAAAACTAAACCCCTACCCCTTGCGGAGCGCCCCATGGCCCAGACCAAAATCCTTCTCGCTGAATCGGAAATCCCTACCCATTGGTACAACGTCATCGCCGACATGCCCAACCCCCCGGCCCCACCCTTAGGGCCAGACGGCAACCCAGTGGGGCCCGAAGCGTTGCAAGCGATTTTCCCAGACGCTTTGATTGAACAAGAAATGTCGGGCCAACGGTGGATCGAGATCCCTGAGCCTGTGCGCGAGGCTTATAAACTCTGGCGGCCCTCGCCCATGTTCCGCGCCCACCGCCTAGAAGCGGCCCTGGGCACCCCGGCGAAGATTTATTATAAATATGAAGGTTGCTCGGCGGCAGGGAGCCACAAACCCAACACCGCCATCCCCCAAGCCTATTATAACAAAATGCAAGGGATTAAGCGGATCACCACTGAAACCGGGGCCGGGCAGTGGGGCTCGGCGATTGCCCAAGCAGGGCAGATGTTTGGGATCGAAATCAAGGTTTATATGGTTAAGGTAAGCTACCAGCAAAAGCCCTACCGGCGCAGCCTTATTCAGACTTGGGGGGCCGAAGTCCACGCCAGCCCGACCGATCAGACCGCCGCAGGCCGGGCAGTATTAGCCAAAGATCCCAATTCGCCTGGGTCCTTGGGTATCGCCATTAGTGAGGCGGTCGAGGAAGCCGCGACCCGCAAGGATACCAACTACGCCTTGGGCTCGGTGCTTAACCATGTATTGTTGCACCAAACCATCATCGGCCTTGAAGCAAAAAAACAATTCGAAATGGTCGGGGATTACCCAGACGCCATCTACGCCCCTTGCGGCGGCGGCTCGAACTTCGGCGGGGTGGCCTTTCCCTTTTTGCCAGACCGTTTAAATGGCAAAGACATCAAGCTGGTCGCCGTCGAGCCCATTAGCTGCCCGACCTTGACTAAAGGTTCTTACGCCTACGACTTCGGCGACGTCGCCGGGATGACCCCGATGATGCTGATGTACACCTTAGGCCACGACTTTGTGCCCCCCTCAATCCACGCCGGTGGGCTTCGTTACCATGGAGACAGCCCCTTGGTGAGCCAACTCTACCACGAAGGCCTGATCGAGGCCCGCGCCGTGCCTAACTTGGGCACCTTCGAGGCCGGGGTCCAGTTCGCCCGCACCGAAGGCATCGTGCCGGCCCCCGAGTCCTGCCATGCGATTAAGGCCTGTATCGACGACGCCATGGAGTGCAAAAAAACGGGCCAGAAAAAGACCCTGTTTTTCAACCTTTCTGGTCACGGCCACTTCGACATGTCCGCCTACGACAAATACTTCTCCGGCGGCATCGAAGACTACGCCTACCCCGAAGAAGCAATCAAGGACAGCATTTCTAGGCTGCCTAAGGTCGGGAAATAATTTTGTATAACTCGGTTAATTAAAAGGACGCATTATTTGGCATTAGCAAACGCCGAAAAATAAAGCGACATTGGGGACTAGAGGAGGGCAAATTCAGGAGGAGGGTTTACTTTTTAAGTCTTTTGAATCTGCTGTTCTTTTTAACATCCTACAGCTTGAAGGCAGGGGGTTTGGGGATTTTAGGTAGGAAAAGATCAACTCTCGTAAGCTTTGCTTAAGGATCGGATTCGCAGGGACCGCCCCTTCTGCCCCTAGACCTTGGGCCTGTATTAGCTCTTTTGGATCTAAGAACAACATGGGGACGACGCCACCACCGCCGTTTAGGTGATAGTCCGAAAGTTGGACTAAGTATTCTCGTTTTAAAGAACTGCGCGCTTCTAGGCTAAGGTCGAGGGGTTGGGCAAGGGCAATATGGAGTTGTCTAGCGCGGTTGGGTTTCTTTTTGCCGTAGGGAGCGGCTGGATGGGCTAAGAGGGCTAGTTCGCGCTGGCTTAAACGAATCGTGACCGCAAGCTCATCATGGGGTAGCCAGCGGTAAAGATCGGCTCGAGTGAGCAAGCGACCCTTGGTTAGGCCTAAGTTTTCTAAATAAATTTTGCCAAAGGCGCTGCTTTCCCCCGGTTTTTGGGCGGCCAGGGCCAAGACTTGATCGAGGCAAATCGCCAACTTGACCCGAGGTTTTCCCTTTAATTTATAGGGCAAGGGTTCAGTCAAAAAGGGCAGCAAACCCTTTGGTGGCCTGGGTTCTGCCCCTTGGGCGCGGTGAAGATTGATATGGGGGAGTGGCCCTAAACTCACCTCCACCAAGGCCCGCCCCCGACTACCAGCACTAATCAACACCGCTCCACCCTCATAAGGTGCCAGACCAGGGCGAGGCAAACGGCGCTCGCCACCGGCAATCACCAGATCAACCCCAGCCAGCCTTGCCAGCCGCCGCCCCTGGCCAGGTGGGGTCAGTCGAGCAAGTTTGGCCTCTTCGGCACCATCGGTAGGGTTCATTAAGCCGCTGTAAAGGATGACCAGCTTGTTGGGGTGGTCATTTTGAATCCTTTTGATCCAAGCCTGGGCCGAGCTTACCGGGTCTTCTATCTCCAAGCCAGCTATGGGCCTGTGCCCTAAGGGTAAGGCGGGATTGGCCAAGCCTAAAACGGCGATTTTAACCCCTTCTAGTTCAAAAATTTTATAGCTACCAAAAGGTCTCTGCCCGTTGATTTTCAGGTTGGCGGCCAGATAGGGCAGACCTGAGGCGGCCAAACGCTCCCAGCCCCAGTCCAGGTCGCCTCCGCCTGGGACCAAGGCATCATAGCCCTTTAATCGGTCCATTAAAGACGGGCAACCCTGCCGTTTGCAAAAGGCCGCTTCTGGACTGCCTGAAAGCGCTTCGCCTCCGTCTAGTTTTAACGCACCTGGGCCAAGATGGTCTAATAAAGGCTCTAAGTGCGCTAGTCCAAAAGGAACCTCTTCGGGTTGTGCCCACCGTTGGCTGGTCCAGCCGTTTAGGTTAGCCGTAATCAAAAGCCGAGGTTCTGCGCTTAAGGGGAGGGGGATTAGAATAAAGATTAGGAGCAGTGCGTTTAAATCAAACGCCCCCCCAAATTTAAACCGGTTGGCAACCGGCTTTTTGGCAAACAAACCCATTGGTTTTTGGCCGAATAGCCAACTAAGTAGGGAGCGCCCGAAGCCAAATGGGTGAAGGAATCTGCGCGAGACTAAGGGGTAAAGCTGGGCATTAAATAAAGTTTTAGCCCTCATGGCGAAGACGCGCCAGATACATCCCGTTACTGCCCCAACGCCCAGGCAAGATCGTTAGTTCTCCGCTTGTTGGTTCGCCGCTTAAGGGGTCTAAAAAAGGTTCCAAACCAAACGCGCGGTTTTCGGCCAAAAAGGCCCAAACCTGGGCGCTGTTCTCTGAACTAATAAGAGAACAGGTAGCATATAACAAAACGCCGCCAGGCTTGAGTTTAAAAACCCCTTGCCTAAGTAGCTGGGCTTGGGTTTTTAAGATTTCATTAAAGTGGGTTTGGTCCAATTGCCACCGGGCCCAGGGGCTCCGGTGCCAAGTGCCCGAACCAGAACAAGGGGCGTCGATGATCACCCCATCGTAAGCGTGATCCGGCAAGGGGTCACCTTGATTTAGGGCGCAATAACTAATCCCTGTGCGGCCAGCCGCTTGGGCCCGGCTTTTGGCCTCGGCTAAGGCCTCTGGGCGTATGTCGGCCAGGGTCAAGCGCCCCTCATTTTGCATCTGGTCCCAAAGGTGAAGCCCCTTTCCACCTGCGCCAGCGCAGAGGTCGAGCCATGTTTCACCGGGCCGGGCCCCAGAGGCCGGGGCAACCGCTTGGCTAGAGAGGTCCTGGATTTGTACTTGATCCGCATAGGGTTTGAGGTCCATCGAGCGAGACAGCCAGAAGGCCCCTTTTTGCCTTTCGTGTTCCTCAAACTGGGTGCCGTCTTTTTTGAGACGCTCGAAAAACTCAGTGGCTGGTCCCAAGAGTCGAATCCATAACCGAGGGCGGGAGAGCAGGGATTCTAAGACCTGTTTTTCCATGGGTTCCACAAAACTCGGCTGGAGTTCGAGGGCCAAAGCCTTAGGTAAAAACCGACGAATCCAGGTTAGTTTCTCGGCCAGACCTTGGGGGGCGGGTTCGACTGCCTCTAGCCCTAGCTGGTCCGCCCAAAGCTTGGAAGGGGCAAACCCCTCTAAAGCGTAAGCTAGAAAAAGGGCCTTTGCCTCCTCTAACTGTACCAACCAGCCCCGGTGTCTATAATAACCATAAATAACCGTGGTATAAAACCGGCGGTCCTTCGAGCCCAACTTGCGGTGGGTGCGAAATTCGTTAGCTAAGGCTTGATCCACCGGGTGACCCGCTTTAAAGGCCTCTTCGGCATTAGCAAAAAGCCGGGTTAGCCACTCTAGTTGGCCCAGGTAACGAGGTTGTTCTTCTGAAGGCATAATAAGGGAAAGGCCGACAAAGTCGGCCCGTAAACGCTAGTCCGCTACGTTTTTGATGGTGTCACCCGCCTTGTTGGACTTTTTACTACGGCGTAATTGTTTTTCAAGTTTATCTACGCAAAGATCAATCGCTTTATACATACTTTGCGGGTCCTCTGCCTCGGAATTATAGGTCGCCCCAGCGCCTTTGACGGTGGCGTGAATCTGGTGGCGGTGTTTCTCGACGCCTAGGTGGATGTCAGCTGAAAGGCGATGTTCCGAATATTTTTTGATTCGAATCACTCGCTCTTCCACATGATTTTTGAGGGCGTCGGTCAACTCCATATGTTTAGCAGAGATGGTAATTTCCATATGTTTCTCCTGATTGATGTTGGCTTTACAGCCGGTAACTGGCTCCTATGGCAGGTAAAGACCCACAGGGCACAGCTTGATTATGTCAAATCCAGCGGGATAGGGCTAGGATAAATTTCAAAACTGATCTTTCTTTTGCCGCAAATGGCCGATTCGCTCTTCGCGGCTTAATTGGCCTTGAGGGTCTATAGCTTGGATTACCTCTTTTTGGTCGATACGGAAAAAGGGGTTGATCAAGCGTTCGAGAGCGATACTTGAAAAAAGGGGGGCCCCCTTTGATTTTATGATATTTTTCTGTTTTGTGATTTCTGAATTGTTGGGTTCAATTTGAGCAGAAAATTCTAGGTTGGACTGGGCGTAATCATGGCCATAATAGGTCTTGATGTCGGGGCTTAAGGCACAAAGCCGGTCCATGGCGGTTAATAAATCCGCAGGGCTGCCTTCAAAAAGTCGTCCGCAACCGGCAAAAAAGAGGCTATCTCCAGTAAAAAGATGCCTGCTGTCAAAGAGATAGTTAAGACTATAGCGGGTGTGTGCCTGGGTTAGTAAACCTAGAACCTTGGTCGCGCCAAAGCGAATGGTCTCACGGTCTTTATAAGGATATCCCTTAAATCCAATCCGAGTTTCACCTTCAGGGTAAATCAATTGGGCCTTAGGGAAGTGGTCCAAAAACTCCCCTAAGCCCTCAACGTGGTCGTGGTGGTGGTGCGTGATAAAAATATGGCTAGGGGTTTTTCTAGCCTCGGTTAAGGCTTTGATCATTAAGACCCCGTCCGCCAGATCGACCACTCCTAAGGAGCCGGTCTCGGTGCATTCAACCCAAAAGTTAAGATTGTGCATCGACCCAAAGGGCAGCGCTTTGATTTGAATCATGGTGCCCAATGGCTTAAATGGGTTAAGGATTCCTTGGGGATCTGGGCCAGTAGGACTTGCAGCGATTTTCCAGTTCGAGGATCCATTAATTTGGGGGAGAGTTCTAATAGGGGGACCAAGAAAAAGTCTCGGCCTGCTAAATCATAATGGGGGATTGTTAATTTATCACTTTCTAGTACTAAATCACCAAAAAGGGCGATGTCTAGGTCGAGGGTGCGTTCATCCCATTTAAGTTGGGTGCGCCGCCTGCCCAGATCTTTTTCTATCTGAAGGAGTTGGTCGAGCAGGTCTTGGGGGGAAAGTTCAGTCCAAAAACACAAGGCCGCGTTTAGATACGCCCCTTGTTTTAAGCCTTGATAAGGTGCGCTGAGGTAGTACCTAGAAACCTTGAATTGTTCTGGGAATTCAGCTTGAAGCCGCGCCGCCGCTTGGTCCAGATAGGAAGCCCTAGGCTCGAGGTTTGAGCCTAGGCAAATATGGACCAGAGGCATTAAAAATGGTAATGGAAGTGGGCCAATTCAACCTCGCCAGGGCCGCGCCAATGAATTGGACGGAAGTCTTCACCTCCGACTACTCTAGTGCGGTTGGGGTCAAAACTGATCCCAGACATGGACAGGTAAACCCCCACAAAAAGCCCGCCGATCCCGCCGTAAGTAGCGCCTTCGATAAATTTGGCGGTCATGTTGGTAAAGCCGTAGCGCTCCCCTTTTGATTTTGTGTCGTCGAGGATGTTGAGGCCGGTGTAAAGCATCCCGCCCGTCAGGCTTCCCCACAACACGTTTAAAAAGACGTTACGCATCGGGGGGTTAGGCCCTCCGACCCCATCGCCCATCGCAGTCCCTCCACCCCCGCTTGCAGACATCTGGGCCAATAGGGGTTGGTTGGGTACAAGCAGGGCCAAGAGTAAACCCAGGATAAGCAGCTTCTTCAAAAAGGACATAGTCGCCTTGATGTTGGGTTGCCCCCGGGTCAGCCTGTCTCTCAAACGTTCAGGTCTTTCCTGAAAACCTTTGACGGATAAAAGGTCACCACAACCCGTTCCGAAATCTCATAGGCCACCTTGGTCTTGGGATTGCGGCCCATACGGGGTTTTTTGTGGCGTACTTTAAAGTGGCCAAACCCGGAGATCATTACTTCTTCGCCAGAACGCAGCGAGTCTTTAATGATAGTCAAAATCGCTTCTACCAAAGCTTTGGCGTATTTTCGATCTAACGTGATTTTGGTCATCACATCACGAATAATGTCTTCTTTGATCCTAGTCATCTGCGTCTCTTGGTTGGTTAAATTCCGCTCCGCGATTGTCCTTTGGACGTCCTGTCCGTTGGAAACATTTAGGGAGTATAGAGGGTTGTTTGGCCCCCTGCAATAGGATTTTTCCGCGCAGTAATCGCATTAGACAAGTGCCAAGGCTTGGCTATATACTTCAGGAATGCTAGTTTAGTTCCTAAATCGGGAGGGGGATGACTTTTTTTGCAATTTTTTATTTCTTGGTATGGCCTTTAGGGATGGACCTTCGGGCCCAGTCCGCCTTTGGGAGCCCGCCGCCCAATCTTGAACCTAAATTAGAGATCTTGGCCGAAGCCGAATCGCAACCGGGGGGCCAGATTTTTTTAAAAGTGATTGGTCGCCTGGAACCTGGGTTCCACCTTTATTCCATCAAAACTCAAAAGGGCCCCAAACCCACCCGGCTTGAGATTGAAACCCCTGGAATAAGGGCCTTGGGCGAGACCGAGGAGTCTGCCCCTAAACTAAAGCTAGATGAGGCCTTAGAGGAAAAACTCTGGGTGCATGAAAACGAATTTTTTTTAAAAAAAACCTTGGTGGGAAAACCCCTAGAAGGCCGCGAGCTCAAAGGCTTTATTTTTTTTCAACTTTGCGATAACTTGATCTGCCTGAACCCCCAAAAAAAATATTTCACCACGCTCCTAAAATAGATGCGCCACCTCTGGAATTTTTTAGTGATCACCCACTGCCTTTTGGTGACCTTAAAGGTCTCGCTCATTACCTTGTTTGAGCTACCCTTTGGGGGCTGTTCTAGGGAAAAAATGAACCGGCGGGTTCGGGGGTGGGCGCAGTCGCTGGTCGATTTTATTGGGGTAGAGCTAGAGGTCGAAGGACTGCCCGAACTCAAAGAGGGGGGCCGTTACGTCTTGATGTGTAACCATTCGAGCCTTTATGACATACCCATCTCGATGGTGGCCTTTGATGCGCCGATACGGATGATTGCCAAGAGCGAACTGTTTAAGGTGCCCGTTTGGGGGCAGGCGATGTTGGCTTCGGGTTTTATGCCTATTGACCGCGATGACCGGCGGCAAGCCGCGCTAGATCTGGAATACGCCAAAACCCAAATGGAACAGGGCACTTTGGTTTGGGTCGCCCCAGAGGGCACCCGTTCGCGAGAGGGCCAAATTGCCGAGTTTAAACCGGGTGGTTTTAAGCTGGCGATGGACATGGGGGCCCAGATTATCCCCATGGGTATTGAGGGGGCGTTTCAGATTATGCCTGCTGGCAGTCTTAAGATTATGCGCCATCAAAAGGTTAAGGTGCGTATTGGTCAGCCGATTGACACCACGGGCATGGGCAAGGATAAACGCAAGCCTTTAATGGTAGAGCTTCGAAAAACCATTGCTGAACTGGCTGGGCAACCGGATCCATTAGAGGAAAATGCCTGAACTGCCCGAGGTGGAGACCCTCCGCCGGGAACTTAGTCAGGCGTTAGTGGGCTTTTGTATTAAAAAGGTCACCGTTAATCGCGCCAGCGTGGTCAAGGGGGCACCAGACAGTCTAAAGGCTTTAAATGGCCGCGCTTTTGGTCCAGTATTAAGGCGGGCGAAATACCTTCTGTTTACCTTTGGAGAAGGCCCCACCTTGCTGGCTCACTTAGGGATGAGTGGCAAGTTTATTGTCGATCAAAACCAAACCCACCAAGGGCCCCACGACCGAGTGGTATTTGATCTGGACCAGGGCAGACGGCTGATCTTTTGCGAGATGCGCTGTTTTGGGTTTTTAGAACTGGCCGAAAAGGTTGAGCGCCACCCTCGCTTAAGCAAACTGGGCAAAGACCCATTAGAAACCCTCAATCCAAATTGGCTCAAAGCCCAGTGGCAAGGGCGCAAAAAACCGGTGAAGTCACTTCTACTCGACCAAAACATCCTGGCCGGGATTGGGAACATCTACGCCAGCGAGATCCTCTTCGCCGCCCAAATCCACCCCCAAACCCCTGGCGGGGATTTGGGCTTAAAACAACTTTCTCGCCTGTTAAAAGAAACTAAACGGATTTTAGAGCTGGCCTTGGTTCATAACGGCACCAGCATCTCTGACTACCGCCGGGTGGACGATAAAACCGGTGAATTCCAGGACTTTTTGCAGGTTTACGGCCAAGCGGAGGCCCCCTGCCCGGTTTGTGGGGCACCCATACAAAGGTTAGTGCAATCAGGTCGTAGCAGCTTTTTTTGTGGGCATTGCCAAAAATGAATGAGTCCATTGGGCTGTTAAACAAGGTTTTTGGGTTCGAAGGCTTTCGCGGGGAGCAAGAGGCGATTTGTAGCCAGATTTTAGGTGGCGGCGACGCCTTGGTGTTGATGCCAACAGGGGGCGGAAAATCCCTTTGTTATCAATTGCCCGCGCTGTTACTGCCGGGCACGGCCTTGGTGGTTTCACCCTTGATTGCTTTAATGAAGGATCAAGTCGAATCTTTGCGGGAGCTTGGGGTGCAGGCGGGATTTTTAAACAGCAGCCAAAGCCCCGCCGAGGCCCGTGAGGTGGAAGCCAAACTTTTAAGGGGAGAGCTTAAACTCCTCTATGTTGCCCCCGAGCGGCTTAATACCGACAGCTTTTACCACCTTTTGCGGCGTTTTCAGGTAAGTTTATTTGCGGTGGACGAAGCGCACTGTGTCTCCAAATGGGGCCACGACTTCCGCCCTGAATATTTACAGTTAGCCAGACTTTTTGGCTATTTCCCCAATATCCCCAAAATCGCCCTGACCGCTACGGCAGATCAAGCGACCAAAGAGGAAATCATCCAACGATTGGGGCTAGAGAGGGCTCAGGTCTTTATTTCTAGCTTCGACCGACCCAATCTTTTTTACCGCATTGCCCACAAACAGGATGGCCGCCGCCAACTATTAGCCTTTATTCAAAGCAAACATGCAGGCGAAGCAGGGATTGTTTATTGTTTGAGCCGAAAAAAGGTGGAGGACACCGCCAAGTGGCTCTGTACCCAGGGGATCAAGGCACTTCCCTACCACGCAGGGCTGGCGCCAGAGCAGCGGGCCAGGAATCAAGAGGTGTTTATTAAAAAAGAGGGCCTAGTGATGGTGGCTACCATCGCTTTTGGGATGGGTATCGATAAGCCAGATATTAGGTTTGTGGTACACATGGACCTCCCTAAAAACCTAGAGGCCTATTATCAAGAAACAGGCCGCGCCGGGCGCGATGGCCTCAAGGCAGACCTGTTCCTACTCTACAATCTAGCCGATTTAATCACCCACCGCAAATTTGCCAATAACCCAGACCTCCCCCCCGAAGTGGCGGTCCATGAAGAGGCGCGGCGGGTTTGGTTTTTAAGTTTTTTAGAGTCGATTCGGTGCCGCCGGGAATCAATCCTCGAATATTTTGGCGAGAAATACCAAGGCCCTTGCGGGGCTTGTGACAACTGCCTAGACCGGCCCCAACAAAAAGAAGGCACCTTGCTGGCTCAACAGGCGTTGTCTAACATTTATCGCACGGGCCAACGTTATGGAGTAGGCCATTTGGTGCAGGTGTTAATGGGGGCCTCCAGTCCAAAAATAAAACAATTAGGCCATGATCAACTTAGCACCTACGGGTTGGGCCGAAGTGCCAGCGAGGAAGATTGGAAGGGGGTTTACCGGCAGTTGATGGCCCAAGGGTTGGTCAAGGTGGACCCCGAAGGAGGAGGCTTATTTTTAAGTGACCTCGCCCGACCTGTGCTCAAGGGACAAGCCCCGGTTTTTCTGCGCGAGGACGCGGTTTCTTTCCAGCGCTTAGCCAAGACCAGCAGCCGTCCAACTCGCCCGGTTGCCGCCGAATTCAGTCGGTCCGATTCGAAGGACCTATTCGAACGCTTGCGCCAGCTTCGCCGTGAACTAGCCAGCGAGCGCGACCTGCCCCCCTATATGATTTTTAACGACAAAAGCCTTTGGGAAATGGCTGAAGTCCGGCCACAAAGCCTGATTGCCTTAGGCCATCTCTATGGGGTAGGGGAGGTCAAGTTAGAGCATTATGGCGATGATTTTTTAAGGGTTATTAGGGATTTTGAGGCGGGTTAGCCCTATCCTTGCCCAGGTCTGAGATCAGTGACTTTAAAAACAGCGACTTCGCCCAGCCCAAAAGGGGAAGGATCATAAAAAGACCAATCCCCAAATTTTGCCAATAAGCCAGTTCCTCGGCCCAAGCGGACCAAAAGGCTTTCGCCAGCCAGTATGGCGGGAAGACTAGGCCAATGAGGTTCCCATAAGGCGGGGTGAGGAAATAGGCCAAAATCGGCAGTCCGCCTAAGATCTGAAGCAGCCGCGCCAAGGCCATGGCCCCCTCACGGTTGGCAGAAAAAGAAAATAACAAGAGACAAAGCAGCGGGGTTTGCAGGCTCGCCGCCAAGGCCATCCAGAGGATTGGGGCTAGGTCTAAAGGCTCATGAGGGGCAATTAAGAGGCAACCCAGAATTGTAAGATAAGAGAGGAGCGCGGGCACCCAAAGCCGGTAGGCCAGATAAGCCCTTTTAGGCAAGGGCAGCGCCAAAAGAGCGCAGAGCCCCGATTGCCGCTCTTCTAAAAGCAACTCAGCAGCCCATAATCCTAAGCTTAAAGGGGCAAGCCACAAAAAAAGGAAACCCAAAATCAAGGGGTAATGCGCGACAAGATCAAAATCGTCTTTAAGCCAAAAACTCAAACGAGGAAGTAACATCCGCGCCATTAAGGCGTTGAGCCAAGGGGTCAGTAAGAGCAGGCCAAGGCGCGAGTCCCGGCGGCTTCTAAGCCCATCACCTTTTATTAATTGCCAAAGAGGCTTAAGCCCTTCCATCACTCCTCAAGGCTTGAGCCGCCATCCAGTAAGCAAAAAAAGCCCACCCGAAAGACAATAGCCACCCCTCGGTCCGATCAGGCCACAACATAAGGCTTAGCGGACCGTAACCGGGCAAGAGACGAAGGAACCAAATTGGCCAACCGGCCAGCAGACCCATCCCTGGGAGTTGGTATAAAAATACCAAACCTAAAGCCGGAAAAATAAAATCGCCCATGGCAGGCCGCTTTAATGCGAAATAGAGCCCCCAACCGGTTTGGGCGAACCCGAGTAGGATCAGGCCAGGCAAGTGGAAAAGTGCTTGAACCCCCAGTGCCCCAATCCCTGAAGCTAGACCAAAACCAATAAAGACCAGGGCAGCACTAAAAAATTTGCCTGCTAAATATTCCTTGGTTTTAAGCGGGGAGGCCTTTAGGAGTCCCCAAGCCCCTTCGCGGCGTTCAAGCCATAACAAAGTGGCGCTCAAAAAAAGTCCGGTTCCACCAATGCCGGTGACCAACCCCAAGGGTAAAGCTAAAGCCCTTTGTTCAGGTGAAAAAAAAGCTCTTACCAAGAGCCCCGCCATTAGCCCTAATCCCAAGGCCAGGGGGGCAAAGCGGTAGCGGAACATCAATAGTAATTCGAGCCTAGTTTGCGTCCAAACCCGTCCCATTAGCCTTCCCCATTATAAATAATCTCGCGCCTCAAAGCGGCCTCCCCGTGAACTCCCGGTAAGCTTGGGCGAGGTCGGCGTTTTGGGTGTAGAGCGCTTTGGGGCCTAAAGCAAGTAGGCGTTGGAATTCAGGGTTTTGGTCCAGACCTAAAAGTGGGAATCGGGCCTCCCGAAGCTCGCCTTTTTCCTCCCATTCTAGGACCAGCGGGTTTTCTTGGCGGTTTTTTAGCAGTTGCAAAATATTTCCTTGAGCCAATATCTTCCCCCCTGCCATAAAGCCCACTTGGTCGGCGAGATGGGCTGTAAAGTCAATTGAGTCCGCAGTAAAAAACAGGGTTTTGCCGGCCTCTTTTTCCGTTTTTAGGAGGCGCTCAATTTGCAAAACCCAATCGGGCTCCAGCCCTTGGCCGGGCTGGTCTAAGAGCAAGATCGAGGGGTTGTGTAGGAGTGCCCTGGCTAAACTTAACCGGCGGGCTTCACCTTGGGAAAGCTGGCCTGCTGGCTGGTCTCTCAACGACCTTAAACCCAATTGGTCTAATAATTCGTCGATCGGGCGACAGGGACCTTGGTAAAAACCTTTAAAATACTGCAAATTTTCAAAGACACTAAGCCGCAAATAATGCCCTTCGCTTAAGAGACCCAGACTTTCATAAATCCCTTGATCCGCCGTTTCCAGAGGTTGGGTGCCCAACTGAATTTGACCTTGATAACCCCTTAGAAGCCCAGCTAAAACCTGAACCAAAGTGGTTTTGCCAGCGCCTTTAGGGCCTAAAAGCACAAACGCCTCTCCTGTTTTAATATCCAAGTCGATTTGATCGATGGCTGGGCTGGCTTGATGGCTAAAAGAAAAACGCAGGCCTTTGGTTTTTATCATCTTAATCTAAGCTGGTTTGGATGATTTTTAAGCTTTTTAAGGCGGCCTCAAAATCGAAGTTATCGATTTGCTCGAACATTTCCTTGGCCACAAAGGCCGAAGGGTGCGGGCCTAAAAGTCGCTCTAACTCCTGAGCCAAGCGCTCTGCGTGAATCGCCTCGCCACGACCGATAGCCGGTTCTAACTCAACCATTTTTGCCCGTGCCTCCTCCAGATATATCTCCCCCGTGGGTGCGCTGACAGGCTGGAATTGCTCCAGTGTTTTAGACAATTTTTCAATCGAATCGAGTACTTCCTTTAAGGACAAAAGACAGGCTGGGCCTGCTAATAAAATCCCCTCGTGGTCTAGTTCTTTGGCGCGGTTTTCTAACTCTTCTGCAGTTTTGGCCAAACCCTCGGCAGAGATGTTTCCCGCAGTGCCCCTTATTTTGTGGCCAAGAGCAGCGATTTTGGAGAACTCAACTGAACCTATTAATTGTTCGAGTGCCTTGGCCGTTTCTAGGTTTTGCCGGCGGAAGTCTTTGAGGGCGTCCAGATAGGCCCGCTGCGAATCGCCCCACCGGCAAAGCCCTTTGGCCAATTCGATTCCTGGGACTTCTATAGACCCTAAATCGGTTTCGCTTTCACTGGGTTTCGCCTGAACCTCGGGCAGCTGGCCTAATAAGTTGCTGATTAAAGGGAAAAGCCGATTAAAATCCACCGGTTTGGCAACTAAGCCGTCCATTCCTGATTCAAACACCGCCCCTCTGGCTAATTCTTGATCAGTGCCGGAGATGGCTAAAATCGGGGTGCGTTTGAGATGTTGCTCCTCCTCAAACCGGCGCAGGGCCAAAGCGGTCTCAAATCCGTTTAAGCCAGGGAGTTGCAAATCCAATAAAATCAGATCATAAGACCGGTTGTTCACCCGCTCTAAAGCCTCTTCCCCAGAGACCGCCAAGGAGACCTGGATCATCTTTTCTTTTAACCGGGTTTCCAACAAGAGGCGGTTGGTCGAGTCGTCATCGACCACTAAAACCTTGGCACTGCGTCCGAAACTTAAGGTTTTCGAATCCGCCAAAGTGACGGGCTCTTCGCTTTGGATCAGGCCTAAGCGACGAGCGGCGTCCATGATTCGTTCTTTAAGTTCCTCGCGTTTGACCGGTTTAAATAAAAACAAGGGCTCACCCAATTCGATCAGGGCTTTTTGGTATTGGGGGGTAAAAAAGGAAAATAGGAAGACAATCGGGGTTTTTTTATAGGCTAAATTTTCCTTTATTTGACGAGCCAAGGTGATGCCGTCGATATCAGGCATTTGCACGTCCATAATAATCAACTCAAACGGCCTCGCCTTGGCCCGCTCGATCTGGTACAGCGCCTCTTTAGGCCCTTGGGCCAACCTAGGATTGAGCCCCCAACTGGTTAGAATCGACTGGAAGTTTTCCAGATTTGTCGGGTTGTCGTCGATCACTAACACCTGTTTAAGTGGAAGCCCCTGCAAGGTTTTAGAGCGCTCATCTGGTTGATTTTTAGGCAATTTTAAGATGAGATTAAAATAAAAAGTGGTTCCTTGGCCCAAAGTGGAATCCACCCTAATCTTGCCCCCCATTAACTCAACAAGCTGTTTGGCGATGGTAGTACCCAGACCGGTCCCGCCGTATTTACGGGTGGTCGAGTCGTCGGTCTGAGTGAAGGATTCAAATATTTTGTCGATCCGGTCTGCCGGAATACCAATGCCCGTGTCTTTGACCGAAAAAGCGAGGGTAATCTCTTGTTCGCTCCGTTCCTTTTGACTGAGCTGGATTACGACCGAGCCGGTTTCGGTAAATTTGATAGCGTTACCGATCAGGTTGACCAAAATCTGCCTTAGTCTAGTGGGGTCTCCCATTACAAAAGCGGGTACCTGGGGCTCTATCTTTAAAATAAAATCGAGCCCTTTTTTTTGCGCATCTAGGCTAAGGGTCTCCATGCACTCTTCTAGGAGTTGCTCTAAATCAAAACCAATCACTTCTAGGGTAAGGTGGTCGCCTTCCATCTTGGAAAGGTCAAGAATATCGTTAAGAAGTTTTAACAAAGACTTAGCCCCGCCATTGGCGGCTTTGATGTAGCGTCTTTGGTTCTGGTTTAGATTGGTTTCTAAAGCTAGTTCCGTCATCCCCAAGATCCCGTTCATCGGGGTGCGGATTTCATGAGAGATGTTAGCTAAAAAGGAGGATTTCAAGCGGTTGGCTACCTGTGCCTCTTCCTTGGCCCGGATTAATTTGGCCTCCATTTTTTTTTGTTCGGTAATGTCTCGAATTAGCCCGGTATAAATGGTTTCTGAGCGGTAGAGGGTCTCGGAGATGGAGATATAGGCTGGATGAAGCCCCTGGTCCTTGTGTAATACACTTACCTCTTGGCCTTTGCCTACCTTGGACTTGATCACCTGCTCCATGTATTTATCCAGACTTTCAAGCGCCTCTTCGGTCCCTGGCAGTAGATTAGAGATATTAAGCCCCAAGGCCTCTTCTTCGGTATATCCAAAAATATCTTCTGCCGCTCGGTTAAAAGATTGGATCAAACCTCGATGGTTAAAGGTAATAATCCCATCTACCGCCGAATCCACAATCGCAAGATGACGACCATAGGATTCGACTAGGCTGTTTTTCATGCGGTTAAAGGTGATGGTCAGATCCCCTAATTCATCATTGGTTTCCACTGGAATATCTTGGCCTAAGTCCCCGGCGGCAAAGGCGTGACTGGCGTGGGCTAGGTGGTGAATGGGGCGCGTGATAGCAGCGGATTTTTTAGCCGAAAACCAAAGAGCACTAATGATCATTATTAAAACTAGTAGCAGATTAACCCCCATCGAAACCGTCGCAATTAAGGTGGCTTGATTGGCGTCGCCAGCAATCTCACCACCCAAGATTTCGTCGAGTTCTAAAATCGCTTGGGTGACCCTGGCTTGCAAGGGCATCATCTGGGTGCTCTGCAAATAGAGCGAGCGGTTCCAGTCGGGCGCTTGTCGAGCTTGGAAAACCTCATGGCAGACGCTCTGGTATCGCAGGAGTCCCGCATTAAATCCACTAAGGGCAGGCGCCATCAGCGGAGAAGCCTCCTTTTGGGCTTCGGCTAATAGTTGGTTTACTTGAGCGAAATCCTCATCTAGCACTTGGGCCTCGCCGCCTTCATCTAAATAGCTCAACACCCGCAGATTGATTTTTTCAAGGTCTTCACCAAGCCGTCTGATTGATTTTTTAAATCCCCCTCCCCCGGTTCTCGTTAACCGTTCGGCTGCCTCGGACAAGTCCCGGTAGAGGGGCATGCCAGACTGGTTATAGAGTAACCGGGCTGGTTGCTCTTCAGGGGTGTGGGCCAGGGATTCAATTTGGGCTTGAATACTGTGAAGTTCGGCCAAAAGATCAATTAGCTGGTCCAGGTGCCGGTTAATTTCGGTCTCATCCTGGGTGGTCAGATCTTTGAGATTTTTGTAGCTAGGATAGACAAATTCCTTCCAAACCTGATTGCGTAGAACCCGCGACTCTTGGCTGGGCAGGGTTATGTAGTTAAGAAGAATAGTGGCACTTTGGTAAACCCCACGGTCAATATGGTCTAGCGCCTCCATTCGAGGCTGGCTGATCAAAGCCAATTTATGGGTCGAAGAACGTAGCCATAAAGTCGTAAAAAAAGCGACCAACAAAAGCAACACGCCAATGGCGGCGAGGCTTAGGTGGCTTATGAGCATTTGTTGTTTTAAACTGCTGCGCTTCGCTTTCATCTAAAATCCAAGTCTGGTTAGCAAAGCCAGCTTACCCCAAGCAAATGGCCTTGCCTAGCGGGGCACTTGACAATTATGGAGCAAAAAAGCCTGGATTACCGATGAAAAACAAACAAGAATACTTTGCCAGTTTAAAAGCCTTATCCGAAAAAGGGATCAACCGGGTTGGGGTCTTGGACCCGGCGGACTATCCTGGTTTTGCTCAACTAGGAAGCGGGCGCTTGGTGCTTTTGATGATGGGTGGTTCCAGGTTTTGGGAATGGGCGTTGGCCCATTGGCCCAACACGCCCGATCCGCTGGATCAACTTTCAAAGCAAATAGTTCAACAATGGACCCAAGGTCTAGCATTAGAGGGGGTACATCTACTTTATCCAAGCGGGCTATGGCCTTTGGGGGATTTATTGCCAGCTTTAGGTATAAGCCCCAGTCCGTTAGGGATCGGGATCGACCCAGAATGGGGCCTTTGGAACGCCCTGCGAGCCGTGATCTTTACCCAGTCTTTGTTGCCCCTAAGTCCGCCAATCCAGGCGGTTCCCCCTTGCCAAACCTGTCATTCCCGCCCTTGTTTGGCCGCTTGCGGCGCCCAGGCCGTGCAATGGCCAGGGCCTTTTGACGGGCAAAGATGTCGAGCTTTTCGATTGGCTAAAGGTTCGCCCTGCGCCCAAGACTGCCCGGCTAGGCGGGCCTGCCCCCTGGGCAAGCCCTACCCAGACGAGCAAATCGCCTACCACACTTTAAAAAGTTTGGAGATGATTAAAGGAAGTTAACCCAAGCCCCCAGCAAGTGCAGGGGGGGTTGGTTAATAAACGATCTGACCGACCTTGAGGTCGTGTAACCATTCGAGGAAAGTTTTAATCATCTTACCCTGGTATATTAGCCCGTGTTGCGGGGCTAAAAAGTCCAGATCAAGCTCTAAAACCCGCTCGCACCACTGGTTTTTATGCTCGTTGCTACCTAACCACCGTTTGTGGAACCCTTCAATTAGTGGGAGGTGGGCATCGAAGTTCTTAACAAAGGGATCATCGCCGTCTTTAGGGATAATCGCCGCCCCAATATCTCCAGAAAACAATATCTTAGCTTCTGGATCATAGAGGCTAAAGTTGCCCGAACTATGAACATAATGAGCTGGAATCGCCTGGAGGTTAAGGTTACCCAAAGGGATCGACATACCCTCGTCAGGTATTAATTCAAAAGTGTTGGCGGCGCCTGCAAAGTGTAACATAAAGCCCAACCAGATCTTGGGCAGATAAACCTTGAGGTCCGGTTTGATCTGCAACCAAAGGGCGATACTAGAGAAAACGTCCGGGTCTTGATGGGTGCAAAACACCCGATCAATCGCAGCAAAATCCACAATCTCGGCAATAGAAGAGACTATCTCTGGGAACACCTCGGTTCCACCTGGATCGGTCAAAAGCACACTAGAGCCCGACTGAATCACGTATTCCTTGGTGCCAACTAGATGGCTGGCCCTTTTGGGGTCTTTATAAAGACAGTACCATTTATGGTCGCCTTTTTCGTATATCGGCAGGTATTTTTTCATAAACTAACACTCCTGTTGCTTGCCGAACCTACGTTGAGACCTCTAAGCCAAGAGATAAACTGTTTAACCTGTTCCCCCTTGTAAATCGAGCCATGCTGGGGACACAAGAGTTGGATATCTAATTCCGCCACCCGCGCACACCAAGCGTTTTTGTGATCGTTGCTGCCTAACCAACGGCGGTGGAAATATTCGATATGGGGGATATGGGCTTCGAAATTTTGCACAAACAAATGGCGTTGGTCGTCGGGCAAGAGGGCCGCGCCGATGTCGCCAGAAAAATAGATCTTAGCCTGCCGGTCAAACAGATGAAAATTGCCGGCAGAATGACAATGGTGGGCAGGGATCACGTCTAGTTTATAGCCACCCAGGTCAATCACCATTCCCTTGTCGTCGATAGAGATATAGGTCTCCTCGGTGCCACCAAAATGGGGCACAAAACTTTTCCAAAGCCAGGAGATGTAACATTTAATCTGGGGATTGATCTCTTGCCACAAAGACAGCGAACTGGCGATGTCTGGGTCTTGATGGCTGGCGAACACCCGGTTGATTTTCATAGGGTCCACCACCTGCACCAAAGTCGAAAGAACCGCCGGAAAAACCGCAAATCCACCTGGATCTAGCAAAATATGGTCGTCCCGGTGGGATATTAGGTATTCATTGGAGTCAAGAATATCTGCCGGTTTTTTGGGGTCCATGTAGAGCACCGTCCAGCGGTGCTCACCGCGCTCAAAGAGGACGTGGTATTTTTTCATGCCCTAAATCTCCTCTGCGCTCATGCTGCTAAACAGGTTTTTGATCACCCCGAATTCAGTAGAAATCTTTTCTAAGAGATCAAAAAGGCGATCAATCGACTCTTGCATGGTCTCGGTAATGATACGGAATTTTTCCTCAGAGCCTACAATATAAACCGCTTTGATTTTGCCTCCAATGGCCATGGTTTTGCCAATGTTAACCAACGCAATGAGATTGTCCAGACTTCGCGACATAGCAGAGGTGTTTCGCTTTAAAATCGAAACATCGTAGTTTGTGATCTGACTTTGGACTAGACGCACCATCTTTTCGAGCTTGGGTTGCTCCTGATAAGCCATTTTAAACAGGCGGTAAAATCGCATTATAGTCAGTAGTTGACCAAAACTTTGGGCGGTAGTGTCTAGGCAGTAAAAAGCAGTGTCCCGACCCAAGCGAGCCGATTCTGTAACGTTGGCCGACATGTTTTGGATCTCTGAGCTAAGCTTCATAAAACTGTCGTTATTCGCCTGTTTAGACGCGATTCCCGCGTTAATGGCGATAAATTCTAAAGAGGCGCACTCCTCCACCAATTCATCATAGTGATTGGCAATGGCTACGTAAGAATTGGATGCTTGTCGAAGTTCACGGAGCATAATAAAAGGCTCGAAGGTTTTGGTTGGAAATTAACAGGCCTTACCCATTATCGCAAGAGTCAAAGGTTGGGCATTGGTTCTATTTTATATAAAATGATCCACTAAACGGAGTAACTCTTGGCGTTGGTTGAGCCCTGGATCAAGCCAGACTGCTTTTAAAATCTCCCGATGAACCCGACCCAAGGCCTTACCCTTAAGGCCCCGATTGATCAGGTCGCTCGAGGATAACTCCAGATCGGCAAGTACTAAAGGTTCACCCGCAGCTAAAAGGTCCAAGCTTTTTTTCCACACAGGCACCCCTAAAATCACTTCAGCCGCTTGGGCGCCGTAAGCCCGGTTTTCGGGAGGGAGAGCACTTAAATAAGATTTTAAGGTGACCGCAGAGGTCCAATCTTGTTCTTTTCGCTCTAACAACAAGCAAGCCATCCGTTTCTCTTTTTTAGACAAGCGTAGGTCTTCTGGAGGGAATTTGAGCCCTTTTTCCACCGCCACCCAGAAAGCCAAAGGGGTTTGGTCTTCTAAGGTGAGTAACTGCTCAATCACCTGTGAATGACGGGATTTACTTAAGCGGCCAGAAAAAATTTGTAAGGTAGTTAGTACCTTGGTTAAAAATAGGTTGTCTCGGCTGGGTATTTTGCGGATTTTGTTGAGTTCTTCGTATATTCGTTCTAAGGAAAGTTGGGTTCCATCAAAACAAGCCTGCACCTGAAGTAGCTCGTCAGGGTCATAAGTAAATCCGTAGGGTGCCAATTTAGCAATCATCCGCAAATAACGAATCGCTCTCAAATGATCTTCTTTGATTCGCTCTGCCGCCCTGCCAACAAAATGGATTTTTTTGTTTTTAAAGTCTTCTAGGCCACCTTGGCTATCAACCAAAGTCCCGTCGATTGGGTTAAACGCAAGGGCATTGATTTTTAGGTCTCTACGCAGTTGGTCTTCTTCAATGGTTTTGGCAAAGGCAACCACCGCCCGCCTACCATCGGTTTCCACGTCTTTGCGAAAACGGGTTACCTCAAAGCTGTAAGAGCCTGATAAAATAGTTAAAGTTCCATGATCCACCCCCGTAGGAATCACCCGCTTAAAAAGCGTCTGGGTCACTTCAAGCGGACAATCGGTCGCTAAATCAAAGTCTTTGGGGATAAGGCCTAAAAGCAAATCTCGCACACAACCCCCCACTAGATAACACTGGTAGCCAGCCCGGTGATAACAAGTCACTAGCGACAATAAGTGTTCTCTAAGTAGAGGGTCAACCTCGGAAAAGCTTTTTTGGATCATCACTTGGCAGCTTGAGGCCACTCCTTTAGGGTTGGTGGAACCATATTAGAACGCTTAAGAGCTTCTTGTAACCCCCCATGAAAAAAGAGCGTATTGACCAACTTTTGCTTAACCAAGGCCTCGTACCAACCTTAGAGCGGGCCAGGGCTTTGTTGATGGCAGGGCGGGTTTTGGTGGGAAATCAGCCGGTGACCAAGCCGGGGGCCTTGGTGACGGGGGATGCCCAGGTTCGCCTTAAAGGCGAGGAACTTCCCTTTGTTGGGCGCGGTGGACTCAAGCTGGAGGCGGCTTTAGAAACTTGGGAAATAGACCTAAAAGGGCAACTTTGTTTGGACGTCGGGGCCAGCACTGGGGGCTTTTCTGACTGTATGTTACAAGCTGGGGCGGCTTTGGTTTGGGCGGTTGATTCTGGGCAAAACCAGTTAGACCAACGGCTCCGCCGAGACCGCCGGGTAATCTGTTTAGAAAAAACCAACTTTCGCTATGCACAATTAGAATTGACCGGGTCTTATGTCGATTTTGCCGCCGTTGATGTCTCTTTTATCTCGCTAAAACTAATCTTGGGGCCACTTTATGGACTTTTAGTCAAGGGCGGTCACGCGGTGGTTTTAGTCAAACCCCAATTTGAGGCAGGCCGGGGCCAGATTGGTAAAGGTGGCCTAGTAGAGGACCCCCTTGTCCGCCAAGAGGTCGTCCGCCAAATCGTCGAATTTGCCCAGGCCCTCGGCTTTTTGGTCCGAGCGATGAGGGAAAGTCCGATTGAAGGGAAAAAAAGTGGAAACCTAGAAACCCTTTTGTGGCTTGAAAAATAGAGTTTTTAGTCTTTGGGACTAAATGCGAGGCTTGAAATATGCATTTTTATTGTACTAAAAGGGGGAAAACCTTATTTTGCAATGGGATAAAAAAATGGGGAAAAACAATCAAAGTTATTTCGGGTCATTGCTTTTGTTGGCTATAGTCCTGCTTGCCCCCCAAGCCCTAAGGGCTGACGATTGGGAACAAGGGCGTAAAGAGCGGCCTGTGCAAATGCAGATAAACATTATTGGCGGAGGAGTGTTTGGTTATCATTTAAACGATATCTTGTACATCGGCGCACTCCAAACCAATCCATATACCACTGATTCTGCCCAAAACCCGGATCAAGTGACCAGCCAAACCGTTTATAACCAAGACGGAATGACGCGGGAAATCTGGAACCAATCGCGTCATGCTGCGGTAGAGCTGCGCATTACCCCTTGGCCCTTTGGGTTTTACTTTTCTGGAGGTTATGTTCGTACAGAAGAGGAATATTTTACTCAAACCTTTGATAAACGGTCGAGAACGATTGGCTCGGGGACCTATAACACCGGATTCGAGGTGGATGTGCGCGCTCCAAGGTACGTCAGTGCGGCCTTCGGGATGGGAATCAACCATGTGCAAACCAACGGTTTTTCTTGGGGATTTGGTTTTATCGGCGGTTCTTCGCTTCGCAAAGACCTAAAGGTGAGTATTACCGGCTGGGACGAAGCCCCCAGCGCCGAGGACCTCGCCGAATTTGAGGATTACGTCAACAAAACGGCCTCCTATTCAGGCGGTGGAATACTCGTCCTTTCGCTGGGTTATAACTTCTAACCCAGTCCTATAGGGTCACCCGGTTGGAGGGCTTTGATTTTATAAAATTACCTAGCCCCTTTTTCGATTGTGTTTACCCCAATGCCCCCCCTTCAAGGTGGGGCCCTCCCCCTACAATGGTGTTCAACTTGCATTTTACCTCTTTGGATTTAATCAATTCGAGGAGCAATCTTGAAAAAATGGCGGTTGTTTGGGGTCTTTATTGCGGGGCTTCTTTCCTCTAGTCCCGCATTGGCGGGGGATTATTTAATAGGGGCAGGCTATTTTTTAGAAGAGGCCACCTATTCGCTGCACCAAGAAAACGGCGAAACCTTAGAAAAAGGAACCGCTACCTCCGCCGGACAAGCAGGGGTGGCACTCGGCTATGCCTCCACCCCTAAATTGGGCAGTAGCCCCGTGGGCTTAGGGCTCCAATTTGAACTCGGTGGCAATGGGTTCCAAACCAAGCAACAGGTGGTCAAAAGTACCTCCCAGGGAACGATCAACCTGGATTTGGGTACAATAACAAATAACAATCTGTATTTCCTGATGCCGTCCCTGTTTGTTTACGCTAGAGCGGGGGGCGGTTTTTTTAGTCTTGGTGCGGGGATGGGTTATGCTAATTATAAAAGTGAAGGGGACCTGTACATGACCGATGGCTTGGAGGCTACCGATATTTGCAAACAAGCAGAAACCATCGAATTAGTCCAAGGAAACTGTCAAAAGGTAGCCTATTCAATATCAGGTAAGGTTTTCCCTACCCAATATTTTGCTTGGTACCGGAGCCGCTCCTGGGGTATCCGGCTTGCTCAAGTTCAGTTTAATAGCAGTAAAAATATCAACCAACGGTTGGCGGAAAACTCGACTAGCGCAATGCTAATTTGGTTTTTTTAAAGAAGCAGGGGGTTACTTCTGGCAAAAGCCAATCGAACCCTTTTTACACAACATGCCGTCGGTCCATTTAGCCCCCTGGAACTGGGTGCCATGGTGGGCTGGGGCGATCAACTGGGCTCCGTTTAGCCTCGTATCTTTCATATTCGCCCCGTGCAGAGTGGTTTCTTCGATCACCGCATTTTCGAAATTGCTACCCGAAAGGTCGCTCAAATCCAATTTGGTCCAAATCAACCGGGCGTTTTTAAAAATGCTATTAGTTAATTGGGCGCGTTCGGCACGGGCTTGGGTGAGGTCTGTTTTTTCAAAGCTGGCCTTGTCGCCTTGGGCTTTTTTTAGATTAGCCAACCGCATATGAGCCCCCTTAAAGTCAGCCCCGTCCAGCTTGGTCCCCTCAAGGTTGGTTTCGATTAGGTTGGTTCCCCAAAGCTTGGCCCCTGCGAGATTGGCCCCTTCTAAGTGGGCTCCTTCGAGGTTAACGCCACTTAAATTAGCCTCCGATAGATCGGCCCCAGATAGATCAGCAAATTCCAGATTGGCCCCTGTGAAGTTACTACCTGAAAGATTGGCCCCTTTTAGATTTTCATACTGGAGCAGGGCTTCGGTCAGGTCGCACTTCTGGCAGGACTTTTGGAAGCGGGCGTCTGAGACATGGTCGGGATCGGCGGCCAATAGTGGGCCTCCACCGATAAACGCCCAACTCAAAAGGACAATCGCCAACTTCTTCATAAAAAACCGTTTATCGGATACATTCGCCTAAACTTCCCTTCAGGCATAGGGTCCCGTCACTCCAAAAGGCATCGTCTAGGTCGGCCCCTTCGAAATTAGTATAATATAAGCTAGCCCCAATCAATTTGGCTCCACCTAGCTTAGCGTGGTAAAGCGTGGCCCTCGTTAGGTCAGCATGGGTCAGGTTGGCCTTGGTTAGGTCGGCCCCACCCAGATGGGCATCTGTTAGACTGGCTCCTTGAAGGCTGGCTCCTTTGAGCTTGGCCTTGGTTAATTTTGCCCGGTCTAGTTTAACATCGTTGAGGTTAGCCTCTTCGAGGTTAACCCCGACTAGATAAAGCCCCGTTAAGTCGGCCCCTGAAAGGTCGCATTTGGGACAGGCACCTTTGGCGATCAACTGATCTACCAATGCTCGTTCAAAACCCCAAGCTGGTAATCCTAGGCACAATAAAAAAGATAAAATCAACACAAAACGCATAAGAGGCTCCTATGGCAGCTGACACCCTTTGGGGTATCACAAGCTCCCCCAAGTTACAACCGAATCCGCAGCATTT
The DNA here is from genome assembly GCA_001783695.1 of Candidatus Lambdaproteobacteria bacterium RIFOXYD2_FULL_50_16. Classification (GTDB taxonomy): domain Bacteria; phylum SAR324; class SAR324; order XYD2-FULL-50-16; family XYD2-FULL-50-16; genus XYD2-FULL-50-16. Next base: position 25,165 of record MFNE01000022.1, read on the forward strand.
CCTTTTGGCCCCGCCTTCTTTGATCTCGCGACATAACCATCTAATATGTAAGCAGAGACTAGCCCACCAAAGCCCGCTTGGCCTCATTGAGCCGAATAAATTCTGCCTCAGAGCCTCCTTTGTCTGGGTGCAGGCTTTGGGCCAAAAATCGAAACCGGCTTTTGATGGCCTCTTCCGGGGCGCCGGGAGCCAGCCCCAAAACCTCCCAAGCCTCTTCCTTGGCCAGATGACGCCCAAACGACCACCAAAATTCTTCTAACATCGCGGTCACCTCGGCCCGACCTGTTTTTTTGAGTTGGTTTAGGTCTAAATAATAATCTCTCAACGGGTCTGGTTGGGTGAGGGTATGGGGTTGGGGGCCTTCCTTTAAAAGACGAATTTTTAGGCAATGAATTTCTAACCCCCGCCCTGTTTCTTGCAGCCGGTCTTGGAGTTGGTAAAGCAGGTGAAACAGAGTAAAATGGAGCCCAAAGAGTTGCCAGTCATCGTTTATTTCCACCCCGGCAAACGGAACCAAACGCCTTTTGCGCAGTTCTTCAGAAAGGTCCCATTCTTTGATCCCTTGGGGATGGTCCGCCAGAATGTCTAAGAGGACCGCAAACAAGGGCGGGTCCTCTGGGTTTAGCTGGGTGGGGCTCAATATTCGTTCTCCTTGGTTTCCGCTTCGGGCTAGATAAAGACAAATAAATCCCAAATCCATTGCCCAAGGGGCGCGGGCGGTGATAAACACGAGGTTATCAAGGTTCCTGGTTGCCTTACTATTCTAACAGGCCTTTCCCCTAATCACAAGAACCCAACCGATGTCCGAGACCCAAACGCCCCGAATCAATTGGTTTCCAGGGCACATGAAAAAGGCGCTGCGCGAGGCCATTGAAAAAGTAAAGATGGTCGATCTGGTCTTGGAGGTGCGCGACGCTCGGCTCCCCTTTTCTAGCGGGAACCGGGATTTAGAGGAAAAATTAGGCAAAACTAAAAGGATCATCCTGCTTAATAAAACCCTCTACGCCGAGCCCCGCAATCTGGCGTTGTGGGAGGCTTGGTATAAAAAACAGGGGTTGGTTTATTTGGCGGTGGATGCGCTCGATTTTCGTTCGGCTAAAAAAATCATCCCTCTCGCTCAGGAGATGATCAAGGTGCGGGACCAATATTATATTAAACGAGGTATTCGCCCGCCACCCTTGCGGATGATGGTGATGGGCCTGCCTAACACGGGCAAGTCCACCTTGATCAACAGCCTAATCCGCAAAAAACAAGCCGCCACTGGCAACCGCCCCGGTATCACCAAGAACCAGGAATGGGTGGTGATCAAAGGCAATTTAGAACTCTTGGACACCCCGGGTATCATGCCCCCGCGCATCGACTCGGACCACGTCGGCCTTAGCTTGGCAGCGATCCACGCCATCAAAGACGAAATCCCTGGCAAACAAAAGCTCGCCCTGTTTCTCATGGAGCGCCTCTTAGATCAACGCCCCAAAGACTTTATAGAACGCTACCAAATAACCGAGAACGCCACCCCCGAATCCGCCTTGGAGGCCCTAGCCAACCAAGTGGGAGCCCTCAAAAAGGGCGGCGACCTTGCCCTGGACAAAGCCCAAGCCACTCTTATCAACGACTACCGTAGGGGGGCGCTAGGGAGGCTGGTGTTTGAGGTGCCTGAATAAACTTTTATTTGTTAAAGGGTGGTGTAGTGGCCCCCAGAATCTGGACAACTGTTTAGGTAGGGGCGAGCCAGAGGAGGAGGAGCCCTGAAATGACAGAAATTTAGCAAAGCATTCAAAGCGAAGGTGACCTTAGAGGCAACATGAGATCACTTCGGAGTTTGAGGTTTACTTTGGCCGGGTTGAGCGGAGCCTTCGAAAAGACGAACCCCAAGTAGGCCGTCGCCATTGAGCGGAAAAAGGAACCGCTTTTTCAAAAAGTTTGGCTACTTCAGATTGAAGTGGATTGGCTAAAAAAAACGGTCACTTGCAATGAGCCTCAAGGAAAAGGGGGCTTTGATTAAACCAGAATCGAGCAAATCCGCTGGCAGCGCCCATGTGAATTGATCGGGCTGAACCGCTCCAGTTAGTATCTGCCGGGGGATCAGGGGAAGCAGTTGGTAAATGAAGAACAGAATTTGACTTTGATGCGACTGATAGACGAGCAATACACCGCCGTTCCTTTCTTTGGCAGCCGTCAGATGCGGGATACCTTGCCTCACGGGCGGTCACACCTTCGAAAATGGAGGCTTTTTTTTGGGGGGGGGTATTATACTAAGCGGGGTTTGACCAGAAGAACCCCTTCTAGTTCAAAAGATTAACCGCCTTTTTCATCCCACCACAGGCCGCTGGTTTATAAGCCCGCATAATACCAATGAAACTCCTTCTCCAGCTTCATTTGTTCCTCTTCGACCTGCATCATTTTAGTCCAACGCCTCTCCAAGTCGCCCAACTCGGTTTCGAGGCCATGTTCTTGATATAAAGCACAAAGAGTCCGGTAAATACTGAGATTGGCTTTATAGGATAAAGCCTTTTCAAGAACCGTAATCGCCTTTCGAGCTGAGCCGGTTTTTAAAAACGCCATACCTGATTTAAGTAATTTCTCCTGTTCAAGCGCGGCTTTTCGCCTCTGTTCCATTAGTACCATAATATGCCGCTCCATCGCCGCCTCTTTGGCTTTGAGCGGTTGTTTTAGGCGGTAATAGCCCTCTTCTAGGCGTTTTAGAAGCTCTGGGGTTTTAGCGATGGAGGCGGCTTGAAGGTAAATTTTCATGGCTGGACGAAATTTATTTTCTTTTTCCAGCGCGTCCCCTTGAGTCAAAAAGGAATCCGCTAATTCTGAGAGTTTTTCTTTGGCATATTGGTTAGTGGGCTCCAACCTCAACCATTCTTTCAGGGCGTGCGCCGCTTCCCTTAAATGCTCACGGTCAAATTCCAATTTGGCAAGGCGCGCCCAGACCACGGGGTCTTCGACCTCTAGAGAAATTTGATTATAAAGCTTGCGGGCCAGATTTTGTTGGTTTGGGTCTTCGTAAGCCTTTTGAGCTTCAGCCATAAAATCAGGGTAATGAAAGTGCCCATGACTACACTCAAGTAAATTTGCCGCAATCAGCCGGTACATCGCCGCTGAATATCGGTGACCGGCGCGCGAATGCAGCAAACCTAAATTGGCGTTGGCATAGCGGTCTTTGGGGTCCTGGTGTAAACAATCGTTTAAGGCTTCTAGCCCTGGGTCCAAACCCTGAACTTGATAAACCGCCAACCCATGGAGCATTTTTAAATAAGGCAGCGGAGCGTTTTGATTAATCAGCCCCGCAAAAATCGGCAGGGCCAATTCGCCCTTTTCCAAGGTGAGCGCAAAAAGCCCCAAGTCGTGTTGTCGCTTTTGGGCATAAAGCGGACTAACCCGCTCTGGCTGGGCCAAATCACGGTCCACCTCCTTTTGTATAACTTCTAAAATCTCCTCAGCCGTGGGGCTCCCGTCCCAAGCCTTTAATTTATTGGCCTCGGTGCTATATCCATGGACCTTCAAGGCGTCCATCTTTCGTTCTGCTTGATCTTGCAAGTTAATCAACTCATTAAGCCGTTCGTCTTTGTTTTTTAAATTTATTTCACGCCGACTTTGGGTCAGCTTTTGGATCAATTGGGCGTCGGTCTGGAAAGCGGGCAGACAAAGGTGATCGTCGGGCAAATGTTTTTTTATTAATTCAGGGATCGCCGCGTCATAAAGATCAATCTTGGCGGTAGTAGCCGCCATATTAAACAGGCTAAGTTTGTGCATGGGATTAGCCTTAACACCCACGGCATAAAGCTTTTTAGCCAAACTAGGATTGTCTTGACGCCTTGCGAGGTTGCCCAAAAAATTAGTTAGGGTTGGGGTCGCTTTTTCTAATTTAACCAGCATCAACCCAGCGGTCAAAAGCGCCTCATCCGTGCCGCCCAGGCGCCACTGGTTAAAAATAATTTTGATATAATCGAGGGTTTCACTGGGCGAAATATCTGCCGCTTTAGACCAGCTTAACAAAGCGGTAGAATCATGTCCCGCCAAGGCCAATTGCTTCCCCTGCTCAAGTAAGCTTTTGAGGGTTTCCTTCTCCTGCGGCAGACCGTTAATAGAAGGAATTTTCAGGCCTTTCAAAACACGAGCGAACGACATCATACGCAGACTCCTTTTTTCGCTCCCATCTTATCAAATTTCCAAAAAATTTGCGACTCCATTTTAGATCTGGGAGTTTGGTTTCGCGCGACGCTTTGGGATTCCTGGCCAAGGCCCCCGATTCCAACTGGGCTCTCTCATTCACACCCAGGGGTTTATTCAAGCCTAACTATTTCTAATAAAAAACGATCAACAACTCCCTACCTTTTCAAAAAAAACCTTTTGCTGCAAGAAGATTGCATAAACTTATCTTTCTAACAATAGCCTCATCTTCGTAAAATTTTGATCAAAAAAAGGGATATATCGGGCAGATACCTTATTACCAAGGCCAGAGCTTAGTTCCCATTTTGAGAAAGGGTTGCTTTCCGTAAAAACAAAAGACGCAAGATCACTTTTACCAAAGGCACAAGAAGCGCTGCGCCAGCGGGCAATAAGCTGTGTGAAAGTGGGAACTTTAGGCTGAGCGGAGTAATAAAGAGAACCGTTAATTTCAATACTAAAGCAGCCATAATAAATTCCTCTTGACACCAATAACCCATCGTCCTAGAATCAACGTTTAGACACAGAACGCCGCGGGGTGGAGCAGTCTGGTAGCTCGTCGGGCTCATAACCCGAAGGTCGTAGGTTCAAATCCTGCCCCCGCAACCCCATCAAAAAAGGCTCTAACAGTTTCGCTGCTGGAGCCTTTTTTGTTTCTTGCCCCATTCCTTGCCACAGTCTTCCGAAAATTTCACTAGAACGACCTTTCCGAAGTTTCTATACTTTCACCTGGCTAGTCCGCCCATAAAAACCCCCATCCGTTTTTTTGGACTCTTGGGATTAATAAATGCGTACCAAAAAAGAGCTCTGTAACCGAATTGAACACTACCTCAGGATGCGCATTCCTAATTCATTGCGGTTCCCAGAAGACAGTGTTCAAACGCTGGTTGAGCAGTACAGAGAAGGAATTCGAAATATTCCTATTCACGAAAAAGCTCATTTTTTCCAAGAAGAGAAAGCCAGACTAGAAGCGGTTTTAAAAGAAGTTACCGAACGCGAACAGCGTTGGTCTGATTTCGTAAGACAATGGGCAATCCAATTCTCTCACTGGATTTTTCAAAACACGCCGATCCTAGAAATTCGCAGTTGGTCTTGGTCCAAAGACCGAGAGCCACGGTTTATCGAAGACGATCTAGGCGCACAACTGGAAATAATCCAGAACTTTCCTGACCTTTCACCTAAAACTCCTCTTATAACTGGACTGATCCCGGCAAAAGTAGCGAACGAATATTCCCCCTTTTTGCAATCTGAGGGGGTTTGGATTTTGGAGGCGGCTAATGAAGTGCTTTTTGAATTTGCTCGTATTGGGTTTGTATCGGGTTCAAGCCTCAAGACAGTCAATATTTTGGATTTTTTGGAAACTTTGTATCTCGCACACTGGAGGGACTTTTCGAAAAACCCAGTCCCTCCCGATGTAGTAAAACGCCAATTAGAGTTTGTTGAGCAACAATTAATCGTCTGGGGTCGAGCAAAGGGCTCAGCGCCAAACAAAGCTATCCAAAGTCCCGAAAAAATGGTTTTCCAGCCTCGCTTGGATGAAACTGGCTTGGACCTAGAGCTACTGTTTGAATCCCGAATTCGAAATCACCCGATCCCCTGGTTAAAATCAGAATTGGCCAAGCCTCTATTTTTGGCATTAGTCGGAAATCAGCGGATTCGTGTTGATAATCTCGGACTAGCCCTATTGCATCATAGAGATGAAGCAAAAAACAAAAGATTAAAAGTCGGTAATCGGCTTTTTTGGTTGGGGGATAAAAGTGACTTAATACACCTTCAAAATGCCCTTCAGCAGCTTAAAGTTTGGGATAAAGGAATGGATAATAAAATTCTCGAAGAAAACTTTGCTTTTTTGAATGGGGAAGGTGAACGAACAGAGCTTAAGATTGAATCAGATTTTTCCAATTTGAGGTCTAAGATTAACAACGGGGTGACTTGGGGTAACCAGCCGGCTATCTTTAAACTAGTTAAGAGCCTCTTACCCGAATAGATTTTGGGGCACATTCAGCAGAATATTGTAAAATATCTTACTAATACCGCCAAAAAAAAGGACGCACCCCCACTGCTACCCTCCTAGAACTACCTGCTTGTATCGGCTTTAATAGGCTTACTCGCGGATATTCCATTCGCGGAGCTATCAGGGGAAAGTAGATGTTAAATAAAAATAACCAGGATCGTCGTCTCGACTTATCTTCAGAACAGCTTTTAACCGAACACCAAGCCGCTAAATGCTTAGCGGTCTCTGTTTCCCTGCTTCAGAAATGGAGACACCAGAGAAAAGGGCCTCCCTACCATAAGCTTGGGCGATCCGTTCGTTACTCTACTGCCGATCTAAGCGAATTTATTCAAACTAGGCGGATTGAGCGTGATCCTGGACTGGATCAATAAATTGGACTTGGAATGGGGTGTAGTCCCTAAAAAGTCTATTTCCCGCAAGTTCGAGACCGGGAAAAAATCAGAAGTTAATTTGCTGTTCCAAGGTTTCGGCGGCCAATCTTTTTTGTATAAAGGATACGAATGTAAAGCAAAACAGTTAGATATAGTTTTAACCAAATTTGATCTGAATTTACAAAAATTAGGCTACTGCCAATTAAAATAGTTAATACATAATATCAATGTATTAAACAAATTAGCAACAAATCCAGGAACCGCAGCCATCTGAGCAAGTTTACGTTTAACTCTATCTTGGGCTTAGGCTAATCAAAGCCTTCTTGGGCGGATCGGTTCCGTTAGAATCTATCTGCTTCAAACCAGGAGTTTTCTCCAATTTTGGAAAAAACACTTCAGGCCGCCCCATTTTAAGGGCCTGTACCGACTCAAAACCTTTTCGCTGCCCATAGGTAAGCGTTCAAGGGGCTGAATGGCCTCGCTAGCCCGGTATAAGTTTTTCAGCGCATTGATTCGTTAGAGGTTCCGCTTAACGGGTACTTGCTTAAAGACTAGGTTGATCGGCGCATCGGGCAACGGCCCCTTTCCTTCTGGCCGGGTTTTGGGTGGGCCTTCGTTTTGGGTGGAAAAAAATGAGTACACTCAACGCAATCGGCTGCGCCGCTAGTTGGAGGGGATATTTAGTTTATCTTTATGATATATATATTCTTTTATTCGTTGTGCAGCGTTATCCGCTAAGGTAGGATGACCGCTGCTAATTGGGACGAGCGTCCTAACATCGAGGCATAACACCGCATAACAAAGGAACAATGGCAAAGAATACGTTTATTGGATACCGAGCGGCCGACAGCGAGCGGCAAGAGGTGCATCAAATGGCCAAAGATAGGGGGTTTGAAAATGTGACCCACTATTTGCGTCACCTAGTCGAGCAAGACAAAGCCGGTAAAGAGATCGTTAGCCAATCCTTAGGGTCAGAGGGAACCCAGGTTAACGAGTCTGAACTAGAGGGGAAATATTTTTTACGCCAAGAAGACCTACTGCTCGCTTTAAACCATATAGACCGAAAGTTGGACCGATACCTAGGCCTAACCTACAGCGCCACCAAGGTAAACAGCCACTATGAAAAGCTAAGAAACGCCATCGTCGCTTTGGGCCTCCTCAACGACAACCCCGCCAAGCTCATGGGGTACCTCAAGGAACTGTTTAAGTCGGAGATGGAATAGAAATCTCAAAAGCTAGAACAGTGCCCTGATGACTCGGGGACAAAGCAATAAATATCGCTACACTTGCCTTAAACAGCGACCAACACGAAATTAAAAGGGTTGTTGTGGAAGATATTCAAAATAACTTAAGCTAAAAGGAGCAGGTAAGGAAACGGCTACGGCAGCGCCGTGGTAGAAAGTTTCTTTTACTTACTCAAAGAGAAGGGGCTCCATCAGGTTTCGGGGCGAAACCAGGACAAGTATCTTTGATAACTGGCCTCGCCTTCCCTCGACTTTGGGCCAGTCCTAAAGCGTGTGAAATACTAACAGCCGAATAGGGCTTTTACAAAAACCGAGCAAGCTCAGGTCCGCCATCAGCAAACCAGCTACTATGCTTATAACTTTATGGAGAAAATTATGAATGACCCCGTAAATACAACCGCCAAAAAACCAAGCTTTATCGAATCATCGTTGATACCAGGCGAGCGAATCGTCTGCTTTGTGGAAGGTTCTGAAAAAGCCTCAAAAATCAGAAAAAGAGTTTTGCAATCGCTGTATGCACTGACGTTTGCTCAGATCGCGATTGCCATTTTGGCAAAAAGCGGAAATTGGGGGGCAAGTGCCTTCTTATTCTTTGCTTTTAGCGTGCTCGTCTCCCTGTTTAACCTTGCCGGAGCATTTGCAAACTCTTTTTTTGAACAGGCGATTACCAATAAACGGGTGGTGCGTGTATCAACCTTTATTTTTCGCGGTACCGACGAAATGCGTCTTTCGGAAATCGAATCTATCGAGGTTCGGCAAGGACCCTTCGCCAGATCTTACAATTACGGACATATAATTGCTCGAGGTCGAGGCATTGGAGCCACAACCCTTCTATGGGTGCTCAATCCGGTTGAAATCAAGAAAACCCTGGAGGTTGAAATGGAGAAGGCCAAGCAAAACTCTGGAAAAGATCAACCAACTTAGGGCTAATGCCAAATCCCAAGAACAGTGAAATTTCCTATTTCGAGAGCGCGAACGAATTCTAAACCAATTAAACATTCCCTAGAACTAGGGGGACCTCTTTTCTTAAATTTACTGCTAATAAGTCTGTCTTGCCAATATGGAAGCCAATCTATTAGGGTTTGACAGCAATGCTTTCAACCCATTCGGGCTGAATCAAGCGACCGGATCTCTTTTCTGACCTATTGACCAAAATGTTTGAACAAGCCTTTAAAAATATCGACAACATTCTTTGGAAGGATGCCGGGGTTTCCAGCGAGCTGGATTATACCGAGCAAACCTCTTGGATTTTGTTTCTCAAATACCTGGACGACCTAGACAAACGCCGGGCCGACGAAGCCGAATTGGTGGGCAAGGGGTATTCCTTCCTCTTTGATCCCGAATACCGCTGGGCCACCTGGGCCGCTCCGAAAGACAAAAACGGCAAGTTCGACCACAACGCCGCCCTAGTAGGCGATGACCTGATCAACTTTGTGGACAATAAGCTTTTCCCCTACCTTAAGGGATTCAAGCAAAAGGCCAGCGGCCCCCAAACCATCGAATACAAGATTGGCGAGATTTTTGGGGAGGTCAAAAACAAGATTCAAAGCGGTTACAGCCTGCGGGATATTCTGGAATCAGTGGATGAGCTTCGTTTTCAATCGCACGATGAAAAGGATGAATTGTCCGTCTTGTATGAAAACAAGATCAAAAACATGGGCAATGCTGGCCGCAATGGCGGCGAGTATTACACCCCCCGCCCCTTGATCAACACCATCATCAAAGTGGTCAACCCCAAGATTGGGGAACGGATTTATGACGGTGCTTGCGGGTCTGCCGGGTTTCTTTGTGAGGCCTTCAACTACTTGCGCCATGGCAAGAAGCAGCCCACCACTTCCGAGCTAAAAACCCTGCAAGATTCCACCTTCTTTGGGCAGGAAAAAAAGCCTTTGCCCTATGTGATCGGGATCATGAACATGATTCTGCATGGCATTGAGGCCCCCAATGTGGTGCATACCAACACCCTGAACGAAAACCTCGCGGACATCCAAGAGAAAGACCGCTTTGAAGTCATCTTAGCCAATCCCCCCTTTGGCGGGAAGGAGCGGGCCGAGATTCAGCACAACTTCCCTATCCAAACCGGCGAAACCGCCTTTTTGTTTCTCCAGCACTTCATCAAAAAGCTAAAAGCTGGTGGCCGGGCGGGCGTGGTGATCAAAAACACCTTTTTGTCCAACACCGACAACGCCGCCACCAGCCTGCGAAGGGAGCTGTTAGAAAGCTGCAACCTGCATACGGTGCTCGACCTCCCCGGCGGCACGTTCCTAGGGGCTGGGGTGAAAACGGTGGTTTTGTTCTTTGAAAAAGGAGCCCCCACCCGGAAGGTTTGGTTTTACCAGCTCAACCTAGACCGCAACCTGGGCAAAACCAACCCGCTAAACGAGCAAGATTTGGCCGAGTTTGTGGAACTACAAAAGACCTTTGCGGACTCTGAAAATTCTTGGACGCTTGATGTTGTTTCTATTGATCAAGGCACCTTTGATTTGTCGGTCAAGAACCCCAACCGGTCCGATGAAGCGGCCCTGCGCAGCCCTGAGGAAATCATTGAAGAAATGATCGCGCTGGACAAGGAGAGTGAAGAAATTTTGAAAGGCATTAAAGATTTGTTATGAGCGAAGTTCAACCCCTTATATATCAAACTGAAAATGGTGCCATTGAGCTTCGAGAGGATCAAAACAATGAAACACTTTGGGCAACACAAAAGCAGCTTGCTGAGTTGTTCAGCGTGGATGTAAGAACAATCAACGAGCATATCAAAACTATTTTTAAAACAAAGGAATTAGCAGAAGATTCAGCTATCCGGAAATTCCGGATAACTGCCACCGATGGTAAAAGCTACAATACCAACCACTATAGTCTGGATATGATGATCTCCGTGGGTTATCGGGTAAATTCTGCCAAGGCCACAAAGTTTAGAAGGTGGGCCACTGAGACCTTAAAACAACATATTACCAAGGGCTATACCCTCAATCGATCTAGGATCGAACAAAATTATCATGCCTTTTCGCAGGCTATAAAGGACCTAAAAACCTTAGCAAACAATAGCCAAAGCCTAGCCACAGATGATGTTTTATCCCTAGTCACTGCCTTTGCCCAAACTTGGTTTTCTTTAGAATCTTATGACGAAGACAGATTACCCAAAGAAGGCATAACCCATCAAACGGTGACGCTTGAGGCAACCGAGCTATATCAAGCGGTCGAGGTGTTAAAACAGGATTTGATCAAAAAAAGACAGGCAACCCCGCTTTTTGCCCAAGAAAAAACCAAAGATGGCTTAAGGGGGATTTTAGGTAGTATTTATCAGTCTGCCTTTGGTCAAGATGCCTATCCAACCACCGAAGAAAAGGCGGCGAACCTGCTTTACTTTATCATTAAAAATCATCCTTTTAATGACGGTAATAAACGCACCGGTGCCTTTTCCTTCATCTGGTTTTTACATAAAACCTCTGGCACCGCTTATCGCCAAATCACCCCAGAAACCTTAACAGCTCTGACCCTGTTGATTGCAGAAAGTGACCCTAAAAGTAAAGACCGCATGATTGGTTTGCTCCTATTACTACTCACAGGAGGGGGTAATTATGAATAAATTTGTTCTTTTGGATCAGGAAAGTGAAGAAATTTTGGCGGGGATTCGGGGGTTGTTGTGAACCAAGGTCAAGTAAAACAAACATCTTCTGCTGTAGATTTATTTGAGCGGTTAAAGGACGCAAAGAAAATCCTTATAACCAACAAACAACTTATTGATAAGAAAGATAAGCATACATACCCAATCAAATGCGCACCCTTTAAAATTCCAAGGGACTGGATTTGGTGCTACCTTTCTGACATTTCGATAATCCAGGAGGGACCAGGCATTCGGAAGCACCAATACCAGGAAGAAGGCGTACAGTTTTTGACGGTTACAAATATACTAGAAGGCTCGGTTGATCTGGAAAAATCACGGAAGTTCATTTCCAAGGAAGAATATGAATCTAAATATTCTCATTTCACAATCAAACAAGACGACATAGTTACTGCGTGTTCAGGGGGGAGTTGGGGAAAGTCTGCTATTTTTGAAGAAGATGAGCTAGTAATCTTAAACACCAGTACGCTAAGGCTTCGTTTTTTTAACGACCTTGCTAGCAACAGCTATTTATATTACCTAACTAAAACGCAGTTTTTTAAAACTAGTCTCAGCCTTCACTCAACAGGGCAACAGCCTAATTTCGGGTATTATCATTATTCTAGAATTCCAGTCCCGCTGCCATCTTACCAGAAGCAAAAACAGATTGTGGCGATTTTGGATGAAGCCTTTGAAAAGATCGAGCGGGCCAAGGAACTGGCCGCAAAAAACCTACAAAACGCCCGTGAGCTTTTTGAAAGCTATCTGGGCAAAATTTTTAGTCAACACTGTGAGGGGTGGACGCAAACAACGGTCGGAGAACAGTTCACTCTCCAACGTGGAATTGATATAACTAAAAGTCAACAAGAGCCCGGTACGGTCCCAGTAGTATCGAGTGGAGGTATAAAGAGTTACCATGACACTGCATTGGTTAGCGCACCCGGTGTGGTAATTGGAAGAAAGGGCACGCTTGGAAAAGTTTATTTTCTTGAAGTTGATTTTTGGCCACATGATACAACTTTATGGGTAAAAGATTTTGGAGATAATCACCCTAAGCTTGTTTTCTATTTTTTAATGAGCCTTGATGTTATTAAGCTTGACTCTGGTGCCGCCAATCCAGCCCTTAACAGAAAAAACGTCCACTCAATAAAAACTAGCTGGCCAGAGCCTAAAATACAAAAAACAATTATCAAACAATTGGACTTACTGTCTGATCAATCCAAACAACTCAAAACGATCTACCTACAAAAAATAACCGACTTAGACGAACTTAAACAATCCCTTCTCCAAAAAGCCTTCGCCGGGGAGTTGACCTAATCCATGAACCGAGAACTGATCCAACAACTTACGACCAGCCTGAATGCCCTGATTCAGGTGATCCCCGAGGCCAAGATTGAATTTTGGTATGCCCGCGATTTGATGGGGCAAATGGGTTATGATCGCTGGGAGAACTTTCAAAGGGTGGTCGAAAAAGCGATGATCGCCTGCCAAACCACCGAAGAAAAGGTCTCGGACCATTTTCGTGAGGTCACGAAATTGGTTCCCATTGGCTCCGGTGCCGACAGGCCATTTTGCCGATCAATAATGATTTAAGGTGAACTGATGAACGAAGCGGAAACCAGAGCAGAACTGATCGACCCCGCCCTCGCCAAGGCGGGTTGGGGGGTGAAGGAAGGGGCTGTTATCCGCCGTGAATTCCCCATTACCTTGGGCCGCATCCAAGGGCTGGGCAAACGCGCGAACCCGCTTTCTGCTGATTATGTACTGATCTACAAAAACACCAAGCTGGCCGTGGTGGAAGCGAAAAAGCGGGATTCAGGCCTTACCGAAGGCTTGGCCCAGGCCAAAGACTACGCCGAACGGCTGCATATCCGGTTTACTTACGCCACCAACGGGCTGGGCCTTTATCAAGTGGACATGGAGACGGGACAAGAAGGGGAGGTGGCCGCTTACCCAAGCCCCGAAGAACTATGGCGGATGACCCACGCCGAGGAAAACAATTGGCGGGACCGTTTTTCGAGCATCCCCTTTGAGGATCGGGGCGGCACTTGGCAGCCGAGATACTACCAAGACAACGCCATTTCCAAGGCCCTGGAAGCCGTAGCCACCAACAAAACCCGCATTTTGCTAACCCTGGCCACGGGGACGGGGAAGACGGCCATTGCCTTCCAAATCTCTTGGAAGCTCTTCCAAACCCGCTGGAACCTTGGCCGGGAGCCGAACCGAAGGCCCAGAATCCTCTTTTTGGCGGATCGGAACAACTTGGCCGATCAAGCCTTCAACTCCTATTCATCCTTCGCCGAAGATGCCTTGGTGCGCATTGCCCCCAGTGAGGTAAAGAAAAAGGGCCGAGTGCCGAAAAATGGCAGCGTCTTTTTTACCATCTTCCAAACCTTCATGAGCGGGACCGACGAAAAGGGTCAGCCCGCGCCCTACTTTGGGGAGTATCCAAAGGACTTTTTTGATTTCATCATCATCGACGAGTGCCACCGGGGCGGGGCCAACGACGAAAGCAGTTGGCGGGCGATTTTAGAATACTTCTCTCCTGCGGTGCAGCTTGGCCTTACCGCCACCCCCAAGCGCAAAGACAACGTTGATAGCTACAAATACTTTGGTGAGCCCGTTTATCAGTATTCCTTAAAGCAGGGGATCAACGACGGCTTTTTGACCCCCTTTAAGGTGCGCCAGATTTCGACCACCTTGGATGACTACGTTTTTACCAATGATGATGAAGTGGTGGAAGGAGAAGTCGAAGAGGGAAAGCGTTACACCGAAGACGACTTCAATAAAATAATTGAGATCAAAGAGCGGGAGGAATACCGGGTTAAGTTGTTTATGGCGGAAATTGACCAGAGCCAAAAAACCTTGGTCTTTTGCTCGACCCAGCTACATGCGGCGGCGGTGCGGGATTTGATCAATCAGCATAAGAAGAGCAAAGATCCAAACTACTGCGCCAGGGTAACGGCAGACGATGGAAAGCTAGGTGACGAAGCCTTGCGAAAATTCCAGGACAACGAAAAAACCATTCCCACCGTTTTGACGACCTCCAAAAAGCTTTCTACCGGCGTGGACGCAAGGAACGTGCGCAACATCGTGCTGATGCGCCCAGTTAAAGACATGATCGAATTCAAACAGATCGTGGGGCGGGGAACCCGGCTTTTTGAAGGTAAAGACTATTTTACCATTTATGACTTTGTAAAAGCCTACCTGCATTTCTGTGATCCTGAATGGGACGGGGAACCGGAGCCCTGCTCCCAATGCCACAACGACCCTTGTACTTGTAGTGATCAACCGGGCTGTCCGGTCTGCGGGCAAAGGCCCTGTATCTGCCCACCCAAGCCTTGCAAGAAGTGCGGTCAAGCGCCCTGCGTTTGCGAGCCGGAGGTTTGCGAAAAATGCGGGCAGCGTCCCTGCGTTTGCATCAAGAAAGTCAAAATCAAGTTGGCTGATGGGAAAGAGCGCACCATCAACCATATGGCCTCAACCAGCTTTTGGAGCGCCGATGGCAAACCCGTCTCGGCGGCCGAGTTTTTAGATGGGCTTTTTGGAACCTTGCCGGATTTCTTCAAAAACGAAGCCGAACTTCGGGCGCTTTGGGGCAAGCCGGATTCCCGGAAGCAGCTTTTAGATCAGCTTTCAGACAAAGGGTATGATTTGGGCCAACTAAAAGAAATCGCCAAGCTGATTTCCGCCGAAAAGAGCGATGTATTTGATGTCCTGGCCTATATCGCCTTTGCCCTGCGTCCGATCACCAGGGAAGAACGAGCAACGAGCCATAGGAGGCAAATCATGTCCATGTTTAACGAGAAACAGCAAATTTTCATCGAATTTGTGCTTTCGCAGTACGTGGCCGAAGGCGTCGAAGAGCTAAACCCAGAAAAGCTTCCAGATTTGCTAAATATCAAGTACAAGGGACTTGAAGGAGCCAAGCAGGAACTTGGGGAAATCAAGTCAATCCGAGAAATCTTTGTTGGGTTTCAGGGGTGTTTGTATGAGGTGGCGTGATTTACCATGTTAAATAGATTAGCGAAACTAGCTTTGGTCTCAACCTCTATTGCACCGATATGCTTGACACTTTGGTTTGTCGAAATCAGCTCAAAATGGAACCTTGAGCAATCAATTTTACTAAACCTGAAAAATCACTATTCGGCAGGGCTATTCTATCTGTGTGCTGCCCTATTTCTTGCGCTAATTGAGCAGGCGATTCAGTTGATGGTTGATAGGGATATTGTAGATTATTATTTTGATGTTAAAATGCAAGCTATAGATGAACGTTGAACATAAAGGATAAATTATGAGTTTTTTTAGCCTATTTTCCGCTTTTCTCCAATTAGACGGAGAAACCCACATGCTGTTTTCCTGCGTTTTAGAGTCGCCGCGAACAGCGGAAAAGCCCTTATTGGAAGACACTGAATTTCTTATAGAGGCATCTGCCCCTTTGGCCTGCAAGGTAAAATTCTTTCGAGCAGTCATACCGGACGAGAGGTTAGCAGTAATAGTCGGTGAAGCCCAAAAAAGTCATCAAATTAATTTGAAGTATTTTTGTGACGAAGATTCAAATTTAAAAATCTCAGACTACCGAAAGGTTTTACAGCTTGATTCTGATTCCTCGCAAAATCAGGCCAGATTTCTTTTTCCCGCACCAGAATCCATAAACTACTCTACTTGTCCGGTCGAGATTTTCTACACGGAAAGCCAAGCAAGGCTAATTAAGCTCATGTCGGACTGGGACTATGAACAAACCGAGCTTTTTCAAGAGAAAATCCTTGCAGAATTGCAACGGCAAACAGGTTTGAGTTTTAAGACTGCATATCGCTTTCGCCTTGGATGTTTTGAGGTATATCGGTCATCTCACCTGCAACAATTTCCTTATATTCAGCCAACTCAATCAGGTTTTGAAATCCATCCGTCCACTTCCGGGAATGATGCAACACATTGCATTCATGTTGTTTTGAGAGATGGTGAGGATATCATTTTTGACCGCTTGCTCAGGCTCGATCCAAGCAACGTTGTTCAGGTAAATATCAACGGGCCGTTTAATAATATTGAAATCACCTATTTTGATAAACAAGGAAATCTTCTGCACAAGGAACACCGCAGCGATATTGATGAAGGGATTACCATCAATATGCAAATAAGCTCTGGCGGAGCGAAACGAATTGAAGATGAATTAACTATGTATTTGGAACGTCGGAATCAACCAGAAAGCCCAAAGGCTGCAGAAGTTGATACTGGATTGATCTCCAACCCGATTGTAATCCAGAGCGACAAAAGCTTGGTCAAGCAAAACAAGAGAGCGCTTTCAAGGCTTTTTTTAAAAGCTGATAGCCAACTAAAGGGTAACTTTTTTAAAGAAAAGGATGAAAAAGGGAAGGCGTACTCTTGGCTTATTGATTTTATAAATGGTTCTAAATCAATTTGGATAATTGACCCCTACTTGAGCAGCAAAACGGTTATTCAGGCCTTTCGGAGAATCAACCATGAAGTTGAGGTTAGGGCGATAACAAGTATCGGGAAAGGCGAGGAGCAAATTCAAAAGGAATTAGAAACTGCTCTAGCTGAATGCGGAAAGGATATAGCGTGCGCATTGCAAGTTGTTAATTTGACAAAAAATGACAAAGGGAAGCTGTTTCATGACCGATTTCTTTTGCGTTTTGATAAAGAAAAACCCGAAGCATATATGTTGTCTAACAGCCTGAGTACGTACGGAGAAAATTTTCCCTTTACTGTTATGCAGTTGGATTGGAGGACTACAGACAAAGTCATTGCATATTTTAATGAAATCTTAAGTGAAAGTGGGACTGATAATAAAAGGCTTTGGGACAGCCGCGAATTTCATAAGCAGATAAAAGGTCAAATCAATGATAATTGGCTGCTGAATAGTAGTTTTTTCCAGTTTGGACTGAATTTTATTTTAGGTGGAAAGTTTGATTTAACCGATTTGGCTGCGCAGGTCGAATTCGGAACATATGATGAGGGTGGTTTTATCCTGAGGAAACAAGAGTCGGTTGGGTTTAAGACAAACCTTGACATATTTCAAGATCAACTTCGTAAAAATGTGCTGGCGGCGAATATTGATGCGCTTTCCGTAGATGAATTAGCCAGCATTTTGTTGGCCTTTGGTGAGTTGGCAGCAAGATGCCATGCTGATGAACTCAAACAGGAATTGGCAGCATGGCTGATGAACCTTGCAGAAAAGGATTCATTGACCAGGGTGTTAAATCGCATTATCGCGTTTTACGACAAAAATGCTCCGTTTGAAGCCCAGCATAGCCTGGATATTATTTACCCAAAAAATGATTCACTTACTAGATTGTTCGAGGTTGCAGAGTGGATCGTCCAGGCCCCGCTTGAAATCAGGGGACGGTATTACGGTCTACAGAGAAGTGCTGAGCTAATCGTCCCCTTATTCCCTTTGCAAATTGAACTCGGGGGCTTGAATCAAGAAGAAATCATTATTAAAAACATACTCCAAGGGATTATCGAAGCACTCGGTTATTCGCAGACTCATTGTAGCGGTAAAGTGATTGGGAATTTGTTACAATCTAAGATGCCAATTTTTAAGGTGATTGCCTGTTGTCATCTAAATCAAATAGATTGCAGTTTGGAGAAGCTTGCCAACCAGCTAAAGCTCAATGGTATCTCCGATGAGCTAACTATCCTAACGTTAGCACGGAAGTATAAATCCTTCATGCACCGTTTTTATTGTATTAAAGACAGGGCGGGGGCTGATGTTGAAAGTCATTTGGAAAATATGTCTGATATATCGAGAAAAACATGCGAAATATGGGAACAATCTAATGTTAGTGAGCGGTATCTTGAGGCTATTTACAGAAGCTTTTTCGGAAAATATAAGTTTGCGCTAGGGTTTATCGAGCCTTTGGGCAATCAAAGAGAAAAACAGAAATTCTGTCAGTTTCTGATCAGTCAGCTTGAAGCGGAATATGGTTGGCTTGAAAGGTCTGAAGAAGCCAACGGAATTAATGATCATGAAGCCGAAGTGCTTGTCTGGGCGGCCAAAGCCTACCAAATTGCCTATCCTGAGAAGATTTTTGAACGAGTTGGAGAATGGGACAAGACATTTGTCGCCTTCGCAAAAGGAAGGCTCGAAAAGCCTCTTTACAAAGGTAACACTTCTAACCTTTGTAACCGGATGGCTGCGTTGTACTTCTTTATCAGTGAGGCGGTACTGTGTTTTCTAGCCCATGAAACAATTCCTTGTAAATTGTCCGTACTTGTTGATGGGCTTATAACAGACACTGATTCTCTGTTCGCCTATGAAAATTGTAGTATGAATCACACGAGCGGTCTTCCGGGTCGCATAACCGGCAATATTACCAAGATTAGGACACTGATGGGTAAGATGGAACAGACTGAGCCAATACCTGATTAAAATTTGAGTAGAAGCGGTTCACTGCGAAAGCATTAGGTGCGATAAGGAGCGCGATAAAAACTAATTGCAAAACCTCGCATAACTGGCGGGGTCGTGAAAGAATCGAACTTCCCAGCGAACTTCTACAGCCCGCTCGCTCGATTTTGAAGGTGTCAATCCTG
This sequence comes from Candidatus Lambdaproteobacteria bacterium RIFOXYD2_FULL_50_16, assembly GCA_001783695.1. Taxonomy (GTDB): domain Bacteria; phylum SAR324; class SAR324; order XYD2-FULL-50-16; family XYD2-FULL-50-16; genus XYD2-FULL-50-16. Next base: position 44,122 of record MFNE01000022.1, read on the forward strand.
TCTCGACGTCCTTGCTTGTGCTAGCCTATCAAAATCCATTTGCCTTCTTTCCGCCCCCCAACCCGCTCTAGCCGCCCTTCATCCTTCAACTGTTTAATCTGCTTCTCTACGGTGCTAACCCCCAGGCCGAAGGCCTCTGCGATAGCGGCAATGGTGATGCTAGGGTCTTCGGTAATTAACTGGATGATTTGATCTGATCTGTTTCCCGTATTCTTTCCCGTACTCTTTCCCTTATCTTTTTGTTCTTGCTCAATGTTCTTTCCCGTATTCTTTTCCTCATTCCTTTGTTCGTGTTCAATCTCCAATGCCAGTGGATCAATGGGAAACTGAGCCCGGATGAAATTGGGTGTGATGGCGAAGGATTCGCGGGGATAGGACTTGAGGATGCGAGGCATGCCGGAGCCCAATTGTTCCACAAAACCCAAATCCTTGAAGACGCGCATCAGGACTTTGTTCCGGGGCGAGGAGTAACCCGAGAAAAACTCTTCTTCGGCTAGGCCCGGCGGTATGGAGCCTGCCGAGGTGATTTCGATGCGGTCGGAGAACAGTTCGATCTTGGGGACGGCTTCGTTGGTGTAGTCGTTGTGGATTAGGGCGTTGATGATGGCTTCCCTAAGGGCGATGGCGTTCCACAGGCGGCGGGTGATCCGCTCCTTGGAGGTGATGCGCGTCACCGAGCGGTTTTCCACCTCCAGGCGGTCCAAGACCTGATTGCAGGACTTGATCAACGAGCAATACCCGTATTCCTCGTTTTCGATCAGGTCTTCCCGGTCGGTGGCCCGATACTTGGCGACCTTGACCGAATTCCCGTTTTGGTCGGCCAGGAGATAGGCGGCATAGTTGTAATCGCCCTCTTCGGTCAGCAGTTCCAGGTTGGCGGCGAACTGCGGGCCGAGGTCGAAACCCTTCTCTTGGTAGTAGATGCGCAGCTGCTCGAAGTGCAGGTCTGGGCGGGGGGAGCGGATGCGGCTGATCGAGTTGCGGGTGCGCTTGGCAAAGCGTTCCTCGATCATTCGGGTCGTCATGGGCTCGCTGGCGCTGCCAATGCGGAGGAAGCAGCCCTTCTCAGAAAGACCAAATTTCTTGAGGTAGTAGGGCTTTTCCGGCCCACTTGCTAGGGTGATCTTAACGATCTGCTTCTCCTCACGCACCTCCAACAGCACATCAAAGAGCCCCATGCATGAGGGCAGAATATTGGTCTTGAGCCGGTCCTTGACCTTCAGTTGAACACCGTCTGCGTCCTCCAGCCCAACCACCACACCGGCCTTGTCGATCCCCAGATAAACTATGCCGCCCTCAGGAGCATTGAGGAAGGCGACCACCTCTTTCTCCAGGGATTCGGTCAATTCCTGTTTGTATTCGATGCGGTGGGACTCGATCACTATCTGCGCCTTGGCTGGTTGATCATCCTTTGGCCCCCTTGCCCAAGGGCAATGTGGCCAAAGGGCATGCTAGGGGCCAGGATATAGCGGTCTGCCTGCCTTGGCAAGCTGGATTACTCCTGGCGCAAACAGGGGGCGAAGTTTGCTTGCTCCCTAATGCCAGATTGTCCCAAAAGTTCGTCGCCCATTGCCGGGATTCACCCCCTAGCGGGCGTTCTTTGGGTAGTCTGAAAGCTTCTCTCCGGCGACCGGCGAGTTAAACCCATTCACCCCCGTCCCGGCCAAATCCCGCATCCCCGCTTGTCTTGACCTTCGCACTGGCATTGACTATCCTGAAAGCAACGCCAAGGAGTTGCCCTATGAACGCTCAAATCAATCGCATCACCTTCGACCCCCTGATTTGCCACGGAAAACCCTGCATACGGGGCTTGCGGTATCCGGTGGAGATGATCCTTGAGCTTCTGGCCTCTGGCATGAGCCATGAGGAAATCAGGGCCGATTACGCCGATTTGGAGCCCGAAGACCTGTTCGCTTGCCTCGCTTACGCCGCCCGGACGACCCGCGTTCAAGCGGTCTTGCCTGAATGAAGTTCCTGGTTGACGCCCAACTCCCATACCGTCTGGCGGAGTTTCTGCGGTCCAAGGATTAGATGTTCTCCACTGCCTCGACCTGCCCCAAGGAAACAAAACCACGGACCCGGAGATTCTTCAAATCTCCATGGCCCAGAGCCGGGTGGTCATCACCAAAGACCGAGATTTTCAGCATAGTTTTTTAATTTCCGGCAAACCTTATAAGCTGGTGCTGGTGTCCACCGGCAACATCGGGAATACCGCTCTTTTGGAGCTTTTCAAAGATCACTTGGCCCAACTCCTGGCGGTCCTAGAAACCCACCACTACCTTGAGATTGGGGCCAACCAACTGCTGCTCCACGGGTAGGTCATTCTTTTTGCCTTAAAAAAGCTATTTGCTGCGCCTTAAACCCGTTGGTTTATAACCCCTCAAACATCCCCCCCCGGCTAAATCCGCCGCCTTCTGCAACGATTCTAGACCCCTGCACGGTAAAAACCTCACATTTTCACTTTAACAATCTGATATATATTGCTATAGTTGGGTAGC
>MFNE01000023.1 GCA_001783695.1 Candidatus Lambdaproteobacteria bacterium RIFOXYD2_FULL_50_16
CTCAAAGAATCCCAAAATTAAATCAATAAATCCAAAAGGCTCTCGATTAAAGCCAGATTGGCACCTTTTTCGTTGTAAACCACGTAAGACGGCTGGCGAAAAACCGGGGCATCGCTCACGGGAAAAAGGGGGCGTACCGATCGTTGTACAAATGCTTTGGGCAAATAAGCCGCTCCACCCTGTTTATTCAACCATTCCAACGCCCAGGCACCCATTGCTAGTCGCAACCGCGGAGGTTCTATATCGCCAAAGCTTCTTTGGTGTTCGTTAATAAAACCGGCACCCCAATCGACCAGAACGTATTTAGGACCCAAGGCTTGACTCAATTCTTGGCCAGGAGCGGAAGAGACCAAAATCAACTCGGTGGGGGCTAACTCACAGGTGACTAAATCCTTGACTTGGGTTGGTTCAAACATCACCCCGACATCCAGTGTCCGGGCGAGCAACCGATGTATTTGCTCTTCAGCACTTAAGGCTTCGCCGCGAAAGATTAGGTCCGGTTTTTTAGATTTGATTTTTATTAACCAGTCACCTACAAACAGGCTCCAAAGACTGTTCAGACTACCCACAAACAAAACCTGCTGTTCAGGCTGGCTATAAGCAACCGCTTGGCGGGCCTTGTCCCACAGATTAACGATGGTTTCCGCCTGACTTAAAAGCTGGGTCCCCGCTTGGGTCAAACCAATCTCGCCTCGTTTACGATCAAACAAGTCGAGACCTAGTTCATCTTCTAAGAGTTTTATTCGAGCGCTAATGGTCGAGGTAGTTACAAAAAGGTGGCTAGCCGCTTTGCCAAAATGGCGAGTTCGGTTAACCTCTAAAAAGGTACGCAAAACATCAATGTCCATCGTCATGCTCCAGGGAGTATAATCGGGTTATCAAAACGTAACCGACTTTTTTTTTCAACAAAAATAAATAAACGAGACGTTCGAATTTTATTGATTTACCCGCTTGCCGTAGGCTCGGTACCTTTAGCCTGCCGGAGCGCTCCGCTCTGGGGTGACCTTTTATTCCTAAAGGAGAGGCATGAAAAAGTTTGTGGTTTTGGTAATCGCATTGGCATCATTCCCAATGTTTTTGGCCGCCGCCGACGCGAGTCAGACCAAGGAAGCCCGTGAAATTTGCACGGTTGAAGCGGGCCAAGAAGGTTTAGAAGGTGACGATAAAAAAGCTTATATTGAGCAATGTATTCGTGAATATTTGGAGTCCATGTCAGAAGACAGCGGCGAAGATAAATCTAACGAAGCTCAGTAAACTTGTAGAAAAACGGCTTTCCCTGCTGGCAGGCCGTTTTTCCAAATTTTTGCATCCTGTCGGTTATCCTTTTGCCAAGGTCGCCTATCCCCGCCCGCCACAATTTAGCTTTGCCTGCTGCTATCTGCTGCTCTAAAGTAAAAAAGAGTTGGCAAAATCGCTTGCTATTTGTTAGGTTGCCGCGATTGCTTCAAAAGACCACCCTTTTGCTCCCCTAAAAAAAACATGGACATCCAAGTTCTTAGTGCTCCTTGGCATACCGCTACCCCACAGGAGACCGTATCCCGCTTACAAACCAGTGCCCAGCAAGGCCTAAGTTTGGCTGAAGTGGCCAGCAGACAAGCGCAGTATGGTCCCAACCGACTCGAAGAGTCCCAGGCAAAGTCCCCCTGGCGGATGTTTTTTGAGCAGTTCACCGGGCTCCTTATTTTAATCCTAATTGCGGCCGCCATTGTTTCTGGTTTTTTAGACCAGATAACAGAGATGGTGGCGATTTTGGCGATTGTGCTTTTGTTTGGGATTTTAGGCTTTGTTCAGGAATACCGGGCGGACCAAGCCATGGCGGCCCTCAAACGGCTTTCGGTACCCAGTGTTATGACCTGCCGTGACGGAGTCTGGGGGGAGGTTGGATCGATGGAATTGGTCCCTGGTGATTTGGTGAGATTAGAGGCCGGCAGCTTTATTCCTGCCGATTTAAGATTGGTCTCCATTAATAGCTTTCAAGTTGACGAGTCTGCCCTAACCGGGGAATCGGTCCCCGTGTTTAAGGTTTTAGAAGCGATTCCCCAAGGGGACGCTCCCCTAGGCAATCGAAAAAATCAGGCCTTTATGGGCACCTTTGCCGTAAAGGGCCGGGCGGAGGCCTTGGTGGTGGGCACGGGGATGAAAACCGAGATTGGCCGAATCGCTGAACTCTTGCAAACCACGGAAGCCGGCGCGACCCCGCTGCAAAAAAAACTAGATCAAGCAGGTCGGTTTTTAGCGATTGTGGGCGGGGTTGCTTGTGTGCTGGTGATGATTTTAGGCCTGTTGATGGGCCAGCCGATTACCCAGATGTTTTTAATCGGTGTAAGCCTCGCGGTCGCGGTGGTCCCAGAAGGGCTTCCGGCAGTGGCGACGATTACCTTGGCTTTGGGTGCCAGAAGGATGTTGCAAAGAAATGCCTTAATCAGAAAATTGACCTCTGTTGAAACCTTGGGCTCGGTCACGGTTATCTGCTCTGATAAAACCGGCACCTTAACCCAAAACCGGATGACCGCCGATCTGCTCCAGCCTGCTGGTAACGGACCCATGGCCAATGCGCGGCTTTTAGAGGTGGCCCTGCTCTGTAACGATGCCCCTTGGCCTGCTCCCGCCGAATCAGAACAAAAATTGGCCGGTGACCCCACCGAGATTGCCTTGGTTGTTGCGGCGGCCAAAGATTTGGACAATTCCAAGGTCCGCAGTCAGGCCCCCCGAGTTTTCGAGTGGCCTTTTGATTCAGACCGCAAGCGGATGTCCACGCTCCATCGTTTAACCGATAACGGTGCATGGTCTCAAATCTTGGGTAAAGAGGAAGGATTGCTGGCTGTTAAAGGCGCGGCAGACCTCTTGTTGGCACTTTGTACCCACACCGTGGGAACCAACGGGTTAGAACCCTTTGGCGAGAAAGACCGTCAAACCTGGAATGCCGAGATTGCAAAAATTGCCGAGGGAGGCCGCCGAGTGCTGGGCTTTGCGGCTAAGGGGCTGGATTTAAGCCAAACTAGTTTGAGCGAAAAAACGGTGGAGCAGGGTTTGGTGTTTATAGGTCTAATTGGGATGATAGACCCCCCTCGTCCTGAATCCAAGTCGGCGGTTGAAGCTTGTACTAAGGCGGGGATTCGCCCGGTAATGATCACTGGTGATCACCCGGCTACCGCGCGCGCCATTGCCCTAGCCTTAGGGCTTAACCACAACGGAGCCACCTTATCAGGGGCCGAACTAAGCAAGCTTAGTGAAGCCGAACTAAAAGTCGCCGTTGGGGAGGTCAGTGTATTTGCGAGGGTCAGTCCAGAACAAAAGTTGCGGATCGTCCAAGCTTTGCAGTCCAGAGGGGAAGTGGTTTCCATGACCGGCGACGGAATCAACGACTCGCCCTCTTTAAAACAGGCTGATATTGGTGTCGCCATGGGGATCACGGGCACAGACACCGCCAAAGAGGCCAGCGCCATGGTGCTGCTTGACGACAATTTTGCGACAATTGTCTCGGCGGTAGAAGAGGGTCGGACGATTTATGACAACATTCTGCGGTTTCTGCGTTTCTCGATTACCGGTAACACGGGCAAGGTTTTGGTGATGTTGCTAGCCCCTATTTTTGGGATGACCGTGGCGCTTTTACCCTTGCAACTCTTATGGCTCAATCTGTTAACAGACGGTCTTTTAAGTGTCGGCTTGGGGATGGAGGCGGCTGAAAAAGGGGTGATGTCCCGCCCGCCCAGACCACCGCAAGCCAGTGTTTTTTCAAAGGATATGCTGAACTACATCGGTTGGGCTGGCCCCCTGCTTGGGCTTATAGCTCTGGCATTAGCTTGGTACTTTTTCCCCCAAGAGCCCACCGCCGAAGGGCGCTGGCAAACCATCCTATTTACCGGGATCGTTTGTTTAGATATTGGCCAGTGTCTGGCTTCCCGCTCAGTCGATCAAAGCTTGTTTTCCTTGTCTATTGCCAGCAACAAACTAGTGTTTTACATGGCGGGCTTAGTGCTGGGCTTGCAATTAGCGGTACTTTACCTGACTCCTTTGTCGAGTCTTTTCCGAACGGTGCCCTTAAGCGCGGTCGAGTTGGGTGCCTGTTTAGGAGCAGGTGTTTTGTTTTTACTGATCCTAGAGTTGGCCAAGTGGAATGGACGACGGCAGGTGGCTAATCCTTAGGTATTATCGAGACTTGTGGCTAGGCTGGATGGCAGACAAAACGCTCTTGTTCCTCATCGAAGTAATAATGAGGTAACAATTGCTTGGCGACTTTAAAAAGCTCGGGTTTTGCTAAAGCCTGCGCGTTAGGCCCTGTTTCAAAAATAATCGCGTGCCGCTTTTGCGCGGTTGAAATTAGGGCCAATTGTTCTTGCCAACCAGCCACTAACTCAAGATGGATGACGGCGGGGGTGTGAAGTTTCTGAATCACCAGCCCAATTTCTTCGGGCATTAAATCAAAACATCGCTCTGCCTTACCATTTAATAGATGTTTGGAGAGCTTCACCGAGGTTTGGACTTCGCCCGCACCGCTTGGTTTTTGGCGATAATCAACCAAATACATCGCCTTAAATTCGCCAGACAAGAGTTTTAGTTTTTGATCCGATAGGGGCAACACCGAGACTAGGTTCTTGGCCTCGTAGCGCCTGCCCAGGGCAATAAGCTGGGGCACCAACCCTTCTGCCTTAGATCTCTTGCCTAGAAAACCTTTGATCATTTAGTCACTCCAAACGGTTTTGGCCCAATTTTTAACAGGCTTTAATATTAAGGGCTACTGATTATTTTAGGGCATCAAGGACTTTGTTGTTTTTTTGGGCGGGGCTCTTGTCTTTATTCAAAACCCCCTTCCAGGTTAATTAGGTCCAGCCGACAAGTTTAAATCAGGCTGGGTGACCTAAAATCCTTTATTATTGGGATACTTTTACAAGCGGAGTTGCTTGGCTATTTGTACCAAATGGAGGCCCCGTTTTTAGTTTATAAAAGGCGCTTTGACGGAATTGGGGTGAGCCAAGTATTAATGAAAGAGACCTTTTATAATCAGGTTATTTTAAAAACCTCAAGGGTCGCGCGCAAATCCAGGTTTAAAGGCTCTGTTTCAGCGCTGAAAGCTGGCGAATAAAGCAAATTAAGTTTCGTTTTTGCCAAAAGTTCATTAAAGAAACTTTGGTATCAGACGGAAATTTTACCTTTAATGATCATGATCGGCATTATCAATTATCGCTGCGGGAATCTGCAAAATCTGCAAAATGCCCTGGATTTTTTGGGGCATCCCTCCAGGCTGCTGGAGAACCCAGAGCAGATGCAAGGTATTCAAAAGTTGATTTTGCCTGGGGTCGGGGCGTTTAGGCATGCGGCCAATAACCTCAAGGAATTTGGCTTTTGGGAGCCTTTGCTTAAGGCTTTTGCCGCAAAAACACCCATCTTAGGGATTTGTGTGGGGATGCAACTCTTGTTTTCGAAGTCTTATGAAGACGGCGAAAACGAGGGCTTAGGGTTGATTGAGGGAGAGGTGGTCCGCTTTGACCACGACCTCAAGGTGCCCCACATGGGGTGGAACCGGGTCGAGTTCCACCAAGAAGACCCACTCTTTGAAGGTATTGCCAAAGAAAACTGGTTTTACTTTGTTCATTCTTACGCCTGTTATCCTAAAGACCAGCAATATCTTTTAGGCGGGGCGTTCTATGGTCATGAATTTTGCGCGGCCACCCGCCGGGACAATCTTTGGGGGGTGCAATTTCATCCAGAAAAGTCGCAAGAAGATGGCCTACGGCTCCTCAATAACTTCGCAAAGGTAAACCCATGTTAGCTAAACGGGTGATCCCCTGCTTGGATATAAAAGCGGGTCGAGTGGTTAAAGGGGTTAATTTCTTGGGGCTTAAAGACGCGGGTGACCCCATCGAATTGGCCAAAAAATACAACGACCAAAAGGCGGACGAATTAGTTTTTTTAGACATCACCGCGACCAACGAAAAACGCAAAACCCTCATCGAGCTAGCCAGCCGGCTGGCCAGAGAGATTTTTATCCCCTTTACAATTGGCGGGGGGATCTCTAGCGCCGAAGAGATTCATGATCTAGTCACCGCAGGCGCGGATAAAATCTCGATAAACTCGGCGGCCGTAAAGCGGCCTGAATTAATCAGCGAAGGGGCCCGGCAGTTTGGGGCCCAGTGTATTGTGGTCGCTATTGATGTAAAGTCGGTTGGCGGCGGCAAGTGGCATGTTTTTACCCATGCCGGGCAAAAAGACACGGGTCTTGACGCGGTAGAGTGGGCTTTAGAGGCAGAGGCGCGGGGGGCGGGGGAGATTTTACTAACCAGTATGGATTGCGATGGGGCCCAAAAAGGCTTTGACCTAGTTATCACCGCGCAGATCAGTAGCCAGCTCAAAATCCCAGTGATTGCCTCTGGCGGCGGGGGTACGTTAGAATCCTTTTCCGAAGGGGTTTTAAAGGGCAAAGCAGACGCGGTTTTAGCGGCTTCCGTATTTCACTATGGAACCTTTAGTGTTAACCAAGTCAAACGGCATATGCAAAAAGACGGCATCTTGGTGCGTCTCTAGCGGGTTGTTTCAAGCCTTTGGGTTGCCGGTTGAACAGTTGGTTTGGCCCCTTCGATGAATTTTTGGAAATATACAAAGAAGGTAGTCCCCACCTCTAGTTGACTCTGGCAAACGATCTCCGCCCCCATTCGGGCACACATATTTTTCACAATATAAAGGCCCAACCCGCTGCTAGACTCTCCCCCGGTTGGTCTAGCCGAAAGCTTTTGGAAACGGCCAAACATTTTTTTCTGGTCCTCTTCATTTAAACCACCCCCTTGATCCTTTACGGAAAAAACATATTTATCAGGGGTTTCTTCAATTAAAATTTTCACCAAACTGTTCGGGGGGGTATATTTAATGGCGTTGGAAATCAAGTTGTCCAAAACGGCTTCAATCCCCATAGCCGTTCCCCAAATATTGTTCCCTTCCTTAAGTCCCCATAACTGCAACTTGATCCCTTTTGACTCGGCCCTACGCATATGTTCGGGCAAAAGGCGGGACAAATAATGCCCTAGGTCACAGTTCTGAAGTTCACTTGCCTGCTCCAACTCGATGTTGCTGACCTCCAAGAGGTTTTTGATCAGCTGCATCATGTTGACGGTGCTTTTAAATATACCTTCGGCATACTGCCGTTTTTCAGGCTCTGATTCCTCCATTATCAGCAACTCGGCCATGCCCGCAATTCCACTTAAAGGGGAGCGCAAATCATGCGCAACAATACTGGTAAACTCGACCCGGTCCCGCACTAAATCACTCAAGCGCATATTGGCCAGGGCCAGTTTTTCGGTGCGAATTTGCACTTCTTGTTCCAGTTCGTTGGCTTGATCACTTAAGAGTTTGTGTTCTCTTTGGACGGCTTTTGCTAATAGTTGTCGAGATTTTTCTCTTTCTCGGCGTAGAAAATTAATCCGGTCGGCCAGGGCGAAAGAAAGCAACAGCATTTCTATACCCGAACCGACCTGCAATGCGTGTTCGGCTAAAAATTCGCTTTTAAACATCCCTAAAAAGGACAGACCCGAATAAAAAGTAGCGAGCAACATCACCGCCCAAGCGGCGCAAAAAAACCGAACCTGACGGTCACCCTGAATCAGCCGAGAAATCGACACCACAAAAAGGGCAATTGGTAAAACCAGCATGAGGTAAACCGATAAAATCATCACCTTGTCAGATAACTGGCTGATCACTAGCAAGCAAAACAGACCTGAAATCACAATTAACCCATTAAATAATCGGTCCTGCCAAACGAGTTCAGGCCCGATCCTTAAAAAGGCTTTTACAAATAATAACACAAACAAAAAGGTTAAACTTGCACTAAAGCTTAGCATAAAATTGTTCAGCCAAGGCTGGTGCGCAAAAAACCACCAAGAGGCGTCACCAAACAATATGGACAGGGTTAAAAGCATAAATAACCCATACAATGCGTACAGGTAATAAACCCGGTCTTTTAGGGCGTTGCCCACAAAAAGGTTATAAAAAAATAAGACCAACATGATCCCGTAATAGACGCCCCATAAAAGGCGGTGGAGCCCTTGGTGCTCCAATAGGCCGGAGGGGGTCCACAAACTTGCAGAAATCTGCAAGGTACCCTTAGACCAAACCTTTAAAAATAACTCGTGTTTCCCTTGGTCTAAGTCTATTGGAAATTGAAAGTCAGGGGCCTTGATGGGGCGGGTGGAAAAGTCCAGTTGGTCGCCGGTTTTCCACACCTCCACTTGACCATCGGGCGACACATGATACAGTTCAAGGTGGTCCAGAAAAGGAAAGCCAAATTGCAAGATACGGTGGGCTACCTCTAGGTTTGGTTGTTCGAGGAACCAATGAAACCAAAAAACGCTTTGAGAATGACCATAATTAAGTCCCGTTTCGGGGGCTTCAATAAACTGGTCCCGCCTATTTTGGATGTCTTCAAAACTCAGTTGACCCGACGGATCTTCAAACAGATAGGTGCAGGTGGTGAGGTCGGTGTGAGCCTGGGAGGGGTCAATTAGGGAATGGGCAGAGAGTCCGTAGGAGTGGAAAAGCAAAAAGGTCAAAATGAAAATTTTTGACAAACCTCCCCCCTGGTAAAATTTTCTTTTTTCCCCGTGAGTAAATTGTAGGGTAAATAATTTTACAAATCTAGTTTTTTTTGGCCATCCAGTCAGAAACGAGGCCTATCTTCGGTAATTCATTGAGTTATATTTAATACCACTTAAACAATTTTAACCCTCCCCAAAAGGTCACCAGACCCGTAAAAACCAAAAGCCCCATTTTAACACCCACTTGGGCCAGTCCGGCCCCTTCATGCATAATTGCGCGCATGCCGTCGGCAAGTAAGCTTAGGGGTAGGTGGCTTAGTACTGGCCAACTCCACTCAGGGAAATTGTGGTAACTAAAAAAGACCCCTGAAAGGATCATCATCGGCATAGTCACGAGGTTGACCAGCCCTGAACCAACGGTGGTGTTGGCCGTGCGACTGGCCATTAACACCGCAATCCCGGCAAAGGCCAAGTTGCCACATAACATTAGCAGCAAAAACAGGGCAAAGCTCCCTTGCAGGGTAATGTCAAAATACATCCAAGCGAAAAAAAACAGAATCGCTGTTTCTAAACTAGAGATCAAAACCCGGTTAAAGAACTGGGCCATAAACAAAGCATAGCGAGGCATGGGGGTGGCCACCATTCGCCGCAAAAGTTTTTTCATCCTTAACTCAATCGTCGCCCAACCAATTCCCCAGATACAACTATTCATCACCCCCATGGCCATCAGCCCAGGGATTAAGAAGTCAATGTAACGTCCACCTTTGGCCGAGATCACCTCCACCCGTTCAGGCCTAGTTTGGGCCTGTTGATTCAGGCCCCGGCTAAGAAGCAGAAACACCCCTTTGGCCGCTTCGGAACGTGGGTCAAAGCGGTAAACCAATTCCCCTGCCCGTTCCTCTAAAATCAATTCGAGGTTACCTCGGCGTAAGCTGGATAGGGCTTCGCTTTCTTCCAAAGGCCGTAGCTTTACCAGCTCGTTGCCCAGCCCCTCTATCTTGAGTTCTAAATCCGGGCCGGTTTTGCTCAAGCGGCCCTGTGCCACTAGCGCCTCTAGTTGAGTACTGCCGCCCACCAAGGCTACGATATGTTCCTTTGGCTGGTCCCCAGAGAAGGCAATCCCTAAAACCCAAGCCATTAAAATCGGGAATCCAAACACCCAAAACAACACCCCTGGTTCTCTAATAAAGATCTTGAACTGGGAGGACATCAATTGGAACATCATGGGCCGCTCCTATTTGGGGGCTTTTAGGTCAAGGGGATTCGATGAGTCCGCGACCTGTCATCGAAACAAAAAGATCGTCTAAGGTCATTCTTCTGGACTGCAACTGTTTGAGAACATGCCCGCGTTCTTCGATCCAGTCTAAAAATAAAGGTAGCGAGAGAATCACCGATTCCACTTTGATATGCCCCTGCCGCCCCGTCTCGTCTAAATGCCAGTCGAGCCCTAATAGCTCTTTTGGCAGGCTGGTTTTATCTAAGGGTTGAGCCAATTCAAAGTGAATCATCTCGGTTAACCCCATCCCACTTAAGAGTTCAGTTAGGCTGCCATCTGCCAAAAATTTTCCGTGGTCCATAAACAAAATCCGGTCACACAAGGCCTCGGCCTCTTCCATGTAGTGGGTGGTTAAAATTAGCGTGGTGCCTCTGGTTTTAACCTTTTTTAGGATTTCCCAAAGGTCTCGGCGGCTGTTGGGGTCTAGGCCGGTGGTAGGTTCGTCGAGTAAGAGAATTTCAGGATCGTTCATCAAAGCGACCCCTAAGGCCAGCCGCTGCCGCTGTCCGCCAGATAAATCGGCGGCCCAGGTATCGGCTTTGTCGCCTAAGTGCACTAGTTCAAGGTTATCCTTGGCTCGTTGGGCAGGTTGGCCGTAAAGGCTGGCAAAGAGGTTTAAGGTCTCGAAGGTGGTCAATTTATCAAAAAACCTAGTCTCTTGAAAGCTAAGCCCGATTCGACCTTGCAACCCTTTGCGGTTGTCTTTCCAGGTGGTGCCAAAGAGATAAATGAACCCCTGGTCTGGGGCCTGCACCCCTTCGATCATTTCAACCAAGGTGGTCTTGCCCGCCCCGTTGGGCCCTAAAAGCCCGACAAATTGGCCTCGGTAAATTTCGAGGTTCAGGCCATCACAAGCGGTGAGCTTGCCAAATTGCTTGGTGACTCCTTGGAGGCGGATAACTGGTTCCATCACAAACCCCCACGGGTAAAAACCGGGGCAAGCGGCCCGGAAAGTTTAGGTTGATACTGATACCCCTCTAGGTCGAATTCCAAAATCCCGGAAGTTTGGTCAACTCTGTTTGTCAGCAGGTAACGGCACATCAGCCCCCGCGCCCGTTTGGCAAAAAAACTGACCATTTTATATTGCCCGTCTTTAAATTCTTTGAACTGGGGGTTAAGGATCGGGACCTTTATTTGCTTAGGCTCGACCACTTTAAAATATTCGATTGAAGCCAAATTGACCAATGTTTTGTGTCCGTTTTCTTCGATATCCTGGGCGAGCCGTTCGCTAAGGCTGGTTCGCCAGAATTGATAAAGGTTCTTGGCCCCCTCGGTTTTAAGGGCACGCCCCATCTCTAAGCGGTAGGGTAAAATCAGGTCTAAAGGCCGCAAAAGACCGTATAGCCCACTTAAAATCGCCAAGTCCCGCTGGGCCCGCGCAGTCACTTCAGGGGGGAGGCTCCAGCCCTCAAGCCCTTGGTAAGCATCCCCATTAAAAGCATAAAGAGCCGGCTTAGCCAAGCCATTAGAATAGGGAAGGGTGAAGTCTTGGAAGCGTTGCCAATTAAGCAGGGCGAGCTTTTCTGACAACTCCATCAAAGCGCCCAACTCGCTGAGCGACAGCTTTTTTAAAGTGGCCAGCAATAGGGCACTTTTTTCTAACATCCGAGGCAAAGAATATTCCCCTAGCGGAACCGGGCGCTCGAAATTTAAATCTTTGGCAGGAGAGAGCAACATTAACATGGTTTTCCTAAAAGCTTTTTTCCATACCTACCGGGCTTGGAGGCATTGCGCAAGCGACGACCACGTCAATTGCGGGCTATGCAAAAGCGCTCAAAGGGAATATAATTTTCAGCATACTCCTCAAGATTGGGTTTACATAGGGTACAAAACCAAGTAATTCCCTTCTTCAGTTGGACGCTCTTAACTCGATAGCGATAAGCTGGTGACCGACGACCAAAGTCTATTGGGCGAGGTCGGCAATAATCTTTTTATGTTCGCCGACATTCCTCCCGAATATTATCGCACTCCTATAGCTACGCTGTTGGAGCGAGGGCAGAAGATTAAACGCCAAATGGGCGATGAGCTTTTGATCCTAGCACACCATTACCAGCAAAACGACACCTTTAGCCTTGCCGATCATTCTGGCGATAGCCTCTATCTAGCCCAACAAGCGGCCCAAACCAAGGCCCGCTTTGTGGTGTTTTGTGGAGTGTTGTTTATGGCCGAGTCAGCCGATATAATCACTGCCGACGACCAGATGGTTCTACTGCCCAACCTAACTGCCGGATGCAGCATGGCCGATATGGCCGACCGAGACCATGTGGAAGACGCACTCGATCAAGTGCTTGAGATTTGTGGCGTCCCGGCCATTCCGATAACCTATATCAACTCCTCTGCCGAGATTAAGGCCTTGACCGCTGAACGGGGTGGCTCGATCTGCACTAGTTCTAATAGTGAGCGTATTTTGCGCTGGGGCCTTTCCCAAGGTGAACGGGTCTTTTTCTTCCCAGACCAATTTTTAGGCCACAACACCGCCCTGCAAATGGGGATTAAGCCTGAAGAGATTGTGTTGTGGGCCCGAGAGAAGGCCGACGGAGGGCTTACACTTGAACAAATCAAGCGGGCTAAGGTGATTTTGTGGAATGGATTTTGTTCAGTTCACCAACGCTTCACCCCGGCCCATATCGCCGGGGTTCGGAAAAGGGTGCCCGGAATTCAAGTGATGGTTCACCCTGAATGCCCGGTCGAAACGGTTAAGGCCGCTGATTTTTCGGGCAGCACCAGTCAGATCATAAAAAAGGTAAGTGAAGCGCCCAAGGGCAGTAAATGGGCGATTGGCACCGAGATTAACATGGTGGACCGGATGGCTAAAGAACTTAAAGCCAAGGACGACAAATATATTGAGGTTTTAAACCCTAACGTCTGTATTTGCTCAACCATGTACCGAAACCACCCGGCGCATGTGCTTTGGGTTTTGGATCATTTAAGGGACCAAAAACCCATCCACCAAATCAAGGTGCCCGAACCGGTGAAAAGCTTGGGTCGGCAAGCGTTGACCAAGATGTTGGAGCTTAGCGCCTAAATGAGCCCAATTAAACCAGAACCGCTGGTCATTTTTGGTACTGGGATTGGCGGTTTGATGACTGCTCTGATGGCCGCTGAACATGGGCCTGTTACCCTTTTCACTAAAGCCAAGATGGGAGACACCAATACCAGCTTGGCCCAAGGCGGTATCGCTACAGTCTGGCGCGAGGACGACAGCGCCGAGCTTCATATCCAAGATACCCTAAAAGTGGGCGGAGGGATTAATGATGTGGCGGCGGTCGAAGTGCTTTGCCGATTGGGGCGCCCAGCGGTAGAAAAGTTGATTTCCTTAGGCGTAAATTTCGACCGGACCCATAGCGGCTATAGGCTAGCCTTAGAGGGAGCCCACTCGTTGCCTCGAATCCTTTTTGCTGGAGGGGACGCCACGGGGATGGAGATCCAACGCGCCTTAAGCGAAGCGGTTCATGTCCACCCTAACATTGAAACCGTTGAAAACGCGCCTCTGCTTTCGATCGAGGCCCAAAGCGGGCGGGTCGAGGGGATTCGGTATTTACACCCCCAATTAGGCCCCAAAAGACTGGACTGCCACCAATTGGTTCTGGCGACCGGCGGGGCGGGGCGGATGTTTTATTACACCGCTAACCGCGAGACCGCTACTGGCGAACCGATGGCCATGGCCCTCTTAGCTGGTGGAAGGCTGGTGGACTTGGAATTTTTTCAATTTCATCCTACCGCCCTTGACCAGCCCGGCTATGACAACTACCTGATCAGCGAAGCCGTTCGCGGTGAAGGGGCGATCTTGGTTAATGAACAAAACCAAGCTTTTATGGCGGGATACCACGAGCTTAAGGAACTCGCTTCAAGAGACGTGGTCAGCCGGGCGATTCACCAAGAGATTCTTCGCTCAGGCCGGGTCTATCTTGACGCCACCAAGCTTAAACACGAATCCGTCGAATACCGTTTCCCCAATATCTTCCACCACTGTTTTTCGGCGGGGATCGATATTCGCAAAGAGCCCATTCCGGTCTCCCCGGTTGCCCATTACATGATGGGTGGGCTGGCCACCGACCTTTGGGGGCGAGCGCATATCCCTGGTCTCTACGCTGCTGGCGAGGTCACCCGCACTGGCGTGCATGGCTCGGGGCGTTTGGCCTCGAATAGTTTGCTAGAAGGCGCGGTCTTTGGAATGCGGGTTGCCCAAGCAGTGTTGGCGGACCAAAAACAAGTACCCCAAATTTGGGAAGGCCCGCTGGTCCCCTCCCCGGCACTAGAGACGCCCTCCTCGGTCAGCCGACCCCTGGAACGGACCGAGTTCCGAAAATTGATGTGGGAACACGCCAGCTTGATCCGCAACGAATCGGGGCTAAAACAATTGATTACTCGTTTAGATCAAGCCTTGGGGCCGGTCCCAGACGGGCTGGATTACGGCCAATTCGAGCTTTGGCATATGATTTATTTAGGACGATTGTTGGCGCAAGCGGCCTTACTGCGCACTGAATCTAGGGGCAGTCATTACCGAGAAGACTTCCCCACTTCCCTCCCCGCCCAACAGGGCTCGATCCGTCACCGTTTGGGCTTTACGCCTGAACTGGTCCGTTAAACACAAACTTTTTTAATACCCATGGAATTTCGCTTAATCCAAGACCTGATCGAAAAAGCCCTCACCGAAGACCTGGCGTGGGGAGATATTACGGCGGATCGGTTGATCCAAGAAAATCAATATTGCGACCTTTATTTGGTGCTGCGTGTTAACGGGGTGGTCTCGGGCATGGAAGTAGCCGAGCGGGTGTTTAAAACCTTAGACCCCTCGGCTATTTGGGAGCCGATGGTTAAAGATGGGGATGTTTTAGAGGCGGACACGGTGATCGCTCGGGTTTCGGGAAAAGCAATTAAGTTGGTTCAGGCGGAACGCACGGCGCTAAATTTTATGCAGCGACTATCGGGCATTTCCACCATGACCCACCAATACGTTTCCGAGGTTCGCAAGGTGAACGCTAAATGCCGAATCACGGGCACCAGAAAAACCACCCCTGGCCACCGCTACTTAGAAAAATACGCAATCCGTATGGGCGGAGGACACAACCACCGGTTTTCCTTAGCCGACATGGCCATGATCAAAGACAACCATTTGGCCCTCTTAGCCCAGCAAGGGAAAACCTTGGGTTACGCAGTACAAAAGCTCCGTGATGAAGGGCCCCATAGCCTTAAAATCGAAGTCGAGGTGGACCGGCTCGATCAGGTGCAAGAGGTGATTGATTCAAGAGCCGATGTTATTTTACTAGACAACATGAGCCTGGAAGATATGACCGCCGCCGTCAAACTTATCGATCGGAGGCTTTTGGTGGAGGCTTCTGGCGGGGTGACGATTGAGCGCGTGGCCCCCATCGCCGCGACCGGGGTAGATATTATCTCAGTAGGAGGGCTGACCCATTCGGTAAAAAGCATCGATATCGGACTTGACTATCGCTAAGAAGCCTTAAAAAATTTGGCGATTTCTCGACCTTTGGACCCAATCTTGAATTGCTAAAGCTAAGCTTTTGGGGCTTCGGCCCCCTGAACCAAAACCAAGCCAAAACTCCTGATGCGCCCATATAAGCTATTTATTTTACTGCCTTTTTGCCTTGCTTTTCTCCCTTGTAACGGGTTTTCCTACGATTTTGGCAATCTGCGCCAAGATCTCAAGGCTGACTTGGGACACCAAAGCAGCCGCAAACCAAAGATGGCAATTGTTTACCGGACCTTGTCGCGAGAAGACCTCAAAAAATCCTTTAACTTGATCGAACTCAAGCGCGATTTGGCCCACGAGATGGTTCGCAGCTTTCGGGTGCCTGACCCAGTCGTAGTCGGTGAGATGATGAAGCAAGAGGACCAGACCTATGACAAGCTTCTTTCAAACCCCGGGGCGCTAGCTGAATTTGCCCAAAAAACCGAAACCGAATTGGTGTTATTGGTGAATTTGGAGCCTAAAGGCAAGCATTTGGCGATGGATTTTAAACTGTTAACCGCCCAAAACCAGCCTTTATCCAATCACCATTTAGAACTATCCCCGGAAAAGTTGGACAAAAATCCCAGACTTACCGAGGCCAACCCTCAGGTAGCCCCAAAGACCCATCGGGCCAGTATCAAAGAACCAAAAGAAACCCTGGCCCAAGGTGGAATTGAGTTTGTGCCTCGCGAATTTATGGAGGATCACAACGATTCTTGGATCGAGATCAACCAAACCGCCTTTTTAAACCCAAACCGTAATTACCTAGAAATTGGGACTTGGCCCAAAAGCTTGCCTGATACAGACATTCGCCCTGTAAGGCTGCGCTACGAATTCACCTGGCCTGATTTAATGCAGTTTGGGTTTCAATCTAATGCTAACGCCGCCGGTGGGCACCACAGTACTTATGCGCACTTGAAGGTCCAAGTGGTCCATTTAGAGGAATTCAGCGCCGCAGTTGGCTACCGTAGGCGGTTGGCTTGGGATTCAGCCAACCCAGAGTTTAACCAGGGCTGGTCGATTGATTCCTTTAACGATCAGCGCAATAAATCTACCCTGTATATTGCGGTTAGCCGCAAGGAACAAAGCTTAGGCCTCCTAGGCAACTTTTACTTAGACAACCAACAAGCAGGGGTAGGCGCCAAGTTTTTGATCACCGAAGACATCATGGCTGTCTTTGACGGATTTACGAATTATTACGACAACCCCCTGGTCCGCAACGATGCTGCCGCAGGTATCCAGTTCCACAGTCCTACGGGTACCCTAGCGAGCCTAGTTTATCGGATGGATTCCACCGAGGTCCATTTTAGTCTGGGTGTAAACTGGTAGACAAAAAGCTTGTTTTATAACCGTTCAAGGGCTTTTCAAAGCTAGACATTTAAGTCCAACTTATGCCAAGATTGCCTATAAGCAGGCTATATCCATGTCTTGCATAGGAGACTTGTGAACCGGATTAAAACCCAACGCACTAAAAAAATTGCTGATCGTCAAGCTAAGGTTACCGTTATGGTTGCTTTGGCATTGGGCATTTTAGTTAGTGGTTGGCAGGTAGTGGTCGATTACGACATTGAATCAGGCCGGATGGTCTCGATCAGTCACGAATCTCTTGAAATCTTAGACCAACCCGCCGCTCTGGCTGCTTATAAAAATTCCACCGAACTGGCTCGCGAGATTGTAGTCGGTTACGCCGCCTTTGATACGGTCAACCGAGTCGAAATCCGAAATGCCCGAGGTGAGGTTTTGGCTGTTTCTGGTGGAGGATTAGTCTCAGGCCCAGGTCGGGCGGTAAGCGATTTTTTATTTGGTCCGACCAGAAGCTTCTTGCGAAAACTCACTTTTATGGCCCCTCCGACCCAGCTCAATGATATGGCCAAGGTGGTTGAAGCGGGGGAATTAGAGGTTTGGTTTGATACCTATCCTTCAGGGGTGGTTTTTCTAAAACGCTCGCTCTTGACCTTTTTCGGGGGGATGGTCCGCAATATTGCTTTGTCGCTGATTTTATTATACTTATTTAATAAAATGATCACTCGGCCCTTTGTTGATATAGTCACTCAGCTCGAACTTATTGATCCTGATGAGCGTAAAATGGAGCTTCTTAAGGTCGCCGATAGCCATGAAGGGGACGAGTTCTCCCAGCTGGTCGAGGCGACCAATCACCTCCTCAATAATATTTCCGAAAAGATTGCTCAAGAAAAAGAGACTCAGTTTGATCTAGCCCATGCCAAAGAGCAGGCAGAGGCGGCTTCTCGGGCTAAATCTACCTTTTTAGCCAACATGAGTCATGAGATCCGCACCCCCCTAAACGGCATACTAGGGATGACCTCGCTCCTGCAAGAATCCACGTTGGACGCAGAGCAAAAAGATTTTGTACGTGACATTTTAAAAAGTGGCCAGCATTTAACCAACCTTTTGGGAGACCTCTTAGAAATCTCCAAAATTGAGGCGGGAAAACTTGATTACAATCCCTCTGAATTTGGAATCAGTGCGCTACTCAACCACTTGATCGACAGCTTTGCCCCAGAGGCAAAAGTCAAAGAAATTCTATTAGAAACCAATATCAATCCAGATTTAAATCGCCGTATAGTGACCGACGAGCTTCGCTTAAGGCAACTCCTCTCGAACCTCATTTCCAACGCAATTAAGTTTACCCCCAAGGGGGGCCGGGTTCAGCTTTTTGCCGAATTGCTTGAAGAATCTTCGCAACCCCCACAGATTCGGGTGACCGTTAAAGATTCGGGGATCGGAATTAGTGAGGAAAACCAAAGCAAAATATTTGAACTCTTTACCCAGGTGGACGGTAGCTTCACTCGCCGCTATGAGGGCACAGGCCTAGGTCTAGCCCTTTGCCAAAGGTTAAGCCTGATCCTGCGTGGTCAGATTGGGCTTAAGAGCCAGCTTAACCAAGGTTCTAGTTTTATCTTTACCTTTAGTCCTGAAGCTGTACGGTTGGTGGGAGAAACTGAATCCTTGAATCAGGCGGTAGGGGCAAAAACCAACCTTGATGAAAGGCCGCTACGTATTTTAATAGCGGAAGATAATCCAACCAACCTCAAATTATTAGAACGGTTTTTAGGCCAGTTGGGATACCGCGCTGACCAAGCCCTCGACGGGGCCGAAGCCTTAGAAGCGATGACCGCACACAAGTATGATCTGGTTTTTATGGACATACAAATGCCCAAAATGAGTGGGGTCGAAGTCGTGCAGACCTATCGCCAACGAGGGGGCCAAGGGCCGGTCATTGTCGCGGTAACCGCCCACGCCATGAGCGGCGACCGGGAAAAATACTTATCCTTGGGTATGGACGAGTACCTAGCCAAACCGGTCCATGTCAAAGACATTTCTGTTTTAATCAAGCAATATTTCGGTTAAGTTACTTGGCAGGGGGCAAAGCTTAGAGTAAGCTTCGCCAGTCACCTCATACCGGAGTGGTTATGAAATTTCTAACCTCTATGTTAGTGTTTTTAGCCCTTGCCCTGCCAGCCTTCGCCGAGCCCATCTCGGTTGAAGCTTGCTACGAAAAGTTTTCCCGTTACAGCCCTAAAGATATTGTTGCGCTGACCGAACAGGCGAAAGCTCAAATCTTAGAAGACCCCAAAAAAGCGCTGGAACATTACAACCAGCTTAATAAAGACAGCTTTCCTGACCCACCCCACTCGCCAGTGGTGACCATTGTCCGTTGTGATGAGATGAGAGGTGAGGCCTTTTTTATGGACAATATGCGGGCGGCATTTCAAGAAAAAAACTACCTAAGGAAGTTTCAAGATGTGGAGGGTAAACACCCTTTTGTAGAGCTTTGCGCTAAACTCAAAGGAAATATAAAGGGCGCATGGACCTTGCAAACCCATTACTGGATTGATTGCGACGGACCTTTGCGAATGGGCGTGTTGTTTTTAAAGGTGCCCGGCACCCCCTATGTCGTCCAGTCTAGCCTTCCCTCAAAGACCCTAAGCCTAGCCGATTACGAGAAGTCGCTGGCGCCTTAAGAGTTCAATGGAGCAAATTACCCTGGGCACGGCGGGCCATATTGACCATGGCAAATCGGCTCTGGTTTTGGCCCTAACCGGCCAGGACCCAGATCGTTGGGCCGAAGAAAAACGTCGTGGGATCACGTTAGATCTAGGCTTCGCCCATTTTGAGCCCGTTCAAGGCAAGCGGGTTTCTCTGGTGGATGTCCCCGGTCACGAGGGATTGATCCACAACATGCTGGCCGGGGCCCAGGGGTTTAGTGGGGTTCTGTTGGTGGTGGCCGCCGACGAGGGGCCCATGCCCCAAACCATCGAGCATTTCCGTTTATTACAACTCTTAGGGATAAAGCGGGGTTTGGTTGTTTTAACCAAAACCGATTTAGCCGACCCTGATTTAATTGAACTTCTTAAACTGGAACTGGCTGAATTATTTCTAGGCAGCTTCATAGAATCCGCCCCTATTTTAGAGGTTTCCGCCAAAACCGGGGCTGGGATTGAGGCCTTAAAATCAGCCATAGTATCCCAGTTTTTCCCGGCCCCCAAACCAACGGGGCCCTTTCGACTGGCCATAGACCGCGCCTTTAGCCTAAAAGGGTTTGGCACGGTCGTTAGCGGCACCGCCCTTTCTGGGGATTGCACTCTCGAAAGCCCTTTATGGCTCTACCCCCAAGCTAAGGCGGTTAAAATAAGGGGGATTCAATCCTCCGGGGCGGTTACCGAAGGGGCGCAAGCGGGAATGCGTCTAGCCTTTAACTTAAGTGGCATAACGACCGAAGAGATCGAGCGAGGCATGCAACTCGCCGAACCGGGAAGCCTGTTAGTGACCCGCAGGATTGGGGTTAGGTTAGAACCCATTGAAGCTGAAGCATCACGAATCAAGCCCCGCAAATGGGTCCAGGCGTTTTGCCATGCGGCCAAAACCCGCGCCGAGATAATCCCTCTAGGGGCCTTTGCACCCAAGTTGGGGCCAACTTATTGTTTGCTTAAACTAGAACAACCTCTGGCACTGCGCCCTGGAGACCGGCTGGTGTTGCGCGGTGGTGAGCCCGAGCGAAGTCTAGCGGGGGCTCAGGTTTTGGCCCTGGATGGCCCCTTAGGCCGCCGGGATCGGCCACTTTTAGCTCAGTGGCTTTTAGACCTAGACCAAGGAGACGAGGGCAGGCGAATCTTGGCGGCCTTGGCCTTGGCTGGGCTCAAAGGACTAAATCAAACCGAGTTGGGTTTGCGGCTAGAACTATCTAAAAAGGCCCTGGAACGCCAGATTCAAACCTTACTGGCTAGTCAGGCTATTCTGGAGCCTGATAAAAACAGTAAACGGCTTTTCCACCCTGATCCTGCCAAACGGTTGATCCGCTTTTTCCAAAGCCAACTAGCCCACTTTCATCAGTCCCACCCTGAAGAGGCAGGTGCGCCTGCGGACTACTTTTATGGCAAGTCAGCACGTTTTTTAGAACCTCAATTGGTTAACGGTTTTTTAAGCTGGGCCGCTCGCCAAAATCTACTGGCCAAAACCGATAATTTCTATCATCTTATGGGCTTCCAGGGTGGCTTGAGCCCGGTTCAAAAACAGAAGATTGAGGCCGCTTTAGCCCAACTAGCCAGTAGCAGCCCCAACTGCCCCGGCCTGCACGGGTTAGCCGAGGATTTGGGGATAGAAAAATCGGCGCTTTTTGGGCTTTTGAAGATGGCGGAAAAAAAGGGGTGGGTAACCCAAGTGGGGCCTGAGCTTTTTTATCGATCTTCGGACTGCGAGGCGCTTTGGCAAACGCTTAAAGCATTTTTGGCCCAGCGGGGTCAGGTTACGGTTATTGAGTTCAAAGAATTGGCTGGGCTCAGCCGTAAAAATGCGGTCACCTTGTTAGAATATTTCGACCAGAAGAAACTCACGTTCCGGGCGGACGACCACCGGGTAGCCTACGAAAGGGATTTATAACCATGTCATTGGTGATCGAGGTTTCGAGTCAGTCGGTCTATATCGCCAAATATCAATTGGAGTTTCCCTTTGCGCCCTTGCCCGATCGCTTGGCCAAAGCGGCACTGGAAACCTACCAGATGCTTTCCCAAAGCCCCAAGGTTCAGTCCCAGAGTGGGAGGGAAGAGCGGGGGGAAGTGATTCGGCTTTTGCAATCTTTTGGCCACCAGTTATACCAAACCCTGATCCCCGAAGCCTTACGCCCTCGCCTCCCCAAAGAAGGGGCTCTGTTTATTCGTGCTAAAGACGAAAAGTCTAAAACCCTGCCCTACGAGCTTCTCTTTGATGGGGCTAGTTTTATCGCCCAGACCCAGGGCGTAATTAGGCTATTTGGAGCCCGAACTTTAGAGCCGGACCAACCCCAAAAACTCCCTCAAGATCGTCTTAAAATAACCCTACTTAGCTACCGCCCAGACCAAGCTAGGTCCACCAGCCCTGGTTTTATGTTGCCCGTTGAACGCTTAGGCCAACTGGCGCAAAGTGGCCAGCGCCGTTTTTCCGCCCAGGTGGATGGCAACGCTGAATGGGGGCGGACCCTGTCCATGATTGAATCAGGACTAGATATCTTGCTTTTTACGGGATACGAGGACGAGGGACTTTGGGCAATTGGGGGGCAAAAACCCGAAGAAGCATTGCCCCGCTTGACTCGCGCATTAGAGATTGGCGTGAGGCGGGGGCTGCGACTGCTTATTTTGGCCAGCTCGCAACTTTTAGAGGGCTCATCGGGATTAGAAAGGTATGGCTACAAAGGGATTCCCGCGGTGATTAGCTTTGAAGGGCGTTTGGATACGGAACGCGCCCTGGAATATTTAGGGAGCCTTTGGAGCGGACTAAGTTTAGGCCAAACCCTTTTGCAGGCGCACCGCCACGGGGTCAATCAATTGCAAACCAGCCTAGGCTTGAGTTGGGATTGGTCTTGGGTGCGGCTTTCCATGCCCAAGGAGTTGGTGGACCATCCAAGGTTGGATTCACTACGAGCCTTCAGCCTCACCGCCGATCCCCCACCCATTTCTTCAGAGCCCAACCAAACGGCCTTGGTGCTTTCAGGGCGCCGATTTGCGGGCAACCTAGAGGTCTTGAGCCAACTTGAAAAAGCGCTAACCTCCGAGGGTGAACAGCGGATCGTTTGGCTTCGAAGTCTGCAAGGCCAGCACCAGGAAGAATACCTTTTAGAGTACTTTAGACGCCTCGCCCCCAAAGCTGATTTTTCGGTGGATATCTTTTACTATTACCGCTGGGGCTTCCATGAAGGGCAGCAAAAAAGCTTGTTGGACCGTGAGCTAGCCGACGAGTTTGGCTTTTTATGGGGAGACGAAAAAATTTCTGAGTTTTTCGATTTTTCCTTGGTGTCTTTAAAAACGGGGACCCATCCAGGGCACCGTTACCTTTGTGTTTATTTCCCGCCCGACCTCTTGGACCCTTTGTTCGAAGCTTGGCTTAAAGGGCGTCGGGCTTTGGGCTGGCGGGTTTTGCTTTTTAGCCAATATAGTTTTGTCACGGACCTGCCAACAGAGGTGATCAGCACCGACCGAACCAGCCTAGATGAGATTAAAAACGCCTTCGAAGACCGTTTACCCGAGTCTTGGGACGAATTGTTAAAAACCCAAGTGCCGCCACAAATGCGCAACCATGCACTGCTAAGCCAAGCGGTAGCCAGTGGGGAGGAGCCCTTTACAGACCTGTTTAATTCCCCACTTGAGCCAGAGGCCCTTTGGAGTCAAAGCTCAGCCCTGGTTCAAGCAGGGCTTGGTGTAAGTGCCAAACGGTTGTTGTGTGGTTTGTATCTACTCAAGGTCAAATGGCACAAACCGGACCTGGAATTACTTTTTGGCCCCGAGTTAGATAAAGACCTAGAGCGACTCTTTGAGTTACATTTAGTGGAGCGCAACCTAGAAGGGAACCTATATTGGATGGCCGGGAACTTGGCGATACTGTATCGAAAATACAAGCTTTTGCCTCAAGACTTGTTGGTCAAAACCGGGCAGGAACTCTTGCAGAAGATTATTGGCAGCCTAGAGGCGTTGGAAACCGAGCCGAGCTTAGTAATAGCCGGATTCAGTCAGGTGGCCGCCGAAGTCGCTCACCTTGGTTCCCGCGAGACCGCGTTGCAACGCAACCTCCAATTCGCCAAAAAAATGGCCCCCGATTTGGGAAGCAAAGTGGGGATGTTATCACAAAACATCTTAACCAGCCTTGAGCTAGCCTTAGAAACCGGCTCTAGCCAAGCCTTAGAACGCTGTTTTTCTAGTATCTTGTCCATTTTTGATCACCTACCCTTAGAGGCCCAGACCTTAAGGCTTTATCAATGGCTGCTCCAGGCGGAAGAAGAGCGGCACAACTGGCCCCAAGTTTCGGCGCTCCAATGCCGTTTGGCGGCCATTCATGTTCGCCAGGGGGCCAAAGAGCGGGCCAAGGGGTTGCTGGTTTCAGCCACCCAGTTGGCGCTGGACTTGGGCAATCCCGCTGAGCGCAGCCATATTTTGGTTGAGATTGCGCTCTTACTCCTGGAAATCGGCGAGATGGAACAGTTACAAGATTTTTTAGGCGCGGCGCAGTTTCAACCAGAATACCTAAACCAAGAAACCTTGGCTCGGCTTTGGTTGATAGACGGGCACTTGCTGTACCACCACCAAGAACCCGGTCCCGCCCGCCGGGCTTTGGCCAAGGCCTACGAATACAAACATCCCTTTTTATCAGACAGTCTTGCCGCCCAAACTGAATTAATCCTAGCTAAGTTGGCTCGCAAAACCGAACAAATGCCCGAAGCCGAAGCCCACTTGCGTGAGGCGGCCAAGCTCTTTGAAAAAGCAAAGCAGTGGGAGCGGGCTGCCGCAATCCATGACGAGCTTGTGGCGCATAAAGAATCCCAAAACCGCCCTGGTTCGACCATTGAACACCTTGAATGGCTTTACCGCTACAACTGCAAAGAAGACCATTTAGACCGAGCCCGCAAGATCGCCCTTAAATTAGGCGGGCTTTATTATAACGCGGGCGACAAAACACGTTCAACCGAGTACTATGGCAAGGCCCAATCCGAAGCAATCGGCCCCAACCCCAACCATACCCCGCCATGAGTAAACGCTTTCTTCAAATCGCCCGCAGTATGCCGGATCAGGGTTTTTCAGAAGCGCAGGTGGAGGCTTTTAAGCGGCTGTACCTCGCCTGGAAGAAGCAAAGCCAAAGCCAGCTCGATTGGGCCGAAGTTAAAAGCCCGCCGGAAGAGGCGGTGCTACACTATGAAGACTTTGCGGAGGTGGACACCGAGCGGGCGAGGGACCTATTGTCCAAATTGGCGGTTTGTCGGCTCAATGGGGGCTTGGGGACCAGCATGGGCTGTGTCGGACCCAAGTCAGGAATTGAGGTCCGCGGGGGGGAAACCTTTATGGATTTGATTGTCACCCAAATCCGGCGGCTTAATGAAGTTTATGGTTCGGCGGTGCCCCTGGTGTTGATGAACAGTTTTGCCACCGATTCAGACACCAAAAAAATGATCCGCCGCTACGAAGACGAGCTGGAGATTTATTGCTTTACGCAAAACGAATTCCCACGCCTCCGGGTGGATTCCAACCTGCCGATGTTAAAAGTCCGCCACCCTGGCCAATACAGCTATCCACCGGGTCATGGTGACTTCTACGACAGCTTTACCCAGTCTGGGATTTTAGACCAGTTGTTGTCGGCGGGCAAAGAGTACCTCTTTGTGGGCAACGCCGACAACTTAGGCGCCTCGGTGGACCTGAAGATCTTAGCGCAAATGGATAAAAGCGGGGTGCCTTTTATTATGGAGGTGACCCCTAAAACCAGGGCCGACGTCAAGGGCGGAACCTTGGTAAAAACCCCCGATGCGCATCTGCAACTTTTAGAAATCGCCCAGGTGCCCAAAGACTACGTGGAGGAGTTTAAAAGCGTCAAAAAGTTCAAAATTTTCAACACCAACAACGTCTGGATCAACCTAAAGGCGATGAAGGCCAAGTATGATCAAGGCGGGATGGAGTTGGAGGTGATTGTGAATAAAAAAACGGTCAACCATGTCCCGGTGATTCAACTAGAGACGGCCATCGGCGGGGGGATGAAGTGTTTTGAGGGGGCCAAAGCGGTCAAGGTGCCTAGGAGCCGGTTTTTGCCGGTTAAAAAAACCGACGATCTATTGTTGGTGCAGTCCAACCTCTTTGTGCTTAAAGATGGGGTCTTGGTCAAAAACCCAGAGCGCCAATTTGAAGGACTGCCCCTGATCCGCTTAGGCGCCTATTTCCAGGACCTGGAAGCCTACGCCGAGCGCTTTGAAGAGATCCCCGACATTTTAGAATTAGACCTGTTAACCATCGTTGGCGATCTACGCTTCGGCAAAAACGTCACCTTGCGAGGTAACGTGATCTTGGTCTGCGAACAAGGCAGCCTAACCCTGCCCGAAGGCACCGTCTTAGAAAACAAGGTAATGACCGGCTCCATCAAGATGGGGGAGTTGTAAAAAGGGGTTTAGTTTTTGCTTTAACCCAAGTACAGTAAAGGCCCTCATTGCCATTTACTTTCCAAGTTTGGTACGATGAGGGGGCGAGGACAGATTCAGATAAAGGCGACATGATCGAAGAACAAGTGGGTACCTCAACTAAAAAAGCGTCAAACCATCCTGTAAGATATGGCAAGCTTGAGGTTGAAGTAACCAAGGTAAAGGAAGGGGTAACGGTTTTTATAAAAGGGGGGACCGATAAGCACACCATTCAAACCGTGGAAACCGATAAGGGGACCGAGATTTCCTACCTCAATGTGCGGGGCTCCAGAAAAACCAAGACCACCGTTACCGGACCAGAATCGTTAGATTGGGTGTGTCTAGTGGACAATACCCTTTCAGAATACCTGCAACGGCCTGAAATAAATAAGGACCTTAAACATGTTGTTGAAAATTTTAAAATTCAGTTGGCTTCCCAGGTGCGCCAATGGCGAGCTGATCGATCTAATGCGAGAGCCAAAGAACTTTTTGAAGGTAAAAGAACAGGCCTCAAATTTGAGGACTTGCCTTGATGGAGGTTTTTTTTCACCCAGAGTTTAATGCTCTTTGTGAAGAATTAAAACGGTTCGACCAAGATCTGTACGACCGGTTTAAAGTTAAACTTAAAATTTTGCTTAATACAGATCCTAGAACCATGGAAGGGATTGAGTGGAATAAGGCAAAAGACCTCTACACCTGGGTATTCCTACCCAATTCATTGAAAAAACATCACGAGAGTATTGAAGTAGATTTAAAGATCAGCGGAAATAAGATAGCTGTTGTTGACTTGTATTTCCTGCCCCTAGGTATTTTTTAGCTAGTCGATCTCCTCTAACTCCACCGGTTTGAAGAGGCGCAGCGTCAGGCTATTGGTGAGGACCGAGACCGAGGAGAGGGCCATGGCCAAGGCGGCGATCATGGGGCTTAGAGCGGGGCCGCCGAAGGGGACCAAGATGCCCGCAGCGAAGGGAATACCCAGACTGTTGTAACAAAAGGCCCAGAAGAGGTTTTGTTTGATTTTGGTTAAGGTCTGGCGGGCGAGGCTTAAAGCGGTCAAGAGCCCGGTTAGTTGGTCTTTGACTAAGATAAAATCAGCCGACTGCACCGCCACCTCTGCCCCGGAACCAATAGCCACCCCTAAATCGGCTTGCACCAAGGCGGGGGCGTCGTTGATCCCGTCGCCAACCATGGCCACCCGAAGCCCTTTGGCCTGCGCCTGTTTGATCCATTCTAATTTTTGCCCTGGCAAAAGACCGGCCCCCACCTGTTTGATCCCCAGTTTTTGGGCAATCGCTGCCGCCACTAAGGGGTGGTCGCCGGTTAACATAACGGGCTCGATCCCTTGGGCCATAAGCTGGGCCATCACTAAGGCGGCTTCGGGCTTGACCGGATCGGCGACACCTAGGATGCCTAAGATTTGCCCGCCTAAACTGACATAAATCGGCGTGATCCCCGCTTCCCCAAGCTTCAAGCCTTCAGCCGGTTCAGCCCCTTGGCCAGCAAAACCAAAGTGACCGACTTTTAAGGTTTGGCCTTGGTATTGGGCTTGGACTCCCAAACTCTTGACCATTTCTACGTTATCTAGCGCCAAGGGGGCGATCTGGGCCTGTTCGGCGGCTAGGCATATCGCCTTGGCGATAAGGTGTTCGCTTTGCCGCTCGGCGCCAGCAGCCAAGGCCAGCAACCCATCCCGATCTCCGTTTATGACTAGGGTTTCTAAAAGCTCTGGTTTACCGCGAGTCAAGGTGCCGGTTTTATCAAACATAATCTGGTCCAACTTCGCCGAATTTTCTAGTGACTCGCCGCCTTTAACTAAAATCCCCAACGCAGCTCCTCGGCCCACCCCCACCAAGATAGCGGTCGGTGTGGCCAGCCCCAAGGCGCAAGGGCAGGCGATGACCAAAACCGCCACAAAGACCTGCAACCCAAAGGTAAAGTCACCGCCCAAAATCCACCAGCCCAACCCAGCCAAGGTCGCTAAAACCATCACCACCGGCACAAACACCCCCGAAATCTGGTCTGCCAGCCGAGCGACCGGGGCCTTTTGGGCGTTGGCGTCTTCGACTAACTTGATGATCTGGGCCAAGGTGGAGTTTTCCGCAGTTTTAGTGACCTCGATCTGGATCGGTTGGCCCTGGTTGAGGCTAGCCCCGGCGACCGGGTCGCCGACGCCTAATTCAACGGGCATGGACTCACCGGTCAAAAAGGATTGGTCCAGTGCGGTCTGGCCTTCTAAAATCACCCCGTCCAAGGGCACCCGTTCGCCAATTTTGACTAAAAGCCGGTCGCCGGGCATCACCTCTTCAATGGGTAGTAGTGTTTCTCGGCCTTTGTCGTCGATCAGCCGGGCGTCGCTAGGGCGCAGTTTCAAAAGCGCCTTCATCGCCTCGGCGGACTTTTGTTTGGCCCCGGACTCTAAAAATTTGCCCATCAAAATCAAGGTCAAGATCACGGCGGTGGACTCAAAGTAGAGCATATGAAACCCCCTCGAATCGCCGCCAAGAACCAGCGCCAAACCCCATAGGCTATGGCCAAAGCTGGCCAGTGTGCCAATGGCGATTAACGAATCCATGTTGGGGCCTAGGTGGTAAAGCGCTTTTAATCCGCGCTGATAAAATTGGCGGCCTAACCCCATTACCGGCAGGCATAAAAGCAGCTGGGTCAAAACAAAGGTTTGGGGGCTGTAATGGGGGCTGACAAATTCGGGAAGTTTTAAGCCCACCATCTCGCCCATGGCGACTATTACCAAAGGCAGACTCAGGGCCAAGCTGCCTATAAATTTGTTTTTTAAGGCCAACCGCTCCTTTTCCTTGGCCAAGCTGTGGGCCAAGTCATCTGAGTTGGCTTGCATCTCTTTTAGGGGGTAGCCCAAGGCCTCCGCCTTTTCTTTGATCTGGGCCGATTTGAGTTTGGTTGGGTCAAAGCGGAGCGCCGCCTTTTCAGTGCTAAGATTAACACTGGCCTTGACCATGCCTTCCAGTTCGCTAAGGCCCTTTTCCAAGTTCGCCGAGCAACTAGCGCAACTCATTCCCTCCACCCGAAAAACCAGATTGACCAACTTAACCGGCTCCTTGGCCGGATAGCCCCCCTCGGTGACCGCTTGGATCACTTGGTCCAACGCCAGTTGGGATTCGTCGTAGGTCAGGCTTAATTGTTCGGTCAATAGGTTCACCGCCGCCCGCTCGACCCCAGGCAGGCCCCGGACAATGCCCTCAACCCGGGCCGAGCAAGAGGCGCAACTCATCTCGCTTACCTCTAAGATCGCTTCTTTCATGGCGGTGACCTTTGTTTTCGGTTATCCCAATTGGGCCGGGTAACCGGCTTGGGTAATCTTTTGGGCTAATTGATTTAGATCGGGATCTCCTTCAAAACCTAGTTCCAAAAGCCCGGTTTCAAAGCTGGCCTTTGCTTCGGCCAACCCGAATTCCTTGGCTATGCCCTCCACTTTAGAGGTACAGCCGCCACACTTCATCTTTTCTACTTTTAAGGTCGCGTTTTTCATCGGTTCACCGGGGATAGGAGATTAGTTTCATGATCTCTTCGATTTTTTGCTCAAACTCGCCCCCCTCTGCTTGGGCAGCATCGTTAACGCAGTGGCGCAAGTGCCCTTCTAAAACCCCCAACTCAATCTGCTCCAGCGCCGACTTGGCCGCCTTGATTTGAGTCAAGATGTCCACGCAGTAGCGCCGTTCTTCGATCATCCGGGCAATCCCTTTGATCTGCCCTTCGATTTTATTGAGCCGTTTGAGTTGGTCTTGGTGATTAGGGAACATGGGGCCTCCTTTGGATTACAATATACCCCATGGGGGTATATGACGTCAAGGGAACAACAATACCCTAATTTGTGGGCGCGAACTGAAACTAGTCTGGGGTGCCCCTGTGCCATTAAGGGCGGCGAATTTATAAGAGCCGAGCAGGAACGGTATTTTTTTGGGGTAGCCGAGGCTGGTATTGAGGTTGCAAAAGGAGGGGGAAAAAGAGGGGAAGCTTGTTTTTTTGTGTTTATAGGGGCCGCTTTAACCCTCTTTTTTAAGGGGGGTGCCATGGGCTCTACCCCTGAAAACAACCAAAATCTGTAACATCTGGTTATGTGGTACCCGGAACCGGATTTGAACCGGTACGCTCTTACGAACAAGGGATTTTAAGTCCCTGGCGTCTACCTATTCCGCCATCCGGGCCCATCCCCCCCTTTATAGAGCGGATGATTAGTTTCGTAAAGGGTTGGGATTGGATTTATAAAAAAAGAGGCCCTGAACAGGGCCTCTTTCGGGCTAGCAGCTACGACCCATCTTGGGCTGAAGTGAAAATCCCTTGTAAAAACCAGAACGACGAAAGTCGATTATACTGGGCTCCAGGTAGGGAGCCGCTTTGGGGTCGATTGCTATGGGCACCTGATCAACTATAAGTTTCTGGTCCCCTTCTCGCGTCTCATCCAGAGACATGCCAAATCTGGGGCCCCCTCAGCCAAAGCCTTCGATCTTAACTCGCACCGCCATGCCGGCTTTAGTGCTTAGAATTTCTTGTAGTTCCGATTTTGCAGAAGCGGTCAACTCGATTAGGGCCATAGGGTCTCCTGTTTGGTTATGACTTAACTATATATTAATAATTGAATATTATTTCGTCAAGCAGGAAAAGCGGCTATCCCCCCAAGGTCTGGGGTTATAACCAATACATCGGATACTTGCGGGTAGGGGCAAGGTTATTAACCAAAAGGGCCACCACCAGCATCACCAAAGCCCCACTTAAAGCCGGGATCAACGCATAGAAGTATCCTAGGTTATGCAAATTGTCGGAACCAATCACCGCGATTAATGCCGTTGCTCCCCCTGGCGGGTGTAGCGTAATGGTTAACTGCATCAGCACAATGGCCAAAGATACGGCCAAGGCTCCGGCCAAAACCGGCATATCCCCAAAAAATTGGAAACAAGCGACCCCTACAAGAGCCGATAAAAAATGGCCGCCGATTAAGTTTCTAGGTTGGGCCAGGGGCGAGCTTATCGCTCCATAAACCAGCACCGCCGACGCCCCAAAGCTGCCAATGATCATCACCAAGTCTTGGGGTGCGGCCCAAAAATAGTGCAAACCAGCGACCGCACTGATCCCTAAAAAACTCCCCAACCAAGACCAGTATATCTCTGCTGGTGGAGTCAGGGGCGCTGATTGGCCCTTGCCGGCCATTTTGGCAAAATATGCTTTGATCATAGATTTTAACCGTGAGTAGGTTTGGCCGGGGTTCTAGGGCCAGTGCGAACCAAAAGGGTAATGCTTACTAAGAGATGAACCAACAAAAGCCCCGAGCCTGCCCATAACATAGCTAACCCAGCGGATTGCTGTTGGTCTAGGGTGAAACGGGCGCAGATTTGAGCCTGGGAGAAGCGTAGGATCAGTCCCATACTGCTCCACATGGCAACCGCATAAATCCCCGCAGCAATCTGGCCTATGGGCCCTATAGCGGGCAGGCTAAGGCCCAGCCCAATTCCGCAAACCACCAGGGTCAAATGCATCAACCCGTCAATTAGGTTACTGTCCACCGCAAGGTCCAATGATCGGGGTACCATCCAAAACAACACCCCCCCAAAACTTAATACCACCCAAGCCAAAGCCATGGACGTTTGGAGCTTATAACCCTTAAAACCTATAGATAAAAGTGCTCCCAAGCCAATTAATAGGGGCACCTGTCCTAATAGCTGGGCGCTCATAAACTGGTCAAAATAGGGGTCCAAAGGGGGCAACGAAATCAGAGCGATCAGACCCAAAACCACTAAAAGCCTATATTTTTTCATTGACCCTCAGCGGTGTCAGCCAATAGCCGGTTAAGCTCGGGTATCCCTTGATACGAGCGGACCAGCAGGCCTTGTGGGTTGATCAAAAAGCTTAGATTATCATGGATTGGGTTTCCGAATCGGTCCTCGTCCACCCACATTCCCATATTCCGAAGTATCTCAAAGTATGCTTCCCGCCCCATTGGGGTTGGGCTGGCCATACGCCAGTTTTGGGGAGCGCCTTTAAAATCCCAAGTGTGTTTAAGTAACTCTAACCGGTCCCCTTCGGGGTCTAGGGTTAAGGTCCACAAATTAAAGTGGGTTTGGCCCCTTAGCAAAAGTTGGTCGTTTAGTTGATTGAGTTCTGCTTGAGAGATAGGGCAGGTCCCAGTGCAATTGAGGTAACCAAAAGTGATCAAGTGGTACTGGCCTTTGAGTTGATCCAAAGACCAAGTACCCCCTGATTGATCGGTCAGGGCGAGTTTAGGCGGAACCTTGGGCATGGGCGCGGCTGACGCTACTACATAAGCGTAGCTAGTAAACGCCTTAAAACCCAAGGTCCAACCATAAAACACCATCCATACAAAAAACAGGGCTGCCAATCCAGGAAAGGCCGCCCGACCTAGACTAATCATTACTCAGCCCAAGCCTTTTTAACACCTGAAAAGACCGCAGCATAGTAAGCCAAGGCCCCTACCGCGATTAACAGAATAAAGATCACCGCAATCGAGGCGGTAGATTGGCCTGCTTGGGCGACCGCCGCCACGGGCAGTGAGTCGTAATTGGACATCCGGCGAGGAACCGCCATTAAGCCCCCAACAAAAAACGAGGTCACAAACCCATAACCCCCAATCGCTATGGTCCAAAGACCAAAGCGGGCCAATTTGTCTTCTTTGGGGCCCATGAGGAAATAGACCACGCCAATAAACATAAAGACCACCCCTAAAAGGAAATAGGTGTGGAAATGGCCTGGAACCCACATGGTATTGTGTAGGTAAAGGTTAAAGCGGATGGTTGAATCCACTACGGCAGCGAGGCCGCCGACAATCCAACCACAAATACCTAATACAAACGCCAGGGGCACAAAGCTCCATTTAATATTGGAGCGGTAAACCTGAGCGAAAATACCAAAGACCGTGACCACCGTAGCCGGGACGGTGCTTAGGTAAGAGGCAATCTGTCCTAAGTACTGAACGGCGTTGGGTTGGCCAAAGTCGAAGTAGAGATGGTGGAAGTAAGCAAAAAGCACCAAGAAAAAGGCGAGGTTCCAAGAGATAGCCACAATCCGGTTCATCTTCCAAGGGCGCCCTGAGAAAATCGGC
Organism: Candidatus Lambdaproteobacteria bacterium RIFOXYD2_FULL_50_16; assembly: GCA_001783695.1. Lineage (GTDB taxonomy): Bacteria > SAR324 > SAR324 > XYD2-FULL-50-16 > XYD2-FULL-50-16 > XYD2-FULL-50-16. The sequence goes on from MFNE01000023.1 coordinate 32,776, forward strand.
AACATCTCGTACACCGCCGCAACCCCAAAGTACAAGGTGATGTTCACCAAGGTGTGGCCAAAGAGGAACACCATGTTTTTCATCAAAAGGGGGTCTAGGGCCAGTTCAGGACTTAGCCACTTGGCTAGATACAACATCAACATAGCAGCACCAACTACCGTGGTTAAAGCCCCGGCCAGCATGGCTACCATCAGGATAACCATCATCGGAGGCATTTCCTCTTTTGGGGTGTTTCCAGCGATGTAATTCCAGCCTAGACCGTTAGTAAAGCCGTAGCGGCTGGCAATCGCTCGGATGATGTCTAATTGGCCCAAAAGCCAGGACACCCCTAAAAGGATCAGCGAAATTACCGCGGCGCCAGCCGCCCAAGAGGGCCAACCACCCATAAAGGGTAGTGGATAAAGTACATACCAACCTGCACCAAAACGGCCAATCAAGGTGGCTACAATCAATCCAACCACGCCGAGTAGGGTGAGTACATAGTTAAACTTGAAAAGCCCCAAGCTGGGCTTGGCATGCTGCGCGGTGAGGTACCAGACGCCTACGTAAGCGCCCACATACATGACCCCAACCATTCCTAAACCATGCAGGGTCATCACTGCGTAAAAAAGATCAGGCGGTAAGCCTAACATACCAGCTTGCGCAACCCGCATTACCAGTCCTAACAAAACCAAAATGAGGAAAACCACAAGCCCCGTGATGGCATAGACGATGGCCATTCGTTTGGCCCCTAATTTATTTTCGATCATGTTCGTCTCTTAAAGGGATTGGGTGACAGTGAAATCGGTATTCATCACCGGGTGACCAGAGCCGCAATATTCCATACAGAGAATTTGGTAGGTTCCTGGTTGGTCAAATCGGTAATAGATCTTGGAAGCGTATCCTGGCATAGCTTGGGTTTGGGTCAAGATCTGACCGGCTTCATTATAAATGCCAATCCCGTGGTTGACGTCGGTGGCGCTCACTTCGAACTCGACCAATTTGCCAGTCAAAATCGCCTCTACGGGGGCGTTTTCTTTTAAATCAATGGCAGGCTGAACCTCCCAAGCCCACATGCTGCCTACTACCTTTACGTTATAGTCTGCCGATTCTTGGTTCGGGGGGAAGTAAGGTAGGCCGTGTAGGCTACCAAACAAGGAAACCACGATAAACAAAGACAGCGCAAAAAAATAAACCTTGCGCATGCCGTAGATTTTGGGGGCCACCGTCTCTAGGGGGGCGCTATTGTGGGTGGAACTGATCAGCCACTTGGTGACTGCAAAAATGATCAGCGTGCCCACCAGGGTGATGAGACCTGCGTACCATGCCATAAAATAACCTCGGGATGTTTAACAGATATCCATCGGGACTGGAGTCCTTCAGGGAAAAGCTTTGATCGCGCTTGGACGCAAAAGATCAAAGTGGAATTTAATATATAGCTTTGTAAAGGAAAACGGAATGCAAAGCAATATATAAAATACCACTATAGGCAACTTTGTGGTTAGCCCTTGTGAAGGCGGGCTGATAAGGCTATTCTTCTTAGGAAAAAATTGCGGTGTCACCTATTAAACTTTGATTCGAAACTTGCTATGCGTTTTAAAAAACAATCGGATTACGCCCTTCGAGTGCTGATGTACTTAGCAACCGTTCAGGGAGATTCCACCACCATAAAAGAAATTGCCCAAAGTTTTGGTATCTCTCAAAATCATTTGATGAAAGTGGTCCAAAGCCTTCGTCAGTCTGGCTTTGTTAAAACCCAAAGGGGGAACAAAGGGGGGATTCGCTTAGGCCAACCGGCAGAGCAGATTAAAATTGGCCAAGTCTTACGTAAAGTGGGAGAGCAAAATGAATTGGCCGAATGTTTTATTCAGGTCGGACAATGTAAGATCGATCGGATTTGCCAGCTTAAACCCGCCTTGGCAAAAGCCAACGACGCCTTTTTTGAGGTGTTAGATGGTTACAGTCTGGCAGATATCCTAGGCTCACCTAGAGCCATGTCTGATCTTTTGCGTCTTGGCACTAGAGTTTAACCGATTGGAGAAAGACTATTTGATCCCCTTCGCCCATACGGATTGCCCATTCATAGCGGATTTATAACCATTTTAAGCCTATGGCCCAGTAGATTAAGGCAAAAGAAGCTTTTAGCCTCTTGCCAAGACAACTTTTTCCCAGATATATAAGGGCTTAGCGAAAGCTAATAAACAGGCTCCAGGTGAACGGCCCAGCGCGAAGTTGTCCGATTTTGACCGAAAAAGCCCTAGCACCCAATCAAAGGTTGCGGTAGAAACGCTGCAAACCTTACACTTGACCACTTTTCCAGGGAAAACAGATGGCAAACATCACTAAAAAAGATCTTATCGCTACCGTTGCCGGTTCTACCGGCCAAAGCAAATCGGCTGCTGAAGCCGCAATTAACGCTGTAATTGGCTCGATTACCGACGCTCTTTCTAAAGGCGATGACGTTACTTTGGTTGGTTTTGGTACCTTCACCACCGTAAACAAAGCTGCTCGCGAAGGCCGCAATCCAAAAACCGGCGAAAAGCTCAAGATTCCAGCTTCAACCGCACCTAAGTTCAAACCTGGCAAAGCACTTAAAGACGCTGTGTCCAAGTAAGGATTCAGGAAGAGGTATTTCCGTTTCCTAAATAGGCCGGGCTTGTCCCGGCTTTTTTTTTGCCCAAAATTGGGAATCTGGGCCTTGGCTATTTGCAGAATTAGAGCTTAGGCGTGTATTGGACCATTTATAGCCTTTATTTATAGGCTACAGCCACTAGAGCAAAAAAACTTTTGTCTATAAAAGTGGGGTTAAAGGCGGCCATAAATTCGCTCAGCCAGATGTGTTAGGCCTCGGGCTTTAAACTGGCTATAAGAATCTAGCGTATCTACCCTACCCAAGGGAATTAGGCCAGGGTACAAGGCCTCCACCTCTTTTTGCCCCACACTAAAAGGAGGACCCGACATTTGGGTCGTGTCATATTCCATGGTCACCAGGAGATGTTTCGCTTGGGGGCATAAGGTCTCCATATGTTTAGCGTAGGCCGGGCGCATGGTCGGGGGCAGCGCGATCAAACTAGCCCGCTCAAATACGGCGTCTATACGCCCTGCTTGGGCTTTGGTCAGGGCAAAAAAGTCTCCAACCATCAAGGTCAATTGGTCAAAGTGGTATTGAGTGAAGTTTTCTTGATTTGAAGTCGTAAAGACTAACCGGTTTTCTGCGAAGAACTGGCTCGCTGCTAAAGGACTAAGCTCCACCCCTATTACTTCTAACCCCTGGCTAAGAAGCCACAACATATCTAAACTCTTGCCACACAATGGCACTAAAACCCTCGCCCCCGCCTTGAGCCCCAAGCGGGGCCAATATTCGCTCAAATGTGCTGTAACTTGGTTTTGGTGAAAGCCAATCTGATTTTCTTGCCAGCGTTCTAACCAAAAATTAGGTTCCATGACTTTAGGGGGTGGTTACCGGTCCCAGGCGACCCAAGAAAAGTTTAGCTCGTTTCGTTCCTGGTCCAATTTGGTTAAAATGACCTGCACTTTCTCGCCAAGGCGTAATTTACGGTTGCTCCTTTTGGCGATAACCTGATTGCTCTGGTCATCGAAAAAAAACCGTTCGTTGGGCACCGCGCTAAAGGGCATAAAACCCTCTACATAGGGTTCGGCGATTTCTACGTAGATCCCGGCCCGGTTAAAGCCACTGATATGCGCCTTAAAGGCTTGGCCCAAATAGGCGGTCATAAAATTACATTGTAAAAGCCGGTTGGTCTCGCGTTCGCAGATCTTGGCGGCTGCTTCTCGATCACTGGCGTCATCGCCCAATTGCGCACCTAGTTTGGCTGCTGGGCGGTTGGCCCAATGGTCGTGTAGCGCCCGGTGGACCAAAAGGTCTGGGTAACGGCGGATAGGGCTGGTAAAATGTAGATAATATTCAGCAGCCAAGCCAAAGTGTCCAGTCCGCCGGTTGCCATATTTAGCCAGCGACATACTGCGCAACAAGGCGATTTGTATAAAGGGTTGCATCTCCTGGCCCTGGACCTGCGCCAAAAGCAGGTTGTAATCCATCCCGGTTTCTAGCGGTGGGGGCTTGAGATTTAGGTTCCAAATCAATTGTTTTAGGGCTTCCTTTTTGGCGGGAAGGGGCGGCGGGTGGTTCCGCCAAAGGACCGGTAGTTTTTGCTCGGTACAAAAAAGCCCGACTTGCTCGTTTGCTTCTAACATAAACTGTTCGATCAGTTTCATCGCTTCACTTTGGAAGGACTGATGAATCCCGATCAACACCCCATTTTTGTCCCACTCAAAGCGGGGCTCTGGCAGACTGAAATCAATCGCCCCTCGTTTGTTGCGTTTCTCCCGCAAAACCTGGGCAAAGCCCCGGCTTAGGGTTAATAGATCACAAGTCGCAGGGTCAAAAACTGGATTTTGGCCGGTTTGGAAAAAAATTTCGACCTGCTCATAGGTTAAGCGCGCCCTAACCTTGATCACCGATGGATAAACCTTAAACCCCAAGCTGTTGCCCTTGGAATCAAAAAGCATCTCTGCGGTTAAGGTGAGTCGGTCTTGAGCGGCCTTTAGACTGCAAAGCTCGTTGGACAAGGCCTCGGGCAGCATCGGAATGCAGCGCCCTGGGAGGTACACACTGGTTCCCCGGCGCTGGGCTTCTTTATCTAGGGGGGAACTGGCCCTAACATAATGACTAACATCAGCAATCGATACCAAAAGCCTCATCCCCTGAGGATGGGTTTCAAGATAGATGGCGTCGTCAAAGTCCTTGGCGTCGGCCCCGTCGATGGTAACAAAACCCAGGTCGCGAAGGTCGGTATAATCTTGGGGAGGGGTGACCTCGGTTCCAAAGGATTCGGCCTCTGCTTGAGCGCCCTTAGTGAAATGTGGGGGGACCTCATTTCGTTCTAAAATTGCCCGAATAGCCCGCCGCTCTTCCCCCGCAACATCAATCAAATTATAAAGCGAGGCCCGTGGGTCTGGATAACTAATAATTCTTGCCAGCCCCATTTTATGGTCTAGCTCTGCTTTGGGGGTCAGGCCGGTCAGTTTGAAATCCTTATCGAACCCCTGCGGGATTGGCCTTATATATACCGCGTTTTCCTCAACCCGGGTCCAGCCAGTGACCACCTCAATGTTGCGGGATACAAAATGGGTAATACGAGCGGTTTTAGATGGACCAACGGGCTCAAAACCTAAAAGGTCTCCTGGTAGAAAATCCCTTTCCGAATCCTCGCTCAAGGGAAGCTCAACACCCTCACCCTGGACCAGAATACGAGGGGGATCGGCAACAAAAAAACCCTGGCGGGCCAGATCAAGCGAGCTTTTTACTTTGTTTTGGGGTTTTGGTGTTGGTTGGTTATTAAACAGGGGGGCTTGGGGCTTTGGGCTGCCTTTGATTAAAATCTCTTGCCCCTTTTCGGTCAGGTAATATCGGCTATCGTTTTTAAGGACATAGCCTTCTTGAGCCAGGGCCCGCAATACCTTTCGCAAATGGGCTTTTTGGGAGGCTTTTTGGTGTAGTTTGGTCAGCAGTTCTTTAGAGTTAAACCCAATCTTCCGTTCTCTTAAAACCAGGATCACATTGGCTGCGTCAACCTTCACCGAGGCCTCGAGGATTTTTGTTTTTTGCCTTCTGCGCGCTGATAGGTTTCTAAAAACTCCCCCTTAAATTTGAGGAACTCACCCTGCTCGATCGCGTCCCGAATCTTGGCGGTCAGATTCATATAAAAATGCACGTTATGAATCGAGGTCAAGGTGGCCCCCAAGATCTCGTTGCCTGCAAAGAGGTGGTGCAAATAGGCACGAGAGTAGTTTTTGCAGCAATAACAATCGCAATTAGTATCCACCGGGAATTTATCCCGGCGGAATTTGGTGTCGGTGACCCGAATCCGGCCCACATGGGTAAACAAAACCCCGGAACGGGCAAACTTGGTGGGGATCACGCAGTCCATCATGTCGATTCCGCGCTCAATCGCCTCGATAATATCTTCGGGCAGGCCAATCCCCATCAGGTAGCGAGGTTTCTCCACCGGCATGAGGGGGGTGGTGAAGTCCAACGCCCGTTTCATATGCTCTAAACCCTCGCCCACCGAAAGCCCACCGATGGCGTAGCCAGGGAAGTCGAGTTCGATCAGGCCTTCGAAGCTGCGTTTGCGTAGGTCTTCGTATAACGCGCCCTGGCTGATACCAAAGAGGGCTTGATTCGGGTTTTGGTGTGCCGCCTTGCAGCGTTTGGCCCAACGTAGGGTGCGTTCTAGTGATTCGCGGGCGTAGGTGTGGGTGGTAGGGAATTCCACACATTCGTCAAAAGCCATGATAATATCGGCACCCAGGCGGTTTTGGATAGCCATACTTAATTCGGGGTTGAGCTTGACCTCCTGGCCACCTTTAGAATAGCGGAAGGTGACCCCGTCTTCGTGGACTGTTTTTTTATCGAGCGAAAAGACCTGATATCCCCCTGAATCGGTCAAGATCGGTCCGTTCCAATTCATAAATTTGTGGATTCCGCCCAGTTTTTCAATTAATTCGCTACCGGGCTGATTTTCCAAGTGATAAGCATTGGAAAGAATAATCTGCGCCCCGGCCTCCCCTACCTGGGCTGGGGTCAGTGCCTTCATGGCGGCGGCGGTGCCCACAGGCATAAAAATCGGGGTTTCAATCACCCCATGGGCGGTGGTCATCCGCCCGCGCCTAGCGCCAGAGGGATCAGTTTTGAGTAGGTCGAATGTTAGGGGCTGATTCATCGGATGTCTTGCCTTTTGGGCCGAATTACTATATCCAGGTGGGACTTTAATCTTCTCTTTTTTCCTGGTTTTGTAAAGATGATACTTTCAGATCGCAAGATTAACCAATTGCTTGCTTCGGGCGAACTGCGGATTGATCCCATAAGCCCCGAACAGGTGCAACCTGCCTCGGTTGATTTAAAGCTTGGCCGCCATTTTTTAAAGGTAGCTGAAAATAACCTGACCCACTTGGATCTCGAAAACCCGGCTGAATATGAAGAGGTGGAGCAAGAGGAGTTGATCCTGCCACCACACAGCTTTATTTTGGCAACCACCATGGAGTATATAGCCCTACCCAACAACCTCACCGCCTTTGTTGAGGGCCGGAGTTCGATTGGGCGGATGGGGCTGTTTATCCAAAACGCGGGTTGGGTGGACCCAGGGTTTGAAGGGGAGATTACCTTAGAACTTTATAACGCCAACCACTTACCTATTCTGCTGCGCGCCGGAAGGCGCATTTGCCAGTTGGTGATCGCCGAGATGGACCAGCCGACCCTCAATCCCTACAACGGCAAATACCAAGGCCAACGCAAAGCCACCGGGTCTAGGGTCTATCAGGATTTGGAGA
>MFNE01000024.1:0-3019 GCA_001783695.1 Candidatus Lambdaproteobacteria bacterium RIFOXYD2_FULL_50_16
GATATGCTCCAAGAGCGGATGGGTAAAATCACCGCCAACGGAAAGCCGGTCCGGTTTTATAATGGCGGGATTTTAGGATATGCTCCAAGAGCGGATGGGTAAAATCACCGCCAACGGAAAGCCGGTCCGGTTTTATAATGGCGGGATTTTAGGGGCGACGACCGGCGCTATTGCCCATCAGCTAATGCCTTATTATGCCAAAATAAAACCGGATTTAGTGCTTTTTTATGAAGCGGTCAACACCCAACCTGAAGGGTTCAACGTAGGGATTCCGCTGCTTTATAATAGCTATTTGGAAACCAAAAAGGACTTTCAAAATAAAAGAAAGGCCGTCCAAGACGCGATGAAAACTTACGATTCCGGCTGGTACCATCGGGATTTGACCGCTTTGACCAAGGTGATCCAGCAAACTGGGGCCGTGCCAGCCTATATCACCTTCTCGGCGGCCTTTAACGGGAAAGAAGACGCCAAGACCCTCGACTACTGGGACCGCATGTCCACCGTCGCCGATGCTAGGGCGATTTCGGATTTGGTTCGGATGAATAACGAGCAGATGTTAAAAGTAGTCGCGGAACAAAAGGTGTATATGCTGGAGAGTCGGCCAGAGTTGGACGCGAAGCCGGAATATTTCATTGATCACGTCCATATGACCCAAGCGGGCCTTAAGATCTTGAGTACAAAGATGGAACAGGCGGTTCGGGACCTCGCACCTCTGGATAAACCCGACCCCTAAGGGGGTCTGGTTCATCCTTTTAGGTTTTCATAGCGGGAGCGGTGCCACTTGGTGCGGAAGCGGTTGTCGAAGAGGATTACTAATTGATCTGCCATTTCTAGCGCGATGGGCTCGATTTGGGCCATTTCAAAGCCAAACAATTCCCGCTCTACCGAGCAGGTCCAGAGTATGTCACCAGACTCAATGTCGATCAGCCGCAGCTTTAGGCGTAACATGGACTGGTTGTCGCAGCTGGCGCAAGGCCACAAAGACACTTGTCCCACCAAAAAGCTCCCAACCTGCAAATAATTACCCAGAGGGTTGGCAATGTCTCGATCGCTAACCGCTACCGCGCCAAGGGAGTCAAAGTAGATCTCGGCTTGAATCTTAAGCGCCCGGTCTTCCAAAAGCTTTTGTTCGGCGTTTTCGGGTCCAAAAAACTGTTTAAATAGCTGGGTCGATTGAAGCCCATTTTTGAGTTGTGCGGTGATTTTTTCTGAAGCCTGCTCCGGGACTTGCTTGGCGGTGGTAAGAAAAAACAGGTTGGTCGATGGGGCTAAAAGGTAGTGATTTTGGATGTGGGTCAATCCCTGCTCAACCAACTTGACCTCTTTTTTGGCCCTAGCCTTGGCAGCAAAGGCTTCGGAGGTGACATTAAGACTACAGGCAGAGAGCGTAAGGGCCGTAAAAATAAGTAAAAGGCAAGTTTTCAAAGCTGATCCATATAACGGTTAATTCCACGGTAAATACCCTGGATTAGGGCACTGCGGTATTTTGGGGTTTTTAAGAGATCACTTTCTTTTTTGTTGGTAATAAAACCGGCCTCCACTAGAATTGAAGGCATTTGTGCCCCTAAAAGCACAAAAAAGGGCGCTTGTTTGACCCCTAAATCTCTAAGTAAAATCAGGTTGGTCTGTCGGGCTGATTGGACCCCTTGGTTTTGCACCAACTTGGCCAACTCATTGGACTCTTGAATCTTGGAGTGAGTCAAGAGGTCGTTTAGCAGCCCTTGGAGGTTACTAATCGACTTGAGGCTGGTTTGGTTTTCTTTGGCCGCCAACGCTAAAGCATATGAGTCGGTGGTTAGATTTAAGAAATAGGTCTCCATGCCACTGACATTTTGGCGCTTGCTGGCGTTTAGGTGGATAGAAATAAACAGGTCGCCGCGGTTTTTGTTGGCATAGGCGGTGCGTGATTCCAAAGACAAATAATTATCTTTCTCGCGGGTCATTAAGACCTCAATCCCTGGATATTCTTGATTGATAATCGCCTTAAGCTCTTTCGCCAAGCTTAATGCCAGCAATTTTTCCGTTAGACCATTGGCCGAGGCACCTGGATCATGGCCACCATGACCGGGGTCGATAATGATCCGTTTGACCTTAAGCCCTAATGCTTGGCTTAGGGTAACATTCTGCGCTCCCATATCGGAAGCCTTGGGGGCAACCCCATAGGCTTGAGCGTTATCAACCGGCTTGGCGGGCAGGGGCGCTTTTGGGGTTTTTGCCGGGGCGGGATTCGAACTAGCTGGTGGGCTGGCTACCGCCGGGGTCTCAGGGGGTGCTGGCTGGTTGCCAGCGATGTCGATAATAATCTTGTATTGGTGTGGCAACTCAAAGGGGTAAACCTTAATCGCGTGTAAGGAAGCCAAGTCCAAAACCACGCGCACCGTGGTTTTATCAAATTGGGCTATACGAGCTTGATTGATCAACCCATCGTTGGCAGCAATGTGGTCCTTAAATTCTTTCGGTAAAAAGGACTGATAAATATCCAGATACATCCGGCGGCCTTTTCCGCTCTCTTTATCCGCCGCCAACACCTGATATTTAAAACGAACCTTGTCTTCAGTATTGATCACCATCCGAGACCAATCGGAGTTCGACCAATAATCGATTTTTTTCAGTAGTCGTTTGTTTTTGATCTGGTTCGATTGGGCCTCATCAAGTCCTCCATAACGGGCTTCGGTCAGGTCCATGGGTTTGACCGCCTCTTCCATGTCTGGCGAGACTAAAGCTTGCTTGGGTGGGGGTTTAAGTTGGTCTAGGTGATTTTTGGCTTGTTTGGCCGCAATCGATTTGGGGAATTGGTCGATTACCTTTTGGTATTCCAGGTAGGCTTGGTTTGGGTTGGCTAACTCTTCTTCATAAATGGCTCCCGCCTGAAACTGGGCATCAGGGGCTAGGGGGGCGTCGGGGTAGTTGGCGACTAGTTTGCGGTAGTTCGCGACCGCCCGGTTGAGCCATTGTTGCTGATGGTTCCAGTTGTACAGGCTATCGGCCAGTTTGGCGGCGCTATAAAGCGCCTGGGGGG
>MFNE01000024.1:3039-66255 GCA_001783695.1 Candidatus Lambdaproteobacteria bacterium RIFOXYD2_FULL_50_16
TCTTCGGCTATTTTTTCAAAGGCCTCGATTGTTTTTATCCAATTCGAAGCCAGATCGCGAAACCGGCCAGGGCGGTAGAGTTTATGAAAGTCCTGGGCTGCTTGATCATAGGCTCTTAATCGCCCTTCTTTGAGTTTGGGGGCGGTTGGTTCAGGTGCAGAGGCTACCGGCGCTGGGGTGGGCTCTGGGGCTGGGGCAGTCGGGGCCATCTTGGGAATCTTTGCCTTGGCTTGGGCCGCTTGCGAAGAATTAGGATAAAGTTCGCCCAAGCGCCGGTAGGCCTCTTTTGCCTGGGCCGGGTCTTTGACTTGCTCATATATCAAAGCAATCTGCAATTGAGCGTCGGGGGCTAGGTCTGCTTTGGGATACTTCTCCACCATCCGGGAATAGTCATAAATCGCCCGCTCTAACCAGCGTGTTTTTTTATTCCACCGGTAATAGGATTGACAAAGCTTGCCCGCGCTGTAGAGGGCGTCTGGGGCTTTGGCATGGTCGCCGTTGAGATCGGCGAAGCCTTCAAAACGCTTGATGGTTTTAACCCAGTTGGTTGCGTTGTCACGGAATTTGCCTGGGCGCAAAAGCCGGTGATAGTCGCCCGCCGCTTGGTCATATTGCTGCTCTAAGCGCCCGGCTAGTAGGAGGCCAGGTGTTAAGAGCAATAATAGGCAAATAACCAACCGCCTCATGATAACCTTTTTTGAAGCTGTTCCAAAAAAAACATCGCCTCTATGGGGCTTTTATGGTTTAGGTCAAAGGCCCGGATTTCGTCCGCCCAGGTTGGCTCGGCGAAGCTGATTTGTTGATTAGCCATAGCCGGGCTGGGGCCTTTATCTAACGAATCGGCCAGGTGAACCCGGTCTTCTTCGAGCCCCGCCAAGATAACCTTAGAACGGGTTACCACCGATTTGGGTAATCCGGCCAGTTGGGCCACTTGAATTCCGTAACTCTGATCGGCCTTGCCTGCAATCACTTTGTGAAAAAACACCATCTTGCCCGCTTCCTCGCCTACCACCACCTTAGCATTGGTCACCCCAGGATGATTTTCCTCTAAGCTGGTCAACTCACGGTAATGAGTGGCAAACAGGGTCAAGGCCCCTAATTGGTGGAGGTGTTCTATAATCGCCCAAGCAAGGCTGATCCCATCGTAAGTACTGGTGCCCCTCCCGATTTCGTCTAGGATAATCAGGCTTTTTTCAGTGGCATTATTTAAAATCGAAGCCGCCTCGCTCATCTCCACCATAAAGGTGGATTGTCCGCGGGCGAGATTGTCTGAAGCCCCCACACGGGTAAAAATTCGGTCAAACAGGGGGAGTTCGACCTGTTCGGCAGGGACAAAACTACCCATCTGGGCCATCAAGGCAATCAAGGCGGCTTGGCGCATGTAGGTGGACTTACCCCCCATGTTGGGGCCGGTAATAATTAAAATCCATTTACCCTTAGAGTCCAACGCTAATTGGTTGGCCACAAAAGGGTCAGAGCCGAGGTTTTCAATAACCGGATGCCGGGCTCCGACTAGATTTAAATATCGATGTTTAGGGTCAGGGTTAAATTGGGGGCGCACATAATTGCGCTCGCGGGCCAATTGGGCGAGGTTGGCAAGCAGGTCTAGCTTAGCTAGTGTTTTGGCCGTATCCTGTAGCCGTTTGATTTGGCCTAATACCTTTTGGCGAAGTTGGCGGAAAATTTCTAGTTCCAACGCTTTGGCCTCATCCTCAGCGCTTAGGAGGCTTTCTTCGAGTTCGGTTAATTCCTCGGTTACGTAACGCTCGGAAGACACCAGGGTTTGTTTGCGATGAAAATGGGCGGGGACCTGTCCCTTGGCGGCTTTGGAGATTTCGATATAATATCCAAATACCCGGTTATAAGAGACTTTAAGCCCACTGATCCCAGATTCTTTTTTTTCTTTGGCTTCTAAATTGGCTAAAAGTTGTTTGCCATTTTTAGCTAGGCCTCGCAGTTGGTCTAGCCGTTCATCAAAGCCACTAGCCACAAAACCGCCCTCTTGGAGTTTAAGGGCAGGTTCGTCAGCGAGTACATGGTTTAAATAGTGGCGGAGGTCCGAAAGACTGTCAAAATTTTGGAATTGGGCGGTTAAACTTTGGATTTGGAATCGAGGGAGCAGCCCCTTGATTCCTTCTAGGGGGACCAGGGCTTTTTGCAAGCGGACCAAGTCGCCGAGGGATTGCTCGCTTAAGGTAATACGGGCCAAAATGCGTTCGACATCACCCACCTGTCCCAACAAAGTGCGGAGTTGGGCGGCTTCTACAGACTGGTTAAAGAAACATTCCACTCCATCAAGCCGCGCCTCTAGCCCGGCTCGATCGGTCAAGGGCATCCCCATCCATCGGCGTAACATCCTAGAACCCATAGGGGTTTTGCAGTGGTCCATCAGTTTGATTAAACTGTGGTCTCCCCCTGTCCCTTGGGATTCAAAGAGTTCTAGGTTGCGCTGGGTCGCCTCGTCTAGGGTCATCGACCGGCCACTAGAAACCCGGCGGATGGCCTGGAAGTGCGAGAGCCCACCCTGCTGGGTTTGTTTAAGGTAGCCAAACAGGGCCCCGGCTGCCCCAATCGCTTGCTCTAAACCGGCCAGCCCAAAGCCGTCGAGACTCAATACCCCAAAGTGTTGGGTAAGCTGCTTTTTGGCTCCTTCCAGGTCAAACTGATGGGGGCTGTAGGGCTCTAGATGGGGTAGAGGCTGGGTCAAGCGGTTTAACATGGCCCGGTAAGGGTCTTCGCCTTTTGAGGTTGGATAAAGCACCTCGCGAGGCCGGTAGAATGCAAATCGCTCCAAAAAGGCTTGGCCACCGCCCTTGACCTCGATTTGGTCTAATTCCAATTCGCCCGTGGTGAGGTCGGCCAAGGCGAGGCCCAGGGTATGTTTTTTGGGGTCTAGCAAAAGGGAGAGAAGGTAATGGTTTTTTCCAGGCTCTAAAAGGTCTTCGGCTAAGACCGTCCCTGGTGTGATCACCCGGACCACTTGGCGTTTGACCAGTCCCTTGGCTAGGGCTGGATTTTCCATCTGTTCGCAGATGGCCACTTTTAGGCCAGCTTGGCTTAATTTATTGACATAGCCTTCCCACGCATGGACCGGCACCCCACACATAGGCAAGGCGTTTTCTTGGTTTTTGTTGCGACTGGTTAGCTGGATTTGTAAAATTTTCGAAGCGGTAACCGCGTCTTCGCCAAACATCTCGTAAAAGTCACCCATGCGGTAAAACAAGATGGCGTCGCCATGATGTTTTTTCTGCTCATAAAACTGTTCGAGCATGGGGGTCAATTTGGCCGAAGTGGTCTCGGTCATCGGTTAATCGATGTAGGTGGTCTTTTCGGTGCGGATGGTTAGCTCCTTGTCCAGGGCAAAAAGCCGTCCGTTGTCTTTAAGCTCGTTGGCTTCAACCCGTCGGTCCAACTCATCTTGATCCAAAATCTCCCATTGGGCGTAATTTTCCCCAGAGGGAACCAAATAGAGGTATTTGGACGGTTTTTTTTTGCCGAGATTAAACTTCATGGTCATCCCCTAAATAAATTTGATGCTAACCGATGCCCTCGCTAAAATCCAGCCCCAAAAGGGGTCCTCGCTTTGGGTTTGTTCGGGAAAAACAGGTACAAATAAGGGGCGTTAGCTATAAAAAGAGTGGTACCCACTCTGGTCTGCCCCTTAGTCGGTTGCGCCTAAATACCGGCGTTAAAAGCAGTGGGGATAAAATCGAGAGAACCTAACATGCCCACAAACAAAAAAGGGCGGATTAACTTAATAACCCGCCCTTTTTCCCCATCCCTGGTCCCTAAACCTAGCTACAGCCTTGGCTGCTGCCGCAGGTGATACAGACGTAGCAAGTGCCGGTTCGCAAGAAATCAATGCCGCCACACTCGCCACAAGGGGATAAGTGGTCGCTAGTTTTCTCGGATTCGATGGACTTGACTGCCTGCACCTTCACCGGTTGCGCGGTAACGATGTTGTTGATACTAGCCGTCGGATTGTCACCAGGTTTAACATGTAAAAAATCGGTCCGCCCTAGATATTGAAAGCCTAAAACCCTAAAGATCGCATCGATCAAACTGGTGGCGTTTTTCAAATAGGGGTGACCCTCGACCCGTCCATGAGGCTCGAACTTAGTAAAGGCAAAGCGGTCCACTAACTTCTCTAAAGGCACCCCATGCTGGAGCGAGAAGGAGATGGAAATAGCAAACTGGTTCATTAAAGCCCGCACGGTCGAACCCTCTTTGTAGCCTAGATCCACAAAAATTTCGCCTAGACTGCCATCTTCGTTTTCCCCAGAGCGCAAAAAGACCTTGGTCCCGGCAACCTTAAATTCCCAGGTCCGACCATTGCGGCAACCGGGAAGTTTTTTCGAGTGCCCCCAATCCAAGGCTTTCGCTTGGGTTTTTTCGCTCAAACGCTCTTGGAGTTGGGCCAGTTCGGTTTTAAGGAAGTCGATGGTCTGTTGGGTTTGGGTGTCTTCTTTATCGGGACTGGTGGTCAGAGGCTGGCTGCCTTTGGAACCATCGCGATAAATGGCCACAGCCTTAAGCCCCAATTTCCAAGACTCAAGATAAACATCTTTGATCTCGTCCACCGTTGCCTCTTTGGGCATGTTGATGGTTTTGGAGATAGCGCCCGACAAAAAGGGCTGGGTAGCGGCCATCATCTTGATATGGCCCATCGGCGCAATTGAGCGACTGCCTGAACCTGAAGGCATGGCGCAGTCGAAGATCGATAAATGTTCGGCCTTAAGACCTGGCGCCCCTTCGATGGTGGTTTCCTTTTCGATGTAGTCAGTAATCGCCTTGATCTGGCTGGCCGAATAACCGAGTTTATTTAAAACCGCAGGAACCGACTGGTTCACCATGGGGATTACCCCGCCGCCAGCAAGCTTCTTCCACATCACCAAACTATAAGCAGGCTCAACCCCCGTCGTGGCGCAGTCCATCAAGAGCCCGATGGTCCCAGTAGGGGCTAAAACCGACACTTGAGCGTTTCTAAAGCCAAAGCGGGCACCCTTGTCTAAAACCCGGTCCCAAACGCCCACAGCGGCTTTGTGGAGTTCCATAATCACTTTATGCCCTTCGACAAAATATTCCTTTTTGTCTAGGTAGCTCCGGTGCTGAGCCATCACGTCCATCATCGAAGCCGCATTAACTGGGTGCCCTTCGAAGGGACCCATGGCACTGGCCATGTCAGCAGATAACTCGTAAGCCGAACCGGTCATCAGAGCGGTCACCAACCCAGCCAAGGCTCGACCTTCGTTAGAGTCATACGCATGCCCAGCCATCATCAAAAGGGTGCCCAGGTTGGCGTATCCCAAGCCCAACGGCCTAAAGTCATGGCTGTTTTTGGCGATTTTTTTGGTTGGGTAGCTGGAGAGATCAACTAAAATCTCTTGGGCCAACAAGAAGACCTTACAGGCCTTGGTGAAGGCTTCTACGTTAAACTGACCGTCTTGGTAAAACTTGACCAAATTCAGGCTAGAGAGGTTGCAGGCCGAGTCGTCGATAAACATAAACTCGCTGCAAGGATTCGAAGCCCGAATCGGCGCGGTCTGTGGGCAGGTGTGCCAGTCGTTGATGGTGGTTTCAAACTGGACGCCTGGATCGGCACAACGCCAAGCGGCTTCACTGATCTTTTTAAAGAGGAAGCGAGCCTTGTGGGTCTCGTAAACCTCGCCGGTCACCCGGTTGATGGTTTGCCAGTCGCTGTCTTGCTCGACCGCTTCCATAAAGGCGTCTGAGAGCCGAATCGAGTTATTGGAGTTTTGCCCAGCTACGGTGGCGTAGGCCTCGCCGTTGAAGTCTGAATCGTACCCGGCCTGGATTAGGGCCATGGCTTTTTCTTCTTCTTTAACTTTCCAGTCAATAAAGTTGAGCACCTCTGGATGGTCGATATCCAAGCAGCGCATTACCGCCGCCCGCCTGGTGGTGCCGCCCGATTTAATCGCGCCGGCAGCCGCATCTAAAACCTTCAAGAAGGACAACAAGCCCGAACTCTGCCCGCCGCCTGATAGTTTCTCGTTGCCACCCCTAAGTTTGCTCATGTTCGAGCCGGTGCCGCTGCCGTATTTAAAGAGGCGGGCCTCGTTGCTGGCTAATTCAAAGATGCTGGCTAGATCGTCTTCAACACTTTGAATAAAGCAAGCACTGCCTTGAGGGCGCTCATATTGGTTGTGGATCTTTAGAAAATGATCCCCTTTATCCCATGCGTAGTTTTCGCCGTTGCCTTTGATGCCGTATTCGTGGTGAAGCCCCACGTTAAACCACACGGGGCTGTTAAAGGCCCCATATTGGTGGAGTAGTAGCCACTTGAGGTCGTTTTCATAGTGGGTGGCGTCCGCCTGGGAGGCGAAGTAACCCTCGCTTAAACCCCTTTCGGTGATTGTATGAGCGACTCGGTGGATCAGTTGGGTAACCGAAAACTCGTGACCCCGATCATTAGGCACTCCAGCCTTGCGGAAATATTTGCTGGCCACGATGTCCGTGGCCAACTGACTCCAATCCTTGGGGATTTCCACGTCTTTCATCTCAAAGACGGTGCCCCCTTTGGCCGAAGAGATTTTAGAAAGCCTACGCTCCCACTCGACCGTAGCCCAAACGTTATGGACCGTTTCAGTCGGATGAAAAAAGTAAGGTTCGAAGTGAAGGCTCTTTTTTTCGGTTTCGATTCGTTGCTGATTCATCCTAAAGTTCCCAATCCGTTCAATCCGTTAAATGGTAATGGTTTGATATTTATTAATAACAGCCCCAGCATTTTGTGTGATTTGGTTTACACCAAAGAGCAGTGGGCGGATTTGGATTATGGGGAAAGCTTTCCTCTTTGCCCAGAAAAAATTTAGGAAAAATGGGTCAAATTTCTAAGCCCAACATCCTCGGGGCTTTACGGATACCGATGGGTATATGACAATAAAAACAAATGAATATAGCTATCTCCTTTATCCTTGGGGATCGGCGACGAGGTGGGGTAAAGGGTTAGAAAACAAGGGTTTCAAAGTGGGTTTTTTTAGACTTTTTTGGCTCAAGACTGTAAGTGTTGCTTTTTTATAAATTTTCGAAGGTTTCCATTTTTTGCCAACCCAACCGCCGACCTTGGGCGTGCGGTCCGCTTTCGGTAAAAATTTCTCGCCAACCGAAAGGGCGAGGCCCCGGCCCAGACATCGAAAGTAAGCCCGGCTGGCCCAGTTTGGCGCTCCACTCTAAAGCCAGGCGGCCCATGGTGAGCCGGGGGTTGATTTCGCCTAGGTATAAACGCTCTGTGGTTTCTAAGATATCAATCCCCAAAGGACCTAGGTAGCCTTCTTTAAATACCTTTTGGGCTAGTGCCAACGCGGTGGGCTCCAGGGGGGCGAGGTGCCCGCCCATAGGCCCAGCCCAGTTGCCTAAATGGGCCCCTTGGCGGGTGGTAAAAAGCTTAGTTCCTCCGAGAAATCTTGGGCCCTCTGGTTCCAACTCAAATTGCAAACTCCATTCGGCTTTGAGATCAAGCTGCTTCTCTAAAATCAGCCCCTCCTTGGCCCAGCGGAACCAAGCTTTGGGGGGCGGGCCTCCTAAATAAATCGCCGAAAGTCGTCCGCTACTGCCTAAGGGGTGCTTGACCCGGGTGGGTCCCCAATCTTGATAGGCTTGGGCCAAAGCCTCGGGCAAAGTTTCGGGGCCAGAGACCAAGTGGCAGGGCGGTGCTAAGGGGTGGGGGCGATCAAAGGTTTTAGAGAATAATTTTTTATAGGTTAAATCAACTGGACGCCCAGCCAATTTAAGTGCTCTAGGGCTCCAGCCCCAAGGGCAGATAGCGCCTGAATAAGGGCCAAGGTCTAGGGTCACGCGATTGGTGGGGCCTCCTTGTACCGGCCAGAGTTCGGGGACAAAACCTAAAATTTCGGCAAATTCGGTAGAAAACTGGGGGTGCCCATAGACCGCCAATCGGTCGCCCGGTTGCATCAAGGGCCACAAGATGGGCGCCTGTGCGTTGAGAACCGCCCAAGGACTTTGGGGGTTCGCGACTTGGGCTGGGTCATTGGCCCATTCAAATTCGCAGTCGTAGTTAAAAAGAAAAAGGGTCACAAGGCCAAAGGATTAGGTCTGATCTGCCGCTTGACCGCCTTGAACGCGGCTTCGACCGAAATTTTACCCATACAGTCTTTATCAGGGCAGACCTCCCCGATACATTTATAGGCTTGTTTACATTCGACCGGCGGACTAAGCACCTCGCCGTCTGCTAAGAAGGGGGCCCAGCGGGTTGCCGACTGCACCCTAATGGGGGGATAAAAGGAGATGATTGGGCATAGAGCCGCGTTGGCCACATGAGTGGGTCCCGTGCTGCCGCCAATATAAAGCCTAGCATAGCGGAAAAGCAGGGCTAATTGGCGGAGTTCTAATTGCCCAGAGAGGTCAATCAACTTGGCTTCTTGTGGGAGCCCAAGCGACATCTGGCGTCCCAACTCGATCTCCCCCTTACCATTGCCAGTTAGGACTACTTGATACCCCGCGGCTAAAAGCTCGGAGAGCAAACCCCGGTAGTGATCAAAGGGCCAGTTGAGCGCAGAGTCATGCATACCTGCATGAAGCGCGATAAAGCCCATGCCTCGATCTAGTTTGGGGGCCAGCTTAGCTAGATCGGCCAGAAACCGAGTTTCTTCGGTTTGGCTAAATTCCAGTTTCGGCCTAGGGGGCTCCCCTTGCCAGTTAAATACCTGCAACAGGTCCAGGTTATATTGGGCCTCGCTTTTAATAGAGCGGCTGCGTTTTTGCAAAACCGGGTGGGTTAGGTGAAATAACCGGGAGGGCTTTGATAAAGGGCCAATCCGTACGGGAATGTTATTGAGTTGGGGCACCAACCGCATCCCCGCCTCATCGTTTACTAAGACCAACAGGGCGTCAAATTTTTGAGTGTTTAACTCGGCCACTAAACGGGCCTCTAAGGTCTCGTGATAAGCGATGGACGATGCGATATGGGGGAGGTTTTGTAAAAGCGGAAGGTTGATCCCCCGGCAGAGTACATGGACTTCCATGCCCAATTGGTTGCCTAATACTTCGAAAACAGGCAGGCTCAACACGAAATCGCCGATTCGATCGGTTCGGCAGACCAGGATTTTTTTTGGTCTTTTTTTAAGCTTTCTAAAAATAAGTGTCCGCTTCATGCCCGTGCCAACCAAGATTTTGATCGTTCGTTTCAGTTCGCTAGGCGACCTGATTTTAACGACCCCTTTTATTCGTGAAGCTCGCCACCTTTTTAAGGAAGCTAAGCTGGACCTTTTAACAGCAAAGGAGTTTTCTCCCCTTTTTGCCCAAAACCCTCATCTAAACCAAATCCTTACCTACGACCGAAAAGCCAAAGAATCTTTAGGCCCTCTGGCCAAACAGATCAGGGCTGAAAATTACGATTTGGTTTTTGACCTACACCGCAGTCCTCGAAGTACCCTGCTTTTAGCCCTAGCTTTTGGTCCTTTTTCGGGGAAGGTCAAGAGGGTAGATAAACGAAGCCTCAAACGCAACCTCTTGATCACCTTTCAGCTAGACCTTTTCCCCGAAGTGGTTTCCCAACGCCAGGCCTGTCTAAAACTACTTCAGCCCAAAGTAGGCAAGCTTCGTCTTGCCGACCACACGGAGCTTTTCCCAAGCCCTGAAGACTTCGAGGCGGTCAAGCCAATTATCAATGACCCAAAAGTATCGGGCAAGCCCCTGATTGCGATTGGGCCCTCGGCCAGTTTTCCCTTAAAATGTTGGCCGAAGGAATCTTATTTGGAACTTTGCCTAGCGTTAGAAAAGCTTGGGTTTGGAGTGGTGCTTTTAGGGGGAAGTTTTGATTTAGAACCCGCCTGGATTGCTGCCCGTAGCCAAGCGGTGGACGCCTCTGGGCGGTTGAGTTTTCTGGGCACCTCTGCGTTATTGGCCAATTGCAAACTATCCGTCAGTAACGATTCGGCGGTCGTTCATTTCTCAGAAGCCGTAAAAACTGCCGTGGTCGCTCTCTTTGGTCCGACTGCCGCCCAGTTCGGGTTTGGTCCTTTTTTAGGAAACAGCATGCTCTTAGCTTTGGACCTCCCTTGCCGGCCTTGCAGCCGAAACGGGATTGGCAAATGTACGAACAAAGAAAATCTAGCCTGCCTAAAAGGAATTAAACCGGAAATGGTGCTTGAATTGGTTTTAGAGCGGGTGCCCGCGCCTTCGCATTAAAGTTGGCTGGTCTCGATCTCGTTGACTAGCGCGTCAAACAACAATATCACGTCCGCATTGACCATCCGCAAATGGCGGCACAGCACCTTGGCAATCTCACGGGTGATGGGCAGGGCAATCTCTGGGTGTTGATCGCCAAACTGATGGAAGGCATCCCGGTGGACCACATAGGTAAGGCTGTCTTCTAAGGCTCTAATACTTGCTGAACGCCGGTCCGCGTCCATCAGGGCAAGCTCCCCAAAAATAGGCCGGTTTTCGGCCTTGTGTTCTGCGACCGTGTATTCCTCCGCATTGCGAGTGAGCTTGACCACGCGCACCGCTCCACTGATCAATAAAAACATCTCGTCCCCAGTTTCCCCCTCGGTGATCAAGGGCTCACCGGCTGGGAAATGGCGAACCTCAATGATATCCGCAATCATGCGAATCGCTTCTGGGTTATCGAGGATACTCGAAAAAATTCGAAATTCTTTGATTAGGTTCAGATCGACGCTCATAGGCTATACATAAAAAGCGGCGTAACCAACCGCGTTGGGACCAGCCGATTTGTGTTGGCTAGAGTCATATTGTTTGAAACTAAAAGGACCTAATCCTTGATTCTTTAAAATCTCCATCGCCGTCAAAACGGGCAAAGCGCCACAGATGGTGGCGTGGTAACGCTCGAAAAAACTTTTAAAACCTCGCCGGTCCCCCGTTGCGACCAGTCCAATAGCTTCTTTGTCCATCGCCTCTCCACTCGCAAAGCCGTGGGTTTTAGGGCTATACCCAAAGTCTGGACCTACGTGGCTAAAATCAGTGGAAATAACCCAAAGGGTTTCGGGTGAATCTAAGGTCTGAAGCGCTTTTGCCAGGGCTGGGGCTTGCTCTAGGCTTCCAGAAAGCAAAAAAGGGAAAAGCTTTGCATTTGGGAAAAGTTGGGACAAAAAAGGAAGCTGCACCTCTAGGCAATGTTCTAAAGCATGCCACTTGGATTCACTAAGTGGCCATTGGTTTGGGCGGGTTACAGTAAAGTCGCCCAAAGGGCATTGCCATATTTGGTCTAGGGTGGCGGCGGCGCCCATGAAGGTGTATCGGTGGCTTGGGCCCAAAAGGATGATTTGTTCGAAGGTTTGCCCCCTCACTTCTTCAAACGCTGCACCTGCGACCGCCCCAGAGTAAAAATACCCAGCATGGGGCACGATTAAAAACCTAGGAGCATGGTTCGCTGTTTTGGCTGCCTGATTCAGGTACCCTAAAACCTCGGCCTTTAGTTCCTCGGGGTCTGCTGGATAAAAGCTGCCAGCAACGGCGGGCCTTCTAGTCACTTTCATAAGGCGGGCTCCTTTGGGGGCTCTAAAAGTCCCAATAAAAAGCCTGCAACCCCAACCGAACAAACCCTCGGCCACGCGATACACTTGGTTGACCCGACTCGTTTGCCGTCGAGGTCATAAGCATAAGAATAGGTTGGCGTCCAAAAATAGCGACCTATGACCTCTTTTTTTTCGTTAAATATTTGCCCTTCAAAGGCGTGGCCAACCAATTGGAGTTCGTTTTTTTCCCGCATAATAAATATCTTTGACCAGCCCTGCTCGGGCATCACTCCAACCCGGCCAATTTTGCCTTTGCCGAGTTGGTGAATCTCTACAAAGCGGGGATATACATGGGCCTCGGCGATTTGCTGGCCTTCTGAATTAAAGATCGGACCCTTTACGGGAAAAGGACCGGGGTAATCCTTCTGTTCAGCAGGGGTTTGGCCCAGTAGGGTACTAGACCAGAGCAAAACTAGGATGACCCAGAGGCCTTTCATCGCCTAAGCTTCCAAGATAACGATATGGTCGCCTGGAAGGCAATTGTGATGATGCTTTGGGATCTCTTTGAGTTTTTTGCCGGTGTGCAGGTAATAAACCGGGCTCGGCTGAGCGGCATAATCTGCCGGGTCCCCATGGATAAGGCCCCCGCCAGAATCGACCAAAATTGCGTCGTAAAGATCATCTGGGGTCAAAAACGCCTCAATTTCTTGGGCGCGAGGTTTATTGATAACCTTGGATGCGACCAGTTTAGCAACATTGGCCTTAGAAAGCTGATCCCCAGAGATATAAAGCCCTTTTGTTTCCCCATTTGGGCCTTCAACATGGAGCTTGAGACCTAGTGCTGGGATAGCATGGACCGAGTAAAACACCTCAAATTGGGCCTTGCCTAACTTTAGGGGCTTTCCTGCGTAAAAGGGATGGAAATCATAATGGGCTTGTGCCTCTTTATAGCTGCAACCAAGATTGGCTTTAAGCTTTAAGAGCATACAGTGGAATATTTCAGGGCTAGAAAAGATCTTAACCTTTTTGCCCTTCTCGATGGTTTCGATAATGTCTAAATGATCTTCATGAACATGGGACACAAAGATCCCTTCAATGTCTGAAAAATCGAGGCCAATCGCTTTTAGGTGTTGGCGTAGATAGGCTGGGCAGTCCCAAAGATACCACTTGCCGTCCACCCGGATTAAGGACCCGTTGGCGGGCTTGGTGGGGTCGAAACCCTCTGACGTGCCTAAAAGCCGGATTGAAAAAGCTTGGGCGCTATTTTTTTCTTGGGCGGTCACCGGGTTGGCGGACATGGGGTAGATCGGCACTTGGGGATTCGCTGCCCCTAAAATGGTGGTGTAGGTCTCTTTGCCTGCATAACAGCGGAACGAGTCTTCGCCGAGCCGTTCGATCAAAACCTCGGGTTGCTCCCCTACGGAAGGGTAAACGCTTTGTTTCTCCCCTACTTCTAAGGGGATAAACTCAACTAATTGCTCCACCTGCAAAATCGAACCGTCCTTGCCTTTGAGGGCCAAATGCGCCGCTTCGTCACAGATAGCCTGCACCTTTTTGCTCGAAAGATTTGGCTTTAAACCCAGTTGGGTTTCAGAGCCCATGGCTTCTTCGTAAGCAGGCCCCAATAGGGTCACCCGCAACATTTCTTTAAGATCCTCAAGTACCTTTTTTTTGCCTAATACCCGAAATTTTTTGCCTTGAGCCAGTCCCTGCTGAATAAATAAAAAGTGATAAAACGGGAATTCTAAGCAAGCCTGGGAGGAGCTAAAACGGGTCATAGTACCCGGAATCACTACCGTATTGGGCATAGGGTAATGCTTGGTTAGTAGCGTCTTAAGCACCTCTGGTGGACAGCCTATCAACAGGCCGCCAAGGCTGGTGCTATATAAGACCGCTCCTTCCATCAGCGGGTATTCGGTGATTGCAGTAAATTCGGATCCCATGTTGTTATCCTGAAAGCTTATGGGCAATATTGGTTGCAGCCTTCAAAGCAAAGAGCATACCACCAAGGCAATCTTTGAAACTTTAGAAAATTGGTCTTTTTTACCTAAGGCAGCTAAAACCTGCCATAGGCTTGGATAAAATAATAGCAAATTTGCCTTTGGTCTGCGAGCCAATCCCTTAGGCAATGGGCTTTTCAAATTGCCTAAGTAACAAATTTGGGATAACTAGTCGAACTCAAACCTCAAATCCTACTTTGCCCTTTTTTTAATGACACGCATCCCTATACTCCTCTTCTGGTTTTTAAGTTTCGCCCTGGTCGGGGTCCCTTCCTTGGCCCTGGCCCAGCAGAACTTTGTGACCCTTAAAGAGGGGGAATATCAGATCGATCAGGCCCCTAGACCCCATATTGAGGACGCCGTGATCACGGGGCGCTTTGAAGCCGATTACCTAAGCGACCGCTCAGAAAACTTTTCCTCCCGAACGGGGACGGGGCAAGCGTTTCAGGATATTGAACTTGGGTTCGACTCCAACCTTCATGACCATATTTCAATTGTTGCCAAGATTGCTAACAATTCCAGAAGGGTCGCCGATCAACCCCAAGGGTACCAAAGTTACGATACCCAAGAGCAAGGGGACAGCACCGCTGATACCGGGCTGAACCTGATCTTTAAAGAGGCCTTTTTAGAGTATAACCACAATCCTTCGGCGGTTCTTAGACTGGGGCGACAGCGGTATTCGATTGGTGACAAAAAGGGGTTGGTTTATCAAGGTTGGGCCAACGGGTTTAGTCAAACCTGCGGTATTGGCACTTGGTGTTACCTAATCGGGGCCGCCCGGATTGGGCAGGGGGTGACCGACAACCTGCTATTTGCCCAGCTGACTTACCCGATCTACGAAAACGGGGTGGAACATGAAAACCCTTGGGGAGAACCCTACCAAGAAAGCGCTTTTTATGTCGAAATCTTCCGTAACTTCCACCAAGGAAGTGAAATGCCCCTGGCCCTTTACGGCGGGCGCACGGGAGCGGGAAGTTCCTATCAAGTCCAAGAAAATGGGCGCGGGGTTTACTACGACAACAAAAAGCTAGAATACTTTGGCACTAATCTAAATTGGCGGTTTTACGGTTACCACCTTGACTTAAACTACGTCGCCTTTTCTGGGAGGCGCAATTACTGGTCTGGGGCGCGGGGCGAGGCAGATCGGCAATATCTTACCAATCAACACCTCGCCGGAGCGGTTTGGTTAGTAAACCAAGAGTTTTTGATCCACAACGATTGGAAACTGGGTTTTGAATACCTTTTGACTCGCGCGTCAGAACATAATGGGGACGCCTACTATGCCCATGACCGGGTCGATTTTGTGGAGATTAAAAAAGGCACCTTTGGTGACGCTTTGATCTATTTTGACGGCGAAGGCCTGGGCCAAGGGCATGGGGTGACTAACCTTAACTATCGTAAACTCGACCTGCATTATAAAAACCCCGTCTTTCATTGGGGACTAGATTTTGCCCTGTGGGGCTTTAATCGGGATAAAGCGGTGGCCAACCAAACGGGTGAAAAATACACCAAAATTGGCAACGAGTTCGATTTTAAGTTTTCCTATCCATTGGATAAAAACCTGACCGCGTTAATGCAAATGGCGCTCTTTAACGCCGACCGGGCCTACAGCCCAAACGACAACTTAGCCCCGGTGAACCGTCCGCAAGACTTTAGTACAGTTGGGCTACGTATTGGTTACCACTTCTAATTAAAAGAGGAACGTTATGAAGGTCTCTAATTCGCGGGCCCTATTTGATCGCGCTCGCAAGTCTATCCCTGGTGGTGTAAACAGCCCAGTGCGGGCCTTTCGCGGGGTAGGCGGAGACCCTCTGTTTATCGAGCGGGGCCAGGGCTCGAAGATCTATGATGCCGATGGCAACGCCTTTATTGACTACGTTCTTAGTTGGGGGCCTTTAATCCTTGGGCATGCCCATCGGGCAACCTTGGACGCGCTTAAAGTGGCTATGGAAAAAGGCTTGAGCTTTGGCGCGCCCACCCAAGGGGAAACCGAACTGGTCGAGTTGATCCGCCAGATGGTGCCCAGCATGGAGATGGTAAGGTTGGTTAACTCTGGTACCGAGGCAACCATGAGTGCGATTCGGGTAGCGCGGGGTTTTACGGGCCGAGACAAGATTATTAAATTCACCGGCTGTTACCACGGTCACGCCGATTATTTATTGGTTAAGGCCGGGTCAGGGGCCACAACCTTAGGCGCGCCCGATTCGCCCGGGGTGCCCGCCAGTTTCGCCGCCCACACCCTACTTTGCCAATATAACAACCTCGCCGAGGTCCAGGCCCAGATTGACGAGCATCCTGGTGAGATTGCTGCCGTGATTTTAGAGCCGGTAGCAGGCAACATGGGGGTGATCCCACCTAAAGGATCTTTCCTCAAGGATTTGCGGGCGCTGTGTGATCGCGAAGGGATTTTGTTGATATTTGACGAGGTAATGACCGGCTTTCGGGTGGCCAAGGGCGGGGCGCAGGAATTGTTTCATATTCAGCCCGACTTGACCACCTTGGGCAAGGTGATCGGTGGGGGCATGCCCGTGGGCGCCTACGGGGGCCGCCAAGACATCATGGCGCGGGTCAGCCCCTCCGGCGATATCTACCAAGCGGGTACCTTAAGCGGTAACCCCATGGCCGTGGCCGCAGGTCTAGTCACCTTGGGTGAACTCAATAAACCGGGCTTTTACGAAGAGCAGTCGAAGAAAGTCAATTGGCTCTGTAGCGAGATGAGGGATGCTTTAGAGAAAAAAGGAGTGCCTTACCATATGTCCAACATCGGCACCATGTTTGGTTTTTACTTCATTAACCAACCGGTCCATTCCTACGAAGACGCGCTCAAATGCGACGCCGCCCTCTACGGCAAATTTTTCCGGGCGATGCTGGCCCACGGCGTTTACCTCGCCCCCTCCGCCTTTGAGGCCGCCTTTATGTCCCAAGCCCACAGCGAAGAAGATCTAGAAAACACCGCCCAAGCCTTTAGGGCGAGCTTGGAGGAGGTGATTTAAAAAAGGGGGGGGGCTACCAAGCCAAGGGTTTACTCAAGGGTGTGCCTTCGATTTGGTCGGGGAGTTGGGAGTCCTTTAGGGTCACTTCATTAAGAACCCTTAACAAATCAGCTGGTGCTTTAAGTTCGTTGGGGATTTTTTGTCGGTATTTCCAAGGGGTGAGCAAAACGATCTTTTTTTGAAAGTCGTTTTTAGCAATTTGGAGGGCACCCGCGATATCAGAGTCGTTGGAAATTAAGCAAATGGCCTTGCTATGATTTTTTGCGGCATCAGCCACGATTTGAATGGCCAGATTAACATCGGACCCCTTTTCTTCCCAACTGGAGACCCAAACATATCCAGGTATTTTTTCATAGTCCTCAGGCGCGATGGGATGGGAATCTTGGGGCCAACGGGCCAAGGCAAGTTTAGGCCGAACAATTTCGCGGAGCTTATATTTGCCTTTAATTAAGGTGAAATTGGGCTGGGTAGCCGAAAGAGCCCGAAGATAGGTGTTTTGCCGTTCAAGCACCTTGGGGTTGTTCGTCGTGGGAATAACCATGGCAGTAAAGTATTTCAACCCAATCAGGTTAAAATCAGGGCCGAGCCGGGAGGAAATGGCTTGGTGGAGATCAAGCCATTTATAAGGGGTGTCTTTGAGTGCCCCAAAATAAAGGTTGAATCCATCTACATAGGCGATGGTATCAATAGCCATAATAGATGCCCTGGCTGCAACGCCGAGGTATTAGCCCCCGGCCGAAGCCGGGGGCTACCGTATCGACGAAGCGATACGGGGGGTAACTAGCGCGTTTGATGCAATTTATTTACCTAAAATCCTAATCAATCTCTCTCATAATCCTATTGCAACCGGCATTGCAATACAACTAGAAAATATTCATACATATAAAAAACAATTAGTTATCCCTCAAACCCGCACCCACTCCCAGGCGGATTGTTTTTCGGTCATGAGGTGGCGGAGGAATTCTAGATGGCTCGCATGTCCCGATTTATGGCTGTAGATCGAGCCTAAGATGCGGCGGTTTTGGGCTAGGTAGAAATCGCCGATTTGGTCGAGGATTTTGTGGAGGTTGGGCTCGTTGAGCCAGGTCATCACCTCCATGTTTTTAAACTCCCCATCACTGCCTAAAATAATGGCGTTTTTTTCACTGCCCCCCTTGGCCAGGCCTTGGGCCAACATCTTTTGCACGTCTTTTTCGGCGCAGAAGGTTTTGGCGGCGACAATTTCGTCTTTGTAATTGGTTTCGTTAAACACAAAATGATATTCTTGAGCCCCCACCTGTTGGTGTTCGAAGTCGATAGAAAAGGTGAAGCTGGTGGCCGCTGCGGGGGTGGCTATGATGCGAATGTCGCCCTTGGTGAAACTGACGGGCTCCTTGATTTTAAGGGCCAACCGGGGTTCGCTCAACTCCTTTAGCCCGACTTCACTAAAGCGCTCAAAAAAAACATAACCCGAGCCGTCAAAAATGGGTACTTCGTCCGAAGACAGTTCTACCAAAAGATTGTCGATACCCATCCCCGAACAAACCGACAAGAGATGCTCAATCGTATGCAATTTCACGCCGTCTTTAGTAATGGTGGTGCATAATGGGCTGGTTTCGGCGTATTCCCAGGTTGCCGGGATTTTGATATCTAGGTCTGAACGGTGAAACTGGATGCCGTGGTTGGCCGGAGCAGGATAAAATACTAGGCGGGTGGGCGCTCCTGAATGGAGACCAATACCGCCAGCAATCATCAGGCTGTCTTTTAAGGTGGTCTGGTTCATTCCCGCATTAGGAGAAAAAAAATGAAGTGGCGCTTTTTGACCCTCATGGTGGCTCTATTTTGGCTATCAGTCGGTTGTGATCAAGTCCAGAGTATGGACCAAGTTACCGATATCGACAAGACCGAGGCACAAAGCCTTTTGGCTAAAGGTGGGGTTACGGTTTTAGACCTACGAACCGCTTCAGAATTTGAAGGTGGGCACGTGGAAGGGGCGATTTTAGTCGATTTTTACGGGGCAGATTTTAGAAACAAACTGGCCACTTTGGAAAAGGAAAAACCTTATCTGATCTACTGCGCTAGCGGGGGCCGCTCCAAACAGTCGTTAAGACTTTTTAACCAACTTGGCTTTAAACAGATTTATCACCTCTACCAGGGCGCTGCTGGCGGGCTACCCTAGTCTATTTGCGCGGAAACAAGGCGGCCTTGACCATCATCGCTGCCGAAACCGGCTGGATGACCTTATCTTGCCGAGTGTGATCAAATCCAAAAGCGGCCCCAACGTCTTTGATAAAGGCCGATTCGCGGGCATCATATTCCCCGTCACACATCACCACCTCTGTTAGGTACTTGTACATATAAATGGCCAAATCATCTGGCAAAAAGACCCGAGGGAACCCGGCCTGTTCTGCACAATATTGCTCGACCTTTTCGATCTTGGATTGGTCGTTGTCTAAAAGTTGGCTAATATTTTCTAAATACTTAAATTCGGCTGGATGTAGCTCTTCGTCCGCTTGAATCGCTTTCATCAAGAGAATCGCACAACTCATACATTGTTCTTCGTCGAGTTCGCCGATCAACCCTTGGAAAAATACCTTTCTAATCTCGTATTGAGCTTGCTCGATCACCCTAGCTACTAGCGGGGTATCTAGCCCAGCGGCGGCGGCGACGTCGGCAATGTAGTAAAAGTCGTTATCAGAGAGGTCTCGATTTAGGGTGAATAACTTGATCAAGGTCCCAATACATTCTTCGGCAATTTGTTGGGGCAATCTCATCGGAGCGGGGCAAAACTCCATGGGCTCGGTGGCTTGCGCCAGGGTCAAACCGTCTTTCATCACCTGGGTGACCCAGTCGTTGATTTGGCGGGTTTTATATTCAAACACCCGTTCCGCTTCAAAACGCTGGCCCGTGCCGGGGGTGACCCAGGCGCTAGGGAAAATAGCGGAAAAAAGTTCCGCACCTGTCTTTAGCAGGGTCTTGACCCGGGTCCGGCAGTCTTTGACAATGGACTGTCTTGCGCGTTCAAGTTCGAGGCTTTTACTTGTTTCCATCATAGAGATGACCTGTGTCTATTTCGCGGACAGCTTAACGACCTTACCGCTTTTTGGCCAGTATTTTTCGGCAACTCAAAGGCGGTGCTAGTTGGCAGTCATTAGGGGGCATATAAATAAAATGAACAATCAGGCATATTCCCTGCATCTGCCTCAGCCAAAGTTCGCCCAATGGCGGCCCCAAAAGGGAACCTATGATCGATTTACTAAAGAAAAAAAGACCACTCATCCAGCAGACTGCTGCCGAAAAGATGGCTGTGCTCAAGCTTTATGCAGAGCGCATGCTAGGGGCCAAATGGGAATATTACCGCAAAATTAAGCACCAAGACAAGGGTTTTAGTTTGCTCGCCGAGGCCAGTTTGGCAGAGCAAATGAAGGCGACTCAGTCGGCCTTAAAGTTTACCAGCAAAACTGCCAGTAAAGCCTATTGGGCTACGTTTAAAATCGCTGCGGGTGACGTGAAAACCAAAGGCGGGGTCAAAACGGGAATACCCGATGTCCCTGAAGAAACCGAGGATGGACCTAAAGTCAAAATGGCGCCAGAACACGACGCCTTTATTATCGAGTGGACCCCGATTAAATTCCTACTTAATGCCAAAGTCATCCGCGAGAAAGGGGTGGCAACGCAGCGGCATTCAGAGGGATTGGTAGCCAAGTTATATTTTAAAGTGGTTGGTTTCTATGCGGATCCGGCCAACTGGGACCGGAATAAACTCTGCGTTTATTTAAGGAAGGTGGAGGCTGATACGGACTACCAAAATATTTCAGCCGCATTAGAGCCTCTTAAAAAGGACCTAGCCCGGTTTTGTGAGGTTTACGAGCCCTTCAAATTCGGCCAAGCGAATCTAGCGAAAGACGCGGTGCAAGAGGCGGATTCCTTCGAAGACGCCATGGGTGCCGAATCCTTTGATGACCAACTTAAGTCCCTCTATTTTTATCATTTTATTTATGAAGGCATGGAGCAATTTTTGCTCAAATATTTTGCCTACTTGGTATTTTCGACCAACAACCGGCGGGTGATTCGTTATTTAGCCACCATCTTTGAGCCCGCCTTGGCCAAGGCTATTGAAAACAAAAACCTGTTTTTAGGTAGCTTCGAGACCGATCGAACGAAAAAGGCTTTTGTTGCACCTTACCAAGAATATCAGCGTAAAAGAAAGGCCGATCCGCCCCGAAGCAGGGTTGAGGACAAGCGTAAAATTTATGAAAGTTGGACCTATAATCTCGATTTAATCGAACGTTATGCGCTGCGTTATAAATTAACTACTGAACCCGAACCTGATTCAGCTTGGGCCGTTTTTGCGCGTCGGTTTTTATTAGGGATCAAACCACCTCCACCTCCGCCACCACCTCCACCCAAAGAGGGTGAAGAGCCCGAAGTTCCAGTTGCTACCCAAGAAGCCGAGTGGGAAGCGCCCGAACAAAACCACGAGACCCGGATGTTGGCCGCGATTATTTTGACCAACCAACTTCTCTTGTGTTCAAACGCCAACCAAGGCGCTCGGGCGCTGCTCTTGGAGCGATTTAAAAGTCGGGTGTTAGCCGACAAAGAAACGGCCCAAAAACGGGTGATCGAGTTAAAGAAAAAAGCGGAGAAAAAACTCCGGGAGATGGATAAAAAGGTTAAAAAACTAAAGAGGATGAAACAGGAAGAGTCGGTCCAGGTGTTCCAGGACGACATGGAAAAATTCCGCGCGACCATTGAGGCTCGGGCTAAGCAGATTTTGACCGATGCGGCTGAGGAATTAAACCTACAAAAAAGGCGGCTCAAAGCCTTGTTTGAAGAGGTAGCCCGGGAGCGTAATCACAAACCAGGGGCTAGTGCGGGGTTTGTGGTGCAGATGACCAATCATCTGGACCCGCAAGAAAAGTTTTCCTCCCGGTTGGTTCAAGCGACGGTCGAAGAAATCGAACGAGAATACTTAACCGATTTGGCCCCATTGTACGAAAACCTTTTTGTTGTGCTTCACCCGAGTATTCAGGACAAGGTTAAACTGATTGGGGCCTTGGATAAAATGGCCCCTGAAGGAGGGGTTCGGCTCACCCTAACCGATGATGAAAAGGCAGAGGTGGGCGCAACTATAGGCCAACTAAAGGCCAAAATTGCCCACTTAAAACCAGATTTGTTTCAGTCTAAGTTGATTGTGCAGGCCACCTTGATTTTGGTGGACGACCTCACCAAGCTTAGCCTAGACACCGATTCTTTAGCTTGTCTTTTAGAGTTTAAGGCAACCAGCCCCCAGTCACCCAAAGCGACTAAGTTGCCCCCACCTATTGTTAAAGCTTTGATGGTACTGAATTTGGTTGCCAACCCGGTGCCGACCAACCGGATCATTCAAGAGGGTCGCGAGGCGATGACCGACCCCTTGGCCAGGATCAATTTAAACAGCTTAACTAAATTACTAAAAGAGCTAGAGACGCCCAACTAGTCTGGTTTGAGAGCTTCTAAAGCAAAAGCCATGCGAGCATCAAATTGGTGGGTCAATTGGGTCCAATTAGCGTCGAGCTCGGCGAGTTTTGCCCTTTGGTGTTTAATCATCTTTTGAACCGAGTCCGGCGAGGGCGCTCCGCTGTGGGTCTTGGTTTTTAAGAGTTCCTTCGGATTGTTGAGCCGGTCCACCTGTTTTTGGTCGAGTTGAATCCGACCCTCAAAACCCGATTCTTGAATCGCCTGTTCCAGCCCTTTAAGGCTCATCACGTCGCCAGTTTGTGCCGAATATTTGACCGCCAGGCTTAGGATTTCGTAACAATCGCGGAAACTCAATTTAAATTCCTGGGCCAACCAATCGGCCCAATCGGCGGCATTAAGAAAGTCTTTTTTAGCTAACTCCTCCATCCGCCCCTGGTTTAGTGTCAAGGTCTCGATTACCCCGGTTAGGACCACGGGCGCGTCTTTAACCTCACGGAACAAGTCCATAATCAAATATTTAGATTGTTGGCTGTCGCGGTTGTAACCGGACATGGCCCCCTTTTGAATCCCCATTAACGCCACCAGAGTGCCAGAGGCTTGCGCCGCCTTGGCTCGAATCAATTCGGCAAAGTCGGGATTGCGCTTTTGGGGCATAATTGAGGACCCGGTGACAAATTGGTCGCTGATTTTAGCTATCCCGTAAAAGGGATGGGACCATAAAATCAGGTCTTGGCTGATTTGGCTCAAGCGATTCATCAAAACCCCGATGCTGCCTGCGATGCGGGTTTCCGCTTCGCCTCGGCTGGAGATGGCGTCTAAAGTATTTTCTTCAACTTGATCAAAACCCAAAAGCTCTGCCGTCCGTTCGCGGTTGATTGGCCAGCTAGTGCCGAACCCAGCCGCAGAGCCAAGGGGGGAACGATTGATTAACTCATAGTCTTTATTCATCGCCTGCAAATCCCGCAGCAAGCCCTGACTCCAGGCGGTCAACCAGTGGGCGGCGCTGGTGGGCATGGCCGGTTGATAGTGGGTAAACCCAGGCATAACCGCCTCGGTCAGATCTTGGGCACGCTCTAAAATACTCAAGGCTAGATTTATCACCGAAGCGGATAAATACAAAATTTCCCAGCGCAAATAAAGCCGCATGTCTGTAGCTACTTGGTCATTGCGGCTGCGTCCAGAATGGATCTTTTTGCCCGCCTCGATCCCGCAGGTATGGACTAGATAATGCTCTAGGTTTATATGGACGTCCTCTTTGGCGGGGTCCAGATCGAAACTGTCTAAATCAAGTTTTTCGAAAGCTTCATAAATCTGGCGGTATTCGTCCTTGCTTA
The DNA here is from genome assembly GCA_001783695.1 of Candidatus Lambdaproteobacteria bacterium RIFOXYD2_FULL_50_16. Lineage (GTDB taxonomy): Bacteria > SAR324 > SAR324 > XYD2-FULL-50-16 > XYD2-FULL-50-16 > XYD2-FULL-50-16. The sequence continues at coordinate 26,256 of MFNE01000024.1, forward strand.
ACACCCCACATTCACAAAGCATTTTGGTGTGAGCCAGGTTGGTCCAAACATCCCAACCCAAAAGCTCCTTGTCTGCCATGGGCAAAGAAGTTACATCGCGCCCGGCGCAGAATCGCAGGTTCGCTTCATCGGGGTTTCCTTCCAGTCGGCCACCCCAAACCTGATTTTTTTTTGCTTTTTTGCTCATATCTGCTACCATTTGCTTAGGCAAGGATCCGCACTCAAACTATAACGAATTGGCAGGGCTGGCAAGTTGGCTTAAAATGATTAAGAGATTGGACTTTAGGTGCTCGATCAGGTAGGGTCCCTAGCTTTAAAAGGGGGAGACCATGAAGTGGATCGGAATTGGGGTGGCTTTGATTAGTTTAAGCGGAATGGCATTAGCCGCGGACACCTTTCAAGTAGCGCAAAAAGACATAAAATTTAGCGTAGAGTACTTGGTGGTCCATCAAGGGGATAAGGTTGAGTTTCCCAATTTAGACACCGTCCACCACAATGTATTTTCTTTGTCTGAAACCAAAACCTTCGATTTGGGCAGTTACAAACAAGGCCAAAGTCGGGCGGTGGTGTTTGATAAACCTGGGATGGTAAAGGTGGAGTGCGCTATCCATCCCAGTATGAAAATGATTATCGAGGTCCGTTAAGGATCGGCAGTCAGGAATACTTCCTGAATAAACCGGCGACCCTGCAAAATGTCGGCAATGCTTTGGGCGTTAAACTGGCTAGAGTAAGGCCCGGCGTAAACGTACTCCATGTCGAAACTATGCCTTTTAGGCAACAGGACCATTTTCATGTCCACGTCAGGATATAGCTGGGCTAAGTAGGAACGCATTTGCACTGCACGGCGTTTGTCGGGGATATTGCCTAGACTGATACGCCACTTGCCTCGCACTGGGCGCATATGCCCAGGGGGGGTGTCGCGGGCGTGCCGGTCTAGATCGACCAGTTTATTTTCAGCCTGACTTTTGGTGAATAACTGGGCAGAGGCTAGCTCCCAATAAACAGTTTTGCGTTTGTAGTCTTTAACCAAATAGTCTAAGTGCAGCGCTTCCAACTCTTTAATTATTTGGAGGCGGCAATCTTCTGTCATACAGCCGCCCACCCGTACATAATAGAGTTGCTCTCCTTGTTGGGCCGTTATCGCAGGCTTGGGCTTAGGTTTCGGTTTTGCAGGCTCGATTTTGGGTAAGGGGCTCATGGCCGCAACCCGAAGCGCGTCTTCGTCCTCTTCAGAACTACCAATAAGAGCCGAGAATTTTTCGGTGACCATGCGCTGGATTCCGGCTAAGCCTCCGTAGGGGCTCAACTGCTCATTAAGAGGGGCCTGAAAATAATATCCCGCCCCTCCCAAGATCAGAACAAGAAAAATCAGCCAAAAAAGGCAGCCCTTTTTGGAGGATTTTGCCTTAGGCACAGGGGCGGTGGTCTTTTTTTTAATCTGAGGAGCCATTGGAATCCTAACGTATTCGAGCCATCTATACCTACTAATCCCTGCTAGGGCAAGGGATTGCCTTTTAAGGGGCAGGCTTGGATGTACAAGAAAGGTGCCAGCCTGACCTGTAGCCTTGGCTAGGCTGAGGTTTTTTAAGAGGTTGATCTTGATTAAAGTTTTTATGCCAGAAACCGATAAGGAGCTAACTAGGATTGTTAACCGGAGTCTAACATGAAAAAACTCTCCGCCTCCTCCGCCTTTTTGTGGTGCTTGTTGGGGGTAATTGGGCTGGCCCTTTTGGCGTCGTTGCATTTCTTTTCTGAGATGAACGACAATTACGTGCTGATAGCAAGAGGGTATGATCCCTATCAGCAGGTCACTGATAACTATCGCTTCCACCGTAGCAAAAAGGGACTGATTTTTTCGGTCTCCTTTTTGATTTCGGCGACTAGTTTTTTGGTGATGGTGCTACTGCCCAACGAGGAAGCAAAACGAGTCAAGCCGGTCCGCAAGGCGGCCCCCGTACCCGAAGGTGTGACCCCGCCCAAGGCTCAATCTGAATCAACCATCTCAAGCCCAATGCAAGGCGGAGTGGATGATAAGGACGAGGACCTTGAAACTACGGCCCTACCTGAACCCAGATCGAGAAGCCGCGAGCGAGAATCAGTGATCGAAGCGATCGAGGAATTGGACTTAGAAGATGTGGAGTTCGAAGGCGAGGTCGATATTACCGAAGGAGAAGACGACGTGGTTTACGGCTCTGGCGAGATTACCGCTGCGGCGCTAATCGACTTCGTTCACAAATATCCAGATTCGTCGTTAAAGTTCCTCTTCCGCCGAAAACTGGACGGCAAGCCTTTAAGCGCCGAAGAAGAAGATATCTATGCCGCCTGGGAGGCTCGAAGCCTCACCCGGGGGAAAATCAAACGCTATATCTTGCAGTTGATGGATTGGGAAGAGATGCCCAAGGAACCTCTCTACGAGATTTGGAAAAAGATCAGAGACCATATCTTCGAAAACTACAGTTAAAAAAAAGCCGCCGTCGGGCGGTTTTTTTTGCCTTAAATCTCTAATCCCTCAAACAACTTGGCCAGGGCCTTTAAAGAGACCTTGGCCGGAGTAAACAGAAGCTGTTTTTTTGAATCAGTCCCGGCCATTTGCTCCAAAACCCGAACCATCGCCTTTAAACTAGCGGCGCGGTTTTCTAAGGCTAAATAGGCTCCCAGTTCCAAACCAAGCCCTGAGCTTCGGCGGCGCTGAATTTGGGGAGTGAGGTCTAAGATGCTTTGGGCGCGGGCTTTGTAGCTGTGTTTGGTCCTTAATTTTTTTGCGGCTAAGGAGGCCGCGGGGGCTAGTTTATCCCAATGTTCCAACAAATCTCGGGCGCGTTGGACTAACTCCGATTCTTGGTAATCAAAATATTCCACTTCAGGGGTAAATAATTCCTCGCGGCCTGAATCCTTAATAGGATCCGTTAATAACAGCGCTCCCGAACCTAAAGCTTCGAAATACCGCATGTTTAAATCGCCTTGGATACTTTTGTTAAAGACCAATCTGGTTTGGGCATAAATCAGGTACAACTCTTCCATGCTCGCCCGTCCAAAAAAACTATTAGGAAAGGCCTCTTTTAGCCTAGCTACCATTGCGACCCGCTCTGGGTGGGCCCCTGGGTCTAGGGAGCCCACCAACGCGAGGTCATAGATTTTAGGCAGTTCTTCCTTAGGTAAAAGCGGAAGATCAAGGCCCAACGGGAGCCAACGAGCAACCAGACCAAGCGCCTCAAACGACCCCAAAAAGGCTTTTTGAGCGGCAAAAGTGAGATCGAAAAGTGGGGCTATTTGCAGGTGTTTTTTAATCCCAGTGTGGTTGTCGATAGCGTACCAAGCAGTTGGGCAACTAAACCGCTCCAGGCCTCTGGGGAAAAGCTTCATAGTTCCCCCTTCTATAAAAAACACCAAGTCCGGCTTAAATTCGTGGAGTTCGCAAAACTCAAACGCCTCAAAATCGCGTTCCACCAAGGAGGCTCCCGGCAGACCCAGACTACCTACATCGGTGGCGATTAATAATTCTGCCCCAGCACTTAAAAAACCACGCGCCAAGCATTCGGCGGTGGGCTGATTTTTCATTGAAGAGATTAAAAATACCTTTTTCATGGGGTCCCTTTGCCCAACAATTCTCTGATTTCCTTAAACTGGACCACTTTAAGCCCTAAAACTAGTGCACCAAACAAAGCCAAGGCAGCCAGCGATTGCCAGGCGAGGCCAAAGGTGACTAGAAACTTATTTTCTAACTCAATGGGGATCAAGGGGAAGAGATACCAAACCACCAAAGCCGCCAGCAGGAGCCGCGCCAGCCAATACATCCCCCGGCCCCAGTCGGCCCAACTTTGCTGGTTTTTTAAGGCCCCTAATAAAAGCACCGTCGAAAGGCAAAGGTTTAAGCTGGTGGCTACAGTCATATGATATACCGCCCAATCAACCCGCTGGAAATAAAGGGCCAACCACAAAAACGTCACCCCCGAAAGCCCATTGGCGAGGCTCGCCCAAAAATGCGCCTTGGCTAATTTTAGGGTAACCAAAATCCGGCTAAAAAGGGTAGTTAACCCGGCGGGAATGATGGCTACCGAAAGCGCCCTAAAACACAGGTCTGTCAACTCTAAAGCCCGATCATCAAAGGCTCCACGGGCATAGATTAGGTAGATTACCGGCCTAGAAAAAACCCAACAAAGTACAGATATTCCAACTAAAACCAGACTTAAGTGGCGGGCGCTACGCAGGGTTAGTTGGTAAATACCACTCCAGTCCTGGGCCTCGACCTGATCTAAAATCTTGGGCCATAAGACCGTGATTAAAGCGACGACCAGAATATTTTGGGGAATCTGGCTTAAGGACATCCCATATTGATAAGAGGAGACCCAGCCGGGCCCGAAAAAAGTCAACGCCCGGTTGGCGTAAACTAGATATAGGTTAGAAAGGAGGTGGCCCACGATTAAGCTAGACCCCATGGCCACAAAGGCGGCCTCGGCGCGTGGTTTGGCGGTTAAATAGAAGTGGAAACCTATTTTGTTCAGTTCTTTTATTTGCAAGCCCCAAAGTAGCAACCAGCCCCCAAGGGCTCCGGCAACTAAAGCAAAGATCCCCCAGCGCTCGGCTAAAAGGACCAAGGCGGTGATGCTTCCCAAGGTACCAAAGATGCGGCCTAAATGTTGGAATAGATATCGTTTAAAGCTAATCAGCAGACTCCCCATGACTTCGGCCAAGGGCATCAGGAAAATTAAGGGGCTTAAGAGCACCATAAAGCGCCCCACCTGTTCTAGGATAGCCTCTTGACCGGGGCTAATCACTAAGCTGGCAATCCCTTGGGGCCATAAAAGTGCTAAGCCTGTAGAAGCCAAACAAAACAGTAGCATCAAGTTTAACTTAGCCCCAAAATACCGTTCTCCGGCTGTTTTGTCGGCGGCGTAAGCCGAAAAAAAGAGCGGGATCATTGCGTCTCGGGCGGGCGCCATAAAAACCACTAAGAGATTAATCGCGGCCATCGAGACCCAGTAAGCGTCCATCTCGGCAGTCGCCCCAAAATAATAGGACAACAAAATCTGGTTAAAAAAACTTAAAGGGTAACTAATAAAGCTGATCCCAACCAGTTTAAAAAACCCCTTTTTGGCGCTCATAACAGGCCCTCTAAGGTTTCCCAGAATTCTTCGGCGGCTCCTTTTAGGTTATTAGGATCGGCTAAATCAAAACCAAAGCTGGTGGCCCCGACTTGAGTGTTGGTTTCCAGTTTGCAGCCGCAAAGCGCAGCCTCGACCACCACGCGCCCTTGAGGCTCCGGCCAGCGGGGCTTAAAAACAAAGGTTTGGGCGCGGTTCATCAAGCGGGGGATCTCTTCGTAAGGGACCTTGCCGTGCCAGGTTCCAAAGGCCGGTGGCTCCTTGCCTACAGTTGCCCCGATTAGGTGTAGGTCCTCGTTTTCATATTCCTTTCGCAAGGTTTCCAGCCCCTTAGCCTCGCCCAAAGCCCCCACAAAAAGGTAGGGAATATCCCTTTTAAGACCTTGGTTTGTAAAACGTTCCCAGTCGATTAAAGGGCGTAGCACAAAGCAGGGGGTGTCGATTTGTAAAATGTGGGTCACCTGTTTTTGGTGTAAGGGGCTTACAAAACAATTTAACTTAGATTCGCGGTAAACCTGCTGAACTAAAGGGTTTTTGGCAAAACAACCACGGCCCCAATCACCTGACTTGAGGTTGCGTTTAAGTTTAAGGGGCGATTTATGGGGGCAAGGGTCCTGGGTTTGGCCGTTGCAGGGGAGGTAGTCCAGATTGCAACAGTCCACATAGGCGTTGTCAAAGTGGACAAAGGGCTGCTTTATCGCCCTAGTGATCCATTGGGGGGGCAAATGTTTTAGGCTAGTTGGGCAGTTAAATAGGTCGGCTAAAAAACATAAATCAGCTTCCTTGTGCCGTTCTTCTTGAAAAGGGCTGGCGCTACTGATCTTGATCTGATGCCCGCGACGTTGGCCTAACTCTAAAAGTTGACTTAATACCTGCTCGCCGCCGCCGTGGTGGGCTCTGGGGTCCAGATGCGCTAGGTAGTCAATTTTCATGGCCTTTGTGGTTTGAGGGATATCCCCTTCTACCCTTACCTGCGGGGGAGGTCAATTTATTGGAACAGAGTTGGGGGGACATATGTTCAGAAAATACTTGACTCACGGGGTACATATGTTCTATTCCTTGAGAAACCAAGGAGGGCCCTATGGAGATGACCAAAAAGCAACAGGTGATATTTGACTATATCATCGAATATATCGAAGACCACCAGTATCCCCCGTCTGTGCGTGACATCGCCGCTCACTTCGATCTGGCCAGCGCCGGAGGGGTGCATAAACACTTGAAAAATCTGGTGGAGAAGGGCTTTATCTCGCTCGATCCAAACGTCTCGCGCTCCATTCGGGTGCTAAAAGGGGCTGGAATTGTGAGTCCAGAAACCACCTTTAATCCGCAAACCGTGGAGTTGCCCCTAATGGGCAGTGTGGCCGCCGGGCAACCGATTGAGCATTATTTAGAAAACGAAACCATGACTCTGCCTGAGTTTATGGTCCGCCGCCCTGATCGAAGCTACCTGCTGAAGGTCCGAGGAAATTCGATGGTCGAGGAATCGATTTTAGATGGCGATTTGGTTATAGTGGAGAGACAGGATCACGCCAATAACGGCGAAATGGTGATTGCCATGGTGGACTACAAAGAAGCCACACTCAAACGCTTCTACCATGAAGGCAAACGGGTTCGCCTGCAACCGGCCAACTTCGATATGGAACCCATCTACGTGGACACCAACCGAATTTCGATCCAAGGCATAGTCAAAGGGGTTCTGCGGAGTTATTAAGTTTGGGCCTTTCTGTTTGCCCGCCAAGTTGTTTCTGCCAGCAGGGCACGAGAATCGGGCACCTGCTGATTAAGGTCGTCTGTCTTAAGTCTCCCACGAAAGGGCGATTTCGGCCAAGAGGCGGGCACCGACACCAGTCGCCCCTGACTTGGGGTAATAGGGAATGCGCTCGGCGCTCCATGCGGTGCCTGCTATGTCTAAATGGGCCCAAGGGGTTTTACCTACAAACTGTTTCAGGAAAAGCCCTGCCGTGATCATCCCGCCGTGGGGGCCACCCGCGTTTTTAAGGTCCGAAATGGTTCCTTGGATATCTTTTTCATAGATCTCTGCGTGGGGCATTCGCCAGACCGGGTCTCCGGTGACTTGGGCCGCTTTTTCAATCCGTTTGGCCAGGGGCTCTGAATCACTTTGAAGCCCTGAATGATAATGCCCTAAGGCAACCACACAGGCTCCGGTCAAGGTAGCAATGTCGATCACCCAGTCTGGTTTGTATTCCTTGACCCCCCAGCTTAAGGCGTCCGCCAAGATCAGCCGACCTTCGGCGTCTGTATTGAGGATCTCAACGGTCTTGCCATTAAAGGCGGTGAGCACGTCTCCTGGTTTGTTGGCCTTGCCGTCAGGCAGGTTTTCTGAGGTGGGAATCAGGGCGATAATATTAATCTTGGGTTTAAGCTCCGCAATAATCTGCATCGCCCCAATCACTGCTGCCCCGCCACACATGTCATGTTTCATCTCATGCATGTTGGCGGCTGGCTTAAGCGATATTCCGCCCGCATCAAAGGTAAGCCCTTTACCCACCCACATCAAGGTAGGGGCGCCCTTATCGCCTTGGTATTCAATCACATTTAAAAAAGCTGGTTGATCCGAACCCTTAGAAACCCCCAAGAGGCAACCCATCCCCAACTTGCCCATTTGTGCTTCGGTCAGCCGTTTGTATTTGAGGCCGTAAGCCTGGGACATGGATTGAGCGGCTAGGCTAAGATCACTAGGGGTTAATTTGTTGGCAGGGCGGTTGCCCAAATCACGGGTCAATCTGGTGCCTTCTGCCATAACCCAAGCCCGATCCAGGGCCTCGCCCAAGGATTTTTTACGGCTTCCTAAAATCGTTAGCCGTTTGAACTTATTTTTTTTGGTGTCGTCCGTTTTGTATTCTTCATACTGATACTGGCCTAAGAAAAAGCCTTCCAGAAATGGCCCAAAGCCGGTAAGAATGGGGTGTTCTTGATCTTCTGGCAACAGCAGATGAAGCTCGGCGAAGTCGGGATTGATCAACTCTTTACCCAAGAGCGCCCCCAACTCGCGAGGCTCCGGTTTTTTACCCAAGCCCACCAGAAATACCCGTTCTAAACGGGGATGTAGAATTTTATACACCGCTGACTTGGCGCCAAATTCAGGCAGCTTGAGTAGCTGGGTTAACTCTTCGGTCAGGTCTGTAGGCCAGTCATTGGGAAGGGCTAAATGTTTTTTGGCGTCGAAAAACAAAACCAAATTAGGCTGAACCTTAGGCTTGGTGAAGCGGATCTTCATGATGGTTTAATAGTAAGGAGTTGTCATTGAGGCCCAAATGGGACGAAGCCAGTATTGATCAGGCTTACAAAACACAAATTGATCGGTTGCAAGACCTGTTGGACCAAGCGATGACGCTGGGTCTTTGGCCCTTGGCACAAAAGTGGGGGGTCTTGGACCGGTATTACCGATTGGCGCAGATGCTCGAAGAGGAGCTTTTGCTCCAATGGAAAATCAAAAATGAACAAGGGATGGATGGGCTGCTTAAACATCAAGCCCGGTTTTTGGGCCAAACCTTGCGAAATCCCAAAGGGCTTTTGGCGGCTTGGGCTAAGCTGCGCCAAGCCATCATCTCTGTTTCTCCTAGGATGCAAGGGAGCCCGTGGAGTGCCTTCCTCTTGGATCAAGTGGCTGACTACGCCTGGGTTAAAAAGCTGGGACTGGAGCCCAAAATTCTGTTGGCCCATTGGTTTACGCTGCATCAGCTTGACCCCCAAGAATTACTCATCGGCCTCTTTAATCTGGTGGAACTCGGTGCGCAATCCAGGCCGGAACTGCCCGATCTGGCCCCCCAAATGGAGGGTCCAAACCTGCCGTTGGGTCAACTAAAAGGTCTCTTTGAGCAACCCCTAGATCAGGCTTGGGCGCGGCTTGAGGCCTTTTGGGGCCTTTGTTGGGGTGGGGCCTTGGCTCATGGGGCTGCCTTCTTGTTTGGCCAAGATACTAAAGGCCGCTGGGCTTTGCAAGGCGAAGTGCCCCAAAAAACCTGTCGCTTTGAAGACCTCTTTGGTTTAGAGAGCCAGTTGGCCAGGGTGCAGGCAGAGGTAGAGCGGTTTTTAAAAGGGGAACGACCCGAACATATTCTGCTTTGGGGCGCCAGAGGCATGGGTAAGTCAAGCACCGCGCTGGCTTTACTCGATGCCTATTCTGGCCGAGGGCTTCGCTTGGTGGAGATGGCCCAACGAGATATTGCGCATCTAAACCAACTATTCCCCCTGATTGCCGGGCGGCCAGAGCGATATGTATTGTTTTTAGACGACTTTGGGTTAATTCCTGGCCAAGGGGATTTTAAAGCGTTGAAAAGTGTTTTTGAGGGCAGCCTGCAACAATTGCCTTCTAACTTGATGTTGCTGGCCACTTCAAACAAACAAAGCTTGGTCAAGGAAGAACGGCTTGACCTAAACCTCCCAGAGAACCGCCAAGCCGAAGATGAGCTTCGGGCCTTAGGAGACCGATTTGGGATAAAGATACACTTTGACCGCCCGGTGTTTAGTGAACTTAAAGATTTGTTTGATTTTATTGCTAAACGGCAAGGGCAAACACCCACGGTCGAGGCCTGGGCACAATTTCAACGCTTTGCTCAAACGAACGGACACGATAAACCTTCGGCGAGGACGGTCGAACAGTTTTTGGCTAGATCGTGATCCGCTGGTTGCTTTTTTTGGGCCTCCTGTGGCCAAGTCTTTTGTGGGCCGACCCGACCCCTATTGAGCAGCTCAACCAAATCCGTGCCCAAGCGGGACTGGTTCCCTTTCGCCGCAACCCTCTGCTGGACCGGGCCGCGTTGGCTCATGCAGGTTATGTCGCTTATAACCGCGAGCCCCGCCATGAGGAAACCCCTGGCGCCCAGGACTTCACCGGGGTAACCCCCTATGATCGCGGCAAACGAGCCGGGTTTACCGGGGTTTCTTTAGCCGAAAATCTGAGCCAAGGCCAGCAAGATTGGCAGCAAAGTCTAAGTGGACTAATGGCGGCGATTTATCATCGCAATGCCTTCTTGGCCCCTGACCTAGATGAGTTGGGTATAGGCCGGGAGGGGACGGGAGAGCGGACCAGTTTTGTATATTTAATGGGCCGTCAGGGCCCGAGCCCTAGTGATCAACCTGCCTGGGTTTGGTGGCCGGTCGAGGGAGGGGAGGTGCCGCCCGCTTTTTTTGAAGAAATCCCTGATCCCCTGCCTGACCTTTCGGTTTCTGGTTATCCGGTCTCGATCCGCTTTAATCCAGAGCAATTCGCCAGCCCGCCAAAGTTACTCGATTTTAGATTGTCCTCGGGCGGGGTTGCGGTGACCGAGACCCGAATTTTGACCGCCCATAATGATCCCAATGGGATATTAGATAAATTTAGTTTTGTGTTGTTCCCATTAAAACGGCTGGAATGGGGTCAAGTTTATAAAGTGGAAGCCCAGTTTGACTTTGGTTCGGGAGAAACCAAAACTTTAAGCTGGAGTTTTAAAACGGAACTGACCAAAAATCGATTGGTCCAGATCGCCGGCAAAGGCGAATGGTTGGGGCTGGAAAAGGGGGAGGCTTATAGCCTATACTTACCCCCCGATCTGGCCAGCCCCTATATTGGGGAGGTCCACTGGGAAGGGGTTGAGGGGAACGATGCCAAGCTGGTCTGGGAGGACAAAAACACCTTAACCGTTATCCCTAAAGGCAAGACTTGTGGGCGGCTGCGGTTTTATTTTGGGCCAGAACGGGGTTTTTGGGTAACCCTAATGGGACCAGGCGAAACCACCCCTCCTTCACCTCACCCACCTGCTTGCAAACCCTCTGAATTAAAAGGTTTACCTGATTTTAAAGTCAAAGGAGGCGAAATTATACAGCTAAAGAGTGGGCAGCTAGCATCGGTTCAATTGGCCGAGTCCTTAGCTTCGGTTAGTCCGATAAGATGGAGCTTTCCCGCGGGAGTGAGCGTCGATTTTAAAAGGATTGGAGAGGTTCATCTGAAGATTGGGGCCTCTGGCCCCCCTGGTTCATCAGTAGAATTTAAGCTCGGAGACCAAGCCAACTTTGTGATTCAGTTGACCCGCTAGTTTGGCTCTATCAGCGATTCTAGGTAAGGGCTATAAAATTATTTTTACTAGCTAAATGTTAAATAGTATGCTAACCGAAGGCAGTAACTATTAAGTCAACCAACTCTACTGCAAATAGGCTATGTCGATCAAATCCAAAATTTTTATTGCGATGTCATTGATCTTGATTCTGCCCTTTGTGGTTTTAGACATTATTGATTACAACCACGAACTGGCCGAGGTAACCGAGCGAATCAAGGTGCAGATTAAAAATGTGGTGCGGATCAATACGGTCACCAACCAAGCCTTTATGTGGAGCCGGGCGGCCATGCGGGACCGGCTTGGGGATCACTTTTATCAGTTGCCCGAAAATATTCAAAACGACTTAATTATGGTGGGGGCGGATGGATTAGACGTGACCATGGAGATGTTAAACCAAAGTTTGGAAGACACGGTTATCTGGTATTCTTGGGGCGAAAAGATTGCCACCTACATCGAAAATCGGGGTGACTATACCTATACCCAACTCCCAAAAGACAGTTTGGACCGTAAAATTTTGGCTGAAGGAGGTGAGTTTTATGGGGTGGTCTCTTGGGATGGAGACCCGGAGATGTACAAACCTGGAACCCAGGTGTTTAGGGGAGTGTTTGGGGTACGAATCCTGGATAAAACTCCAGTCGATTTACGTGGGCGCGAGATCGAATTTATGGCGGCTTGCGCTAGTTGCCATTTAGTTGACATGGGGGTGGACCCTGAAAAAACCATGGCCGTGGTTTCGGTAGCTTTCGACATGGAACACACCTTAGCTAACGCCAAAAAGAAACTGATTGTTAGTATCATTACGGTCAGTCTGATGATTGTGGCGATTTTGATGGTGTTGCTATACCTGCTTAATCAAATGATATTTAAGCCGATTAAGGCGCTTGAAGATAGTTTTAGAGACATTGCCCAAGGAGATGGAGACTTGACCCAACGATTGCCAGTGACCCGTCGGGACGAGGTGGGGCGGGTCGCAGATCTGTTTAACCAATTTATGGGTAATATTCAAAAGGTGATTAACGATATTGATGGCACCGCCAACACTTTGGCGGCCTCATCTGAAGAATTGCACGCCACCTCAACCCAGATTGAGCGGACAACCAGGGAGGTTAATGAATCAATTGAGGGCTCTAACGACCAACTCCGAAGAACCACCGCCGATATCCAGCAAATGGCCACCAGTATAGAGCAGATATCAGGCAAAGTGAGTCAGGTACAGCAGATAAGCGTCCAAGCATCTAAAGACGCTCAAACAGGCACTGAATCGGTAGCTAGCAGTAATAAGGCTATCGCCAAAATCGAAGAATCTTCAAAGCAAATCTTGGGGATTATGGATGTAATCAACCAAATATCTAATCAAACCAACTTGCTTTCTTTAAACGCCGCTATTGAGGCCGCCAAGGCCGGGGAGTTGGGCAAAGGGTTTGCGGTGGTTGCCGATGAGGTTCGAAACCTTTCTGGGCGCAGTGCGGACGCTACCCAAAAGATTCAGCGGCTGATGGAAGTTAGCTATGCTAACGTCTATGAAGGCACCCAGGTGATTGCGCGGACCGGCAAGATTTTAAGTGGGATTATTGATCAGGTTTCAAAAATCAGTGGTCATATCAATGAAGTAAATCAAGCGGTGAACCAGCAATCGAACGCGACCGGCTCCTTAGCCAAGGCCGCGCAGGACCTAAGTCAAAACAGTCAGTCCAATGCCCAGGCAATTAGGGAGCTTTCTAAGGCGATTCGGGAGGTGGACGCTACCACGGAAGATTTAAGCCACATGGCGGACAAACTCAAGGCCCAGGTCAATACCTTTAAAACCTAGGCTTTCTCGCTCTATTTTAAAAAAAAGCCCCTTCACTGGGGCTTTTTTTTGTCTAAAAATTTCAAGTTTTTTATTCCCCTGCCGATAAGGAACTAGGCAAACAAAATACTCAAATACCCATGGCGGTCTTCGGGCCGCTAGCCAACTTAAAAAAACAGGAGCGGTGATGGAAAGGGATATCCAAAGAATCCGGGAAACCCTGGCGCAGATGATTCAGCTTAGCGTGGTTACCGAGCGAAGTTACCGGATGTCGGTCCGCGAACTAGGAGCGTTTTATCTAAACGGCACCAGCCGGTCTGAACAAGGGGAAGTGGATTTACTTTGGGAATATGAAGACGGACGCCCGATTCGGGTGAATCGGGAAAACAGCGAGCTAGTTGTGGCCGAATACTTTGAACGTTTAGGTCTGGAATTGGTTTTACCTCCCACTCCAGATCCGATCCTACAAAAAACCTGGAGGTTGGCGTGAAGATCGAAGATAAAAAGGCCAAACCTTTCGCCGAGCCTAATCGAGACGAAATCGCCGAGGCGTTAAAGAAATTTTTGGCCAAGGGTGGGCGGATTCGCAGGGAAGAACCGCTGTGGATCGAAGAAGAGCGAGGGGCTGATTTTCAGCCTAAGAACTAAAAAAACCGGCGCAGGCCGGTTTTTTTTTAGCTTTAAAGTACATCCATAAACGCAGAAACCGAAAACACCGCCTTGCCTAATCCTGGTTCCCCGTATCCTGGAGGCGGGGGGAGGTGGTATCTGGCAACGGTTTCTTTAAACTGCTCCAAGAGATAGACATAATATTCTAGCGGAGCGGCCTGTTGATTGCCTAAAAAGCTGGTGGGCTCTGGGCACCAGGTGGTGAATCGGGGCATAATCCCTTTGGACATAAAAAAATCGAGCCCTAAAACCGTTGAATCTACCGCCTTTTTTGGGTCAGTAAACCCATAAGGTTGGGCCATCTCAACCCCACCGACAAAGTTGGGGATAACCCGGGAAGGCCCAAAAACCTCCGCTGATTCCACAATCCGCCGCATCCAGTTCTCCCTACCCACAAACCGCTCTTTACCCGGACAAAGTCGCACAAATAGTTCAGGGTCCCAGACCTCATAGTTAGGATGGTAGATGCTCACCCCACCTTCGTCTTTGAGGCGTTGGCAGTCTTTTTTTTCAAAAGCCTCGACGACCGCCTTTAGAATCCAACGCTGGCCGAACCGTTCGCTAATCGCTTTGGCGTAATCCAGATAAAAATCCAACTCCCCTTTTCCTGACAACTGGCCTGTGATGCTGCCCCCGGTTAGGGTTACCGCTTGGGTGACTTGGGCTTGATCGAGTTGGTTGATTAGCTGTAGCGCCTCTAAAATATCGGCGCTATTTTTGATTCCCGTATATTCGCGGCCAGCCTTTTTTTGTTGGCGATAGTTTTCGTTAATATCGCAAAACTGGCACTCTTCCTCTTTGCCCCAATATTGGCAAAGTCGGTAAACAGTTAAGTAAATCAGGTAGCCCCACTCTAATACCGGGGCGATTTCGCTGATTTTTTTGCCAGAGGAGAGGGGAGCTTGGTAAAAGGGAGGGACCGGATGATACTCCACCTCGGACAGGGGCTTGCCTTCTAAGGCCAAAGTCAATTTGCCTTGGATCAGCTCGACTTGATAGGGGCTTTTTGGGGCCAAGCGGACGTTAAAGATCGTTGGTTTTAGCGCCCAAGTTCCCCCTGAAAACCGCACCTCTTCTGGGGCCGTGAGTAGATGCTCCCCCGCCTCTTCTAGTTCTTCTAGGGTTGCCAGATCGAAGCTAAAGATAAAATAGTCTTTTGGTTTAAACCCGGCGGCAACCAACAGGCTATCTTTAGAAAAACCCACCCCAAGGCGCAGCACGTCTTGCTTGATAATTGCCTCTTTGGGGACGCTAGGGTATTGTTCAGAAAGGCTTTCGATTTGGTCCCAGCGGCTCACGGCTCTTCCTTGGCCAGGGCGGCCCGATAGTTGGGGAATTCGAGATTAAAACCTATTGATTTTAATCTACTAGCGCCAATCACTCGACCTGGGGCCGAGGCATAACCGCTTCTAGCCAAAAATCCAGGTTCTGTGACCATCTTAACCCCTGCCCAATTCGGTTGTTTTAAGAGCCACAAGGCTAGTTCTAAACTCTCTGCTGGTTCCTCATCTAGGGCGTGCAGAGGGCTGGGACAAGGGGTCGTTAAAGCCAGCCGGCAAATCGCCGCTAGGTCGCGCACCTCAATTCGGTGAATCCGGCCCGAATCTGCTGGGATGGGCAACCCTTGGCGGAGTCGCTGGGCTATCCCCCGTCCAGGTCCATATATCGCGGCTGGGCGGATAACGGTTAAATCAAAATAGGGACCCAAAGCCTGCTCGGTAGCCCAACGTAAGCAACCTTTGGGACTATCAGGCTGAGGTGGGGTAGTTTCATCGTAAAAACCGGGCTGGTTGGGAAATACCCCGGTGCTGGATATATAAACCAACCGCTTGAGACCGGGCCGGTGCCGACTCATCCAGTCTCCCCATTCTTGCACCCGGCACTTTTCTTGAGCCAGATCTTCGAGAATCGGAGGGATGGTTAAAACCAACCCGTCTGCCTTCAAAGGCAAGGCCTCCCAGGTTTTGGGTTGGGCCCAGTCAAAACCCACCCAATCGCCGATAAACGAGGCCGGTTTAGAGCCGTGACCCGCCCCAAAACTGCCAGACCCCCAACTATATCTTTTATAGAGCCATTGCCCTAGGTAACCCAGGCCTAAGACCCCTAAACGGAAGTCGGTCAACCTACAAGACCTCTAACAACTCCACCTTGAAAACCAATACCGAGTTGGGCTCGATGGGGCCCATACCGCGGTCGCCGTAGGCAAGCTTGGCGGGGACGTAAAGCTCCCACTCTGAACCAGCAGTCATCATCATCAGGGCTTCGGTCCAACCAGGGATTACGCCGGTCACAGGGAAGGTCGCAGGAGTACCCCGTTTGTAGCTTGAGTCAAAGACGGTGCCGTCGATCAGCTTGCCTTCATAATTGACCTTAACCTTCGATTCGGTTGTGGGCTTGGCCCCTTTGCCGGTTTTGACTACTTTGTATTGCAGCCCCGACGCGGTTACCTTAACTCCTTTATTCTTTTTATTGGCTTCTAGCCACTTGTTGCCTTTTTCGATATTGGCTTTGCCCATGGTTTCTTGTTGAGCTTTTTGTTTGGCCATCATTTTTTCCCTAAACGCATCCATCACCTTGCGCATCGTCTCCTCGTCGAGTTTCGGTTTGCCGTTTTGGGTCCCGTCTTCTAGCCCAGCGGTCAAAGCGGCTAAATCTAGGTCGATAGATTGGCGCTTTAGATTCGAACCCATCTGGAATCCAATAATATAACTCACCTTGGAGTTTTCATTTTTTAGGTCGGGATCCTTGGCCCAAAGGTTGGAGGCAAAAA
The DNA here is from genome assembly GCA_001783695.1 of Candidatus Lambdaproteobacteria bacterium RIFOXYD2_FULL_50_16. Lineage (GTDB taxonomy): Bacteria > SAR324 > SAR324 > XYD2-FULL-50-16 > XYD2-FULL-50-16 > XYD2-FULL-50-16. The sequence continues at coordinate 42,642 of MFNE01000024.1, forward strand.
GGGCGAGGGTCACAAACAACAATAGTTTTTTGAACATGGTTGATCCTGTGGATTCGAAGTGACTGTAAGGCCCTTAGCTTTGCCGGTTTGCTCCCAGTTGTAAAGGAGAAACGGCCCATAACAAACAAAGCGCAGCGGGCCATAAAACCCAAGGAAACAGTTCAGTATAAACCTGTGCCTCCTTGGTTTGCCCCTGGGCCTCTGCAGGGTGGGACAAAAAATCTCGGTAGATTTCAGCCATATCGACCCGCTTGAGTTCGGCGGGGATATACACACCGCCAGTCTGGCGGGCGATTTCGTTTAAGGTTTTTTGGTCGAGTCGGCTAAGCACGGGCTGGCCATCTTTTTCGGCTCCAGGCACCAAGGTACCCCGAGGGTCGCCCAAACCTAGGGTATGCACAATCACCCCTAGTTTTGCGGCCTCTTTAGCGGCCTCTAAGGGCTCTGATTCTTGGTCTTCGCCGTCGGTAATCAGGAGCAGTTCGCGGGTGTGGTTGGAGGGGTCAAAAAACAGCATCTCTAAGGACACCCTGATTGCCTCGCCTAAGAGGGTTCCGCCTCGATGGAGGCTTTGTGGGTCCGTTTGAGCGAGGGTATTTGAAAAATAATCGTAGTCTAAGGTTAGTGGCACCAAAAGCTTTACCTCGCCTGCAAAACCAATCAAGGCCACCCGTTCTCCAGAAAGCGAGCCCAAGAGGTCACTGATCATCCCCTTAGCCCGCTCTAAGCGGTTGGGCCTTAGGTCTTGGGCTAGCATAGACTTGGAGAGGTCTAAAAGAATTACCAAATCGCGCCCTTTCTTCTGGGCCATAACGCTCTGCGGGTCCCCTTGAGGCCGCATCAATGCCAGAAGCCCCAAGAGTAAAGCAGCCAGGGGCCATAGTAATTGGGTCTTGGCTGGGCGTCTTTTAAGCTTTAGTGGCCGTTTTTTAAAAAACAGCCAGCCCAAAATTCCAAGCCCCAACCATAATCCTAAACCCAGAGCCCAGCCAGGGTGACTAAATCCAGAGATCATAACCAAGCCTGCATCAATTTATCCCCGGCCCAGACCATTCCCAAGCCTAATAATACTTGGGCCCCGATGTTGGCTAGTCCGTTAATCGTCATGCCACTCTTAAAAAAACTGTAGGTTTCTAGGCCAAAGGTGCTGAAGGTGGTCAGACTACCTAAAATCCCGGTTACAAAAAAGAACCATGCAGTCGAACCGGCTAGTTCCTTGGCTTGGAACCAAGCGGCTAGGGCCCCAATGATTAAGCAGCCCAATAAGTTAACGCTTAAGGTGCCTACCGCCACCAATGCGCTCGGGAAATTTAGGTTGGCCCAGGCTTGTAAATAGTAGCGGGCCACCGCTCCAGCAAAGCCGCCAAGTCCAATGGTTAAGATGGGGTGCATAGGTTCCTTCAGTCGATTTTTTTTAAGTAAATTAGGCTCAAAGTCAGTTCCAAGGCCAGCAAGAAAAGGCCAAAGGCGAGGGGGGTCGCATAATATTCTTGGTAAACCATCCTTTTTTCGGCGAACGGGGTTTTTTCGAGTTCGTCGATCTTCTTGTACACCTCGATTAGAGCTTCACCGGTGCTTACCTTAAACATTTCCCCACCTGTGAGGTGGCTGGCCTCTTCGATTAGGCGGGTGTCTAAAATGGGGTTATTAAGTCTAAACAAATTACCCAACATCCCTCCCCGGGACGGGTCAGATACAATAGCAATGCTGTAAAGCTTGATTCCGTTGGCCTGTGCCAGCTTGGCTGCCTCTTTAGGATCGAGGCCACCAGGGGTCTGTTGGCCATCGGTTAGCAGGATCATTATTTTAGACTTAATGGCCAATTCGGCTTCCCCTTGGCGGCCAAGCAGGGCCTGATAACTAATCATCCGCAAGCTGGCCATATGCAGAGCATCGCCGATCATCGTGCCGTCTTCATAGCGGGCGGCGGGCTCGATCCCTTGAGCGAAATGGACCAGACTTTGGTGGTCCGTTGTCAGCGGGGAGATTTCATCGGCAAACCCGGCAAAGCTAATCAATCCAATCCGGTCATTAGACCGTCCGGCCAATCCTTTATGGTCACCTAAAACAAAGTCCGCAAACACCGCCTTAACTATGTCTAACCGGGTCTCCTCCTGGCCAAGAAAAAGCATGGGGTCGAGCATACTCGAACTTTTGTCTAAGATCATCATAATCGCCATTCCTGGCTGATAACTCTGGACCGCCTGTTCACCAGAGCGAGGGCGGGCCAGGGCGAGGCAGATCAAGCTAAAAGCCAAAAGTCGAAGCCAGGGCTTGTAACGCTGGATCAAGACCTTAGGCCCCCTTTGGGCGGCCATTAGTGGGGATAAAGCAGGCACCGCCAGATTGGCCGGAGGGGGTCGGCGGCGGTTGAGTAGCAGGAAGATTAGATAGAGCCCAAATGCAGCTAGCGCCCAAGGCCAAGCTTGGGGATCAAATTCCATGGTTCTCTCCAGCCTCAATAAATCCCTGCACTTGCGCCAGAGCCTCCCTGCTTAGTTCTTGGCTGGCTTCGAATTGGGCAAACTTCACTTGATCCGCCAAATGCAGATAGGCGTCAAACCAATCTCGCTCCGTTTTCGAGAAGGTTTTTACCCTTTGCGCTTGGTGCAAAAATTCCTCAGTGGTTTGACCCTGAATAGGCAATAAAAATTGGTCACTAAGGTAATCTTTGAGGCAGTGGGACAGGGCGAAGTGAAACTGGGCCGGGTCTTGCTCAATCAAGGGTTCAATCTCGGCTAAGTGATTCATAGCCTTGGCCCTGGGGGTTAGCGGGCTCGCTTTAATCGGGCGTGGACCCCTTGGGGACCAGAGGAAATATAAAGGGAGGCTAAGGTAACAAAGACTCAAGGCCCCAATGATCCAGCCCGCTTCAAACTGCGGTGGGATTGGGGGCGCGTAGGGGCGAATTTCTGGGGGAGTTGCGGGGGCGGCAACTGAATAGGTTTGAGGCATTGACTGGGATAAACCCTCACCTAGGTCGGTTGGGTAGTGGAGGTTCAAGGCAGGTAACCTCACCTCTCCAGGTTGGCGGGCCCAGAGGTTAAAGGTGAAACGCTGCGCCCAAAGGTCTCCCTTGAGGAACCGCTCAAAACGGGGGCCTTCGATTAGATAGGGTAACTCAGGCAGAGGGTCTAATTTGATATCGACCGCTGGGCCATAGGCGGTTATCTCCCAAACCTGGGGCTCAAAAAGCCCTGGGTGGGGTTTTAGCAGGTGGGTCTCAACGGTAATTGGGCTCGCCCCCAAGCTCCCTGCCCAAAATCCAAAAAGTATAACCCATCCCCATTTCATCGGCGGCGGCCCCTTTTGAGGAAAAACCGGGTCAAGGTTTTTTGCAGATCCTCGCCTTCTGCTAATTTAAGATAGTCCGCCCCTAACCCTGTAAAAAACCGGGATCGGTCCTCACTAGGGGTTTGTGGCAGAAGGTCTGTATCGATCAAAACCCGTTGGCCCGTCTCTAGGTCTTCGACTTCTAATAGCCCCATGCCTTTAAGCTCGTTTAGCTGCGCCGCCCCGGTCTCGATGGCGACTAGGTCTTGTTTTTTAGCGAGGTGTCGCAGGGGCTTTTCATAACCTTCAGGCGAGATAAAGTCGCTAAGTACAAAAATCACCCCTCGGCGCTTGAGGGCGTGGTTGCAATATTCGAGTGCCCCTTTTAGGTCGGTTCCCTTGTGTTCTGGCTGGAAATACAACATTTCTCGCAAGAGCCGCATCAGGTGTTTGCGACCTTTTTTAGGCGGGATAAATAGCTCAATTTGATCGGTGAACACCAGTAGGCCTAAGGCGTCATTCTTGCGCAGTCCAGAAAGACCAATAGTCGCCGCCACTTCCACAGACTTTTGGTATCGGCTAGCCCCCTCCAAACCAAAGCCCGAACTAGCGGAGCCGTCGATCACAAAAAAAACACTTAGCTCGCGCTCTTCGTGATAGGTTTTGATATAAGGGTGGCCCAAGCGGGCGGTGACCATCCAGTCGATGTGCCGAGGGTCATCGCCAGGGACATACTCGCGGACCTGATCAAACTCCATTCCCCGGCCCTTAAAGGCCGACTGATATTCCCCGGCCAAGTGTTCGTCCACTTGTCTGCGGGTTTGCAGTTGCAGCGCCTTAACCCGGCGGAAGAGTTCGGCTTCTGGGCGGGATTGGTCGGGCAGGGTGCCTTTACTCCTCATGGGACCTTCACCGCGCCTAATATCCGCCCAATCATCTGGTCGCTAGTGATCTCTTCGGCTTCGGCCTCATAGCTGACCAATATCCGGTGACGCAGCACCATGGGGGCGGCCAATTTGATCTCAGTGGGGGTGACAAATCCCTTGCCCGCCATAAAGGCTAAGGCTTTGGCAGCAATCGCAAGGTTAATGCTGGCCCTAGGGCTAGCACCCATTTCAATCAAGGGGGCCAACTCGGCTAACCCATATTGGCTGGGGTGGCGAGTGGCATCGACTAGCTCGACAATGTAGCGTTTGATTTTTTCGTCTAAGTAAACCTGTTCGATCAAACCCCGAATCTCCATCACCTCGGTTTTGTCTAAAACCGGGGTTAATGGAGCAAACTCGGCAAGGCCGGTCACCCGGTTAAGTATCTCTAATTCGTCTGCCTTAGAGGGGTAACCAACCAAAAGTTTGAGCATAAACCGGTCGATCTGGGCTTCGGGTAAGGGGTAGGTGCCTTCTTGCTCGATGGGGTTTTGGGTTGCTAGGACCATAAAGGGGTCCGCCAATTTGTGGGTGGTATCGCCTAAGGTCACTTGGCGTTCTTGCATCACCTCTAAAAGCGCCGACTGTACCTTGGCGGGAGCCCGGTTGATCTCGTCGGCCAAGATCAGGTTGGAAAAAATCGGCCCTTTTTTCGGATTAAAACTCCCGTCTTTAGGGTTATAAATCAAGGTGCCGGTTAGGTCGGCAGGTAACATGTCTGGGGTAAATTGAATCCTAGAAAAATCGGCTTTAATCGCTTGGGAAAGCGCTTTGACGGTCAAGGTTTTGGCCAGACCGGGCAAACCTTCTAAGAGCACATGGCCGCCGGTCATCATCCCAATAATCAACCCCTCAATCATCTCCTCCTGGCCCACCACCGACTTGGCCACCTCGGCCTTGAGGCGGCCAAGTTTGCTGGCCAAACGGGCGATTTCTTGTTCCAATTCTTTGATTTGATCGTACATAGTCAAGTCTGGGCAGAGGTGAAGTTTTTTTTTATAAGTAGAATAGGCCTAAACCCCTTCTCTTTCAAGGGGCACAAGGCTAAGATAGGTTATGAAAATTGGCATTGATACAAAAAACTACGGTTTGCACCAAGGGGGCATCTTTAACGCCACCTTTGCGCCCTTGACCGGCTTGATTAAGTCCAAGCGGGATTGGGAGTTTTTAGCGATAGGGCCAGAGGCCGGTTGCCGCTGGTTTACGGGGCAACCTAACGTTCAAAGCTGTTTAGTCGAACTGCCCGCCATAAAGTATGGGGGTTATCTCTACAACTTCACCCGGTTTCCTTATCGATTGCCCAAAGGGCTAGACGGATTTTACAGCCCCTACTATGACCTGTGGCTTCCTAAAGATCTCCCGCAGGTAATTACCATTCACGATCTAGTTTATTTCCTACAACCTGAAGGTTACAATCCCCTTCTGTTGGCCTACTACAAAAGAATCGCCAACCGTAACGGGGCCTTGGCCAAGGCAGTGATTACCGTCTCCGAGAGCAGTCGCCGTGATATTTTAACCCATTTGGGGTTGCCTGAGGACAAGGTGGTGGTGATCCCAAACAGCATTGATCCCCAGTGGCTTTCCCCGGTGCAAAAAACCGGGTGGGGAGAAGCGGTAGCCGCGAGGTTTAAGGACCAGGCGTTGCTTTTATATCCTGGCGGACTGGAACGGCGGAAAAATCTGGGCCGCTTGCTGGAGGCGGTGGCGCTCTTGCCTGAGGGGTATTGTTTGGTTTTGACCGGCAACCCAGCCCAGTATCGCAAGGCCCATCCGAGGTTGGTTCATTTAGAAAAAAAAGGTCGTGCTTGGCTGCCTGGATTTTTAAGTTCGCAGGAGTTGCGCGAATTATACGGGCTTTCGCAAGCGGTGGTGTATCCTTCGCTACTAGAGGGGTTTGGTTATCCGATGATCGAGGCGATGGCCACCAGAAAGCCTCTGGCCTGTTCTAACGCCAGTTGCTTGCCCGAAATTGGGGGGGATTATCCGATCTATTTTGATCCAAAAAGCCCGGCGCAAATGGCCGAAGCCATGTTAGAGGCGGCAGGAAAAACGATTCACCCAAATTTTGTGTTCCCCGAAAAGTACCGACTAGAACACAACCAACCCCAATTTATCCAACTGTTCGAACGGATTTTTGGCTTGTAGTTTTTTATGGGTGTAAGAGCCTTAGAAGATTAGCGATTTTGGCTTTCATCTGCTGGCGGTCACAAACAATATCCACCGCCCCATGCTCGAGCAGAAACTCGGCCCGCTGGAAGCCTTTAGGTAGTTTTTGTCCGATGGTCTGCTGGATCACGCGCGCTCCAGCAAAGCCAATCTGGGCTCCCTTCTCGGCGATTTGCACATCACCTAGCATGGCAAAACTGGCCGAGACCCCGCCTGTGGTGGGGTCGGTTAGGACTGATAGGTAAGGGATTTTTGCTTCTGAAAGCTTGTGTAAGGCAGCCGAGGTTTTGGCCATTTGCATCAGACTTAACGCCCCTTCCTGCATCCGCGCCCCCCCAGAAGCCGAGACTAAAATCACCGGGATTTTGCGTTTAATACCGTGCTCGATGGTGCGAGTGATTTTCTCGCCCACCGCCGAACCCATGGACCCCCCCATAAACCGGAAGTTAAACACCCCCATTGAAACCGACTGGCCTTCAATTTTACCTTCACCGCAGGTAATTGCTTCTTCCAGCTTGGTTTTACTGGTCGCTTCTTTGATGCGGTCCTTGTATTTTTTTGAATCTTTGAACTGCAAAGGGTCCAGCGCGGTTATTCCAGTAAACAGTTCTGTCCAGGTGCCTTCGTCGATCAGGGTTTCGATCCGTTCCTCAGCGGTCAGTCGGTAGTGGTAACCACAAGAGGGGCAAACCTTGAGATTTTTATCCAGGTCTTTCGAATACAGGGTTTGGCTGCATTCTGGGCATTTGATCCACACCCCGGTAGGAATATTTTTTTTGTTGTCCGCCGGGATCAACTTGGCGGCAGTCCGCTTGAACCAGGACATAAAAGGTCTCGAAAAGGTTGATGGCCAAGAATAACCGGTTTGGCGGCAAAGGTAAAGCGGGGGGCTTTAAAACTGCTCGGCAAGAGCTAAAACCCGGCGACCATAGGACCTAGGGCCTTGAGAATAGAGTTCACTTTTGATTTGCGGAAAGGCCCGCTCGCCTGCGGTGGGGCCCATTAATCGCAGATATAAGGGATTTTTTAACAGGTCAGAACGGAGCTGGGCCTCACACAGTTGGGTAACCAAGGCCTTGGGTGAGGTTTTGCCCCAAGCCTTTTTATTGTCTAAAGCATAACGCAACAAAAACCACTGGGTTTGAGATTGGTGGGTCCAGTCGATGGTTAACGAGTAGGGTTTATAAAAGGCGAGATCCCCATCGGCGCTGACCGGACGCTTAAGTTTATAGGAGAGCCTAAGTTGAATGGCCGCGCGAAAGGTGGAGAGTTCACCCGTTAGATTTTCTGCTGCAAAAAACAGCAGGTCATGGGGGTGGCCTTGTTGATGGTCGAGGTAGCGTGGTTTTATTTTAGTTAAAAAAATCAAGGTCAAGGTGCGTGTTTTGTTTAGTGGAGCCTTCTTTAAACCACTTAAAGACGCAATTAGCCCGTGCCGGTCAACCTGCCCTTTTATAAACACCTCTGGGAAACGCGCCGAAAGCTCTGGGTTTTGGTTTAGTTTTTCAACTAAGTGATTAATATTGACCTGCCAAAGCCCAAAGGTCTGGGGCTCATAACGCAAGCGCCTTAAGCGGGCTTCTAGGTTTAACGCTTGACTGCCCAACTTGGCGAGGCTGCTATATTTATCCATAAGTTGGTCTAACAATTGCGCAGCTTGGTGACTCCAGAGATAAACGTCGTATTCAGTGGCGTGGGACTTGGGCTCGGTTATCTCTAGGAGCCGTTTGGTAAGGGCTTCCTTTTCTTGTTCTAATTTCTTATCTAACATCAACCCCGTCAAAAACCGCCCCCAACCGACCTCGGTGGGGCCTAGCACTTTGTGGAACTGTTCGCGCAAGGATTTCTTTTTAATCTCATTTACCGAAGGGTTCCAGAGCAAGCTGGATTCCTTAAAGGCCATCGCTAAAATAACCTTTAGCCCTTGGGGGCTTGGATAAAACTGGGCTTCGTGCAAGGCTTGTTCTAAGGGCTGGGCTAGATCGGGCGGGAGTTGCGCACTAGCAAAAATCGGTTGATAAAGCAGCTCATCACCAATAAAGGCAATATTTTTCCCCTGGTCTAAAGAAAACCCAAATTCGCCACATCGCTTGGCTAGCCTTTGGGCAACCCCCCGCCCCTCTATCGTGCCTATGGAGGCTTGTATCAATGGACGTTGCTGGTGGCGGTTGGTGTAAAAGGGTAGGCCGACCTTTTTTAAGGTGGTGGGCAGATCACTTTGGGACTGTCCCATCTCCCAAGCTACATAAGCCGGACTTTGCCAGCCTTTTAACGTATTTAAATGAACCCTTGAACCAGCTTCAACCCGGTGTTGGCAGTGATCCCACATGGCCGCCATCACCGGTGGCATCCAGGCACGACCTCGTTGCAAAAAACCTTTGGCAGTGACTAGTTCCGCCTTTTCACCAGGTACCCGGTAAAACATTTTGATTCGAGCCGCCTTGTTTTCTAAATAATTGAGCCAAAAAAGTCCGTCCTTGATCTCTTGGCGGCTTAGTTTTTGGAGCTTGGCCTCAGCCAAGAGTCTGGTTTTTAGGGTTGGAAAATCAATGGCTTGTTGGTCGCTAAGATCGAGTAGTCTTAAAAAAGGTTTGGCTGATTCAAAGGTGCGTTTTAAGTAGGCCGTTTCCTTGGGGTGCGCTACTTCAGGAGGCGGTAGGGAAGGCTTTTTGGGTGGAACGGGCTTGGGCGCAGCACAGGCGCCAAGAAAAAAAAGAAAAACTAAAAGGGAGCGAACATAGGGGGCCATCCAAGGCCGAGGGAAGGAAAGCGAGGCCTCCAAGAGGAAGCCCCGCCAGACCTACTAGATCTTATTGAGCAGCATAAAGGCGATCAACAGAGCGTAGATAACCAAAGATTCGATCAACGCCAATCCGATAATCATTGGGGTGAAGATCTTGTCTGCACTACCAGGGTTGCGGGCGATACCTTCTAGTGCGGCAGCACCAACGCGACCTTGGCCAATTCCACCACCGGCAGCGGCGACAGCAATCGCAAGGCCAGCGCCCAGCGCCAAGCCCATTTTGTCTAGTCCACTGCCAGTCGAAGCGGCAGCCGCTGCTTCTTCAGCGAAAAGGGCCATTGGAGCCAGCAAAGAGAAAAGCAAAAAGAAAGCTTTTTTAAACATGATAATCCTTGTTTGTCGTAGGATGTTAATGATCGTGGGCAAGTGCCATCTGAAAATAAACCAGGGTCAAGAGTAGGAAGACGAAGGTTTGTACAAAGGAAACAAACAGGCCCAGCCCCAAAAAGGGTAGAGGCAGCACCAAGGGTAGGATGCCAAAGAAAACGGCTCCGACCATATGGTCACCCGTGATGTTTCCGAAGAGACGTAAAGCCAAAGACAAAGGCCTTACCAAGTGGCTGATCAATTCAATGGGGAACATCAGCCAAGCTAACCACCAAGCTGGTCCCATGAAATGTTTAATGTACGCAAACCCATGGGTCTGGAATCCAAGAACATGGGTAATAACAAAGACGATCAGCCCCAAGACGATAGTCACGTTAAATTGGTCAGTCGGGGGGTTAAAGCCGGGGACCAATCCTAAAAGGTTGTTAATCAGAATAAAAAACGCCAGCGAGCCCGTTAAGGCAAAAAGGCTTTTGGCTTTGTGTCCAATAAGGCCTTCGGTAAAATGGTAAACCCCGCCAACAATCGTTTCGGTCACGCTGGCCAAGTCAAGTTTGCCTGTAGGCTCAATCTGTGTCCCAGAGCGAAACTTAGCCCCAGCTACTAGCGCGAGTACAATCAACACTAGCGAGGTAAACAAAACATCGACCCCTAGGTGAGTATCAACATGGATCGATTCAAGGGCATGATTGACCGGCGTGGCCAAGGAACCCCAAGTAAACGCGCCTTCTGCGGACATCAGTTATCTTCGGACAGGTGGTTGTTTGACTCGGCCTCTGGGCCCCCGGCCATTAGACTGGAACCCAAGCTTATCAAAGGCAAAGTCGCGAGTCCGGCCATAATCCCCCAAGTGTCCATCTTATAGCGGGTGACCGCCAAAAACAGGAACGCCATGCTGATCCCGAATTTGAGGACGTAAAACACCGCTACCGGAGCCTTGGGCTGACCGGAAATAAACAGGCGGGCCATCAAAAACTGTGAAGCGTAAAAATTGAAGGCCACAACTGCCGACCCTACCAACGCACCTAGGGCAAAGTCAACCCCAAAGGCCGCCCATCCACCCCCACAAGTCAGGGTAATCAGGCTCAAAAGGCCAAGGTTGGTGCGAGTGAGCCTTTTTTTTTCTCTAGGGTCTTTGATCACTATTATTTTCGGAAGATTGAGCTTTTTCTGTAGCGTTGTCTGCTTTTAGTTTTTGCAAGGTGCGGTACAGAGCACTAAAGCTGGCCCCGACACCGGCAAAAAACCATAAAAACAGCATGTATGGCTCGGTCCCTAGCCATTTGTCGAGTCCGTAGCCGATAAGCGCACCTACGGCAACGGACAAACCCATTTCAATACCCACAGAACTGTACTCTAACTTTTTAAGCCAAGGGGGACTGTCATTTTGGTTAGTTTCTGGTGCCATTACCCTAGAAATATGCCGTAAAGCATGTGTTCGTCAAGCTTAGTGACGCTTTTTGCACGTCTTTTGCTTTGCAAAGGGACACTAAAAGGATAAAGTGAGACGCCTTATCAAAAGTGGCCAGAACCTATATGAATCAATCAAACAATATAAAAGCAGTTCCCGAAAACCTGTTAAAGCTGGTGGCTTCTATCCAGGAGCCCGCTTTTTTACAGGAAAAAGGCGGTAGAATTGCCTGGGCCAACTTGGCGGCGCTGCGGCTTTTTGGGCTTAGCGAATCTGAAATGATTGGTAAAAGTCCCTCTGAAGCGCTGGAGCCCAAGGGCCAGGGGATGTTTGATCGGCAATTTGAAAAGATCGCCCAAGGGGACCAACACGGCTTTATGACCACGGTCACCAAAAAAGACGGCAGCGAGCTTGATCTTAGTTTTCACTTTTCCCACCTAGCCAATGGGTCTGATGCCTATCTGCTTTCGCAAGTAGAAGCCGAACAAAACCACCTGCCCAGTTTACACCAGCAAGGCTACCAAGAACTCTTAGAAGCCATTGAGTCAGGCGTTTTTGTGTTGGTTGATGATCACATCCGCTTTGCGAACCGCTATTTCTGCGAATTAACCGGCTTTAGTGAGGCCGAGTTGATCGGCAAGTCTCTTTTTGACTTGATTCACCATAAAGATCTGCACCAATTCAGCCGAAAATACCGAAACCGCGACGAGATGGTTTTAGGTGGCGATGAATTCGAGTTCCGCATCCACCAAAAAGATGGGCTGGTGGTATATGTATATATGGTCTTGGGGGAGATCAAGTTCGAAGGCCGCGACGCTATGGCCGCCTCGGTTAATGATATTACCATGCGTAAAATCATCGAAGAGGAAAACGAAAAATATGCCTTAGAGATTAAAGAACAGTACGCCTACGTGGACAACCTGATCGAACGCTTGCCTTTGGGTGCTTGGATTATCGATTTTTCTGAAGAGCCCTGCCAGTCTGGCGACCCGTTTTGTAAAAAGGCGCATGAAAAGTTAGGCTTTTCTGTTTCGATTACCCGAGTAAACAAAGCCTTGGCCCAAATGATGGGGTTTTCGAAGCGGGAAATGGTGGGTGCTTCAATCTTTGATCCCCGATTTGTTGACGAAAAAAATGCCAACATTTTTTTAGAAAACCTCACCCAACGCCGTCAGGGTAAAAGGGGTAGTTACGAGATTGAGGTCAAACACAGGTCTGGGCGTATAATCCCAATTCTCTTAGAAGCGATCCCCACGGTTTTTGAGTCAGATCACGTTATGGCTAGGCAAGCGATTGGGCTCATGGTGGACCTGACCGAGTCTAAGGCCGCCGAAGCCGAGATGAAACGGCTTAATGAAAAGCTTACCGAGTTTTCTAAAACCGATGCGTTGACCGGTCTGGCCAACCGCCGAAACTTCGACGAATACCTTGGCCAAGAGATCAACCGGGCTATTCGCGAAAAGTGGGATTTGTCGTTGATTTTGATCGATATCGACTTCTTTAAAAAATACAACGACGGTTATGGCCACCTTGCGGGTGACCAATGCTTGCAAGGCGTAGCCGAGGCCTTTCGCTCGGTGGTTAAACGGGCTATTGACTTGTGCGCCCGTTATGGCGGAGAGGAATTTGCGGTTATTCTGCCTTCAACTAGCACCGAAGGGGCGCTGAAAGTTGGTGAATCCTTGCGGGCGGCAGTAGCAGCAGCACAAATCCCTCACGCTCATTCAGCCGCCGCTCCCTTTGTAACGATTAGTGCCGGGGTCTCCACTATGCGAGCCGGCGAGAAGTTTGACGCAGATCGGTTGATTGTTTTGGCAGATGAAGGCTTGTATCAGTCGAAAACCGATGGCCGCAACCGGGTGACTGCGGCGCTCCGGCGAAGGTAACTTAAGCCTTGGCGGCAATAAGTCGGTCAAGTTCTCCGTTTTGGTACATTTCTGTAACAATGTCGCAACCGCCCACAAACTTCTGCTTGTAATAAACCTGGGGCAAAGTTGGCCAACTCGAAAATTCTTTGATCCCTTGGCGCACTTCCTCATCCTTTAAGATATCAAAGGTTTTAAAGGAGGCTCCCATCCGTTTTAGAATCTCCACCACCTGTGCTGAAAAGCCACATTGCGGCATTAACGCATTGCCTTTCATAAACACGAGTAGTTCGTTTTCTTCGACCATTTTTTGGATGGTCGCTTGTACAGTTTCTGTGGTAGCTGGGGTTTCTAGGCGGATTTCGTTGGGTACGTTCATGGGGAATTAAGGGAGTTTAGGGTTGATCGTGAGAGCGTGAACCTCTTCTTTCATTAGTTCGCCAAGGGCGCGGTAAACCATCTGGTGCCGCTCTACAGCGGATTTACCTTGAAAGGCAGCAGAAACGACGGTAACACCGTAATGATTTTGGGTTCCGGTCAGGTCTTCCACTTCGACCGACTCACACTCAAAGGCATCGCGAATCAATTGAGCCACGGTTGCAGGGGTTGCCATAATTTATATAGTTTAAGGTTGCAATAATATATTTATACGGCCAGCAGGCCGCTTGGTCAAGCCTTGAATAAGCGACCCTTCAAAAAAGCCGATCTGTGCGGAAGTAAAAAAGTAAGCGCCAAAAGGCGGTTAAATCCAAGGGATCTTTAAAGAAGCCAAAGAGATGGCTTGAGCAAGTACAATCTGAAGAACCAAAACTAGGGAAACGGAGGTCCGCCAGTTTGTCTAAAGCCTGGGCCAATTGGCACTCAATCTGGTCAGTGCTTAAAATCGGTAATCCATGGTGGTGGTGGGCGTGGCGGCGTAGATAGTCGATATGCCAGTGGGCCTTTTTACGCACCAGACGGTGCCGCGCGAGGCGTTTGGCGACACCATTCATAGCGGAGCCGACATACACATAGTATCCTGCCGGAAACCCGCGCACCCCTAATCCTCCGATTGGAATCTCGATGGGTTGATCTATCTTAATTAAATAAAGATAGCTCCCTTTATCCTTTGCCTCGGATTCGATGATCTCCCAAGGGATAGGCAACAACTCGGTCTTGGCCGAAAGCTCCATTCGTATGTTTAGAGAGACTGCTAGGGGCAATATCTCTAAAAAGGGCCGGACCGCCAGCAGGGTTTGAGCAAATTCTAAATCGGTGTGGTAATCGGGCAAAAATTGTTTTAGACCCTTTTTTTGGATCAAAAAAATAATCAAGGGCTTGGGGGCATCTGGGTTCTGCTGGGCCCATTGGGCCAGTTCCTTAAGGTGCTTGACCGCTCTTTTGCTGGGGGCATCTGGGAATTGGGCGGTTTTTTCACTAAACAGGGTGACACATTTAACCTCGGCTAATCTCTGTACTCCGGCTTTTTCGAGTAGCAAATCAAACCGACTGTGGCCCACCTTGTGTTCTCTTTTTAAAACCCGCCACCCCTCCAGTTCGCGCACCTGGCCTTCATTGATCAGCCATTGGGCCATATGGTTGGCTTGGTGGGTGTTTAGCAAAACCGGCTCGCCCTCTACTTCGATAGCCACCGCTTGCCAGGGCTGCTTGGCTTTGGGATTGGGGCTGGGGATCAAATAGAGCGTGCACCCAGGGATCAAAAGTTCTAAAAGTCGCCCTGGATTGGCCAGATAAGCCTCAACCTCTTGGCCCTGAAGTTTCGCCACTACCAAAAAACGGTTAGGTCGCTTTAGAAAAACTGCGGTTACCGTTTTCGGGTAGAGTTTCATCTTTTACGCCCTCGACCCAATAACACCAACAGGCCCCCCGAAATCATCACCACTAGGCCCAGACTGTTGGCCTGGATATGGAGGCTTCTAAAAGCCTGCCGGTTGGGGTCCTCCTTGGGGGTAGTTTCAAAACTGCCAATCTGCACCTGTAACGCGGCGGCGCGTGGGAAGAGGGAAAATTGCTGATACCCGTTTATCAACAGTGAGATCACTAATAAAAAGATCCGAATCCGAAACCCAGTGACTATAGGCGGACTGCTTAATAGGAAAAAGATCAGCGCCAATAAGCTTAAAAGCGTTGCTGCTGGATAATAGAGGGTAAACAAGGTGCCCACTAATTTCGCTGCTTCGTCGCGCCCAAGATTGGCAAAAAGCAGAGGGGTGACTAAAAAGGCGAAACAAGCCATGCCGCCAAACCACAGAGCGACACTAAGACGAAAAAAACAAGAAAATATTTGGTTCATCGGCCAAATCCTTGCAAAGAGGTCGATAGGGCAGGAGACACAAAAACCCTAACTGGAACCGAAGGTTCTGCCAAGTAATCCGTAACGATGTTTTACTTAGACAATAGTGCCTATCGGGCATAGCTCTTGTATTACTTTTTTTGGACCTCCCTATAAGGCAAACTATGTTCCGCTTTTCGATGCAGACCGCCCTTGACGTCAGGGGCAAACAAGAGCGGGTCAAAATGAAGGAAATGGCCGAACGCTTGGCGGTGCAGCAAGGGATTGAAGCTGGCATTGCCAAGATCGATCAGGCCCTTATAGACGCGGACCAAAAGATGAATTTGGCCAAAAGATCAGGGCTACTCGACCTAGGCAGCCTAAGGCAAATCGAGGGTTTTAAGTATCGCTCTAAAGTGGAGCGAGGGCGGCTAGAGGCCAAACACAAAGAAGCGGTAAGAGCGACTGAAGTCAAACGATTAGAACTTATTGAGGCCGCGCGCCGCCGCCGAACGTTAGAAATTTTAAGAGACCGCGAAGAGGGACGTTATACCGAACATTTAGCCCGAATCGAACGGGCCTTTGTCGATGAAACGGCAACCAATCAATTTGTTCAGCGACAGCGACAGGCATGAAACAAAACTACCTAAGACTTTTTATCGGCGCGATGTTTGCCCTTAATTTGCTCTGCGCCATGCCCAATGAGGCCTTGGCGATGAACACGGTCAAAGGCTGGATCAATAAAGTGGCGCCAGGTACGTTTGCCACCGATCAAGACGCCACCACGGATACTGGGGCTGGGTCTGAGGTTAGTTATACCGAGTCAGAGGTCAAGGTCTTAACCGCCCTGAAAGACCGTGAAGCGGAATTGGAAAAGCGTGAAGAGGCCTTTTCTAAACGAACGGGCGAGTTAAAGCTGCTTTCTCAACAGATCGAGCAAAAGCTAGAACAGATGCGTAGTTTGGCCGCCAGGATTGAGACCATGCGTAAAGAACGCAAAGAATTGGATGAAAAGGACATTTCGCGGATGGTTAAGTATTACGAAACCATGTCTTCCGAAAATACGGCCCCCTTTTTCAACCAGATGGATCGGGTCACCGCCATGCATTTGATCATGCGGATGAACCCCAGGAAAGCTTCGGCAGTGCTGCAACTCTTGGATCCCAAGGTTGCGGTGGACATTACCGAACGGGTTACCCGGTTTAAAGAAAACCGGGAAGAGTTGGTGGTCAATAAATAGACCATCATGCGGGGCGGGGGAGCTCGCCCTTGTTTGCCTTGGTTTACACGGACGTAAGCCTTCACCATCCAGGTATGGAGTATTCGCATGAAATTAGAAGGTAGTTTTAGCTATCAAGGGACGGTGCAAACCGACCGGCGGCAGCCTCAAGTTCCCCAGGACTTAGGTCAGTTCACCGGATCCTTGAGCGCAGCCCAGTCCCAGCTTGATTGGTTGTCCAGTCAAGACTTGGCTCTCCCCAAAACCGCCGACTCGGTGGAATTGATTAAGGAACATAAGTCTAAAAAGGAACTGGCCGATGAACGGGCCGAGGCCTCTTTAGTGTCTGGCATGGTTAACCAGCAAAAGGTTGGCCAAACCCAAAGCGCTAAGAGTTGGTCTAATTCGTCCGTTTTAGAGCAAAATGGTCAGAAGCAAATGACCAATCGTCAGGCCGAATTTCGTTTCCAAAAATCTGCCGAGCAACTCCAGGGCGACCGGGCTTCAGAGATGCTTAACCAAAAGATTATGGAACGAAAAGGGCACCTCTTTAACCCCGCCTTAGCCCAAACTGCACAAGGCGACACCGAGACCTACGCTAAGTTGACCGAGGCGAAGCCAGCGGCCAATAAGGCAGAGGAACCGGCTAATGTGTTTAGCAAAAGTGCTCAAACCGAACCAAAGATAGATTCTGAAGCCGCCAAAGCAAGGCAACAGTTTCAGCAATTTGGCGAGGTGAGGAACTCAACCGCTAAACCTAACCGAGCTTTTGTCCCCGAGAACAAGGCGAGCAGCGGCATTCAGGCCCTGAATCAGGCAGCTCAAGCGCGGGCAACCGCTTTGACCGCTTCAAAAGGGATGCTGACCAAAGCAGCTAGCGCTGGAGACTCCCCTGGGGTAACTTTTGCCGCTTTGACCAAAGAGAAACCCAACCGTTTAGAAGAAAAGGGTCAAGCCCAAGCCGCCAAGCCGAAGCCGACGACCCAAGCTAAGCTTAAGGAAGTGGCTGACAACGTCAAGATGATGATCAACGCCAAACGGGGCGAGTTGACCATGCAACTCAACCCGGCACATTTGGGCAAGTTGGAAATCAAACTGACCAAGTTGGAAGACGGCTATAAGGGCAAAATGAAAGTCGATTCGATCGAGGCCAAAGAGGTGTTAGAGCGCCAACTTCCCGAGTTAAAGGAAACGCTTGCCGCCCAAGGGTTAAAAATCGAAGAATTTACCCTAGAAGTGCGCGACCAGGGGGCTCAGGCCACCTTCGCCGATGCTGGTGATCAACGAAGTGGGAACCGCGCCTTTGAACAAGGCACGCAACCTGCTTTTAATGCTAATAAGGCCCGATCTTTTGAACCCCAGATGACCCAGTCGATTCCCTTGGGAGCGCCTGCTAATCGGGTTTCGGCGGATCAGGTAAGCATTTACGCCTAATAGGAGGGTACCTTGTCTCTTGAAACCACTCGAGCCACGCTGAACCAGTCGGCCTCAAGCCTGCGTAGTGAAGCGATCCACTCGTCTAAAGGAAATGCCAATCTGGGCAAAAAAGATTTTATGAATCTTTTTCTAACCCAGATGAGCAATCAAAACCCGACCGACCCGATGGACTCGGCTGGGATGACTACCCAATTGGCCCAATTAGGATCAATGGAACAATTGGAGAACCTCAACAAGGGCTTGGATACCCTAAATCAGACCCAAAGTTCAATCGCTAACTATCAAGCACTACAGTTTATCGGCAAAGATGTGGCCTTGGAATCGAGCGAGATGGAACTTTCTCGGGGCGCTGGGCAACCAATTTATTACAACCTCGATTCAGACGCTTCTCAATTGAAGCTTACGGTCGAGGCCCAAGACGGCAGCCCAGTGTACTCAGAAAACATGGGCCTGACCACCCAAGGCAAACATCGCTTTGTTTGGGACGGCAAAAACGACCGTGGGATCTTAATGGCCGACGGAGTCTATAAAGTCAAGTTGTCTGCTACCTTGCCTAACGGCGAGGTTGCCGAGCTGACCCCCTATAATTCAGGAAGGATCAGTCAGGTCGAATTTAAAGACGGCCAAGCCTTTGTGAATGCACAAGGACGGCAACTTCCCCTAAGTAAGGTAAAACGAGTAGATAATGCCAGTGAACGGGTCTTCTCCAAAGCAGCGCCCCTAGGGCTGATGCGCGAATTGACCCCCATGGCACCGGCCAAAAAAGCCGAATAATAAGGCTGGTCTGACAAGGACGTCTGACCCATTAAGCCCCTAAGCGGGGCACCAGCACCTCAAGGAGGAAACGCAAATGTTAGGTTCGCTATATACTGGCGCCAGCGGGGTCCGCACCCATTCGTCAGAGATGACCGTTACCGGTAGTAACATCGCCAACGTTAACACGGTTGGCTACAAATACAACCGGGTCAACTTTGAGGATCTGGTGTCCACCTCGGTCGAGGGCGGGACCAAAATCGGCAAAGGGGTAAATATTGCCGATATCCAAAATATGCACTCCCAAGGCTCGTTTGAGACCACCGAAAACGAAACCGACTTGGCTATTGATGGTCAGGGATTCTTTACGGTAGCCGATCAAACAGGCAAGGTTTTTTATACCCGCGCAGGTCAGTTTACCTTTGATAAAGCGGGCTTTTTAACCACTCAAGATGGTAAATTCCTCCAGGTCAAAGATGTAAACAACGACACCGGGGAAACCTCAGGGACCAAAAAGAAGATCAATATCTTAGATCAGATTGACCCTCCTAAGGCGACAGGCGACGGGGTTAAGGATAAAACTGGGGTTAATATTGTGGCTAACCTAGATGCCAACGTTAAGCCGCCGGTTTTACAGGTGGATTACGAAAACGTCACCTCGGACATGTACAACTTTTCGACCTCGATCACCGTTTATGACTCTAAAGGTCAAGAGCATGCGATTAACGTAGTCTTCCGTAAACTGCCTGACACCCCTCCCCAGATTGACCCGGCAACGGGGGCCCAAATCCCTAATACTGAAGTAAAAAATCAGTGGCAGTGGATGGCCTTGAGCCCTGGCGAAGACTTGGAAGCCGGGATTCCGGGGACCATGAAAGCCGTGGGTGGTGGATTCCTTCAGATGTCTAACGATGGTCGCTTGGTGTCTGATATCCCCGGCGAAGTGGTGGTGCCCCCGCCGCCAGCCGACCCTGCCCTGCCCCAACTCCCGCCGACGATGGAACGGCGTGTGAAAGTCGAAGGGACCCCTTCACAAATAGGTTTCAACTTTGTTGGCTCTGGTGCCGCGCAGTTGATTGGCTTCAAATTTGGCAAGGGTTCCAACCCAGACGATCCTTTAGACACCCGAACCGGTGTGGACGGGGTCACTCAGTTTGCTAATGAATACAAGCTGATCGAAGCTAACGCAGACGGGATGAAGTCGGGTAAGATCGAGTCTATCTCGGTTAAACAAGACGGCACCATCATGGGTTCCTTTGATTCGGGCAACAACAAGGCCTTGGGCCGCGTAGTAGTGACCGATTTTAAGGCTCGCAACAAACTCAAACAGTTGGGTCAAAACCTCTTCCAGCAGACCTTCGAAGCGGGCACGGCGATCGAGACCGACCCTGGCCAAGGCGGCGCGGGAACGGTCAATGCCAAAACCCTGGAGCGTTCAAACGTCGAGCTCTCCAACGAGTTTGTCAACATGATCGAAGGACAACGCGCCTTCCAAGCAAACGCCAAGACGGTAACCACCGCCGACGAAGTCCTCTCGGACATGATCCAGATGAAACGGTAAGTGACATTTGGTTAGAAAGGCTGAAGTCCCCCTTCAGCCCGTTCGGAAAAAGCCCCGACCAGCTTAGCTGGGCGGGGCTTTTTTATTGGGGGACTATTTGCGGTGGTTTTTTGTGAACCAACGGGCTTAAATCGCCTCCCCTCAGGCCGGATGGTTTTTTGGGCACCACTGGGTTCGCCTAAAAGGAAGGAGCAGGTTTGTCTCCTGGGTAACCCTCCAAAATTGCCAGTGTCCTGCACCACCAGATGGGCTGGCCAAATGCCGGTAGTCTCAGTTACCGGAGAATCGATTTTTTCGCGTACTCCAAGGTTTCTGCTTGGTAGCGGCTGCTTCTTTCCTCATACTTGGCTGAGTCCCGCTCAATCCCTTCCGTGATTTTCTTTTTCCAGGCCACGGCCTTTTTGTTTGATTTACTTGGGGTCAATTGGTCCTCAAAAATGCAAGTCAATTTTGGTTCACCTGACATCCTGTCTCCTGGTTTAGATTTCGGTGAGATTGTTGATTATTAGTGGAGTAACGGGATCGGTAATTTTGTATTCTTCAACTTTTTTATTCGAGTAGTCAAGAATCGTACTCCCTTGCTGAAAACTCAAAATCGCATCCTTGTCATGGATAGTGGCCGTCGAGTCAACGATAAGTCGATAATCTGCCTTACGGTCATCATAATGCTTAGGCTCCGAATATTCAACTATCCATACAAATTTTGGCAAATTCAATTTGTAAATGTATGCTTTGTAAGCAGTATCAGTCGTTTTCTCTCTAGCATATTTTTTAAGCGCCCTTGAACTGGTAAGGAAAACCCGACGGATTAATTTCTTTCCCTTAATGGGCGATTGTTTTTCGATTTGCGGCAAAAGGAGCTCCAGTAGATCGACAGGAGTGATGTACATTTTGTCGTGCAAAGGAACTAATATTCCCTCTATCTGGTCAATCGAATAGCCGCTGCCTGAATCAGACGTTAGATCTCTGTATGGCAAATAATTATCGTCTGAACTCAAGAAGCAGTCGATCAGACTCGATGCGTCTGTAATGCCCGGTGAATTCAATCCTGTAGTTTTTTTGACGAGCCCATGCCCGATAATCACCATCGCATGTTCTTTTGCGATGTTAGCAATAACCGGTATCCCAGATTCTACGTAGTGATAAACAATTTGCGGGAAAAGGTCTTTTGATACCTCGGTTTTAGGAAAAATTTTAGTTGAAAAGCCTATTTCGTTCAAAATATGGGCCATTTGGCCCATGGTCAGCCCTTCGGATGGAATTTTTCGTACCGGCGATTGCGACGCGCTAACCACTTCTGCCAGATTGCGGTCTGTGTACCAGGGCTGGCGTGAGCTAAAATACCTCATCACACTCCAGGCTGCGACATGAGCGCAGACGGTAACATTAATGTCTTGTTGCATCCAGGGGAAAGCATTTACCGATAACTCTTGCCCAAGAATGTTCACTTTATAGGGGGACAAAACCACATAACCAGGCGAATGTTTAACCGCTCTTGGAGAAAGATAACTGCGCCCGATGGTATATTTGGGGGTCTGTCTCAGTGTAATAAACCCGAGGTATCCAGCTTTTGGAAGGTCATGGTCTGAAAACTCAGTCTCAAATAGGTGGACACGAACACAGTCACGGCTTATCTGTTTGTGCCTTTTTGAGAGGTCAGAATAATAAACGGACCTAAAATCCCGATCAACATAGGGAAATTCGATTAGTTTATATTTTACCTTGTTGCTCAATCCCTCATCGAGGCGGTCAGCACAAAGGTTAGTTAAAAATTTATCACCTATAGTTTTTAACAATTGAGAAAAAGAGTCGGTAGAGCCTTTATACTTGATCATTTCGCTTAAATATAAGGTGAAAGTATTCAAAAAAACTACACGAGAGCTACTCAGAGTTAAACAATATGTCAATAAAAGCTTTTTAATGCCAAGGCTTCCCCCGCCATTATCGGCGGGGGCTGGCTTTAAAACAAAGTCGAAAGCGATTCGCCGTTGTGGATGTTGGCGATGGCTTTGGCGAAGAGGGGGGCTACCGAAAGCACCTTGATCTTGGGGCAGAGTTTCATTTTGTCGGCCACGGGGATGCTGTTGGTTACGATCAATTCATCGAGGCTGGAATTATTGATTTTTTCAATTGCGTTGCCACAAAGCACCGGATGGACAATGGCGGCAGTGGTAGATAAGGCACCATGTTCTTTTAGAAACGCAGCCGCTTTGATCAAGGTTCCGCCCGAGGCGATTTCGTCGTCGATGATCAAGGCGTTTTTGCCTTTTACGTCGCCAATTAAATGGGTGGGGACCACTTCGTCTGTGTTGCCCAAGCGGCGCTTGTCGATAATCGCCATGGGTAGGTTTAGCCGATTGGCAAAACGGCCCAAAGGCTTGGCCTCGCCGACGTCGGCTGCCACAATAACAAAATTTTCCAGATTTTTTTCCTTAAGAAAATAATCGCAGATCACTTCGGTAGCCATTAACTGATCCACGGGAACGTCAAAGAATCCCTGGATTTGAGGGCTGTGAAGTTCCATCGTTAGAAAACGGTCCGCCCCCGCAGTTTGTAGCATACGGGCCATCAACTTAGCGGTGATGCTGATCCGTGGTTGATCCTTTTTGTCGCTCCTAACATAGGGGAAATAAGGAATCACGGCGGTGACCCGAGCGGCTGAACTATGGCGCAGGGCGTCCAACAAGATGGTGGTTTCCACGATATGGTCGGACACCGGCGGGCAGCTAGTCTGAATTACAAAGACATCAGCTTCGCGCACGTTGTCTAAGATGCGCACCAACATGTTTTCATTAGAAAAGGTGATATTTTCGATGTTGGTTAGATCTTTAGACATCAAGCTACAAACCTCTTCGGCGAAAGCTCGGTGCGACCTTCCAGAGATGATCTTAAGTGGACCCTGCATGGAATAACTCCAATAGTTGCGGTAAATGAATCGAATGTCCCAGCTTAAAAAATGCGGTCCGTTCGGTCAAAGGTGAGAAGGGAAAAAATGCAAATATTTTTTTTCAATCAAAAGAGATCAATCTTAAGGCTTTGGTTTCGTCTATAAAAATAGAGATTTGGTCGCCCATTTCTGTATAAATTACATCCGTTCCCGAATCGAAGCTGAGGACGTATCCCTCCCGTTCTGGAGTGATCAAGAGTTCATGCCGCTTCGAGATAACCCCACCCATAAACTTTAAAGGTCGCTTTAGGTTGGGGAACAAGACCCGAAAACCAAAGGCATCTAGTTCATTAGAAAAGGGAGAACCCCCCGCGTTGGAGTACCATGCGTGACTGCCCATTCCGGTGCAGCACAATAAACCAGAGCAGTTAAAATCTTGCGATTGCCCACCTTGGGTGACGATAATATCGCAGGTCCGGTAAGCGATTTGCATCCCGTAATAGATATCGTTTACCGCGAACCTGGGGATTGGAATGCCATTTACCGAGGCTTGCAGGCGGTTCCAGCGGTCCTCTTGCCAATGGCCCTCTACCAGTTGGGTCAGTCGCTCCTCAAGGTTGGTGCGATTGACCATGGTTAAGGCACCATAACTTCCTAGCCCGGCGCGGGGCTTGTAGTCCGAATTAAGACCTAAGAGGGTGGCATGCCCGAAAT
>MFNE01000024.1:66274-115072 GCA_001783695.1 Candidatus Lambdaproteobacteria bacterium RIFOXYD2_FULL_50_16
GGTGCCGTCTCCCCCGGCGCTTAAAACTAAATCGTTAGCTTGAGGGGTGAACTGGTTGATCTGCTCTTCTTTAATGTAGCGGATTTTCAGACCCAGCTTTTGATCCAGCCCTGCCAGGCTGCGCATAAAATCCGCTTGATTCTGGGCCGAATCGGCTATGGCGGCCTGCTTAGCCCGGCTTAGCTTGAGCAGCCGGTCTGCCCGTTCGGGGGTGGCTCGGTGGTGGTCGAGCTCACTTTTTTTAACCAAACAATAGATCTCCCCGAATGGTCCCATAGTATTTAGGTGAGGAGGTCTTTTAGTTTATCCATAAAACCTTTCTTCATCGGGGTCGAATCCTCTTTGGAAATCGATTGGAACTCCTCTAAAAGTTCCTTTTGCCGCTTCGAAAGATTGGTGGGCACTTCAACAATAATTTTAACATAGAGGTCTCCCCGGCTGTTTCCTTGGAGACGTTGAATCCCTTTAGCGCGAAGCCGGAAGATTTGGTCGTTTTGGGTGCCTGGCTGTAAAGTCAAGCGTGAACGGCCTTCCAAGGTGGGCACCTCGATCTCTGACCCTAAGGCGGCCTGGGTTATACTTATGGGCACGCGGCAATAAATATCGTAACCATCCCGCTCGAAAATGGAATGTTCGATCACGCGGATAATCAAATATAAATCCCCTCGTGAACCCCCGCCAGTCCCGGCTTCGCCTTCGCCGGTTAGTTTAACCCGGGCTCCCGAATCCACCCCCGCCGGGATCGAAACCTTGAGCTTTTTACGAACATTAACCCGGCCTCGGCCATGGCAATGACCGCAAGGGTTGCGCACAATCTTGCCTGTACCCCGGCAGTTTGAACAAACCGTGGCCACTGAGAAAAAGCCTTGCTGAATCCGTTGTTGCCCAGAGCCTTGGCAGACCGTACAAACCTCAATGTCTTTAGCACTTTTAGCTCCTGATCCACCGCACTGCCCACACTCGTCAAGACGGGGGATGACCAGTTCGGTGGAATAGCCAAAAACCGCCTGTTCGAAGGTTAGTTCCATTTTATAAGTGAGGTCCGCTCCTCGCTCGCCGCGGGATTGGCGGCGTCCACCGCTACCCCCACCGAAAAACTCGGAAAAAACGTCTCCAAAAATATCTCCAAACCCAGATCCTTCAAAGGGGTTGCCCCCTCCTTGGCCCATCTGTTCCGCTGCGTGGCCGTACTGATCATAGCGATTGCGTCGTTCGACATCGCTTAAAACCTCGTAGGCCTCGCTGCACTCCTTGAAGGTTTCCTCGGCGGCTTTATCACCCGGATTTTTGTCCGGGTGATAGCGTTGGGCCAGTTTTCTATAGGCCTTTTTAATCTCCTCTTTACTGGCCGACCGATTGACGCCCAGAATCTCGTAGTAATCGCGCTTAGCCAAAGGGCTCCTTGTTGTCCCCGCTTAGGCGGGGCCTTTGGGGTTATTTTTTATCTGAAAGATCTTCGAAATCGGCGTCGATTACATCGTCGCCGTCAGAAGATTTTTTCTCTTCTTTCTGATTCGCCTCAGGGCCTGGTTGGGCTCCGGCACCGCCTTGAGCAGCTTTATATAAAGCCTCACTGGCTTTGTGGAAAGCCTTGGTCAAGGTTTCATTGGCTTCTTTAATCCGTTCGGCATTGTCGGTTTCTAAAGCCGCCTTGGCCTCTTTTAAGGCGGACTCAATCGGACCTTTTTCGGCGTCTGACAACTTGTCTGCTGATTCACTCAAGGCCTTTTCGCATTGGTAAACCAGCGAATCTAGTTGGTTTTTAGATTCAATGGCCTCTCGGCGTTTTTTGTCGGTCTCGGCGAACTGTTCGGCTTCTTGAACCATCTTCTCGATCTCTTTATCCGAGATCCCCGAAGAAGCAGTGATCTGAATCTTCTGCTCTTTCCCGGTGCCTAAATCCTTGGCTGAAACATGGACAATGCCGTTCGCATCAATATCAAAGGTTACTTCGATTTGGGGTACTCCACGCGGAGCCGGGGGGATTCCCACCAGTTCAAAGCGACCCAAGGTCTTGTTGTCAGCAGCCATATCCCGCTCCCCTTGCACCACATGGATCGAAACGGCAGGTTGGCTGTCCGAGGCGGTGGAGAAAGTTTGCGATTTTTTAGTTGGGATGGTGGTGTTGCGCTCGATCAACTTGGTGGTTACCCCACCCAAGGTTTCGATCCCCAACGACAAGGGGGTTACGTCCAAAAGCAGCACGTCTTTCACGTCACCCGCCAAAACCCCACCCTGAATTCCGGCACCAATAGCCACGACTTCGTCTGGGTTAACCCCTTTGTGAGGAGCTTTGCCAAAAAAATCCTCAACTAACTGCGCTACCTTAGGCATACGGGTCATCCCGCCCACTAAGATCACTTCAGAAATATCGCTAACCGTTACCCCAGCGTCTTTAAGCGCGGCTTTCATCGGAGGCAGACAGCGGTTAATTAAGTCTTCAACGAGCCGCTCCAACTTGGCTCGGCTTAACTTGACGTTAAGGTGTTTTGGGCCGGTTTGATCAGCGGTAATAAAGGGTAAGTTAATATCGGTTTCGGTCGAAGAGCTTAGCTCATGTTTGGCTTTCTCGGCAGCTTCTTTAAGCCGTTGGAGGGCCATTTTGTCGGCACGAAGGTCGATCCCTTGCTCTTTTTTAAATTCGGCGGCTAACCAGTCAATAATCCTTTGGTCGAAGTCTTCCCCGCCTAAGTGGGTGTCGCCGTTGGTGGACTTGACTTCAAAAACCCCGTCGCCAATCTCTAAAACCGTTACATCGTAGGTACCCCCGCCCAGGTCAAAGACGGCGATGAGTTCTTCCTCTTTTTTGTCCAAACCATAGGCCAGCGCAGCGGCGGTGGGCTCGTTGATAATCCGTTTAACTTCGAGGCCCGCAATCTTGCCAGCGTCTTTGGTTGCTTGCCGCTGGGCATCGTTAAAATAAGCGGGAACCGTAATAACCGCTTCGGTAACCGGCTCGCCAAGATAGTCTTCGGCGGTTTGCTTCATTTTTTGCAAAATAAACGCGCTGATCTCGGCGGGGCTATAGGTCTTGCCCCCCGCTTCAATCAAAACCTCCCCACCTTTGCCCTTGACGGTCTTATAACTAAGGTTTTTGTGATCCTCTAACACCGAAGAAGTGTCATACTGGCGACCAATCAAACGCTTGGCCGCATAGATGGTTTTTTCAGGGTTGGTAATCGCTTGGCGGCGAGCCACTTGGCCAACGAGCCGCTCTCCCGAATCTGTAAAGGCCACAACCGAAGGGGTCGTGCGCGAGCCTTCGGAGTTGGTGATAACTTTAGGGTCACCCCCTTCCATGATGGACACACAAGAGT
Source organism: Candidatus Lambdaproteobacteria bacterium RIFOXYD2_FULL_50_16 (assembly GCA_001783695.1). GTDB lineage: Bacteria > SAR324 > SAR324 > XYD2-FULL-50-16 > XYD2-FULL-50-16 > XYD2-FULL-50-16. Next base: position 69,592 of record MFNE01000024.1, read on the forward strand.
TGGTAGTGCCCAGGTCAATACCGATAATTTTTCCCATTTTTGTTTCTCCTTAATACGGAAAAAGGTTTATTATGACTTTTTGGCCACCTGGACCATAGCAGGGCGGACGACCCGGTCGTGTACTCGGTATCCCGCCTGTAAAACTAAAGCGACATGGTCGGGTTGATACTCATTTGTATCAATCACGCCCACCGCTTCATGTAGATTGGGGTCAAAGGGTTCGCCTAGGGGCGAAAACCGCTCAACCTGGCTGGACTTAAACGCTTCCATCAGTTGGCCCTTAACCATGTCCAACCCGGCGACAAAGTTTTTAAGGGCCTCGTTTTGTGCGGTTTGTTCTTGAGCATGGCCTAAGGCCCGCTCTAAGTTATCCAAAACTGGCAACAAACCTCGGACCAAATTCACGTTGGCATATTTCAGCCTAGATTCGGTTTCGGACAGGAGCCGCTTTTTGCTGTTTTCAAATTCAGCACTGATCCGCAAAACCTTGTCTTCGAGTTCTGTGATTCGGGCTTTAGCCAAAACCAAGGGATCGGGCGCTGGCGCAGGTTCAGCAGGAGGTGCTTGGGGCGGGGTGCTAATAGCCTCTTCGCCGGATTCAACAACCTCTTGGGCCGAAGTTTCTTCGGTGTTTTCAACAGTTACTTTGGGTTTGCTCATGAAACAACTAGGTTAAGTGTTCGAATTTAAAAAATGGTCAACCGCATAAGATAACTTGCGGCTGGAACGGTCAATCGCCTTGATTACCTTGGGATAGTCGATCCTAGTGGGGCCGATTATCCCAATGCTGCCCAAAAGGCTGTTGGTGGTGCCATAGGTGCGAGCTAAAATCGAGCAGCTCTCAAGCCCGGCAGCTTGATTTTCAGAACCAATGGTTACGTGTAACCCGGCGGAGCGGGTCATCTCGTTTAAAATACGGCTTAAGCCCCTTTTGTCTTCAAACTCTTGGTAAACCTTTTTTAAGGAGGCTTGGTTGTTAAATTCTGGAAACCCACAAAGGTTGGCTCCTCCAGAAATGTACACCTCGCCCGAGGTTTCAATCTCGAGGGCTTTTTTACCAATGCGAATTGCGTGGGCCGAAAGTCGGTCTGTTTTGCCTGCCAGGGTTTCTAAGAGCCCTTCATGAATATCCCCAATAGCGTGACCTAAAAAAAGTTCGCAAAGTTTACTGGCGACTAGGTTGAGGTCTTCTTGTTCAGGGCATTCTTTAAGGGTGATAATCCGGTTTTTTACCATTCCCGCTTGGGTAACTAATACCACCAAAACCTGGGTTCCGCTGATGCCAATCAATTCTACGCGGTTTAACTTCGAAGAAGCTGGGCGCGGGCTTAATAGGAGTCCGGTGCAGTGGGTTTCTTCGGTTAATTCTTGGGCGGCCTCGTATAGCAAGTCTTCGAGCCGCTCATAAGGCCTTTTAGCAGGCCAAACCTCATCCTGGATGGTTTCTTCAGGTTTGTTTTTTTGCAGCTTATCTACATAATAACGATAAGCGCGATCTGTGGGCACCCGTCCGGCGGAGGTGTGTGGTTGCGAAAGCATCCCTACTTCGGTGAGGTCGCTCATCACGTTACGGATGGTCGCCGCCGAAAGGTTGAGTTCGGTTAGCTTAGAAATCGCCCGAGAACCCACCGGTTCAGCAGTTTGGATGTATTGCTCGATGATATGATCAAGTATTTGTTCGGCTCTGGGATCCATATTTTCTCCGCAGTTAGCACTCCTCATCGTTGAGTGCTAATATATACCAGACCGCCAAGGGCCTGTCAAACCTCCAAAGCGCCATTTCACCAAGCCTCTTGTTGTAAATGGGAGGCCATGTTAGAACGAGCAGAACAAATCGCGCCCCCAGCTGGGTTAAACTGCCCCTCAGAGGAAAAAATGAGTATTGATTTAAACCTGCCCCTCTCGGTTGAATATAAGGAAGGAAAGTTATATTTTTTAGACCAAACCCAACTTCCTAACCACCTACAAATCGACGAACAAACAACGGTGGAACAGGTTTGGGACTCGATTAAAAAATTAAAGGTTAGGGGGGCCCCGGCTCTGGGCGTGGCGGGCGGATATGGCTTGCTAGTTGGTTTAAGAGGGTTTTTAAATCTCAGCCCCGAAGCCTTTATTACAAAAGTAGAAGAGGTAGCCAAATATTTAGAGGGCTGCCGCCCGACAGCAGTAAACCTGGGCTGGGCGCTGCGCCGCCAGGTTAAAAAGGCTAAGAGTTTAGCGGGCAAGTCGGCAAAAGAAGTTTTTGCCGCCTTAGAACAAGAAGCTATTGCCATCCACCAAGAAGATATCGCTTGCTGCGAAGCCATTGGCCGTTATGGCGCCCCCTTGATTCAAGACGGGATGGGGGTTCTGACCCACTGTAACGCCGGTCACTTGGCAGTTTCCAAACTGGGTACCGCCTTGAGCCCGATGTACACCGCCTTTAGCGAAGGTCGAAGATTTAAGGTTTACGCCGACGAAACCCGCCCTTTACTTCAAGGCGCAAGGTTGACCGCTTGGGAATTGAAACAGGCCGGGCTAGACGTCACCCTGATTTGTGATAACATGGCCAGCTTTATGATGAATTCGGGAGCGATTAACCTAGTAATTGTGGGCGCGGACCGAGTGACCGCCAATGGCGACGCAGTAAATAAAATCGGCACCAGCGGGGTGGCCATTTTGGCGAAGTATTACAACATCCCCTTTTATGTCGCCTGCCCTTACTCGACCATCGATCTAAGCACCCCTTCGGGAAAAGAGGTGGAGATTGAGGAGCGCGACGCCGAAGAGGTGACCTTCTTCGGCGCCAAAAGGACCGGTCCTGAAGGGATTCAGGTTAGAAACCCCGCCTTTGATGCGACCCCTAATCATTTGATCCACGGAATTATTACCGAAAAGGGCCTGATTAAACCCCCCTTTAAAGAAAACCTACAAACCTTGTTTGGTTAACCCAAAACCTCTATGGAGCCCAAAAAGCTGCTTTGGCAGTTGTTTCCTGGCTTGCTGATTATCATGCTAGCGGCGTTGCTGCTTTCGGCGATGTTGATCTCCAACTATTACCGAGACCTTTTTTTAAAGGAGCAGGGCGACCAGATGCTTGCTAGGGTTAAAATCCTGCAAACAGAAATGGTGGAGTTGATCCAGGAGAAACGTTGGATTGAACTCGCAGGGCTGGCGGACCGGCTGGGTGACAAAGGCCAAATGCGGATTACTTTAGTAGATCAGCAAGGTCGGTTTTTGGCCGACAGTTTGGGGCACCTATCCACCGCCGAGGTGCTTAAATTACAACCTGAAATCCGCGCAGCCTTACGAGGCATCGAGGGGCGTTCGTTACGTTATGGTAACACCGAACAAAAGCAGATGTTGTATGTCTCTTTGCCCATAAATAATGGAGTCACCAGTATTGGGGCGCTCCGTTTGGGTGTGCCTGTTGGGTTATTTGAGGAAAGCCTTTCTTGGGCACGGCCAGGGCTGTTTTGGCCGGTTATGGGTCTGGGGATTTTGGCGGCTTTGGCTTGTTTGCCTTTGGTAGGCAAGTTGACCTCTCCTCTTTCAGAGATTGAAGACGCCGCCCGCCGGTTTGCTAAAGGCGAATTAAGTCACCGCTTACCTTCTTACCAAAGTTTTGAATTTTCTAGGCTCGCTCGTTCGCTTAACGAAATGGCGGGGCAACTTTTTGCCCGATTTGAGGAAATCAATGCCCGCAAAAAGCAGCAAGAGGCGATTTTTACTGGGATCGGCGAAGGTTTGTTGGTACTCGATGAAGAAGGGCGGGTGATAAACCTCAACCCGGCCGCCCTAGAACTCTTGGGCCTGACTGACATGAGGGGCAAGCGATTGACCGATGCGGCCCGTATCCCGGCACTAGAAGAGTTTGTCAAGAAATCCCAAAAAAGCGCCGTTGTCGTTAGTGGTCAGATCGAGATCTTTAAAACCGACCGGGTGGTGCGTGCCACTGGTTCTCGGCTCTTGGACGCTCAAGGGGGGACAGCAGGGGTGGTCTTAGTGTTATATGACCTGACCCATCTGTTAAAGCTAGAAAACATTCGCAAAGAATTTGTGGCCAACGTTTCACACGAATTAAAAACCCCAATAACCAGTATTAAAGGGTTTGTCGAAACCCTGCTAGACGGAGCCAAGGACGATCCAGAGGCACTGGACCGATTTTTAAAGATCATTGAACGCCAAACTGGGCGGTTAGAATTAATTGTTGAGGACCTGTTGTCCTTGGCGCGGATTGAGGAAAAAGGGTTTGCCGAACGGTTGCAGACCACCAAGGTTGATCTGATTGAGGCGTCCAAGGCCGCCGTGCAGTTTTGCCAACACAAAGCACGCGATAAAAAAATGGCGTTGGTCCTTAATTCGAGCGAAGTTTGGATAGCGCAGGTCAACCGCCCTTTGATCGAACAGGTTTTGGTTAATCTAATCGACAACGCCGTAAAATATAGCCCTGCCGGTTCTAAAATTGAGCTCGACTTTGGTCGAGATGGAGAAATGACCTGGGTAGCGGTATCAGATCAAGGACAAGGAATCAGCGCTAGCGACCTCCCGCGAATATTCGAGCGGTTTTACCGGGTGGACAAGGCTAGAAGTGGCTTAGATAGCAGCACCGGCCTTGGGCTCGCGATTGTTAAAAACATTATTGAGTTACATCAGGGGAGAGTTGAGGTTAAAAGCGAAGTCGGAAAAGGGAGTCGTTTTTGTGTCCTACTTCCCATTGTATAAAGTTATAACTATTTGAAAAAAAAAGGCTAAAATATTTTTTGCTTAAAAAGGTCTCAAAAAGTGAAAACGAAAAGCTAACAAAAACTTTACAAAGTCGGTTTAGGCCAGTAATTAAGTAGCATTGCCAAATCGGCCCGCTCCCGCTGGGTCCATGGCAATGGACACTAACCGATTTGCCGATTGGCAAGTAACCAGATTCGTAAGGATGTCATGAAAAAAGTATTAGGAATCATCTTGGGTGTATCTCTTTTGTTCGCAGCGGCACCGGCTTACGCTGGTGACTTTGGTCAATGCGCCGGTTGCCATGGCCCCTCTGCTGGTGGCGCTTCGGGACCTAAATTGGTTGGGTTCGACAAAGCTTATTTGACCGGAAAAGCTTTGGAAATCATGGCTGGTACCCGTGTGGCGACGACCCCCACTGGCAAGAGTTTGATCCCTGTAATGGCTGGCACCATGAAGCGGCTTAATAACAACAACGCTGCTGAAATCGTGGCTGGTAGCGGCTTGGACAAAGCCCTCGACTTTGTCGTGGCTCAGCACTAAGTACGAGTAGAGGGAGCCCCGCGCACGCGGGCTCCTTTTCCCCCCTCAAATCCATTTTAAAGACTGGTCGAGCCCCACTAAAGCGAAGATACGTTGCTGCGCCTGCCACCAATGGCCCCTTAGCGGCTGAGAAGGCAGCTTGCCCGGCCAAACTTCGGCCTTTAAATTCATTTGGAAGTGGCCTTTTTCCAGGTTGATTAGCTCCGCCCCTGCGAAGCCAAACCACACCCCACTCAATGGATATAAACACTTGAAGACTGCTTCTTTGGCAGCAAAGGCGACAAGGGCGTCTTGATCAGTTTTGAGTAGGCTTCTTTCAGCTTGATTAAAAACGCTGCTGATAGCACCTCCGCTTAAAGTACGCCCAACCGGCTCCAGGTCGATTCCCAGGCCAATTAACGAGCTGGTTCTTTTGGCGAGAACACAGACCGCCGCCCCTTGGTTATGAGCAAGGCTAGCCACCTGACCTAGTGGCCAGAGAGGCTCGCCTCTAGGCCCCTTGCCTACTGGTAAAGGCGGGTACCCTAGCGCCTCCATCGCTTGCCGCGCCGCCTGCCGCGCTAAGGCGAATTCCTCCTGTCTCTTTTGGGAGCCAAAATTTCGGGCAATCGCCTGTTCTTGAGGGTGTAAGGGCCTGATGCCTGTGGTTTCAACTTGCCAGACTAAAACCGCTTCCTCGACTAAGCTTTCGGGTAGTTGCATCTGCATCTTTATTAGAATAGGATCTCGGGCGCGAGGGAATCTTTCCTTGTTCCCCTGGTAAAAAGGGATAAAAGGGGTCAAAGCCGCCACAATAAGTGGTAAATCCCTTTGAAAGTTTTTAAAGTTTACGGTAGAGTCGGGGCAACTGCAATCGCGAAACTGATAAAAGAACAACCATGAGCAATCTACCAGCCTTAGTCGAGAACACCGTAAATCAAACGGTGCAACATATCACGTTTAACGTGGCCGACGAGGTTTTCGGCGTTGATATCATGTGCGTTGAGGAGATTATTATCCCTCGCAAAGCAACGGCCATCCCGCGCACCCCGGCCTATTTCTTAGGCATTATCAACCTGCGTGGCGAGGTGATCTCTATCATTGATATGCGACGGCGTTTTAACCTACCCCCCCATGAGGTCAGCACGGAATCACGGGTGATCGTGATTTATTCTAACGGCTGCAAATTAGGCATGTTAGTCGATAAAATTGCCAGTATTGTCACCTTGCAAACGGACCTCATACAAGCGGCGAGTCGGTTTGTTTCTAGTGATAAACAGCGCTACATCGCTGGGTCTTACAAGCTTTCAGATGACCATATTCTTTTATTGCTAGATCACGAGCAGCTTATTGATGAGGAAGATTTCCACATTCAACAAGAGCTTGGCGCTCCTGCTGGTGGGCGTGACCATCTGGCGGGCAAGGTTGAAGATAAGGTCGAGGCGATACCGGAAATCTTTTTAGTGGGTTTTGCCATTGGTAAAGAGCGATTCGCTATTGAGTCCTTGATGGTTGAGGAAATCATCCAGATGCCGGAAATCACGTTGGTGCCCGACATGGGCGAATTTGTTGAAGGCATTTTTCACTTGCGTGAATCTGTCATCCCAGTGATTCGATTAGGCCAGCGCCTTAGTGTTAAGGGCAAAGAGGTGGATAGTTCCTGTCCTGTGATTATCGTTCGCATCCATGGGGTAAAGGTTGGTTTGATCGTGGATCAAATTACTGAGGTATATCTGATTAAAGAAACGGAGGTAGTCGAGCCCCCGATTACCTTAAATCCCAAGCAAATGGAACAGCTTCAAGGGGTGATCAAACTAGAGCGCGGCGAAAAAACGCAGATTGTCATGCTGCTCAAGCTCGAAAAAATGTTTAGCTTTGAAGAGCATGGTGTTTTAAAAGAATTAGAGTCCGACGGCGAGGACAAAAAAGACAAGTTTGAAGGGGAAAAGGAAGCAGAGGTTCCGATTTTGGAGTTTGTGCTTAACAAAGAAAAGTACGCCATTGAGGTCTCGAAGACCAACGAGATCATCCCGATGCGAGAAATAGTGCCGGTTCCTAAATGCCCAGAGTATATCAAGGGGGTAATTAACCTCCGAGGGGAAGTGATTTCAGTGGTGGACCTGCCTAAGCTGGTTGAACATGATAGTTATGAATTTACGGATAATACCAAAATTTTGATAGTTAACTCTGGTGGGGAAGTGGCCGGGTTGATTGTTGAAAAAGTGGTGGGGATTCGTCCGGTTCTCTTGTCTGATTTTGAGCCCCCTTCGGGACTGTTGCGGCAAAGGGGCAACCTCTTTATCCGTGGGATGAGTAAAGACGATAAAACGGACGACATTGTGGTCCTGATGGATTTAGAAAATACGCTTAAACAAGCTCAAGGGATGAATGAAGAAACATCCGTATCCGGTGAAGGCCTCTTGGGGGTACAGCAAGAATTGGAAAGGCTTGAAGCAGAGGATCGCAAACTCCTTGGTGACCATTAAAGGGGGAGTGGCAGCGAATGCCCTATAAAGTTTTAGTGGTAGATGATTCGGCTCTGATGCGTTCAGAGATTAGTAAAATCATCGAAAAAGATAGTGAGTTGCAAGTGGTAGGCACCGCGATTAACGGCCAATTTGCTCTTGATAAGATCAAAAGCCTTGATCCTGATGTGGTTACCATGGACGTTAATATGCCAGTGATGGACGGGTTAGAGGCCTTAAAGCGAATTATGGCCGAATTCCCTAGACCAGTGGTGATGATCAGCAGTCTGACCCAAGAGGGTGCCGAAGAAACTATTAAGGCTTTGGAAGCGGGGGCGGTGGATTTTGTTGCCAAGCCGTCTGGCAGTATTTCGCGTGATATTGACCGGCAATCGGACAATATTCGAGAAAAAATAAAAGCGGCCGCTAAAAGTAGAGCTAATAAGAGTTTTATTAGACGGCCTTCAGTGCCGGTTAAAACCATCCTGCGCCAACCGGCACCTAGTTTTGCTTCGGCAAAAGTAGTAAGAGCCGATGGGTTAAATAGGGACCCAGTTGTCGGTCCTCAGGGGCCGGTGGTGGGGATTGGGGTTTCGACAGGTGGGCCTAAAACCTTGATGTCCCTTTTGCCCGAATTACCCGGCGATTTTCCTGGGTGTGTCGTGATCGCGCAACACATGCCCGAAAAGTTTACCGCTTCCTTTGCCCAACGCTTGGATAATCTGTGCCCTTTAAGGGTTAAAGAGGCAGAAGACGGCGAGGTTTTGGAATCGGGAACGGTTTACATTGCGCCCGGTGGTAGGCACATGTCTATAACCCACCGCAATCATAAGATATTTATGATCAAAACCACTTCAGAAGGAATGGGAAAGATATACCGCCCTTCGGTGGATATTTTGTTTGAGTCCCTTTCTGAGGCTATGGGAAATGCTTGGCTAGGAGTAATGTTGACCGGCATGGGGGCTGATGGGGCTCAGGCTTTGGTCGCCCACTACAAAAACGGTGGGCATAGTATCTGTGAATCTGAAGAAAGTTGTGTGGTGTTTGGGATGCCTGGTCGAGTTGTGGAGATGGGAGGGGCTGAGTTTATTTTACACGAAAACCAGATCTCCGCAAAAATCGTGGAGTTGATCGGGGAATATCGATGAGTATGTTTGCCAGTTCACCGCCGATCGAAATTTCAGAATTGGTCCCAATTCGAGACTTAATTCTGGAGCAAACGGGTATGTTTTTCGAGGAAAAGAAATTTTATTTTATCGAAAAAAGGGTTCAAAAACGGATGCAAGCGACCAACTCCACTTCGGTTAGGGAGTATTACCGGTTGCTAAAGCTTGGCGGTGGCGATGAAATCGGCCAATTAATTGAGGAATTGACCACCAACGAGACCTATTTTTATCGCAATATCCCCCAGTTGCAGTCTTTCGCCGAAGAGGCCCTACAGTTGTTGGTTGAGGAAAAACGCAAGGCTGGAGACTACCGCTTGCGTATCTGGAGTGCCGCCTGTTCTAGTGGCGAGGAACCTTATACCTTGGTGATGTTGATTAAGGAACACCTGCATGACTTTGCTAGGTGGAAACTAGAGGTCGTTGGAACCGATATCGACACCAAAATCATCGCCAAAGCGCAAATGGCCACCTACGATGAGCGTTCGGTAAAGGATGTCCCACCGGTCGTTCTTAACAAATATTTCGAAAACCAAGGTGGGCGGCATAGGGTGCGTCCCGAAGTGACCAATCTGGTTCAGTTTCACCATCTAAACCTGATGGATCGATATGCCATGCGGCGTATGCAAGGGTTTGATTTTGCTTTCTGCCGCAACGTGCTGATCTATTTTGATGAAGATTCCAGGAAAAAGGTGGTTAATGGGATTTATGACGCCTTGAATCCCGGTGGGTTTATCTTTTTGGGACACTCTGAATCGGTGGGTAAATTGAGCGGAGCCTTTAAGTTGGTTAAGTTTCAAAAATCCTTGTCCTATCGCAAATAGATGGGGCTCATGGAGCAGCAATGAACGACGAGCATAGACATAACGTGAATCGTTTGATCCACGACCTCGAACACGGCGACGAGACTACGAGGCGGTTTGCGGCTGAGGATATCGAATTTGGCAAGAATTTCGAGGCCATCCCTGCGCTTTCCAAAGGGCTTGGTGACTCTAGTATTGCTGTTGCGGAGGCTTGCTCTGCGGCCTTGATAGCTATCGGTGGCGAGGCGGTGGCCGAGGCCATTGTCAGTAATCTAGGTTCTGAAGATGTGCGGCTTAGAAATTTGACCAGTGAGGTTTTGAGTGGCCTTGGTGATGCGGCGGTACCTATCTTGGCCAATCAATTACAGTCCTTAGACCGAGACGTTCGCAAGTTTGCGGTGGATTCTTTGTTAATGATCCGCAGCGAGGCCTCTATGAAGGCCTTGGTGGTCGCTTTAGACGATAACGATGTTAATATCGCCGCCACGGCTGCAGATGGGTTAGGGGAAATCGGTACGGCTAATCATCTGGAGATATTAGCGACCTATCTAACTACCGAAGACCAATGGATGAAGTGTGCGGTGGTTAGAGGTATTGCCAGCATTGGTGGTCCTAAGGCGCTGCGCTTGGTTAGGCCTTATTTGAATGATGAGGACATGGTGGTGCGAATCACCAGCATCCAAGGGTTGGGCAAGATTGGGTTGGTCGATTCGGCCCAAGCTTTATTAGAAATGTTGGCCCTAGACGACTTGGGCTTTTATGGCGGCGAGGTGGTGACGGCTTTGTATCAGGTTTTGGGCCAGTTAGAGCGGGATCATTTCCCCAGCGTAGAGCCAGTCCAAGTCATAGGCAATCTTTCTCGACTGGTGGTTTCAGGGGCTTCTGACCAACGGATGAAAGCGATTGAAATGTTTTCGATCCTAAATCTCAAAGATTACGCAGAGGCCTTGATTCCGGCCTTGGGAGACGATAATGAAGACTTGCGTGAGTTAGCTTTGCAGTGCTTAGAAAAGCTGGCTCCTCAAAACTTACAACCCTTTGCTGTTTTAGCTAGGGATACTGCCAAGACCGATTTAGAGCGAGATGGAGCGATTCGGGTTATTGCCAGTTCAATCCTGCCCGAGCGGGACGCTCTTTTGCTAGAAGCTTTGCAAAGTGCCGACAAAGTAACTATCAAAGGTGCCCTATCTTATCTACCCATTAATGTGGGCCCAGCTTTGAGCCGAGAGCTTGCTCAACATTTGACCTCTGAAGACCTGTCCCTACGCTTGGCCACAGCCTTGGCCATGGGTCGATTGGCTGCTCCCGAATTTATTCCCCTTCTGGTTCCCCGATTACAGATTGAAAGTGAGCAAGATATTAAAGACGCCATTGATAACGCATTGATTCAAATTGGCTCCTCAGGTAGCAATAACTCAATTGCCCCTTATATCCAGTCCTTTACCCAAGAAGAGCGAAGTATAGCCCTAGAGCTTTATGGGTACGAAAATCCGGTGAGCCGCCAAAAAGAAATTATCGCCAGCCTTGGGGACCAACATACTCACATTCGAGTAATCGGCTTAAAGGTGCTGGCAAACTTGAAATTGCTTACTTTGCCGATCGTTGAGCATGCTTTAGCCGACGAAGACCCCACGGTGCAGGTCGAGGCTATTAGGGGCTTGGCCCTTTTAAATCTAGGTGATCAATTGATCCCAACCTTGAAAAGCTACGTAGAATATGGTCCAGTGAAATATGAGCGGGTTCAGGTGGAACTAATTCAACTCTTGGTGCGCTCTGGTTTGCTTGAGGCTTTGGAAATAATAAAGCCGTTTTTGCATTCTCCCTCCACCTGGATTAAGATCGAGGCGGTCGAGGGGTTACGGGCGATTGGCAATTCATCGGTCTTGCCCGATTTACAAGAATTAATGGATGATGCGGACGAGGACCTATTAGAAGCGTTGGAACAAGCAATTTACGAACTCGAAGGATAAGGAAAAGGGATGTCGAAGAAAGTGCTAGTCATTGACGATTCCCCAATCGTGCGGAACCTGCATTCGGTAATGTTAAAGACCGCTGGATTCGAGGTTAGCGAAGCAGAAAATGGGTTTGATGGTCTGGAAAAGGCGATGCAATCTCGCTACGATTTAATGGTGGTGGACGTAAACATGCCGAAGATGGATGGTTTCACCTTCTGTCGGGAGATGCGGGCGTCCGAAGAACACAAAGACGTACCCATTATAATCGTCAGCACCGAAGCCGAAGCTGAAGACAAGATGCAAGGCTTTAGAGCCGGGGCCAACCTATACTTAGTTAAACCGGTTAAGGCCGAGCAGTTGATCGAAAACGCCAAAATGCTACTTCAATAACCCCTAGGAGACAGAGATGTCCGACGAACTGGATGATCTGATACAGGGATTTGTCGAAGAATCCCACGAAGCCTTTGAAGCCATCGAAAACGATTTGTTGGCGATTGAGGAAAATCCCGAAGATGTAAGTATTGTAAACGGTATATTCCGGGTGTTGCACACCATTAAGGGGACCGCTGGGTTTATGGGGCTCGATGATATCAACCATCTGGCCCACAAGTTGGAAACGTTGTTTGATATGATCCGCAAGGAAACCATGTCTATCAATCCAGAATTGATGGACATCTTGCTGCCGGCGATAGATTTATTAAAACTGATGGTTTTTGAATTGGTTCAGCCCGAACGCTCTGAATACGGGCTGGAATCGACGATGGAGTTATTAGAAAGCTTGGCTAAGGGGGGTGCGATTCCGGCCAAGGTGGTTGAAGAGGAGCCCCCAAAAGTTGAGGTCCCGGTCAAACCGGTTAAGCTGGAACCGGTCAACTTTGAGCCGGATCCAGACGACGAAGGGCCCATCGTCACCGAGTTGATTCCCGAATTTGTGCAAGAGGCAGAGGAACATCTTCAAACGATTGAGGAAAACCTGCTCGCCTTAGAAAAGGACCCGACCAACGCTGAAGCGATTAATGAGGTGTTTCGTGCGACCCATTCAATCAAGGGCACCGCGGCCTATGTTAACGTGGGCAAGATCACCAGGCTAGGCCACAAAATGGAGACCGTTTTCGACCAGGTGCGAAAAGGTTCTCGAAGTTATTCCTCTGAACTTGCCGACCTGACTCTAAAAGGACTCGACCTGCTTCGCACTTTGATTTTTATGATCAAAATGGGCGAAGGCGTGGCTGTAATCCAGGTCAATGAAGTGATTGCCCTGCTGGATCGATATTTAGAGAGTGGGAGCAAAGTGGCCAGTGCGGCGGCGGCAGCTCCAGATAAACCGGCTCCCGCTAAAGCAGTACCGGCAGAGGCACATGCCGACTCAGTTAGTCCCTTGGACGCATTTAAAAATATCTGTGAGCAACAGGCTATTGCCATCGGTGTGACAGGTGGGGAACTGCGTTCTGGCGAGATTTCCCAAGAAAACTTGATGGTGCTTAATCGGGCGATCAAAACCCTTCACGGGGGGGCTGAGAAAATTGGGGCCAAACAAATGGTTGCTTGGCTTGAGGAGTATGGGGAGTTGGTCTTGGCGGTCTTGGCACAAGAAAAAAGCGCAGCCGAAGTGAGCGCGGAAGCAGCGACTTTGCAGGCCTCGATTGAGTCCGAATTGCTCCGTTATAGCCAAATGAAAAACGGTGAGCAAAATATAGAACCGGAAGCAGCCATAGCCACCTCTGCTAATCTACCAGCCAAAGCTAAAGTAGCGGCACCCGCTAAAAAACCGGCACCTGAAGCCAAAGTTCCAGAACAGGAATCAGAGATTAAAACCATGCGGGTCGATTCCGACCGGCTGGATATCTTTATGAACCTAATCGGCGAATTGATTATTGCCCGCAATAGCTTCAACCACACCTTAGGAGAGTTGGCTGGGTCTAATTTACCTGCAGCGGTGGTGTCTAATTTACGTGGGGTCGAAGCGGCTTTTAACCGGATTTCAGAGGATCTGCAAGGTACGTTAATGGCCATGCGCCTGATCCCGGTAAAAACTGTATTCCAAAAGATTCCAAGGATTGTCCGCGATATTTCCCGCAAAACTGGGAAAAATATTACCCTACAGATGGTTGGGGAGAATACCCAGATTGATAAATCAATTATTGAGATGATTGGGGACCCTTTGGTTCACATTATCCGCAATAGTTGCGACCATGGGGTCGAAACCCCTGAGGTCAGGAAGGCGGCAGGTAAGCCGGAGCAAGGCAATATTATTTTAAAAGCTAGCCACTTAGGCAGCAGTATAGCCATTGATATTATAGACGATGGGGCGGGGATTAATACCCCTCGTGTCTTGGAAAAAGCCTTAGAACGCGGGCTGATTCGGCCTGAACAGGCAGAACTGATGGACGACAAAGCTATTAACGCCTTTGTGTTTCATCCTGGATTTTCTACGGCGGCGCAGGTTTCGGATATTTCTGGCCGAGGCGTTGGGATGGACGTAGTTTTAACCAACATCCAAAAGATTCATGGTTCGGTCGATGTCGAGTCCGAGCGAGGTCAGGGTTGTCGGGTTAGGCTTTTATTACCCTTAACCTTGGCCGTAATCGACGCCTTGTTGGTGATCGAAAACAAGCAGATGTTTGCAATCCCTTTGGAAGCGGTCAAAGAATCTATCGAGATTCGCGAACAAGACTTGCACCAACTGAAGCAAAAAGAGGCGATCAATCTGCGCGGCGAGATTATTGGGGTGGCTCGATTGGCCCGACTGCTTGATCTACCTGAAAAAGAGGCGGACCCTAACCGAGTGGTTTCAGTGGTTTTTGTACAGGTGGGCAATAAAACGATGGGGATTGTGGTGGACGACCTCTACAATCAACAAGAAATCGTGGTTAAACCCTTGCAACCTTATTTAACCCGAATTCCTGGGATTAGCGGCTCGACAATCTTGGGAAGCGGCGATATCATCCTGATTCTGGAACCGGCCGAATTGGTCGAATTGGCCTCGGTTTAGCGCAGTTTGCCGAGGGCCTTAAACCCTTGGGAATTGCATGAAAAAAAAGCGACTGATCACTTCGGCCCTGCCCTACGTTAATAACGTTCCCCATTTGGGCAATATTATTGGCTGCGTTTTGTCTGCCGATGTTTACGCCCGCTACTGCCGGGCGGCGGGTTACGAAACCCTCTACATCTGCGCTACGGACGAATACGGCACGGCCACCGAAAACAAGGCCCGTGAAGAGGGGCTAAGCCCAAAAGAAATCTGCGATAAATACCACGCCATCCACCAAGAGATTTACCAATATTTTAATATTAGCTTCGATTTTTTTGGGCGAACCAGCCATCCCGAACATATAGAGGTTACCCAAGCGATCTTTAGTGATCTGGACAAAGCGGGGTTAGTGCTAGAGCAGGAAACAGAGCAAACCTACTGCGAGGTGGACCAGATGTTTCTGGCCGATCGTTATGTCGAGGGCACCTGCCCCCATTGTGGCTATGAAGGCGCCCGGGGCGACCAATGTGACCGTTGTGGCAAACTCTTGCAACCGACTGAACTTAAAAATCCCAAGTGCCAAGTTTGTGGCAATCCTCCGGTTTTAAAAAAAACCAAGCACCTTTACCTCGATCTGCCCAGTTTAGAATCCCGGCTTTCTGAATTCCACCAGCGATCAAGCATCCAAGGCAAGTGGGCGCATAACGCAATCACCACTACCCAGGGTTGGATTGAGCGAGGAATACAGCCTAGGCCCATTACCAGGGATCTGAAGTGGGGGGTCCCCGTGCCTAAGGCAGGGTTTCAGAACAAAGTGTTTTACGTCTGGTTTGACGCCCCGATTGGTTACATCTCGGCCACCAAAAGTGGATACCCAGACACCTGGAAGGATTGGTGGTTTGATCCAGAAGGTACCCAATTGTACCAGTTTATGGCCAAGGACAACATCCCCTTTCATACGGTGGTTTTTCCGGCCAGCTTAATTGGTTCAGGACAAAACTGGACCTTGCTTCATCACATCGCCAGCACCGAATATCTAAACTACGAGGGTGGTAAGTTTTCTAAAAGTAGGAGCTTAGGGATTTTCGGTACCGACCTAAAAGAGTTGGATATCCCAATTGACCTTTGGCGATTTTATCTGTTGTTTAACCGGCCTGAACGTTCAGACAGCAATTTTAGTTGGGATGGGTTTTTAGAAGACATTAACTCTAATTTTATCGACAATATTGGCAATCTCCTTAACCGGGTGTTGGTTTTTTATCAAAAAAACTACGGGCAGCCTTTAGACGGCGCGATTCCCGCCAGCCAAGTTGGGTTTTTGGACCAAGTCAAAGAGTTAGGGGCCACCGCTTTGGGCTTGATGGATCAGGTGCAGATCAAAGATGGGCTTAAGACCATTCTAGCTATGGGCCGTCTGGGTAACAAATATTTCCACGACTCGGAGCCTTGGAAGGGGATCAAAGAAGACCCGGAAAAAACCAAAGAAATCTTGGTCGCCCTGATATACCTGCTCCACGACCTAGGGCAGTTGCTTAGCCCCTATATGCCCCAAACTGCTGAGGAAATTTTAGGGATGCTAGGCCAAAAAAAACGGGGCCTAACTGGCTTGGGAGATTGGTCGAGCTTGGCCGGGGCCCAATTACCGGCGCCAGCAATTTTGTTCCAAAAACTCGAGAAAAAACGAATCGATTCCTTTAAAGATCGTTTTTCAGGCAAACGCGAACTGGTTGAGGAAGGGCCAGACCCTTTTGCCGCCTGGGCCAAGGTGGAAATTAAAGTGGGCAAAATCATCCATATTGAACCCCATCCTGAAGCCGATAGGCTATATGTCGAAAAAATCGACCTTGGCGAAGATCAGCCCCGGACTTTGGTTTCAGGGCTGAAGGCCTACTATTCAGCAGAAGAGTTGTTAGGCCGCAAGGTTTTAGTCGCGAGTAACCTTAAACCTGC
This sequence comes from Candidatus Lambdaproteobacteria bacterium RIFOXYD2_FULL_50_16, assembly GCA_001783695.1. Lineage (GTDB taxonomy): Bacteria > SAR324 > SAR324 > XYD2-FULL-50-16 > XYD2-FULL-50-16 > XYD2-FULL-50-16. The sequence goes on from MFNE01000024.1 coordinate 86,125, forward strand.
CCTGCTTCGCGGGGTGTGGAGTCAGGGGATGGTTTTGGCGGTGGAAAAAAGGAAGCGCCTCGAAGTGGTCGATTTGAAAGAGGCCGAGATTGGAGAGGTCGCCTTTTTAGAGGGAGAGTCTCCCAACAGGGCCCTTCCTGAAATTGAATTAGACACCTTTTTTGCGGCGCAAATCCGGGTTAAAGATCACCGCTTTGAGATTGAGGGGCGAGGGTTGTCCTTGGCGTTTGGGCCACTCAAAAGTGTGGAGATTAGCGAAGGTAAGGTCGGCTAGGGGCAAAGCGGAGCAAGGTTTTGGTCAACTCTTGGCGGTTGACCGGTTTGGTTAGATAGTCGTTCATCCCTGCGGCTAAACAGTGCTCTTTGTCGATGGCCATAGCGTTGGCGGTTAGCGCGATAATCGGGATATTCGCTTGGTCTCCGCCGTCCATACGGATTTCCTTGGCCGCCGCCATACCGTCCATTTCAGGCATTTGGAGGTCCATCAAGATTAAGTCAAACTGGTCTTGGCCCAGTTTTTTAACCGCTTCCAGACCGTTTTCAGCAATAGTGACCACCACTCCCCACCGCTCCAAAATCTTAAGCATCAACCGCTGATTGGCTTTATTATCCTCGGCCAAAAGTATTCTAAGCCCCTGCAAGGGGGCAAGGTTTTCAGTTCCCACCTCTGGGGCTGGCGCCTCGACGGGGGTTAGATCAAGGGTGAAGGAAAACCGGCTGCCCATTCCTAATTGGCTGTCCAACTCAATCTGACCACCCATCAAGCCAATCATGCGGCTGGCTATCGCTAGGCCCAAGCCAGTCCCTCCATATTGGCGTGTGATGCTAGGGTCCCCTTGGGTAAAGGATTCAAATATTAACCGCCCTTGGTCCTGGGTAATCCCAATTCCCGTATCTGCCACTTCAAAACACACCCCTAAAGGATCGAGTTTGACGCCTATCCAAACTTGGCCCCTAGGGGTAAATTTGAGGGCGTTACTTAACAGATTTACCAATACCTGGCGCAGCTTGGGCCAGTCACCCTGGACCCAAGGTGAAAGGTTGGGGTCTAGCGCAAGCTCAAGGTCCAAGTCTTTTTCCGCAAAGGTTCGCTCAAAACCTTTGATTAAGGTTTTGAGCTCTTGGGGCAAATTTATCGGCTGCGGGTCTAATAACATTTTGCCCGATTCGAGCTTGGAAAAATCCAGTATGTCATTAACTAAGCTGGAGAGCGCCTGGGCGGCATCTTGGGCCAAGACTAGGTTTTCTTTTTGATCAGGTGGCAACTCAACCTCGCTTAAGAGCTGGGTCATGCCTATCACGGCATTTAGCGGTGTGCGGATTTCGTGGCTAAGGAGGTTTAAAAAATCGGCCTTGGCGTTGAGGTTTTTCTCTAGTTTTTTATTAACCTGTTTAAGTTTTTGGCGTTGGCGCTCAAAATATCCGGCCATTAGGGACAGGTAAAGCCCCACCACAAAATAGCAGGCCCCGTAAAATAGATTAATTTTTAGCGTATGCAGATCAGGGAAATCAATAACGGACAAGACCAGATAACCAGCAGTAGTGACACTGGTTAGGCCCAAGGAAAAAGAAAAACTGGAGGAAGATAAAAAGAAGATAAGGGCTAAAAAGGCCATAAACAAAGCGGTCACCCGCATGGGCCCCAGAAAAGTTAGGGTCCAAAACCACAACAAAGCCCAATTGCTAAAAATCCCGAAGTTGATCCAACGGATTTGGTTGGTACTTAACTCCTTTATCCAGGTAGTTAACCCATAAAAAAAAGCAGAACTGACCGCAACCCAGAGGGTCCAAACCCAGATACGCCAAAATCCAAAATCTGCCAGACCCACTTCTTGGATAAACACCAAAAAAAAGAAGGGGACCAAATAGCCAGCCATCGCTAGCCGCTGCTCAGCTTGTACTCTTTTTTTAAGATGCGCCGATTTTTTTTCCATGACCTTCCTTAATCTTTAATATCCAGAAAATAAAGGGTGGGTCTATAAAAACCTAGGGTCCTGTTTTTCGTTAGGACCGGACACTTTGGGATAGGGGACCAGCTTGCCTTGCCAGTCGGTTAGCAAATAACCTTGGTTCCCCTCTAAAACTTGAGCACTCAATTCAGCCTTGCCCCCTGGAGGATCGGCGATTAGCTTGGGCAGCATGGGGCCGCTGAGAATTTGCCTTAAGGCACCGTGGATTTTTTGGGCTTCGCCCAGGTCGCCTCGAAAGCTGGATGCCCCTGCAATCCAGTCGCAGAGGTATAAGGCGTAGGGCCTCACCCCCAAATAATATAGTTCTCGAAAGAGCGCCGCTAAAATTTCGGTTTGGTGGTTTACCCCTTTAAGTAATACCGACTGACTAGAAACCATAATCCCTTGAGCTAACAAAAGCTCAACCGCATGGGCGGCTTGAGGGGTAAGTTCACAAGGATGCACAAAGTGGGCGTTGATCAAAAGAGGCTTGAACCGGCCTAAAAGCCGGGCCAAGTCGGGTGTGATCCGCTGAGGCATCACGGCCAAGGCCTTGGTTGAAAACCGGATAAAACGGAGGTGAGGGATTTTTTTTAACCCCTCTAAAATCCATTCGAGACGGGCGTCTGAAAGCATCAGCGGCTCCCCGCCCGATAAGATCACTTCTTCAATCTCGGTTTCTTGAGCTAGCCAATCAAGCCCTTCTTGCCACTGCTTCTTGCCCAATTGCTGCGCTCGGTCCCCCACCAAACGAGCGCGGGTGCAGTACCGGCAATAGGTAGCGCATTGGTTACAAAGCAGGAACAAGGCGCGGTTAGGGTAACGGCGGACAATGGCGGCCTTTGGGCGGGTGGCTTCTTCGGCCATGGGGTCGCTAGTTTCGTTGGCGGCCAAAACCAATTCTTGAGGGTCAGGAAGGATGGTTTTTAACAGTGCTGGGACCGCTTGGCAAAGTTGGGCATAATAGGGGGTAACACCCAAAACTAGCCTGCTAGAGGCCTGCTGGGCGAAGGCCTGCCAGTCTTCACCCAAACCAAATGCTTGGGCAAAGTCTTGGGGGGTGGTTAGGCGGTTTTGTACCTGCCACTGCCAGGTCGAACCAGGGCGGGCGTTCAAAACCCACCTGGGATCAACGGGTTTGGGGGATCTTGCCTAGACGGGCGGACAGGTTGCGAGTGGTTTGGTGACCCGGCCCAAAGACTTGGGCACTCATTTCGTGCGCCTTTTTGTAGTATTCGTAGGCCTGTTTGTCTTGACCCATCTGGTTCCACTGGTCGCCTAGTTTGGCCCAATACTGAACTAAACCAGGGCTGGGTTGCATTTTGGGAGCGAACATTATCCTCCTTAAAAATAAAGGTTTCGCAATGCCTTTTCCCACTCATGCAAAAGTTGTACATTTTTTTATTACCTTTATGAAAATCGAATCCGTGGGTCCACCCAAGCGAGACAGAGGTCGGAGAGGATGTTTCCAAGAAGAAAAATTAGGCTGGTTAAAAAAAGGCTACCTAAGACCACGGGGTAGTCCCGCTCGGTGATCGCTTGAAACCCGAGTAGCCCTAATCCGTCGATGTTAAAAACGGTCTCAATGAGGTAGCTACCTGTAAATACTAGACTGATATTATTTCCAAAACTTGCCGCTAGCGGGATCAAGCTGTTGCGGAGCGCATGTTTCCAGATCACTTGGCTGGCAGGCAATCCCTTTGCAAAGGCGGTGCGCACATAGTCGGTGCTTAAGTTTTCTAAAAGCGAGTTCTTCATCAAAACAGTCATAGAGGCAAAAGCCCCAATTAAATAGCAGGTCAAGGGTAAGATAGAATGATAAACGACGTCCCAAACTTGGCCCCCCCAAGATAGGTCGTCAAAGTGATCCCCAGTGAAGCCCTCCATCGGGAACCACTCTAAACGCCCACCAAAAAAGACCACCAAGATCAACCCTAAAACAAAGGCGGGCACTGCATAGCCGGTAAAAATTAAAATAGAAGTGACACTGTCAATCCAGGTTTTGTCTTTAACCGCTTTGAGCACACCCAACGGGATGCATACTAAATAGGTCAAAATGCTGGTCACTAGACCGTAATACAAAGAAACGGGCAAACGCGCCTTGATCAAATCCCAGACCGGTTCGTTGTAACGGTAGGACTCTCCCAGATCGAGCCGCAAGATATCGCCCATCCAGTCCAAGTAAGCGACTAGGATCGGTTTATCAAAACCATAGAGTTGTTTGAGATATTCAAGATCCGCCTCGCTTAAACCCTCGCGGGCTCCGTTGTTGTTAGAGCGTTTGCCAGTTTGTTCGGCGCCAGAAAATTGGCGCTCCATTAACATTTGCTCAATGGGCCCTCCAGGTACCACCCTAGTGATCATAAAGGTCAATAGGGTGATCCCAATCAAGGTGGGGACCAGCAACAAAAAGCGGCGGATTAAATATTGGCGCATCGGTTTCTCCTGTTCCTGATCCTAACGGGCAGCCCAAAAAGGCACAAGCCTTTGCCAAAAAAAGGCTAATCCTTTATAAATAAGCCATGAAAAACCTACGATTTCTTTTAGCCATAAATACCCGCTGGTGGAACGCCGAGGCCCATTACGCCCTAAATTTGGGTCTGGCCTTGCGTACCTTTGGGCACGAAAGTGTTTTTTTAATAAATCTAGGCTCGCCTATTTGCAAACGGGCTATAGAACAGGGATTTGAGGTAATAACCGATCTGGAGTTGGATAATTCAAAGCCTTGGGTGCAGTGGAATAATTACCAACGGTTATTAAGACACCTGCAAGCCGGGGGCTTTAATCACTTGGTTAGTTTTAAGTCAGCGGGCTCCTGGATCTTTGGTCCGGCTCGGCGGCAGTTTATCGGAATGAAGCATATCAAAATCAGGGGGGAAGCTAGGGCACCGAGACGGAACTGGCTAAACCGCTTGGCTTACGGTCCGGTTGGTTGTGACGGGGTCTTGGGAGTGAGCAGACTGGTGCAGGGTTGGATCGAGGGGTTGGGGATAAAGGACCAACCGGTAGGCCATTTGTTTTATGGCGCTCCAGAGTTGGTAGATTGTGGCGAGGCGGTGCTATTGAATCTACCCAGGGGGAAAAAAATCTGTTGTCTTTTGGGTCGAAACCAACCAGTCAAGGGGCACCTGGAATGCTTGGAAGCCTTCCGGCTTCTTAATCGGGAGGATCTACATCTCTTGTTTTTAATTAAGGATTTGGCCGAATTCCCAGAGCAATTAAAAGCCATTGAGGCCTATATCAAAACCTGGGGGATGGCTGGCCAAGTGACCCTTAAAGGACCCGTAGCCAATCTGGCCGGGGTGCTGGCCCAGGTTGATTTAGGGTTGATCCCCAGTTTGGGAAGCGAGGTGAATTGCCGGGTGATGGTTGAGTTTTTGAGCCAACAAATCCCAGTGGTGGTCAGCCCCGCAGGCACCCTGCCAGAGCTAGTGAGAAATCAGGCGGTATTAGCAAAAGATTTTAGCGCGCTAGCTTTTAAAACCGCGATGGAACAAGCGTTAAACCACCTTGAGGAACTAAGGGCCAACACCCGAATAGACTACCTAGAGCGGTTTTCCCTAAACCCCTTTGGCCAAGGTTTTTTAGACTTTTTGGCGCAAATTGAGCAGAGGTGAACAAATCTTGCATTTTACTTCTAGGTGGCCCCTTGAGTTTTATAAGGCCCCGGCCTAAACTGGCCCAAAAAAGGGACAAGATTATGGTAAAAAAATTCATCAGTATGGTATTGATCCTCAGCGTGTTTGTGGCGGCACAACCAGCCAGGGCACAAGACGAAGGCGAACCAGCTCTAAAAACGATGGCATTGTTTTCGGTGGGTGGTGCTGCTGGGGGTGCTGCGCTGGGCGTAGCGGTTTGGATGCTGGACCCTTTAAACCCGAACTCTGATTTTACAAACTCTATGTTTACTGGGCTCGCAGTTGGAACCTTTGCGGGCTTGATTTTTGGCGGGATGCAATTACAAAAGCAGGCGGTGTTCCCCTATTACGAAGACTACCCCGCCCCTTCTAACGAATTCGACGATTCGAGCCCCTTCGGTCCCCAAGGCTATCTATACCGACCAGGCGACAAAAAAAACAAAACCCCCCGCATGCCCCTAGCCCACTTCAGGTTTAAGTTTTAGGTTTCTCTTGCAAAATTGGGGGTGTGTGGTAGAATTGATCGGAGAAAAGGCGTATATGGAGGGTACAATGAAACCAAGTGTTTTTACCGAAGCAGAAGTGGACGAGTTTAAATTTAAGGTAGAGCCCTGTCCACCCGGGCTCCTGACCGGACTAAAAAAATTGCCTAAACTGGTTGATGATGAGGGTAACCCGGTTCGTTTACAGCTGCGAAAGCCCGCCAGCAAAAGTGGTTTAGACCGATCTAAGTTGGTCAAAGCCATTAAAGAGGTGGCCAGACAGCGGGCGTGATTGACGTAGGCTAGCCAGATGAAAGAATCCTACGACAGCAACGTTTTTATAAACTGCCCCTTCGACACTGAATACGCCCCCCTTTTAGAAGCCGCTATTTTCACCGTCTATTGTAGCGGTTTCTTGCCTCGGACCACCAAAAATATAAACGATTGTGGTCCGACCCGTATTGAAAAAATAACCTATTTGATCGAAAATTGTCAGTTCGGAATCCACGACCTTTCGCGAACCGAGTTAGACGAAGTTAACGGGTTACCCCGATTTAACATGCCCTTGGAATTGGGCTTGTTTTTAGGGGCAAAACGTTTCGGGGCACCGAAGCATAAATCCAAAGAAACTTTAATTTTAACCGAAAAACCCCACGCGCACCAGAAATATCTATCTGATATCGCTGGCCAAGATCCAGAATCGCACTATAACGAAGTCAAAAAACTGGTTACCCTCATTCGCGACTGGCTCAGGCCGAAAGTTGAACATATGCCTAGCGGTAGTATCTTGTTTAAATATTATTCTACCTTTCGCCGGGAGCTTCCAAGTATCTGCCATTCTTCGCAACTGGACCTCAATGAGTTGTCTTACGCCGACTTTTGCGAGGTGGTTTACCAGTGGATAAAGAACAATAATTCCTAGTTAATCCCCCAAATACCTTGCCAGCCAGTCCCTTTTAAACTGGGCGAACCGGTTGGCCAGGATGGCTTGGCGGGCTTGGTTCATGAGGTCGTGGAGGAAGTGGAGGTTGTGGTAGGTGTTCAGACGGCTGGCGAGAATTTCGCCGCTTTGGAATAGGTGGCGTAGGTAGGCGCGAGAATAATTTTGGCAGACCGAACAGCCACAATTGGGATCTAGGGGGCCTGGGTTGGTACGGTGACTTGAATGTTTGATGTTGATTTTGCCTAAACTGGTAAAAAGCCCACCGTTTCTGGCGTTGCGGGTAGGTAACACGCAGTCGAAAAGATCAATTCCCGCCTCAATTCCGTTGAGTAGATCAACCGGGTCACCAACTCCCATTAAATATCGGGGTTTGTCTTTGGGTAGCAGGGGGGTGGTGTAGCCGCAAACCTCGGCCATAATTGATTTGGATTCGCCCACACTTAGCCCGCCAATGGCGTAGCCGTCGAATCCCAAATCCACCAACCCCAATGCCGATTCTCGGCGCAATTCCTCAAAATCGGCTCCTTGCACAATCCCAAACATGGCGTTTTCGCTACGCCTTGCCTTAAGACTCCGCTCTGCCCAACGGTGGGTCAGGGCGATACTTTCTTTGACCTGCTCGCGCTCAGAAGGGATGGGAAGGCATTCGTCCAGGACCATCATAATGTCAGAACCCAGATTTTCTTGGGTCTGAATTACCGATTCAGGAGTAAAAGCCAATTTGGTACCGTCCAAATGACTTTGGAAGGTGACCCCGGCCTCGGTGATCTTGGTTAACTTTGCCAGGGAAAACACCTGGAATCCCCCAGAATCGGTCAGGATCGCCCCAGGCCAGTTCATAAACTTGTGTAGCCCCCCCAGTTCCTTAATCAAACTGTCACCAGGGCGCAGGAAAAGATGGTAAGTGTTGCCTAAGATCAGTGGGAACCCAATCTGGGTGAGCTCTTCACTGGTCATGGCTTTTACCGTGGCCGCAGTGCCCACCGGCATAAATAAGGGGGTCTGGATTTGTTTTGGGCCTAGCCAAAATCGGGCCGCACGAGCTTGCCCGTCTTCGGCCTCTAGCTGAAATTTAAGCCGCCCCAAACTAATTTACCTTTTCCGATTCATGGGGGAAGGACTCCCGCAGCCACCGGAAATTATAGATTCCCGTATCATGCCCATCACTCCAATGGATGCGAAGCCCGTAATTGCCCACGTAGGCCGAATCTAACGGATGAATGTCTTTGGCGACTTTCGAGTCGTCTAAGATTTTTTCCCCACTCACTTCATCAACACAACTAGCGCAAACACAAGCACAGCGAAGGCTGAAATATTCAAAACGGGCCAAGGTCCCGTCCTGGTACAAGATGTTAACCTTCCCGTCGTAAAAAACCTCTTTAGTGCGGAACTGGAGTGGCATCCGGGCCATCACTGGACCTCGGCCAATTGCTGTTCTAAGGCCTTGGCAATATCTACAAACGCTTGGGCCGAAGCGCTTTTAGGTTCGCTTAAAACCACCGGCAAGCCCGCGTCTCCGCCTAGGCGGACTTCAAGTTCGATAGGGATCGAACCTAAAAAGGGAATGTCTTGCTCGCCTGATTCGGCCTGCGCGCCGCCCTTTGAAAAGATCGGGGTTTCCTCACCGCAGCGGGGGCAGATAAAGCTCGACATGTTTTCAATCATGCCCAACAGAGGGATGTTGACCTTTTCAAACATCTTAACCGCTTTGCGGGCATCTAAAAGTGCCACATCTTGAGGGGTACAAACAATCAAAGCACCCGTGGCTTCTGTTAGTTGGGCCAGCGTGATCTGCACGTCTCCTGTTCCTGGGGGCAGGTCGATTATACAATAATCCCCGCCCGGCCATTCGGTGTCGCGCAACATCTGCTCCATCACTTGGTGGATCATCGGTCCTCGCCAAACGACCGCCTCGTCTTCGCCCACTAAATTGCCCAAAGACATAAACTCAACCCCATGGCGTGATAACGGCAACAGTCGGCGGCCAATAACCTCAGAAAACTCGCCCCGGCTGCCCATCATGGCTGGAATCGAGGGGCCGTAAACATCGGCGTCTAGCAGCGAAACCTTTCGTCCTAAGGACTTGAGGGCCAGCGCCAGATTGACAGCGGTAGTTGATTTACCTACCCCACCCTTGCCGCTAGCCACCAGGATCACATGCTCGTATTCTTCTAAATAAGCAGTTTTTCGCGGGGGGGCCGCATGGTGAACCGGTTTTTCTGCCTCTTCTGCAGAGTCAACCACCCGAATCCCGACTTCTTCGATGCCTTCAATTGATTTCAGCGCAGCTTCAACCGCTTTGGTCAAACCACCAATAAAACTTTCATAGTCCTTAGGCACTACTAGCACCGTTTCAGCCTTGGTTCCGTTGACCTCTAAGGAATAAATAACATCCGCGTCCAAGATGTTTTGACCCGTGTCTCCGTAGGCAATTTCGGAAAAGGCGTCTCTGATTTTCTGTTCTAAAGGGTCCATCGTAGTCTGCTGATTCAGGTTAGGAATATGGTTTGGTTTTAGCTGTTTGCACGCTTCGGGGCAAGTCTGTTCTGGTAACCCCTCATTTCTTCGGCGGGCGAAAGGCCTTGACCACCTCTGGGTTGGTCTCCAAAATCGGTCCGCCAATAAGCTCGATACAATAAGGAATAGCCGCAAAGAGTTCACCTAGCGTTTCGTTGATCGATTTTGGCTGGCCAGGGAGATTAACAATTAGGCATCGGCCCCGAATCACGCCAACTTGCCGCGATAAAATCGCGGTGGGCACGTATTTGAGACTGATCTGCCGCATTTGCTCACCAAAACCGTCTAATACCTTATCGGCCACAGCTAAGGTAGCTTCGGGGGTAACATCACGCAGCGCCGGGCCCGTTCCGCCGGTGGTGAGAATCAGAGAGCAGGTTTGCGAAAGCTCCTTTAATACCGCCTCGATCTGATCCTGTTCGTCTGGGACCAGCCTAGAGATCAAGGTATATTTAGTAACCAAAGCCTTCGAAAACCAATCGGCGATAGCCGGACCGCCCAGGTCTTGGTAAGCTCCCTTAAAAGCTCGATCACTAACGGTGACGGCGCCGAGATATATGGTCATGTCGCTCCCATTGGCAAGGCTGGGCTTTGAAGATTGGCGAAAAAAAGACCCCTAAAAATCGATGACACAAGCATACCAATCCTGGCTGGTTAAAGGTAAAATCTTAATCGAGCAAGCGCAAATCGCTCCCGAAACGGGGGGGGCCTTATTAGAAGAGGCGGCCCGCTGCTTTGCTCAGATTGGCGATCTTCGCTGGCAGTCCTTCGCTTTGCATTTGCGTTTTCGAAAACGAAGCTCAACCGACTCGCCAGAACAACTCGAAAATTGGGCGCAAACAGCTCAAGCTGGTTACCGGCAATCTTATGACCGATTGGGGGAGATTCGGCTTTTAATCGATTGGGCTAATTTAGCCGCCGCTAGTCAAAATGTCCATCTGGGGCTAAGTCGCCTGCGTCAAGCGCAGGCCTTGGCCCAAGGTCTGCCCATGGCTGCCCAGGTTTTGGGTCATCTGGCTTATTGGCAAGCCAGCTTGGGCGAATACGACCGGGCCTTAGATTCGCTCGATCTCGCCTTACATCAAGGGGGCGAGGCGGACCCAGAACTGCTGGGCTGGATTTTAGAGCAATTAAGTTTTTCCCTCTGCCGCCTCTTTCGCCCTAAAGAGGGGGAGCGGTTTTATATCAAAGCGCTTAAACAATACCTGGACCAAAACCACTGGGAGGGGGTCGAGCGGGTTTATCAAAACCTTTTGCGACTAGAAAAAACCCTAGGCGTTGGCTTTAGCCGCAGCGAACTAGGGCTTAGGGTCCGCGCTCTACTTAAGCGCCAAGGGTTGCTATCGCTTGTTTAAGTAGCGCGGTCACTTCTTTGGCTAAGGGCATCATATCTGCCCTGCCCACGATCTGGAACATCTTGACCGGGTGGAGCGCGGTTACCTTAAACCGTCCAGGCTTAAGCTCGCGAATCAAGACGTTGCAAGGGAGCAAGAGACCAATGTCCTTTTCGTTGGTCATCCCATGATAGGCATATCCAGGGTTGCAAAAACCCAAAATTGAGTAGGGCTCTAAGTCTTTATCAATCTTCTTTTTGATGGTCGCTTGCGCATCAATCTCTGTTAAGAGCCCAAAACCCACTTCCTTTAAAGCGGCAATGGTTTTTTCCCGGATAGCGCCAAACTCTCCTTCTAGTTCGACCGCAATGCCATAGTCATTACTGGGCATTTCTACGGGGCCATATTTTTTGTCTAAATACTCTAGGATCACGCTGCTATCAACCAGGACTTGACCCTCGTCGATTAGGGCGGGGACAAAGGATTGACCGGTTTTTTCTTTGAGTTCTTTTCGGTCTGCACCTAAGGGTTTGACCGGGATAACCAGGGCGGGCAGGCCCAGAAATTCGAGTTTTCGGCGAACCAAGTGGCAATAAGGGCAGTCTTCTAAGTGGTATAGGGTGATACTCATTAGGGGGCCTTGGTTTGGGGCGGGGGCTTGACAAGGGCTCCCGACATGGTTATATAATAATATTCAAATATGCCGATAACATCATAATAGGTAAGTCCTATGTCGTCAAGTGGCCTCTTAGACCAGATTCTGACCTATCGTTTACTGATTCCAGCGGCGATTCTTTTGGGATTAGCCCCCTTTGTTCCCGAGCCCCACCTCTTTGAGAAGCTGCGGATGCTGGTTCATGGGGACCTCAAGAGGCCAATCGATATTTTTGACCTCTTTTTTCACAGCTGGCCGATTTTACTTATCGGCGTGAAGATTGGGCGGGATTTCTGGCTAAAAAACTAGTGGGTTTCGGTGCAAAAGATTCTTTGGATCATTGCAAATAAATCCACCATCTCGTGATTTGCTACCGAATAAAGGGAAAAGTTCCCTTGACGGCGGCTGGTTAAGATACCCCGATCTTTCAGCAAGGAAAGGTGCTGGCTCAAGGTGGCCTGTGCGATACCCACATAGGCTTCGAGTTGTTGCACCGAATGCTCGCCTGTTTGCAAAACACATAAGATTTTTAGCCGCTGAGGATGGGCTAATACTTTAAGGCAGCGAACTGCTTTATCAATATTGTCCTCTTGATCGTCAAAGAGGGCTTCTAATTGTTTTACTAGGCTCGGGTCGGCTTCAATAGCCTTTTTATTCATGTTCATCTCTATGCTCGCTTTCCGATTATTAGTGTATAGCAATATACGGATGCTTGAAAGCAAAATAATAGTCTTATTTGCCGAGCAGGTAAGTCAAGTTAAAAAATAAGACCTACCGAATTCGATAATAATCCTTTATTTCAGGGAACATATCGTTTTCATAGCGGCGGAAAGCTAAAAATTCCTGGTCTTCTACCCCGTTGTCGATTAGGTATTTCAACTTATAAAAGTAGTCCAAATACTTCTGGATTTCCCGTTGCATGTCTTCCTCGAAGTCTCCAGAAATAATCACAAAGGTCAGGTCTGAACTAATCGCTCGGTTAAGCTCGACCCCCATTTGCTCGACCAATTCCTTTTGATACGCGTTTAACTCCCCCTTTATAGCCCGGCCCAGATAGTGTTGTTCAATCCCGTCGGCCCGTTCTAGCTCGCGTTGGGTCCAGGCGACTTTGGGGTCTGTCCACCGGATATGCGTGGATTCGTGGCCCCAGGTACTAGGGTTAGGGATCGCCTCGGGCAAACTAGGATAACCCACTAGATAATGGCTAGGTGTGGTCAACCCGATATAATCGCCAACACGATTAAATTCGCGCAGCAATTCCTCGATAAAGACAGGCCCCTCGGCCCAATGGTGGCCAAACAACTCGGCGTCGTAGGTGCAGGTGATCAAGGGCTGATTAGGTATCTCCCAATGCTCCAATTCCCCCGCTTTAGAACAAAGTTTTTTATAGAAATCTTGCGCCATTTCGCGCGCAGTTTGGTGGGCTCGATCGGGGTCATAAGCCTCTTTGTGTTCACTGGTTTTGCTCGTGATCCGTTTCAGCGGCAAGCCCCAATGGCGGTGGTGGTACTCACGGAAGTCTGGGTGACCAGCATAACCAATCTCGGCGTCCCAGACCTGCACCCGCCCCATACGAGAGCGGCCAAAGGCGACCACGTTACTTTCAGGATGCACCAAGGGGTTAAATTCTTCAGGCCCTGGCCTAGAAGAAGCCGAAAGGGCAGCCTCGGCCTCTACAAAATAATAATGCAACCCTTCTTTATCTAAAAACCGATCCACCGATGGGAAACAACTATTTTCAGCCAGCCAGATACCACGAGGGCGGTCGCCAAAAATGCGGTGATGGGCGCGAGCGGCCAAGGTTAATTGAGCGTCTAACGAATCGGGCATAGATTCTAAACAGGCGGGCATCCCGTGGGTAGCGGTGCAGGTAGAAATCTCTAAAAAGCCCGAGAGTTCCAACGCTCTGAACTGACCAATCATGTCTTTGTGGATAACTTGATTGTAAAAAAAGTCGAGCGCCTTGAGTTGATCCAGGTGTTTTTGTGCGGCCCAGATAAATGCCGGAGCTTCCAAGCGGGACTTCATCAAAGCAATCTGGCTTTGGGTGTGCGCCTGCATCCTAATTAACAAACGGCAAAGGTAATCCTTAAACCTGGGGTGGCTGATCATATAAGCCACGGGCGGCGAAATATCGAGGCTGCATTGGTAATCAACCCCTTCGTCAGCGAGTTTTTTAAAGACCATTAGCAAAGGCAGCCAAGCATCAAGGCAATTTTTTAAAGCCCATTCTCCAGGTGGGTTATGCACCTCTTCACCGTGTGGGGTACGAATGGGCCAGACTACGTCTTTTAAGTAGGAGTCGCGGAAGGGTTCGACCCGAAAGAGGTTGGGCGAGTGCATATGTAAATGAAGCATCACCTTGGCGCGATTGGCAGAATCATGGCCGTTTTGCCGAACCTCCCTTTGACTGGGATGGTGCCAATGGTCCCCAAGTGGCCGAACCCCGGCCAGATGGCTCGATACTTCGCCTTTGCCTCTAGGGGTAACGATATTACCTGAGACCGGGGTCAAGGCCGCTTCCATGTGATGGTGCCGAGCGACAATCTCGGCAGAATAACAGCGGTTAGGCTCCACGTCGATGTACAGGTTTTGGTATATTCCAAGCAGATCGACAATGGGGGTTTCTAAGTCGGGCCGCAAGGTTCGGTTGCCTAAGTGTTCCTCATGAAGCTTTAGATAAAACCCAACTTGATCAAGGCCAACGCCCCAGGTTTCTTTAATAAATTTTTCTACTCCAGGTCGCTCTAATTCCCACCAAACCAACAAGCGCCGGTCGTTATGGGGTTTTAAGACAACCTTGGGTTTAAAGTGGTCCCGGTGGACCTGCCCTGAGCGGAACAAAACCAATTCTTGGCTGGGATCGGCTAAGTCAAACAACACCCATTCGGCGCTATAGGATTCTCCCGAATCGCCGGGCTCCCAGTCCCAGCGGGTGTTGTGGGCCGATTCTCGTTGGAATTCTTGCCAGGGGTGGCCTTCGACCTTAAAATAGAAAACCAGTTCTAAAAAAGCTTGGTCCCAAGAGGAGTGGGGATGGGTCTCGGCGAGGCGTGCCTTGGCTCGGCCTATTTCCTCTTCACCAAAGGCTAAGAGGCCATTGGCATGGGGCTGGTCAAACTGTTTTTCGATCAGAGTGAAGCGGTAGGTTTCTCGGTGCCTAGTGGTTATTTGTAACCCAACCCGAAACGCCTTGACGGGCAAGGCTTTTTCTAAGCCCCACTCCTTGGTTTGGATCTGGTCTATCAAACCCAAATTCGGTTTTGCTGCATAACCCGACTGGCGCACCTCCCAAACGGGTTTGCCGTCTTCAATAAACCGCAAAAGTCCGCCGACCTGTTCGGCCGGGCAGTTGGGGACCTTTTTTCGGAAACTTTCTACAAAAAAACGGTCCATATCGAAAAAAGCTTCGATCTCGGCGCGGGTTTTTAGCCGTCTGGAAGGCCCGGTCACCTTAGAAAAAATAAAATCAGGGGTCCGTTTTTCTAGGTCCACCTGTAGTCTGGCTACCAGTTGGGTTTGGTTCAGGTTGGTTTCGACCCGGAAAATCTCTGAACCTCCCTCAAAGCTAATCTTGAGGTGGTTCGGGCGGTTTCTGATATGGGCTTCAGGAAGGCCATGAATATGACATCGGGCCACTTGCTTCCCGTCGGCCTCGATTAATAACCATTCCTTTCCTTGGCCCAAGCTGCCTAGGTCGAGATTACCCCAAACCAGACGGCAAAGGTTTTCGTGCTCCATAATCAAATCAACCCAAGGCAAGGGTTTGATCTGCGACTCAACTCGGTAGCGAAGGTGTGGGGTGCGGAGTAACTCCACATTATAATGGGTGCCAGAACGCAGACCAAAAAATAGGGGGCCCTCTGAATTGGGGCGAGCCCATTCTACTGGCAAATAAGAGGCGCTAGGTACCGCGCGGACCGTGAAGTATTCCTCAGCGAGGTTTAGCCCTGGTAGCTTGGTAAAATCAAAAAAAAGCTCCACAAAAGGTCCCACTTTTTGGATCAGGGTCATGCCTTCGGTGCTGAAATGCTTGTCCATGGGGTCTTTTTTATGTAGGTTCAAGCAAGCTGGTGTACAAACGCCAGACCTGCCAATAGGGAAGTGTACATATCAAGGCCAAAACCGACCAAACCAGTCGCCAAGGGCGGATAACAAAGGACAGTTCCAGGTTGGTATGCGTTTGGAAACTAGGAACGATTTTGAGCTTCGGCATTTTGGGTAATAAAGCTAAAGCTCCGGTCAGAATCCCTTGGCGGAAAGGGTCATCCCCTCCCCAAACCAGATGCGCCCGCTCCCAGCCGATGGCTTTGAACAGGCCTCTAAAAAACCGAATTAGCCGAGCCCACAAAAGTGGGGGCAGTGGGCCGGTAAGGATGGCTTTGGCTTTCGCCCAATTTATAGCCAGTTTCTTTTTTTTCGGCTTCTTTTTCGTCTTTTTGGCCTTAAGTGGCTTTGGGGAGTCGGGTTTGGCTTCCGTTTTTTTAGGTTTCAATTTTGCCTTAAAAAACAGCAGTTTTACTATTTTTTCTAACCCTTCTGCTCCCCGCTTAACCTGTACCCCAAGCCCTAGCCATTGGACCTCAAGGAAAAAGGGGTCCAAGCAAAAGCGTAACCGCAACGGAACCCAAAGCGTCCCAGGAATCAACAATAAAAGGGCCCAGGCCCAGATCATGGCGTTTCGGACGTTTTCTTTTTCCCTGCCCGCTCAAATAGACCTGCCACTTTTTCGAGCATTTCTGGGACCTTCAGCATAATGTTTTCAACCGATCCGGCCGACAAATTATGAATGCTCACCTCCCCATCTTTGACCACCAAAAAGGCAACCGGGCTTAACACTACGCCCCCTCCGCCCCCTTGGCCGTCTTTTTTGTCCTCGCTTCCGCCGCCAAAACCAAACCCTAATTTAACCGAATTAACCGGGATAATCGAAATCCCGCCGATTTCGTAGGGCTCGCCAAAGACGGTTTCGGACTTGATCAGATTTTTGAGTTGTGGGAGGAAGTCTCCGAAAATGCCGTCTTTTGGTTCCATAACGATTCTCTTGGGGTTGGACTTTAGGTTACCTTTTTTTGATATTGAAGACAAAGGATTTTTGAATAGTTTGTTCCTGTCACTTTAACTAGGGCAGATCAAGGATTACAGCAAAGAGGCGATTAAGGGAATCCCTATCAAGGTGCCAATGCTGCTGCCTAGATTCGAAAGCACCACTACTAATAAGATGCGGGTGATCTCGTTTCGCCAAAAGCCCTTAAAAGTAGTGATGTCTTGGCCCAGGTTTTCGAAGTCTTCAACCGTCGGTTTTCGAATCCAGGCTTCGGTGAGGCCCGAAACCCAGCCAGCGGCAATAGTGGGGTTTAGGCTGGTTATAGGCGCAGCCACAAAGGCGGTCAAAATAGTTAAGATGTGACCCCCGGCTAGCGCAGCGCCAAAGGCTGAAAGTAGGCCGTTGGCAAGCACCCAACGTTTGATCATCTCGGTGCTAACCTCGGCCTCGGTAAAGGTAAAACCATAGCCAATCATAGCTAGGATAAAAAGGGGCAGTCCCCACTTGAGGACTTGTGTCCAGGGGGAGGGCGGGGGGATTTGGTCGAGTTTTTCTAAATCGATGGTCTTTCCCATCCACGCCTTAATCCCGGCCACGTGACCGGCTCCGACCACGGCTAGCACTAAGGGGCCTTGGGCCGCACTGATTTTTTGGGCTAAATATTGATCCCGCTCATCGATTAAGACCTCTTTGATCCCTGGCAGTTCCTTTGCCAATGCCTCAATAGCTTCAGAGAGTTGGTCCTTTTGCTTGAGTGCCTCGATCTCTTCAACGCTGATTTCAGGGTTGTCTAAGATGCTAGAGAGCAGTTGCCATAGAGCCTTGAATTTCCCCACGAATCCCAAGTTGCCCCAGGCCCTTTTGAGGGTGGTAGAGACCGTTCGGTCTGCCAAGATAACTTGGGCGCCCACCTGGTTGGCTGCCTCTAAGGCCGCGATCATCTCCGCGCCGGGCTTGACCCCTAGTTGGTCACCCATCTTTTTTTGGAAGGCGGTCAGCACTAGGTTGGCGATTAACATGGGGGCTTTGCCCTCTTTGACCACGCGGATCAAATCCATGTTTTTCCAGCGCTCTGGATTCTGTATAGCGTCGAGCCTTGCAGAGCATAGTTCCACGCAAACTTGGGAAGGGCGTTCTTGCTCAATCGTTTGGCGGACCAATTCGACCGACTCTTGGCTAATATGCGCCGTGCCAATCAATAAGATTCGTTTGCCCTCAAGGCTGATTTCTTCAATCATATTGCTCACTAAAGTGTCCCAGCATAGGTTAATCCTTCTTGCCGAGCAAGAGATAACCTCCAGAACTGCCCAAATTGGTTGACAGGCCCGAATTCTCTGGGTAATACTTCCCTGATACGTGAATAAAGTTCACGAACCAACCCAGAGGAATTATGAAACGTACCTTTCAACCAAACGCCCGCCGCCGCAAGATGAAGCACGGCTTTCGCAGCCGTATGGCCACCCCAGGGGGTCGCGCTGTTTTACGTGCCCGCCGCCGCAAGGGCCGCAAAGTATTGAGTGCCTAATTACGGGTTCCCTAAAGATTTTCGCCTAACCGGCCAGACCGAAATAGGCGAAATCTTTAAAACGGGCCGATTTTCTCGGGCTGGTTTTTTGAAGATTAAGTGGATTGCGACCTCCGAACCAAAGGGGCAGGTAGTGATCTCGATCAGCAAAAAAGCGGGAAATTCGCCCTGTAGAAACCGGCTTAAACGGCTGGTTCGAGAGGCGTTAAGACTGGGCCAGTATCTGGAAAAACGCTCGATCCATCTGGCCATCTTTGTGACTAGCCCGATAACAGAGCCCCCCCGGCTTAAAGAGGTGCAACGCCACCTGGAACAATTCTTCGGCGAGTTGCCATGAATAAATCCCAGATAGGCACCCTTATTGTTAGCCCCTTTCTGGGTTTGATCTGGCTTTATCAGAAATTGATCAGTCCCTTTTTGCCCCCAAGCTGTATCTACCATCCAAGTTGTAGCCATTATGCCCAAGAGGCTTTGGCAAAACATGGATTGATTAAAGGGGGACTGTTGGCGGTTTGGCGACTGTTGCGCTGTCAACCCTTTGGCGCGGGCGGAATAGATCCGGTGCCTGAAACCTTTGCTTTTAAATTACCGAAAAAAACGCCTAAGCCTAGGCCTTGACCACCAATCCCTAAGATAAGCCCCATGGATCGCAATCTACTGACCGCCCTTTTGTTATCCGCATTGGTCATCTTTGGTTATTATGCCCTCTTCCCGCCTGCTGAAGAAGCCCTAGTCAAGGAGAAAGTAGAAGCGAGCGCCGATTCAGCCCAACCTGAACCGAGTCAAACCACGGCTAGTTTGGAAGCGCCTACTGCGGCGGCTTCGCCAATGGTGCTGCCTGCTGGGCGGCCTGAAACCAAAGAGATTTTGGTGGACACCCCCTTATATAAGGCGGTCCTTTCGACCGACGGTGGCCAACTTAAAAGCCTTCAACTTAAAAAATATCGTTACGCAGGTCCTGACCAAAAGTCTCATCACAACTGGATTTACGCCCTTTTTAGTGACAGTCCAGAGGTTCATTATGACCCAGATCGTTTAGTAGAGATGGTTGGGCATCCAACGATAACTAACCGAGTTTGGGAGATGCGGCCCTTTTTGGCGGATAAACCCGACAACCAGCAGCAATTTTTCCAAGCTAGCCGGGATAATCTGGAACTGATCACCGAGCCTGAGACCTTGACCTTAACTGCGGTTTTACCCAGTGGGATGGTTTTGGAAAAACGGATCACCTTTCGCCCGAATAGTTATCTGATCGACGTAGAATACCGCCTGGACAACCCTACTGGCGCGGTGCAGTCCGTAAAGCCTATCTTTAATTTTGGAGCCGGGGCAGAGCCGGTCGAATTTGACAAAATGAGCCATCCCCCAAGGGCTGGGTATTACCTAGAAGGCTCCTTTTTAAATCTTGAAGACGATGATTTTGAAAAGGTGCAGGTCGTTGAAAAGCTAAGTTGGGCCTCGGTGACGGACACCTATTTTGTGTCAGCGATGAGGCCTAAAGAGGAAAAAAACTTTAGCCTAGCTTTCTATGGAATTTCGGCCAAGGTTCAGGGGAATGATTTGTTGGTCCCTCGGATGGAGTACCAAGAGGCCAGCTTCGAACTAGAGCCGGGCCAGCGGTATAAAAAAGCCTTCACCTTATATATGGGCCCGAAGGTCCAGGAGGAGATGGAGCATTTTGATATGAGCCTGCCCGCAACCTTGGACTTGGGCTGGTTCGACTTTATTGCTTACCCGATGTTGGCGCTCTTGCGGATGCTTTATCCCTTAGCCCACAACTGGGGGGTGGCGATTATTTTGTTAACCTTTATTGTGCGGATTTTGCTTTTCCCCTTGGCATACAAAGGGATGCGCAGCATGCGCCGGATGGGGCAACTGAACCCACGGATGAAGGTGCTTCGCGAGAAGTATAAAAATGACAAAGAAAAAATGAACCAAGAGATTATGGAGCTTTATAAGAAAAACAAAATCAATCCCTTGGGTGGCTGTTTGCCACTGTTACTGCAAGTGCCTGTCTTTATCGCGCTTTACTCAGCCTTGATGCCCGCCATCGAACTTAGACACCAAGCGTTTGCTTTTTGGATGGGTAACCTTTCGGCCTCGGACTACACGCTGATTTTGCCCGTCTTAATGGGTATTTCGATGTTTATTCAGCAGCACTTGACCCCACAACCGGCAATGGACCCGACCCAGGCAAAGGTGATGAAGTTTATGCCTTTGATGTTGGTCTTTTTCTTCCTCGACATGCCTTCAGGGCTGGTGCTTTACTGGGTGGTTTCAAACATATTGACCCTATTCCAGCAGATGATTTTTAACCGGGTCAAGGAAGCCGAGATTCAACATTAAAAGGGGCAGCACTAACATTGTTAGGTTGGGGTTTTTCTGCTCACCTGTTCGGCAGCTAACATAGTTAGGCTCTGAATTGAGTCAGCAGGTCAGGAATTATGGCGGGGGAGGTTCACAAAAGAATTAGATGTTTATCTGGGAGTGGGGTCTGTTCGTGTCCCTTTTCCTTGAATAGGCAACCCCAACTAGCCCCTATCCTATTGGGCCAGTTAAAGTTTTTCCAAGGTAAAGGGAACAGGAAAAGGGGAATTGCTGCGTGGTTCGTTAGTCTGTAGATGGTCAAAAACCCACCTAACAAGTTTAGGGCCGAATGCGGGAATCCATCGCTTCTTGGCGCATCCGCTCTAAAAGGTCGATTGATTGATGGCAACGCTCTTTCCAGTAGTCCAGCCCACCGGGCCAAGTCTTTTCCCAAGTATGATAATCCTCAAGAATGGCGCGGAAATACTCCAGTAGCTGGGTCAGTAATTCAGGTAGGTGGCCATAGTCAATTGCCGAGTAAAAAAGCTGGGGCAAGAGCTGGCTACGGGTCCCAAACCCTACTGGGATCTCAACTAAATCAGCCAAATCCTTGATTGTCTTACGGCTCAAAAAGACCCCTGAATACCTTGGAGTTGCCAAGAAACGGGTGATATCACTTAAGCCGGTGTCTTCTAAAGACAAAAGCTCGGCTCCTCCTAGGCTGGGTTCAGGAATAGCTGTAGCTTCTCCAGGAAGCGCATAACCTAATTCGGTTAGGGTCTGGGTAACCTGCTGGAAAAGGGGGTTAAAAAAGGGATGTTCCATCCGAACCACCGCCGCTAAAAAACAAAAATACCAACTCATCAAGCGGGAGCGCAAAAAGTCGCTAGCCATTTGCGGTTTTTGTTCCAGCAAATGGACTAATAAAGAAAGTTCTTGGCCCAATTGGTCCGGTTCGCTAGGTGGTTCGAGCTGGGCTTCCAAAAAGGCGTTGGCCACCATGGCCGCTTCGGGCCCCCCTAGCTGGGCGTCCTCATTAAAAAAGACGGTGCCATAAGGAAAAACCTCTAAACCAAAGAGGTGATAGTGGTCCGCAGCCAAAGCATCAAAAATTTGGTTTTCAGGACCGTTTCCATAATGGGCTAAAAAATATTCCCCTAAAACCGGGTCTTGGCGGAGTTGTTTTAGGGTAGCTAGTGTAAACTCCCCGGTCAGCAAAGGGACAACTTGTCGAAGAAGGGCCAAGTTCATAGTAGTCTTGTTTGGTTTTGGGCTTTAGAATATAGCAATAGCTGGTTTTGGAAAACCCCCTAATCCAACGGGTTCAGGTAAGGGGAAAAAAACCGCAACCAAACATTGTTAGGAATGGATGGTTAGCAGATCGATTTTGCTTCTGCTCAGGCCAAACCTTACAGTGATAGGTAAGGGCTAAATTTTTGGTGCCCTTACTGCTAATAGTGATGCCCTAGTTCAGGTCCGGTTACCAATCCTTCCCAATATTGGAGGCAAAAGTCTGCCTAAGGGTGGGGTGCCACTCGAAGCTCGCGGAGAGTTAAAGAACTAGGTAAAAAACCCAACCACCCCCAGGGTGGTTGGGTTAGGATTAGCGGCCGAAAGGTTTACCCGGGATTTTGTATGCTTCCTTGACCGGCTTTAATGGGCGGTTATACCACATAGGCCGACGGGTGCCGTCCGGGCTGTTTTCAACACAGCTCCGAGTGTATCCAACCCACTTTTGGTAATGAGCCATCGACTTCTGGGTGTCCACCCAAACGTCACCGTAACTATCGGTAGGCTCCGCCTTTTTAACCATCATCGCCTTTTGGTGCCAACAATGGGCCCCAGAAACTGGGTCCGGTTGGGCGGCGTGGGTTAGGTTTTGGTTAACCCCGACATCTTCCCACCAAACACGGCTGGTGTCCGGGTCCCAACTTTTCCAAGGTCCACCCATCTTTTTGATCTTCAAAGTGTATTCCTCGCCATGTTGCCCCAAATCAACGACACTGGCCATTCCCGAACCGATACCTGGTCCGGTTTCGTTAAGCTTCCAGCGGCCCAAATGGTGTGAACAGGCGACCACGCCCGGTTTGATTCCTTCGGTGATAAAGGCTTTATCAACAAAATAACCGATCTCGGTCTCTACTCGTACCAAGTCCCCAGGCCCCACTCCGATCCGTTTAGCATCGAGGGGATTGAGCCACAAAGGGTTGTTGTGGCTGATCTCATAGAGCCATTTACAGTTGGCACTTCGGGTGTGGATCAAGGTGGGCAAGCGGAAGTTGGGTAGCAAAATCATCTCGCCCTTTTTACGGTCAATATGATTTTGGTGCACATGGCTTTCTAATTGCCAAGGTAAACAATACTCCTTCTCCGACCAACCCCACTCATGCATCGTAGGTGAGTAAAATTCTAACTTTTTCGAAGGGGTGCCAAAGCCCGCTCGACGAACCCCGGCTACATCGACACCGCCTTCTTTCACCTCTTTGACATAAGGGGGCGCAGGCTCGTTCATTACCTCGAAACAGCCGTATTTACGCATATACGCCAATGGGGTAATCCCCTCGGCCTTGGCTTTTTCTGGTAAACCGGGCACCGAATGTTCAAAAATGTAGGCCCAATATTCGTCTTGACTGATTGGCTGGCCTGGATTTTCGATGGACTCAACCCATTGGCGCACACCCAAAGAGCCGTCTGGGTCCATTCGCCAAGTCACCTCGTTCCAGAATTCGGCCTCTTCCCAAACCTCTCCAGGATTGGCTTCGTAGGTGTACTTCACCTTTTTCCCCGCCCGCTCCATGGCCACCCGCCTTACGGGCTGGCGGAAACCGATCCACTTGCTGTTGTGGGTTTCTTGGCTCATCAAGTCATGCCGTTCACCAGAATGCCCCATGGGTAGGATATAATCAGCGAACCAAGCCGACTCGTTCCAGGTGGGGGTAAGGGCGACGTGCAGTTTCATCTTTTGTTCGTCTTTAAGGGCTTTGAGCCACATAAAGCCGTCTGGGTTGATCCACATCGGGTTATAAACCCGGGTGAAATATACATCAATCTCACCGCGCCCTTCCTCTAAAAAGTGAGGAAGTAAAAAGCTCATCTCATAAAAAGAGAGGGGCCAATCGTGGGGCATTTGGAGTTCGTTCCAAGCGGTGCCGTGAGGCGGATTTTTATAGGGTTCAGGCACAAATTTGTTCCAACTGTTGCCGTTGACCCCGCCTTTTGAGCCGACCGATCCGGTCAGTACGTTTAAAAACAAAAGGGTCCGGGCCACCTGCCAACCACCTAAGTGAGCCATACTAGCCGCCCGCCAAACGTGGGTTGCCAAGCGACCGTCTGACTCGGCCACTAGTTTAGCCGCTTCAATGATGCGGTCCATGGGCATTTCTGACTCCAGGGCTGCCCGTTCGAAGGTAAACTCGCCGTAGGTCACCTTCATATACCGATCAAAGTCGGCAAACTCAAAGCTCTTTTTAGCTTTGAATTCGGTCTGCAACGCTTTGAGCGCGTCCGTGTCGGCCAACTCTTTGGAAGCTACGCCTACAAAGGCTTTGAGGGTGTCTTCCCAGTTGACCCAATCTTCAACGAACTTCTTGTTATACAGCCCGTTTTGGATCAAATAATTGGCGATGGCTAAAAGGATAGTGGGCTCTGATCCTGGCCAAGCGGGCATCCATAGGTCTGACTTGGACGCCGTATTCGAAAGCCTGGGGTCGATGGTAATAATCTTGCCGCCTGCCTGCTGGGCCTCAATGATCCTTTGGGCGTGGGGGTTGAAATAATGCCCGGTCTCCAAATGGCTGGAGATCAACAAGATAACCTTGGCGTTGGCATAGTCCGGGCTAGGCCGGTCCCAGCCGGACCACTGGAAATAACCAGAGCGGGCCGCCGCCGAGCAGATGTTGGTGTGGCTGTTGTGTGAATCGGTGCCCCAAGCCTTGATCACCCGGTTGATATAGTGATCCTCCCCAGGGCGTCCAACATGGTACATAATCCCGTCAAGCCGCTTTTGCCGCGACTGGTTCATCTTTTGGGCAATGTCGTTTAGCGCCTCGTCCCAACTAACCCGCTTCCACTTGCCTTCGCCGCGCGCGCCCACCCGTTTTAAGGGGTAGAGGATGCGTTCGGGATCATAGATCTGGTTGTGGGTTGCAGGGCCTTTGGCGCAGTTGCGGCCTCTTGAACCGGGATGCAACGGGTTGCCTTCAAACTTGCGGATTTCGTAGTTTTCTTTATCCACATAAGCCAGCAAACCACAGGCCGATTCGCAGTTAAAGCAAATCGTAGGCACCAGGGTATATTGATTCGTCTGCTTCTTTGGCCAAGCCTTGGCGTCTGCTTCTTTCCAATCGTGCCAATGTTCAGGCGGCGGATAACTAGACATCCGCCCGTCTGGGTGTTTGACCTGGGTCATTTGTACCGGCTCGCCACCAACGACGGTGAACTGAGGCCGCTGTTCGGCGTGTCCTTTATCTGGTTTCATCGTCGCTCTCTAGCTGTTGGGCACTTTTTGGGGTGCCATGACAAATGCGTGTTCATAGAAGTATAGCCCAGCCAGGGCGGCCAACGCGGCTACCGGGGCCAGACCCACAATCATCAGACCAATCGGGAGCAAGCCCCCTACAACAATTGCCCCACCCCAAAAATGGACCTTGTATTCGCCATGGGTGATTTTATGGGCGGCTGATCTGGCGGTATCCGTGGGGTGGCTCATGCCAAATTCGCCTAAAAAGATCATCATCAGGTTCGTAACCAGTCCAATCGCCAAGGCGTGGCTAGCTAGCCCGAGAAAATCGGGGTCGAGGGGGACAAACAGGTTGGCAATCAACAATGCCGCTCCCCCTGCCATCACGGATTGGGTCAAGAAATGGAAGGGCAAGAGAGGGCTTTGCCAAAAGTCGCGGCCTTCGGCTTGGCCGAATAAAAAGGCGGTGTAAACCGAAGCGGCCAAGGCCAGTGGAAACCCTAGGTACATGGTCACATGGGTCAGCCCGACCGGGACTTGGTCGATCATCCCGAACAACACCGCCAATTCGGCACCCCACCAAAGGGCCACTAAACCGGCAAACGCATTGATAATATAAGCACCTCTTACTAACCAAGACTTGAACTGCGGTCTTAACATAACCCGAATAAACCGCTCTGGGCGCTCTAAATCCAGGATCAAAAAGACCCCGGTTAGAGCTAAAAATCCCATAGTAATCAGGCCTACCGCAACCTTGGTTGGTCCGCCAAGGTCGGCGAGATGGTAGATAAAGGCCATAGCCATTAACATAAAGGTGCCAGAGGCGATTCCCTTGGTTACTAAATAAGCGGGTACTTGCCAATGCCAAGGCACCTTGTGCCCGACGTTGGCGCGGGTTTGCACCATATGCTCGCCGTCACCCATATACAAGAGGGGTTCGCAGCTAGGTTCAGCTTGCTTCATCTCTTCGCTTGGAATATCTCCCCAAAGGAAGCTTTTCGAGTGGCCTTCGGTTACGGTAGGGGTCAAGGCGGCTTGGTGTCCATCCACATAGAAACACTTTGGCGCAGTTCCCTGTTCCGGTTTGCGGACGGTCACGTTGTGCTTGGAAATCTCTCGGCTAATTTCAGAGGCCGGATCGTCTAAGTCTCCAGCAACAATGGCATGTTGTGGGCAAACTACTACACAAGCGGGTTCGATCCCGTTATCCACCCGATGCGCGCAGAAATGGCATTTTTGAGCAGTATTGGTTTCAGGGTCGATATAGATAGAGTTGTAAGGGCAGGCTTGCATACAGGACTTGCATCCAATACACAAATCGGCGTTATAGCCGACAATTCCATCGTCCCTTTGGGTCATGGCGGCTACCGGGCAAATCTCCACACAGGGGGGATTCATGCAATGGTTGCAGCGATTAACCTGAAAATTGCGCCTGACGTCGGGATAGCGGCCTACCTCGGTGTATTTGACCCAGGTGCGGAAGACCCCAAGTGGGACCTGATTCTCCGATTTGCAGGCAGTCGAACAGGCGTGACAGCCGATACATTTGGAGTTGTTGATCAAAAAGCCGTAGTTCATGGGCTCCTCTGGTTGGGCCTGGACGGGCTGACCGACCTATTTTTGTTAAATTATAGGTATATATGTATATAGACATAAAAGAAGTACCATCCAACGGTTTCACTGTCAAAGAAAAAATTGCTGTCTTGCCCACCCTTTAAGCTGACCGCAAGAGAAACAGAGTGAGAGGATAGGTGTTGGGTTTAGCCCTAAAGGCAAGCTAAAAAATCTGGCCATTGGGCCGACTCGGGGACCTATTTGATAGGGGATTTAACTTTATAAATTGATCTGAATTCAAGGCCAGTAAAGGACTAAGCATATAGCTCGCATTAGAAATATTATTTATTTTAAAATTTGTTGACAAGGTTACAACCCGTATAGCAGCATTACGGAAAAGTGCGTATGCAAATATTTGTATATTCCGCGCAAGGCATATATCTTCTACTCAGAGGGAGAGATGAAATTTGGGATTCTACTTAAAGAAGGCCCCTATAACCACCAAGCGGCTGACACCGCTTATCAATTTGTCAAAGCGGCCATGGCTCGCGGGCATGAAGTGGAGGCGGTTTTTTTATACAACGACGGGGTGTATAACGTCACCAACCTAGCCAGCCCTCCTCAAGACGACCGTAACATTGTGCAAAGATGGTCTGAATTAGGTGACCAAGGAGTGGAGATTTTAAGCTGCATTGCCGCCTCCAAACGCCGTGGCATCGCTGATGAGGTCTTGTCTCGAAACGCTAGTATCACGGGCTTGGGTGTGTTGACAGACATCGCCATTCGAGTGGACCGCTTAATGATTTTTGGAGACTAAAGGCCATGGGTGAAGAAGTAAAAAAAATCATGCATGTGGTGCGCCGCCCACCGCACGGCACCATCTATCCTTACGAAGGGTTAGAAATGGTGCTGATCATGGCCGCTTACGACCAAGAGATCTCCATGGCCTTTATTGGGGACGGTTTGTTTTGCCTATTAAAGGACCAAGACACCACCAAACTGGAAATCAAAGGCTTTATGAAAACCCTGGGGGTGCTCGAAGACTATGATGTCGAGCAAATCTATGTCGATTCGAAGTCGATGGCGGAACGGGGCCTGACCCCCGACGATTTTTGTATCGCCGTCGAGGTTTTAGAGCCCGACGAAATGGGCCAGAAGATGGCCGAGCAAGATTGCATCATCCCGCAATAGAAGATCCAAGGACAAAAAGGGGAATACTATGCTACATATTATCAACAAATCGCCTTATTGCAACGGCAGCTTTGACATGGCCTTGCGTTTCGCGCTTCCTGGAGACCCGGTCTTGTTGATCGAGGACGGGATTTACGCGGGCCGGGCCAAGGGGTGTTCGGCGGAAAAACTAGCTAACGCCTTGTCCCAACATGAGTTTTACGCGCTGATAGCCGATGTCGAGGCGCGCGGGGTAAAGGATTTAAACGAAGCGGTCCAGGTTATTGATTATGACGGCTTTGTCGAACTGGTCGAACAACACAAAGTAAACACTTGGCTTTAAGCCAACAACGCCAACTGGGAGTAATGCCATGGCTGAACCAAAAAAAATGGCGCTAATCGCCTCGAAGGGAACGTTAGACTGGGCTTATCCCCCCTTTATCTTAGCGAGTGCCGCCGCCGCAATGGATATGGAAGTAAAGATCTTTTTTACCTTTTACGGATTGCCGCTGTTAAAACGCAAAATCGACGCCCAGGTCTCGCCTTTGGGCAACCCGGCAATGCCCATGAACATGCCCTTTGGGCCCAAATGGTTTAAAAATATCAATTGGCCCATCCCCAACGCTTTGATGGCCGGGATGCCCGGTTTCGAAGGGGTGGCGACGGGCTTGATGAAGCAGACCTTCAAAAATAACGGGGTTGCCAGCATCGAAGAATTGCGGGAGTTGTGTATTGACGTCGGGGTGACTATGATCGCTTGCCAGATGACGATGGACGTCTTCGGCTTTGACAAAAAAGATTTTATCGATGGTATCGAGTACGCTGGGGCGGCCAATTTCCTGGATTACGCTGCTGATACGGATATCCAACTTTTTATTTAACCCTTCGGAGCACGAGAAAAGAGATGAGCGATATTAAAGTCGATCAAGAGTTGGATTGCCGGGGACTAGGTTGTCCCCTGCCAGTTTTAAAAACCAAAAAAGCGGTTGGCACCATGGCCAGTGGCCAGGTGCTGCGGATGGTTTGCACCGATCCTGGTTCGAACAAAGACATGCCTTCTTGGAGTGAGCGCACCGGGAACCCGATCCTCAAGTCCGAAGAACAAAGCGGTGAATATATTTGGTATGTACAGGTTAAATAGTAGCCTTCTTTTGTGGGGAGCGTTCCTAAACTCCAGGTAGGTCCAACCTCCACAAAAAAAAACCCGCTTCTGCGGGTTTTTTTTTGCCTCAAGCCCACCCTTAAGTGGGCTCTTGACTTTTACTCCTCCGCTAAAGCGCCTAAAAGCCCGGCCATTTGCAAGGCGACGCCCAGGCCCTTTTGGACCTTTGGGTCCTTAAGGGCTCCGAGCATACCAAACATACCGGT
>MFNE01000025.1 GCA_001783695.1 Candidatus Lambdaproteobacteria bacterium RIFOXYD2_FULL_50_16
CAGATACGCTAAAAATGCGGATTCCTTTCTAGCGGCAATTCATATCAGGTGTATTTTTTTATGGGCTACAATCTCGTGACTATGCTATCTAGTAACTCTTCAAAACTACCACGGTTTTTCGCTCCTGCTGCATTTGGGCTGAATCTTGAGACTGTTTCTAAATCAAATCCCTTCTGATAAAGCTCATGTATGGATTTATGATTTGCATTAATCATTACTATAAAAGCCCCTCTGCTTCGAGCGTCTCGCACGAAATATCGTAAACGTTTTTGATCGTTCCACGCAAAAAGCTTCTCATTGTACTTCGCAAATCCATTTTGATTGTGTCGGACGGTGTAAGGAGGGTCTATAAATACTAGGTCCCCTTTTCCTTGATTGAGATTCATTTCTCTATTCAAGAAAAAAACCATTTTCGCCTGAGGCAAAATATGAGGATGTGGCAACTAAACAGTTAAAATTACACTGTCTTGAAATTAAAAAGGAGAGGTGTTAAAAGGGAGGTGAGTTTTACAGCCCCCTTTGCAGGAGGCTGGCGGTTCTCCGAAGAGTTACCTGCGAAGCAATGCTTCTTGTTATGAATGCATAAAGCAACACGGGCGGATATCGGACGATTGCGGGTTTATTTTATAACCAATTTAGTCTAAAGGGAAGCTAAAAATGAGCAAACGTATCTTAGGCCTAGATTTAGGTGTGGCATCTGTCGGTTGGGCATTGATTGAAGAATCTGAAACTTCTGAAACTTCTGGAAACATATTGGGAGGTGGCTCTCGAATCTTTCCTTCGGTGCTCGAAGCCAAAAGCGAACTTCCTAAAAATGCGGCCCGTCGCCTTAAACGCGCCATGCGTCGTACTCTTAACCGGCGGCAAATGCGTCGGGACACCTTAACCAATGTATTAACCAGATCAGGTCTCTGGCCCGAATCTAAAAAAGACCGTGATCAATTGATAGTCTTTAGCCCCTATCTCTTCCGCAAAACCGGGCTCGATCACCCTTTGTCCCTTTTTGAGTTGGGGCGATGTTTCCTTCATATGAACAAACGCCGGGGCTTTTTAAGTAATCGAAAAAGCAAATTAACCGGGTTTGAGGATGATGCCCGCATTCTCGAACTAATCCAAAGAGACGAACAAGCGGATGCTGAGGCTACCCCCAAAAAAGCCCAAAAAAATGCTACCCAAGAGGAAAAAGACCTGGGGGCTGTGCTTGGGGAAATTTCTCAACTCAAAGCCGCAATGCAAGTGGTCGGTGCAAGAACCCTCGGAGAGTATTTGGCCGACCTACCCAAAAAGCGGGGCACTCACACTGAACGAGCCATGTATCAACATGAGTTTGAACAACTGTGGACTGCCCAGCAAACACACCATCCAAACACACTTAGCGAGGGCCTGAAAGCGGAAGTATATCGGGCCCTTTTCTTCCAACGCCCCCTTAAACTGCAAAAATTTTTGGTTGGCCCCTGCACCTTGGAGCCCCAGCGAAAACGAGCGGCCAAGGCTTGTTTAGAATTTCAGGAATTTCGTACTCGCCAAGAGCTGAATCATTTGCTGATTTTCAACCCTGATGAGAGGGCGTACCGGTGTTTAAGTGAAACGGAAAGGGAGGCTATTTTTCAGCACCTCCAAACCCACGACCAAATCACCCTAGGCCAAATCCGCAAAGCCCTATCTTTACATGCAGGTGAACACTTAAATTTCGAGGATAAGGAGCACAAAATCCCTGGAAATCGAACGTCCGTTAAGTTGCAAAAAATATTAGGAACCCTTTGGCAAACATTGGGAAACAAACAATTTGAGTTAATTACCGATCTCCTCACCATCAACGACCGCCGTGACCTTTTCAAACGGCTTGAAAGTCATTGGAAACTCCCTTTAGAGACCGCTTATCACCTCACCATATTGGAACTGGAATCAGGTTATTCACCACTGTCGCGCAAGGCAATTTGCCTGCTCCTTCCTCATCTACGAACTGGGCTGCCCTATGCCCAAGCTTTACAGCAAGCGGGCTATCACGCCGGGGCAAAACCTATCGGAGAGGCGGAAGTCCTCGCGCCCCCGCCCAGGACCAACAACCCCGTGGTTGGAAAGGCACTGAACCAGACACGCAAAATAGTAAATGCCCTAATCGCCACCTGGGGCCTGCCTGACGTAATCCGGGTCGAACTGACTCGGGACGCCAAACAGGGCAAAAAAGCCCGCGAGCGTATCCAAAAACAGCAAAAAGTGAATGAAAAATTAAATAACGAGGCAAAAGTCCAATTGGAGGAATTGGGGATTTTGCAGATCACCGGTGAAGCCTTACTCAAATATCGGCTTTGGGCCGAATGCAAAGGAGTTTGCCCCTATACCGGCCAAACGATTACTCCAGCAATGCTCTTTGGCTCAGAGGTGGACATCGAACACATTCTGCCTTACTCGCGCAGTTTGGACGATTCATACATGAACAAAACCTTGTGTATGTCCTTTGAAAACCGCCAAGTAAAAAAAGGCCTCACTCCCTTTGAGGCCTATGGTGAGACAGACCGGTTCCCTGAAATCCGGCAGAGATTGTTGGATTTGGAATCAATGCCAAGAGAAAAGAAAAACCGCTTTTTTTTAAAGGATAAACCGTTAGAAGATTGGTTGGCCCAATTTACTAATCGACAACTAAGTGATACCCGGTACATCAGTTTGGAGGTTAAAAATTATCTCCAACAATTGGGTTGTAAGATAGAGGTCACCAGCGGTTCCTATACGGCAGCCTTGCGCCGCAAATGGAGTTTAAACAACCTTTGGCGCGGGAAGAAAGACGACATTCAAGACGCCCCAAAATCTCGCGACGACCACCGCCACCACGCTCTCGACGCCTTGGTGACCGCCTTGACCGATGTGGGGTTGATGCAGCGGCTGGGCAAGGCTTCGGCGAAATACGGTCACTTAGCCCTGGACGACCGGCAGTTGCCCCTGCCCGCCCCTTGGCCCGATTTGGCCGAACAAACCGAAAAATGGCTCAAGAACATCATTGTTTCGCATGCCCCCATGCGCAAGTTGAGTGGGGCACTCACGGAAGAAACAGCCTACGGCAAAGGTAAAGCTTGGCTGACCAAGGGTGCTAAAAAAGCAAAAGCCGATGAACCCGAAGAAACCGAGTTGGTCGAGGTTTTAGTTCACCGCAAATCTATTTCAGAGCTTAAAGATACCGAAGTGCCCAAAGTCCGCGATCCCTGGCTGCGAGGTCTTTTAGCGGCTCGTCTGGCCGAATATGGCGGCAACGCCAAAAAAGCCTTCGCCGAGCCCATTTTCCATAAAGACGGCAAAACTCCAATCAAAAAGGTTAGGTTAGCAAATCGGTTTACAGAGGGAGCCATTTTCCCGGTCTCCAAAGGCCACCCCGAGGGAACCGATTACAAATTTTATATATTCGGCAACAACCATCACATTGAGATCATCGAAGACCTAGCCACCGGGAAGCGTAGCGGGGGCGTAGTCACCGCGATGGAGGCCGCAAAGCGGGTGCGCATCGAAAAAAAGCCTATGGTTCAAACCGATCACGGCCCTGGGAAACGTCTAGTCTGCTGGCTTTGTATTAACGACCTGATTAGGGACCCAAAACCTGGATATGAAGGAATTTTCCGAGTTCAAAAAATGGACAACCAGCTCCATGTCCATTTCCGGCTTCACACCGATGCCACACTGGAAAAGAATCTAGGCGCGGGGTCTTTCACGCCCGGTTCCTATCGCGGGACCAAGCTTTACATTGATCCTTTGGGCCGCATCAAAGAGGCTCGTGAATAAGCGAATCATTGAGATTGGACATGCCGCATCTTTAGGGGTGTGGCATCGACAATTAAGGATCCAACGACCTGAAATGGACGAGGTCACTGCTCCTTTGGAAGATCTAGGGGTCTTGGTGCTGGACCATCCTGCCATACACTTGAGCTTTGCGTTACTGCGCGAATGTGCCAAGGAAAACATTGCCCTAATCGTCAATGATGAGCATCACCTTCCAGTAGGAATCCTCTCTCCGCTGGCGGGCCACAGTCTCCATGCCCAAAGTTTACACGCCCAGGTTGCCCTCAAAGCCCCACAAGGCAAACGGCTTTGGCAAGCAATCGTAAAAGCGAAAATCCGCGAACAGGCTAAGGCCTTGGCTTTGGTATCTGCCCATCCCATAAACGAGGTTGAATATGTTAAAAAAGTAGTTAGCGGCGACCCCAGCAATATTGAAGCCCAATTTGCCAAACTTTATTGGCCAAAGATGATGGGCTCTGGGTTCCGACGAGGAGGACACCAGGGCGGGGTGAATGCTTGTTTGGATTACGGTTACGCATTATTGCGTTCTTTGTGCGCACGCGCTCTTTGTGCCACTGGACTGCATCCCGCACTAGGCCTTCACCATCGTAATCAATATGATGCCCATGCATTGGCTGACGATCTAATGGAGCCACTTCGTCCTTTAGCAGACTTGGAAGCATTCAAAATCAGGGTAGAAAAAGAGAGTGAAGATTTTGAGTTGGATCAACTAGTTCGCCATCGGCTCTTGGGTTTGCTAACCGGAACCTGCCTTCTCAATGGGGCGCAGATGCCCATTTTTGTAGGGGTAGAGCGCTATGCAGCCAGTTTAAAACAGGTAATTATGGGTGAGACTAAAACCTTGGAGATACCTGAGTTTGTACGCCATCAAAGTGAGAATTTATGATTTTCGGAGGAATGCGTAGCATGTGGATTCTAGTCATGTTCGACCTACCCGTCGATACTCCCGAGGCCAAAGCCGCTTATCGGGAGTTTCACGACTTCCTTTTAGATGAGGGATACCTAATGTTGCAATATTCAGTTTACGCGCGACCCTGTGCTAGCGAAGAAGTGCTGGACGTACACGAGTCCCGCGCAGAAAAACGCTTACCTGACGACGGACAGGTGCGCATCCTGAAATTCACCGATTCTCAATACGCACGCATGAAAACTTTTTACGGAAAAATACGTGGACCTACTGAAAAAGCGCCAGACCAACTCACTTTTTTGTAGCCCAACCGACTGCGAAGCCTTTTGTTGTCTAGATTGCCAAGCGATTAGTTACAATCATCCGATATCCGCCCGCAATTCACAACAGGTTGGTCGGAGACCATCCTTTAGAAAATGTTACAATCATCCGATATCCGCCCGCAATTCACAACGTTTCGCTGTTTGTGGGTGGATTCGCAAGGGTTACAATCATCCGATATCCGCCCGCAATTCACAACGTGTTTTAAATCGTACTTTAGGGGCGAAATGTTACAATCATCCGATATCCGCCCGCAATTCACAACACCTCGTTACGCACGTTGATCACGCCCCCAGTTACAATCATCCGATATCCGCCCGCAATTCACAACAAATGTGTTGGCCGATGCCGCCGGGCTGGGGTTACAATCATCCGATATCCGCCCGCAATTCACAACGCCCCCCCGGGGGGCTGGTTGGAGATATGGTTACAATCATCCGATATCCGCCCGCAATTCACAACTGTCTCACTTAGCCCGCTTCGGCGGCCATAGTTACAATCATCCGATATCCGCCCGCAATTCACAACAGCAGGCAGCGCTGGCCGCCGACGCTATCTGTTACAATCATCCGATATCCGCCCGCAATTCACAACCCGACTCTTGCCGACCCCGCCCTTAAGATTGTTACAATCATCCGATATCCGCCCGCAATTCACAACTGGTATTTCGGCAA
>MFNE01000026.1:0-57766 GCA_001783695.1 Candidatus Lambdaproteobacteria bacterium RIFOXYD2_FULL_50_16
GGCTTCTAGGAATCCTGGCCACTAAACTCAAGATTGGCCGAAGTCATGCCCCTGATTCAGCTTCAAAAAATACTGGGCCAAGATTAATCCAAAGCCAGTGCCCTGTTCCCCTTCGGTTCCCGCCTAAAGAGCCAAACCTCCTATTGTTGGGTATAACCAATAAATTGTTGTAATAGGTAATCGCCTTTTACCTCGCCCGAATTATAGTCCACCTCTAGCCTAGGGGCTTCTAAAGAAAACCCTAAAGAGTAAACGGCTTTATCTGGTTTGGTGTTTAAGGGGGCAAAGGTTTGACCAGCCACCTCGGTAACTCCTAATTCTCCAGAAGGCTCAGCAAGATGGCTAAGGCAGGGATGGAGGCTGACCATTGGCCAGGGGCCTATTGGTAGGGGGAGCGGCTGAGCCAGGGTAGGAAGCCCCCAGCAAAGTCCAAAGAAAATTAGGCTAAAGCGAATAAACTTTTGAATACCCAAATCTCCTCTGAAAAAAAAGACTCCCCTTAATAATTACAATAAATACTTTAATTCGAAAAGGTAAATTCCCTCGGAGGCTTCTTTGTCTAAAAAGGCTTTACAAGGCGGGGCCGATGGGTAATTTCTCAATCTTAAACCTGTAAGAAGAACTATGAAACCACTCAATCCTATTGCCACCGGTTTTGGTGAGTCCGTGTTTACAACCTTGACCAGACTCGCCAATCAGGCAGGGGCGATCAATCTTGCTCAAGGATTCCCGGACTTCGACGGCCCAGAGTGGATTAAGGAACTGGCCATAGACGCCATTAAAACCGGCCCCCACCAATACGCCCCTTCAATGGGGGCGATTAGCCTCCGCCAAGGGTTGGCCGACTTCTACCTGGAACAATACAAGCTAAGTTTGGACCCCGCCCAAGAAATTTTAGTTACCGTCGGCGCTTCTGAAGCGATTTATTCGACGATTGTCGCGCTCCTAGCTCCTGGGGAAGAATTGTTGTGTTTTGAGCCTTTGTATGATTCTTACCTAGCCTCTGCCCGCCTGCATGGGGTTAAGATCTGCCCAGTGACCCTGCCCTTTCCAGGGCTGGAGATTGATTGGGACCGGATGGAGGACCTTTGCGGCCCCAAGACCAAAGCTTTGATTTTAAATAATCCCCACAACCCCACTGGCAAGGTTTTTAGCCAAGCCGAATTAGAAAAACTAGCCCTGTTTGCCCAAAAACACGACCTCTATGTTATTTGCGACGAGGTTTACGAGTTTTTGACCTTTGAGACCCCCCATATTCCCCTTGCTAGTCTTCCAGGAATGCGGCAGAGGGTAGTCACTATTTCAAGTATGGGTAAAACCTTGAGTTTGACCGGCTGGAAGATAGGTTGGGCCATGGGGCCCCATGAGCTAATTAAACCGATCCACCATGTACATCAGTTTATTACCTTTTGTTTAGCCCATCCTTTGCAAATCGCGCTGGCCAACACCTTGCCTCGCCTGAAGACCTATCTCCCTGAATTTCGAGCGCAATATTTTAAAAAACGGGATTATTTAATCCAGGGTCTTACCTCATTGGGCTTTAAACCCCAAAGACCACAGGGCACCTATTTTCTATTGGCCCAGGTTCCGAATGGACAGACAGATGTGTCCTTCAGCCAAGAGTTGATCCATACAAAAAAAGTCGCAGCTCTGCCCTTGTCATCCTTTTATTTAGAATCAAACCAAGGAACGCAGTTGATTCGGTTTTGTTTTGCGAAAAAAATGGAAACCTTAAGCTTGGCCCTGAATCAACTTAGAGGGGGTTTATGAACGACTCTCAACAAGCCCAATCCCTAGCCATTCTGGTCCGCCAGCTCAACGCGGCCGGGCATAATCCGGCGACCAGTGGCAACTATTCGTTGCGCTCTTTAGCATTACCTGGATACGCTTTGGTCTCTGAATCAGGGATCGACAAAAGCCTATTTGAGGCGCAGAATTTAATCCCAATTGAAATAAATACGGGGCGGGCTCACCCTAGTTTGGGGCACGGGCGGCGCTCGTCAGATGAAACGGCGCTCCATCTGGTTTTATACCGTCTCACTCAAGCCGGGGCGGTGCTCCATAGTCACCATTTAGACAGTCTGTTATTTGCCGATTTATACCCTGGCAAGACGGTGCTTCGATTAGGCGGGTTAGAGCTTTTAAAGGGTTTTAAAGGGATAAAAAGCCACGAGGAAGTAATCGAATTGCCAGCTTTGGAAAATAGCCAAGACATGGCGGTTTTAGCCTTGGAGGTCCAAACGGCCCTTAATTTATATCCCTCAACTTGGGGATTTTTGCTAAGGGGCCACGGGCTTTACGTTTGGGGGGAATCTTTGGCTGAGGCCAAACGGCATTTAGAGGTTTTTGAATATGTTTTTAAATATCATGTCCATCAGAAGAGGTAAGAGGTGAGTGAACTCTATTTTCCAGACCAAAACCAAAAAATTACCGACGCCGAACAAATCACCCGAATCTTGGCCAGCCGGGGATTAACTTTTTCCCGCTGGGAAGCCAAGGCCCTGCTTACAAACGATGACTCTCCAGAAACCATTCTGGCTGCCTATCAGCATGAAGTGAAACCGTTTATGGAAAAACACGGTTTTTTGGCGGCAGACGTGATCAATGTGCACCCTGAAACTCCTAATCTCGAAGCGATTCGCCACAAATTTTTGCAAGAACATGTACATACCGAAGATGAGGTGCGTTTTTTTGTCGATGGGCAGGGGGAATTTTGGCTACACTTTGCAGACGGTGTTGTGGCTAGTCTGATGTGTTACCGAAACGATTTTATAGCGATTCCTGCTAACACCAAACATTGGTTCGATTTGGCTCCAGCCTACCATTGCAAGGCAATTCGTATTTTTACCAATCCCGAAGGATGGGTGGCGCAATACACAGGGTCTGAGATCGAAAAAAGGTATTTTAAGTGAAATTGGTTTTGATGGACATTGAGGGCACAACTAGCTCTATCGACTTTGTTCATAAAGAGTTGTTCCCCTTTGCGGCCAAAGCGTTACCTAGCTTTTTAAAAAACCACGCCCAAGAAACGGCGGTTTCTTTTATTTTAAAAAGCCTTGGCGAGGACCCTGGATACCAGGATTTAGAGCAACTTGGACAGATCCTTTTAGGTTGGATTAAAGCCGATTTAAAGGAACCTCGGCTCAAGTCCTTGCAAGGACTAATCTGGCAGGCTGGATACCAGTCGGGGCAACTGAAGGGACATGTTTATCCTGAAGTGCCTGGGGTGCTTAAAGCCTGGGCCGGAGCGGGTCTAAAATTAGGAATCTATTCTTCCGGTTCTGTATTGGCGCAGAAACTAATTTTTGGGTATTCAGTAGCAGGTGACTTAAACCAGTGGTTAACCTACTATTTTGATACTCAAATTGGGGGCAAAAAAGAGGTGCGGTCCTATCAAAATATTGCCGAAAGTACGGGAGTGAATCCCAGCGAAATCCTTTTTTTATCAGATATCGCCGAAGAATTAGCCGCTGCCGAAGAAGCCGGGTATTTAGTTACAGAACTGCGCCGCGACCATTTGCCCCCTACCCGCGTTGGTTTTGCGGCCCAAAATTTCGAACAGGTTCGAGCCTTTTGGAAGATCTAGAACTCGCCCCTTTTATCCTTTATATCGACGCCGATGCTTGCCCGAAGCTAGTAAAAGAGTTGATTTTTAAAGCAGCTATCAAACGCCGAATCCCCGTTTTACTAGTGGCCAACCGGGTATTAGAAATCCCTCGGTGCCGGTGGATCAAGTTCCATGTGGTCGAAGCCGGGCCTGATCAAGCAGACGCCTACATCGTAGAAAAATGTGTCCCAGGCGACTTGGTGGTCACCGGCGATATCCCCCTTGCCAGTTTAGTTTTAGCCAAAGGGACCCTGGCCATTGACCATCGAGGTAAAGAATTCACTCCCTCCAATATTCGAGAACGCCTCGCCATGCGCAATTTTTCTGCTGATTTGCGCGAGGTGGGTATCGAAACCTCGGGCCCCAAAGCGCTTAATGCCAAGGATAAAGAGGGTTTTGCCAATGCTCTGGACCGCTGCCTTACCCGTTTGTTTAATCAAAAGCATTAGCTGGTTCCTCCAAAAAATCGCCTGTGTAGATATTAAAGAAAGATCAAGGTTCTGTAAGATTTTTCGCCAGCCCTTGCCCCCGTTAATATAAGGGGGTAACATGGCAGTTCTAGCTAGGGAGGTCTCATGGACAAGCTTAATAAAAAATTTATGATCTCTGTTCCCATTGCCTTGGCTTTGGCTTGGGGACTGGTTTCTAGCGGAATTGTGAGCGACCTTTTAGGTCTGAACCTGCCACAATCCGTTTCTTTTATGATCCTGGTTTTGGCCGCTTTATTTTGGGTGACCGAATGGATTCCGCTTTATTTGACCAGCTTCATGATATTGCTTTTGCAGTTGGTTTGGTTGGTCCCCGCGATTGATCCAGCCGCGCCTAAAGGTGCCCGCGCCCCCTATCTAGCCCCGTTTTTTTCAGAGATTATCCTCTTGTTTTTAGGTGGTTTTGTACTGGCCTCTCTGCTTCATAAGTTTGGCCTGGACCGGCGGCTGGCCAATGGTCTGCTCAAATGGACCGGCACCAGTCCCGCCAAAGCGATGCTTGGGTTTATGATGGCTTCGGCGCTTTTGTCGATGTGGATGAGTAACACGGCCACGGCGGCCATGATGTTTGCTATCTTGTTGCCTGTCGCGCAAAAGATCCCCGAAGGCAACCCTTTTGCAAAAGGACTGGCGGTTTCTATTCCGTTTGCATGTAATTTGGGCGGATTAGGCACCCCCATTGGCACCCCGCCCAATGCGATTGCCTTAAACTTTATGGCTACCAAAGGGGTGCATATCAGTTTTTTAGGTTGGATGGCCGCAACCATCCCCTTTATGTTGTTTTTTATATTTATTCTTTGGTTTTTCCTCTTAAAAATATTCCCCCATGGGGGCTATCAACTTGAACTCCCCGAAGCTTCCGAAGGGGGGCTTAGTGGAGTGCAAAAGTTGGTTTTAGGTATTTTTGGTTTAACCGTAACCTGCTGGTTTGCCTCTGATCTTTTAGACCTTTCGATTGGTACCTTATCTTTGATCCCCGTAATCCTCGCCTTTGGTTTTGGACTACTAAAAGGCCCCGATTTTAAAGCCCTGCCTTGGGATGTTTTGTTTATGGTGGGCGGGGGTATTTGTTTGGGGGTTGGACTCGACAAAAGCGGGTTGACTGCCAAGATTGTTACCCTGATTCCCGAGGACCAAACCTTTTGGATAATCTTGGTTGCCTTTGGGATAGTGGCCGCTTTAATGACCACTTTTATGTCTAACACCGCCACAGCTAACTTGCTGGTTCCCTTGGCGGTTTCGTTAAATCAAGAGGTTGGGCTACTGGCCATTATGATCGCTATGAATTGTTCAACGGCCATGGCTCTACCCATCTCCACCCCGCCCAACGCGATTGCCTTTGGTTCTGGGCTCTTAGAGACCCGTGATATGTATCGGCCAGGGGTTTTGATTAGCTTGGTTGCCTTAGCCTCCACTCTGGTTTTGGGCGCTTGGTATTGGCCCTTTATCCTGAACTAAACCAAAAGGAGAACCCATGGAAGTCCATCGCCAAACCTGCCAACTTTGCGGCAGTCACGAACAGCGTAACCTTTTGGTGCGCGAATCTGGAGAGCCAGATAAGGTTTTTGTTGAATGCGCCAAATGCCACGAGTTGGTCGCCCGCTACATCGTTTCCCCTGGCGGTTATTTTCACGCTCACAGAGGATATGAGTCCTTTCTGCGTGGAGTCGCTCGTAGCGGGGAAGTAATGAGTGGCAAAAAACTAACTGAAGAGTTCGA
The DNA here is from genome assembly GCA_001783695.1 of Candidatus Lambdaproteobacteria bacterium RIFOXYD2_FULL_50_16. Classification (GTDB taxonomy): domain Bacteria; phylum SAR324; class SAR324; order XYD2-FULL-50-16; family XYD2-FULL-50-16; genus XYD2-FULL-50-16. The sequence continues at coordinate 5,815 of MFNE01000026.1, forward strand.
GGAGATGCAAGGACAGGTCGAGGCCCGCTTTGAGCGGATCAAAATCATCCTAGCCGAAAAACACAAGGTAGATTGATGTTTTTTTGGCGGTTCCTGGTTCTAATTATTTGTTTTGCCGCCACTCCTTTGTGGGCCCAGGAACCCCCAGTGCAACGGGATTGGGTGTTTTTTGCCGGCTATGCGGTACCCTTTGCCAATCAAGGTTTGCACACCAGTTTCTGGGAAGCTACCTACCACCCGAAATTCTCGCCAGACCAAACCCAGGTATGGGGGGCTTTAAAAACCAATCAGCTTTTATTAAATTATCAAGACGGCTCTTTCGGCCTCCAATCGAAAACCTTGGTGGTTAACGAAGGGGATTCAAGGGCCCTTTATGACCGTGGCAGGCACCTCAACAACTTAGCGTTTTTCAGCCATAGCCAAACTGTTAACCTCAGTTGGAACATAACAGGTTCAAAAGACAACCGACTCAAGGTCGATGCCGGGGGCAAAACCTATTTAAACCAAACCTCCGCAGAAACCGCCCGAGGTTTAGAATTGCCGACCAATTTTAAGGAAACACGAGTGGGATTATCTTTGGGCAATCAAGAGATAGAAGAAAGTCTCCAGGTTCAAGGGTATTATCTACAAATCGATCAGTTTTATAGGCAAGGCCTTAAAATTTGGGCGCTAGAGGCTGCACCTAGCCCGAAGGTTTTTCAAATAAAAGGTCTAGGCCGCCTATCCCCTTGGCAAGGGGGCGGTTTGGAGATGCAGGCTGGGTGGGGAGAGCAACCGGACTTTTTTACAAGTTTTAATCTGGGTAGTTTAACCGGAAACCTGCCGGTGCCCGGGTACTTTCGAAACGAATTTCGCTCCCAACGGTTTTACCGGGCCAAATACCGCCAATCAATTGAGGAGGACGGGATCAAATATTGGGCCGATCTAACCTTGGCTCAAGCTCAAATCCCTGATTGGCAATGGGAAAGTGGGGGCGGGCGCTCCCAGACTTTGACCGGCTGGGCCTTAGGGGTCTATTACCCGATTGAGGCGCTGCAAGGTTTGCCCTTGATCTTACTTTACGGCCAAGGAGTCCCGCCAAACGACCAGATGGGGCAGCCTCGCCAAGAGGTATTAATTGCTCTGGCTGCGGCCCTATAAGCCGATTTGTCGGCGTTTAGATGGGCCTAGAAGGGGGAGCTTAAAGGATTTCCCCGGTTCAGGCTTGTCTAAACCAAACATCCCAAAATAACCTTGGCCATCAAGGTCTAACCATAACCAACGGGGGTATTTATGCTCAAGTTGGTTAATTTTAGCTTCGACACTAACATCAGGCGCCGCAAGTCGAGCTAATAAAGGCCGGTAGGCAATTGCGAGGTTGCCAAGGACCCATTGGTATTCCAGCTCAACCGGAGGCTGCGCGGAACACAACACTCGCTTGGCAGCGAAGTCTTTTAAGCAAAGTTCCATCTCCACAAATAGCGGGGATGGTTGTTCTCTAAGTTCTCTAAGGGCTTTTTGGCTTAGGGTTAAAACCAAAGGACGTCCATAAAAGGAAAGGTTTAGTTCCATGGCGCTTCCCCATAAGTTCGACCAAAGCCTAACACAAGTGGTTTTAAAAGTAAAAGTAACGTTTTTAGTTTGGCAACCCTGCCAAGAAGGTAGGATTTGACCAAATGGGTGCAAAGGGCAAAAATCGGTGCAGGCGTTTTTTTAAAGCCACCCCTTACATAGGACAAAAGGGTATGCTTAAATTTGTGGTGACCTTGATTTTAGGGATGGTTTTTACCACTCCTCTTTGGGCTCAAATGGGTTCCGCCCCTTTGGATAAAAAGAATAAAAAGAGTGCTGTACAACGGCAAGGCCCTGCCAACGTGGGGGGCAGCTTCGATCGGGATGCGTACGTCAAATCGTTTGGTCTGCCTGACGGTTACCGGGATTTGAGCGCCCCGCCTCGGTTTAGCGGGGCCGACTTAGAGGATGGGGGGGCGCTTTATCAAAAACTTTGCCAAGATTGCCATGGCGATTCGGGCAAAGGCGACGGCCCTCAATCGGACTACCTATTCCGAGCGCCCACCAACCTGCCCCGCCTCTTAGCGGCAGAGGTAGGGGATGGGTATTTGATCTGGTCGATTGAAGAAGGAGGCGGACAGTTCGGCGGTTTAATGCCCGCCTTTTCCCGAACGAGCTTTGACCGGCAGTACCGCTTAGAACGCGCTCAAGTTTGGCAGTTGGTACAATATATTAGGCAAACCTTCTCACCAAAACCCGAATAAAACATGATTCGAATTTATGGCCTAAAAGAGCAACTTAACCCCATTAAGGCGAGGCTTTCAGACCAGATTGCGGAAGCTATGTTTGAGGCGTTAGGCTACCCCAAGAATAAAAGGGCGCAACGGTTTTTCCCGATGGAGCCAGAAGACTTTTATTATCCAGAGGGGCGCAGCCCCGCCTATACGGTTATCGAAATCAGTCTGATAACCGGAAGGTCCATTGAGGCTAAAAAAAGATTAATAAAACTTTTGTTTGAAAAAATTGCACTGGACCCTGGCATCGCGCCGGCAGATCTAGAGATCACCCTTTTTGAAGCCCCTGCGGCGCATTGGGGCTTTCGGGGGATAACTGGTGACGAAGCAATACTTGATTACAAAATTGAGGTTTAGATCTGGGGCCTGTTATAAATAGTAGGTGAAATTTTTAGGTTTTTTAGTTAGAATATGCTTAGACCAGAGGGGGGTTGGATAAGGAGTCCACAAGATGAGCCTAGAAAGTGCTAGTCGGGCCACCCTATTGCAAAAGATCACCGAACTCGAAGCCCAGATCGAATCAGGGATTTGCTCCCCACAATTACAAAAGGTGCAAAAGAAGGTCGATGACCTTTTACAATTAGCCCATATGGGAATCTGGACCCTGGACCGTCGTGGGCAGGTGTTGTTTGTAAGCCCAGAAGGCGCTCAGATGCTGGGTCAGCTACCAGAAAAGATTTTGGGGCGAAGTTTTTTTGAGTTAATCCCCTCCCTGGACCAATCCCGCATACGCCAAGAATTGCTTTATGGCACAGCTACCGAAAAAAAGCTTGAATTTGAGCTGAACCATTGGCTTGGAAATCGGATTCATCTGGCGGCCCAGGTTTTGCCGCTGATTGTTGACGGCAACTTGGCTGGTTATCAACTAGTTTGTTTTGACTTGACCGAGTCTTATCGCAATCGCCAAAACTTAGCCCAGTCTGAGGCCCGGTGGCAAGCACTGGTCGAACAATCCCCGAATTTGATTATTAGCCTTGATCGAGACCTAAAAATCAACTTTATGAACCCAGCGGTTAGCGCCCTTGATCCTGCGGTGTGGACCGGGTGCTCTGTCCTAGACCTATTTAAGGACCTTGGTCAAAGAGCGGTGGCGCTTCATAAAATGGAAACCGCCTGGAGCACAGGATTTGGTTCCCGTTTTAACCTTCACTTTAACCCAAACCAAGAAGTTGAGATTGACTTTGAGATTAGAGCGGTTCCAGGAACTTGTGAAGGACGGGTAACCAGTGTTACTCTAACGGGAATAGACGTAACCGCGTATAATTCAGCGCTGAAACATTTATCAGAGGCTAAATTAGACGCAGAGGTGGCGGCCCAAGCAAAAACCAACTTTTTAGCCAATATGGGTCATGAGTTGCGCACCCCTTTAAACGGTATTTTGGGTGTTGCGCAGCTTTTATTGCTCGACCCTTATTTACGAGGGGAAAAGCGCGAATGGGTGAAAATCATTCAAGATTCGGGTGAATCGTTATTGGATATTTTACGCAATGTTTTAGACCTTTCGCGTATTGACGCGGACCGACTCCACCCGCGCATCCAGATCTTTGAGACCCAGGAGGTTGGCGCGAAACTAGAGCGGCTCTTTAAAGTTGCGGCGACTCAAGCTGGATTATCCCTTAAGTGTTCCTTGGATCCTGAATTGCCGAAGTTTTTGTTGGGAGATCCGTTTATGTTAGATCAGGTCTTAACCAACCTCATAGGCAATGCGATAAAATTTACCAAAAAGGGAGGGGTTGAGTATAAAATAAAACGGCTTGAAGGAGACGGCGACCAGTGCTTGGTGCGATTTGAGGTCCTAGATCAGGGTCAAGGGATCGCCGAGAGCCAGTTTGAAGCTATTTTCGAGCCCTTCCGCCAAGTTGACCAAGGTATCACGAGGAACCATCAAGGGGCGGGTTTAGGGTTGGCAATTGCCCAAAAACTGGTTGGCTTGATGGGGGGAAAGTTGCAAATGGAAAGTGAGCTTGAGGTTGGTAGTCGCTTTTGGTTTGAACTGCCCTTTAAGATAGAAACAACTCAAATGGACCCCCCCCTAGTGTTTCCTTGAACTAGATCCACCAAGGGGCCAAAACCAAAATTCTAAAAAATGTCACTAGGGAGAAAATGCCCTTGTGGGTGACCACAAGTTGGGCATTTTCCAGGTGCTTTTTTCCCGTGATGGATATGGCCACAAACGTTGCATTTCCAATCAATTGCCTCTTCGCGCTCGTATAGTTTCTCTGCCTCAAGTAGATCTAGAAGCCGCTGAAAACGGTCGCGGTGGTGCTCTTCGATCTTGGCGATTTGTTTAAATAGCTTGGCTGCTTCCTTGTTCCCTTCTTCTTCCGCTTCTTTGGCCATAGTGGGATACATCTTTTTTACCTCGTAATCTTCTCCAGAAATGGCCGCTTTGAGATTGGAAACCGTATCCCCTAACCCACCTAAAAGTAGAAATTCATCTTTTGCGTGGCGCATTTCATTGAGAGCGGTCTCTTCAAAAATGGCGGCGACGCCATGGTGTCCTTCTTTCTGGGCGACCTTGGCGAAGTAGGTATATTTGTTTCGGGCTTGGCTTTCTCCGGCGAACGCGTCTTTTAGGTTTTTTTCGGTTTTTTTCATCGAGGCTCCTGTGAGTTAGGTGATTGGATTTATTATAAGCGGCTACCGCTTTCAAAGCCAGGATTAACTTAAACTTCAAGCAAGTTTAAAATTTGAAATAACAATAATGATTGATAACCGCCAATCTATTAAGGGTTTAGTAACGGTTGGCAAAATACCTTTTATTAGGTAAAAAGGCCTGGACCTCCACAAACCCAAGCCCGTTAAAAAATGCGACCGAGCCCTGAAGAAGCGCTAGTAAAACTGTTAGAAGGCAACCGCCGGTTTTTGGCTGGCGAGCAGTCTCACCCACGGGCTAACATCGAGATTAGACGGCAACTTACCTTAGGCCAGGAACCTTTGGCTTGTATTTTAGGTTGCGCGGACTCTCGGGTTCCGCCTCAGCTTATATTTGATCAGGTAATCGGCGATTTATTTATGGTGCGGGTGGCAGGCAATGTCTTAGACGACGTGGTAATCGGCAGTATTGAATTTGCGGTAGCCGTTTTAGAAACACCTTTGGTGATGGTTTTAGGACACCAAAACTGTGGTGCGGTTCGCGCGGCCATCGAGCACAAAGACAAAATTGGGCATTTGCGAAATTTGACCGAACGGATCGAACCGGTTTTTGCTTGTTGTAAAGACCCTAACGACCCAGAAGAGGTAGCGCAGATAAATGCCAAGGAAGTGGCCAAAAGGTTGCGCCTAGAAAGTCTCTTGGCCACGAGAATAGAGGCGGGCCAACTAAAAGTGGTGGCCGCCTATTATGAGATGCACCATGGAACGGTGCAAATTCTATCAGAAAGCTAGGCTCCCTCTTTTACTTGGGTAGCGATTCCGGCCATAAAGGCGCGTAGGTTCGCCTTATCCATCGCCGAAAAGGGAGCGCGCAGGTCTTTTAAAAGACTCTGGCGCATAACCAGCCCCCCTTGCAAGATCGACCAAAACCCATAGGCAATCCGCTCGGAACTACGCCGATCCCCGCCAATCGAGGTTAGCCAACGGTTAATCTCGCTAATCAGCAAACTATAGGGGGTTTGGGGAGCAGTGCTAGGTTCGGCGCGTAGGGGGAGTTCTTCTAAAAGAAGCCGTGATAGACCTGGCTCGTCTTCAAAAAAACGGCCAAACGCAAGCCCTAACGCCAAGAGGCGGTTTTCAGCCTTGGTTTCTGGACCCATGGCTTCAACCATTTGCCGCGCGAGCCTTTGCCAAAGCTCATCCCTGAGCGTTTTAAGCAAATCCGCTTTGCTGGCAAAATGTTCATATATACTAGGGGCTTTGATTCCCAACCTAGCGGCTAAAGCCCTAAGGTTGAGATTTTCTATCCCTGCCTCTTTAAGCAGGTTAAGCCCCTCTAAAATTAACCTTTCCTTGGTGCTGGCCATGGACATCCTATCCTTGTTAGGATTTTCCTAACCGGGTTAGGTGAAGACTGTCAAGGGTGAGAGGTGAAATTATTCAAAAATATTAGGCTTACAAGATTTTTGCCCTTATGTTAACTAGTCAAAGGTAGCTTCGGCTGCTAAAGATGGGCTGGACAGCTTGGCGGTACAATTAGAGGGAAATGGACCTGAAAAAAGCAACCATACTCGACGCGATTGGCGAAGGCCTTTTTGTGGTGGACCTTGAGGGACGGATTCGTTTTTGGAACCGTTGGATTTCGACCTACACCAAACAAGAGCCCAAGGCAGTAATCGGCAAACGGCTAGATGAAGTTTTTCCAGAGGTTAACCAAGATCAGCTAGTTAGAAAGATTGGCGCGAGCCTACGAATGGGGGTTCCCACCTACTTTTTTAACTTGGCCAGTGGCTGGTTTATAAAAATTCCCTTTAAAAAGGTTACGGGCAGCCCTTTTGAATATATGCAGCAACAGGTGACAATTCACCCACTAGACCCAAAAGAGGGTTTAGTTGTGCTGCTGTTACAAGACCAAACCGCTGCCCGTGAAGCCCAACATCGGCTAAGCCGTTTCGAAGCCTCTGAAGCGGAACAAAAGAAACTATTTTTAGATCAACTCACCGGGCTGCACTCGCGCTCGAAGATGTTGCAAGACTTGCCTAGAGCGTCAAAACCCCTTTTGGCCATTTTTTCGGTCGATTTGTTTAACGAAATGAACAAATTTTATGGCTACGAGACGGGCGAATTGATTTTAAAGGAGGTTTCTGCGCGGCTAAAATCCTATTTTGGCGACGAAGCCCTGGGGATCTATAAATTACCTAGCGCCGAATTTGCGGTTTTAGAAGAAGGCTCGACCTCTATCGATAAATGGACCCAAAAGGTTCAATATTTCTTAGAAAACACCATGACTGAGCGGCTCGACAATCCTAAGTCGGGCCAACGGATTCCTTTGTCTATGACTGCGGGAATTAGCCGCGATAAAAAACAGCTTTTGCGCCATGCCGACTTGGCGCTGAAAGCGGCGATAGAGCGCAAAAAAACTTGGTTGATTTTTGATAAGTCCTTAGACGACTTGGCTCGTTTTGAAGACAACATCCGTTGGGTGGGGATCGTTCGTGAAGCCCTAGAAGACGGGAGGATAATTCCCTATTATCAACCGATTATCGATAACAAATCGGGCGAAACCACTAAATACGAAACTTTAGTCCGTTTGATTGATCCGCAAGGCAAGGTTATTAGCCCCTACTATTTTTTAGAGGTAGCCAAAAAGGCCAAACTCTACGCCAAGATTACCCAACGGGTTCTAGACTGCTCCTTTGAAACCTTTGCTGATTCGAAAGCCGAGTTTTCGGTCAACCTAACGGTAGATGATATTCAAGATAAAGAAACCTTGGAGTACATCTACCGCAAGCTCCTAGAAAACCCCAAGATGACTCACAGGGTGATCTTTGAAATCATTGAGTCGGAAGGGATCGAAAACTTCGAAGAGGTCTCCCATTTTATTCAGCGAGTTAAAAGCCTCGGTGGCAAAATCGCCATTGACGACTTTGGCACCGGGTATTCGAATTTCGAATATTTAGTTCGCTTAGATGTTGATATCATTAAGATTGACGGGTCTCTAATCAGAAATCTTGATTTTGACAAAAACAAGTACATGGTGGTTGAGACCCTGGTCGAGTTTGCAAAAAAACTTGGGCTGCAAACGGTCGCTGAATTTGTGGATTCTAATAACGTCCTCAACGCGGTCAAAGCCTTAGGGATTACTTATAGCCAAGGGTTTTTCTTAGGGCAGCCTGAAGCACTTATTGAAAAAAAGGGCTCAAGCCGGGTCGCCCGACGCAGTTTAAACGAAAATCAATTGGACGCCTTTAAAGAGTTAATGAACATCGCCTTCGGGTCGGCGCTTTCGGTAATGGCTGATATTGTGGGCAGTTTGGTCAGCATCACCGTGCCCAATATCGATGTGATGGACCCGGATAAACTCAACCGCTTTGTGGACCTTAGCTTAAACGTAAGGGGCGAATCTTGGGTGGGTAGCCAAACCTTTTCTGGGATGATCGAAGGGGAGGTGCTTTTGTTTATCGCCCCTGAACCCGCCCGTAATCTGGCCGCCTTGTTTGAAAATAAACAAGGGAACCTGCTTTCGGAAAAAACCATTCGTGGAGCGGTGTTAGATTTTGTGAACATCATTGCGACCGCCTGTGTGAAAAATTTCTCTGAACATTTAGACCTTCACACCAAGCTAAACTTTCCGGCGCTAGAAGAAAGCCGGATTGGGTTGTTTAAGGCAGAATTGGGTTTAGAAGAACGCTTGGTGATGGTGGACACGGTGATCAAATTCCAGAAACGGGACATTCATGCCAATCTGGTTTTACTCACCCGGGTGGGCGATTCCCTCTTAACACGGCTGGATCAGTACATCGAAGAGATGGTAGGCAAATGACTCCCATAGAACTCAAATGCTTAGAAGAGTTAATCAACATTTCTTTTGGCTCTGGCGTGGCGGTAGTGGCCGATATGATGGATTCCAAAGCCCGCTTGCATCTCCCTGATGTCAAGGTTGTTAGTCCAGCAGAACTTTTGTTGGTGCTAAACGAGCGGATCAAACTCTCCTCCAGCCGACTGATGGCCACTAGTCAACATTTTTTTGGTGAGATGGATGGCGAAATTCTGTTTCTAATTGATCAGTTTTCGGTGACCAATATGATTCGTCACTTAAATCATTTACCTATGGAAACACAAATTTCAGGGCCCGAACTTTTAGACCCGGTCTTAGAGGTAGGTAACATACTTTCAGCCACTTGCTTAAAACGCCTGGCCGAGATGCTAGAATTCAATGTCGCTTTCACCCGCCCTAGTGTGGAATTTTTGCCCGAGTTGGGCCTAGCGACTGAAGACAATAGCCGTTATTGGGACGAGCGGGGCAAGGTGATTTTAGTAAATACCGAGCTAGATTTTAAGGAAGAAAAGATTTGGGGTAGTTTATATTTGTCGTTAGAGCCCGCAAGTTACAAGATTTTTAGCGCCAGGCTCAAGGCGTATAGCAGCGCCTTGGAGGTGTGAATATGTCTGGACATTCCTTAAGTTATAAAAAGTTACTAAACGCCCTCGAATGTGGGGTGATGATTTTAGACCTTGAGTTGAATATTCTGTTTTGGAACGATTGGCTAACCGCTTACACCGACGTTTCAATTTCCAAGGCGCTCAAATCGCAGCTCAACCAACTTTTCCCTGAGGTCCGGCCAGAAGGATTAAAGAGGCAGATGCGCGCTACCCTGGCTTTGCAGGCCCCTATGTTTTATGGCAGTTTGCCAGATAATCAACTATTAGAAGTGCCGCTGAATCGGATTATGAATCCGATCTTTAAGAGCATGCAGCAGTCGATTACCCTGGCCCCTTACGACGTAAAAAATGGATTGGTAGCTTTAATCTTAAACGACCAAACCAGCCTTAAAGAAGCCCAGCACCGCTTAGAGGCCAAGGTAGAAGAGGTCAAAAAGATGCAGTCCGGCTACTTAGACATTATTGATCAACAAATTCTCTTGATCAAATGTGACTATCGAGGTCGGATAAATAAGGTTAGTTCCGCATTTTTACAGGTTTCCAAATACACCAAAGACGAGTTGGTGGGCATTTCGCTAGAAGAATTTATTAAGTTAGGTCAATTGGATGAGGTTAATACCGAAGAGATTTGGGAACAGGTGAATTCTGGGGTGGCTTGGAACGGGGAATTGGCCAAAACCAGAAAAGACGGTTCAAAGATCTGGCTGAGTGCGGTGGTGACTCCTAGTCTTTTATCATCGGGCAAGATCAATGAAATTAATGTGATATTGGCTGACATTAGCGACAAGAAAAAGATTGAATTGATCAGCACCACCGATCCTTTAACCGGGATTGCTAACCGGAAAAAGTTTGCTGAGGCTCTCGAACGCGAGATCCAAGTGGCAACCCGCTATGGCACTGGCTTTTCTGTGGCGATCTGCGACTTAGATCATTTCAAAAAAATTAACGATACCTTTGGTCACCAAATCGGCGACCAGGTTTTGGTGGGCACCTGCCGAATTTTTGAACGGGAAATCCGCGAAACCGATTACCTAGCCCGCTGGGGCGGAGAAGAGTTTGTATTGCTTTTCCCCCATGTTGACCTACGAACGACCCAAGGGATTTTGGAAAAAATCAGAAACGCCTTGGCCCTCCACCCCTTTGAACAGGCGGGTCAGGTAACCGCAAGTTTTGGCGCGACTGCCTTTAAACTTGGGGATAAGGACCACTCGCTCCTAGAAAGGGCAGACCGGGCCTTGTATAAATCGAAAAACGATGGCCGTAACCGGGTGACGATTTTCTGATGGGAAGTTCAAAAAAACGGGGTAAAGTTGGTCCCCAAAAGCGTTACGCCGCACACAACTACTTATTTTTTTCCTTTGCTTTCGCCTTTATTTTAACGGCGCCCTTTTTTTTCTTTGACCTGCCCCTGTCGAGTTTAGCCGGGTTTGGGGTGGCGACGGTTTATATTTTTGTCCCTGCTGGGGTGACCCTGCTGATTTATAACAAAACTCTCATGGACCGGATCGAGTTGGCGATTCTGCCGAACCGAGGGTTTTTGTTGGCTATCTTTTTGCCCCTAGCCCTTGGGGGCATGGCCTTGTGGGTTAGTACACTGCTTGGGGAGACCGGGTTTTCTCTTGGTCTGGAAGAGGTTATCGCCCGATTGCCAGAAGAACAGCGGCCCGCTTCGGGCTCTGGTTCCCCCTTCTGGGGTGCGGCAGCCCAATCGCTGTTGGCCGGGTTTAGTATTAATGCCTTTTTTGCGTTAGGCGAGGAGCTGGGCTGGAGAGGGTTGCTGTTTAACGAGTGGATCAAATCGGGGTTTTGGAAATTATCCCTCTTGACGGGTCTGTGTTGGGGGCTTTGGTGGGCACCCTTGGTGGCCTTGGGGCAACATTACCCTGGGTATCCCTTAGAGGGCGTTGCCCTGATTCTCGCGTGGGCGATTTTAGCCAGTCCTTTATTGACTTGGGTGCGTATTCTAGGCCGCTCGGTGGCGGCAACTGCCCTCATGCGCGGGCTATTGGTTTCGGTTTCAGGGATCTCGGTTTTGCCCTTGGTCCATGCAAGCCCTTTGGGCTCGGGGATGATGGGGATTGCTGGACTTTTGGTCTTAGCCCTGGCTGATGTTCTTTTGTTGATTGGGCTCAAGGTGAAACCCCTAGGATTGCCAGAACGCCATTAGGGTAAATGCCGGGTATTTGCGATGGCGGCAATTTCGATTGAAGAATTGGTCATTTTTCATCTATATTTCAGGTCAACCCTTCTTACGGACCCAAGTTGAATAATCGCAGTTTCGGGCTGATTTTTTCTGAAAATCAAGTGGTCTTGGATTTTATCCGGCACTCCCCTTTGTTTGCAGGGATGTCCGATTCGCTTCTGGCTCAATTAGAGCCACTGTGCGACTATTTGGAGATTGAAAAAGGACAGAAGATTTTGACCGAGGGTGAGCCTAATAATAACCTCTTTTTTTTAATAGAGGGGGTGCTCAAGGTAACCATCGAGGGGGAGATGGTGCGCTACTTGGATCAATCAGGTAGCTTGGTGGGCGAGATGAGTGTAATCAGTGACGCTCCGGCCATAGCCAGTGTGGAGGCGGTCACCACTTGTCGGCTTTTGAGTGTGCGTAGCAAGGAATTTAGTCAGTTTGAATCGGCTGATAAAAGTGAAATCCGGCAGTCTTTATATTTCATTTTTGCGGTCATTTTAACCGAAAAATTAAAGGTCACCAGTCTAAAAGCGGTGCAATTTGAAAAAACCAACCGGCTTTTAGAACAGACCACCTTAGACCTAGAAGCAGAGGCCTTAGCACGCAGGGTCGCTGACGAGCAGGCTAAGGTTTATGCCAAGTTTATGGAAGCGTCAGGCCAGGGTTTGGGGATTTTTGGTTTGGATTTGTTTCCCCAATACTTAAACCCCGCTTTGCGAGCGATGTTAGGGGTGGAGGACTCCAGTCCAAGGGAACCGGTAAATTGGTTGTTGCGTTATGATAACAAAACCCGGTCCCGCTTCGCTTTGGAACTAATCCCGCAACTCTTCGAAACAGGCCAATGGAGCGGGGAATTAGACCTGGTCAAACCGGATGGGCAAAGGTTGCCTACATTGGAAAATATTTTTATTATCAATGGGGAAGAGGGGCATCCTCGGTTGATTGCGGCGGTGATCACCGACATTACCGCAAGAAAACAAATGGAAAACCAGCTACGATTAAACGAAGCCAGTATGAACGTGGCCCAACAGATAGCCCATCTGGGCAGTTGGGAACTAGAACTTTCCTCTGGTAAACTTAGTTGGTCTGATGAAGTGTTTCGGATTTTTGGGCAAACCCAAGAGCACTTCCTTCCTGATTATAATTCATTTATGGCCGGGATCCATGCAGAGGACCGGGGCGAGGTGATGGCGGCCCTAAACTTTGCCGCCCAGACCCAAACCTTACTTTCCATCGAGCACCGTGTGGTGCAACCAAACGGAGCGGAGCGGGTGGTCCAAGAGCGGGGTGAGGTTTTTAGTAATCGGTTTGGTGAACCCCAAAAAATGGTGGGGACTATGCTCGATATAACCGAGTCCAAGCGGATTCAAAAACAATTACTAGATTATAAAGACGGCCTCGAAGTAATGGTGGCCAAACGAACCGAGGAATTAACCTTAGCCACCAAGGAAGCCGAACGCGCCAATCAAGCGAAATCCGATTTTTTGGCCAATATTTCTCACGAATTACGCACGCCACTCCATGGGATTTTATCCTTTGCCGAAAAAGGAATTCGTAAAAGCACCCAGTTGTCTCCAGAAAAATTACAACGCTATTTTGAGGTGATTGAAGGCAGCGGCCAACGCCTCCTAAGACTGCTGGATAACCTGTTAGACCTTTCTAAGCTGGAAGCCGGGAAGATGGATTTTGCCTTTGCCGAGGGGGATTTGGTGGACCTAGTTTGGCAAATCCACCAAGAAATGGAAGGGATGATTTTAGATAAAAACATCCAATTTGTACTAGATCCTCCCCCGAATCATACGTGGGGTTTTTTTGACCCCTGTCGAATAGGGCAGGTTTTGAGTAATTTGTTTTCTAACGCCATTAAATTTTCTGATCCTGGCAAAACTTTACGGGTGCGTATTATAGACGAAGAGCTAGAAGGCAAGCCCGCCTTCCGTTTAGATGTCCTAGACCAGGGAATTGGTATTCCTGAAACAGAGTTAGAAGGTATTTTTGACAAGTTTGCTCAATCCAGCAAAACTGATCAAAAAGCCGGAGGAACTGGTTTAGGATTGGCTATTTGCCGAGAGATAATCGAAGGACACCAAGGAAAAATCTGGGCCGAAATCTGGCCTGAAGGGGGAACCAAAATGACTATTTTATTCCCCAAACGCCATGTTACCCCTGCCTGAAGAAACAAGATGGAAAAGCAAGCACTAAAAGTTTTGGTTGCGGACGATAATCTAGTCAACCTCGAATCGATCTCTGATTTATTAGAAGAAGAGGGTTTGAGCTATCTTACGGCTACCAATGGGGTCGAAGCCCTAAAAATTCTAGAAGAACAGGGGCCTGCGGAGGTAATTATCCTCGACTGGATGATGCCGCAAATGAGTGGGTTCGAATTGCTCAAAATACTCAAAAGAGACCCTCGTTGGTGTGATATCCCGGTGATTATGCAAACCGCCAAAAGCCAGGAAAAGGACATGATCGATGCCCTGGATTCGAAGGTTTTTTTATACCTGACTAAGCCCTATTCAGACAAAGTTCTAGCCTCGATGGTACGCCGGGCGCTTTCTGAATATCGGCGTTTTAAAGATATGGAAAGGCGGAGCGAATTTAAACAAGAAGAAGCCAAGGAGTTGCTTAAATCTTTGGTGGCCAACCAAACCAAAAAAATCGAATTTGATTTAAAAACCTATCAAGAACTAAACCAATTTTTTATACACAGTTTGGCTTGTAACGATCTTGAAGCCTTGGTTCAAACCTTTCTGGATTGTATTACGAAGTTTTCTTTTGAGTCGGCGCGTAATGAAGGCGAACCCGAAGAATTTAAGCTACTTCGCTGTAGTATCAGGTTAGCTGATGGGGAGGAGATTAACCTGTCAGACCGGGGGATCAGCTCTAAATTAGATAGTATGATTTTAGACAAGGCGATTAAAAGTGGTGAGATTATCGCCAGAGGGAGTTACACCGCCGTCCCGGCAGCATCGCAAAACCTAGCTATTTTGATTCGCAACAGCCCTTCTAATCCAGACGAATTAGACATGGCTTTAAAAATGGTGGCGGTGATGTTGGAGATGTTTGACGCGCGGGTAGGGCATTTCCGCAACAACCTAGAGATATTAAAACAAAAAGAGGCGTTAGAGCAAAAAAACGGACATATCCGCAATATTATCAAAAGCGCCGCCGAAGAACTGGGCAAGGTCAATCAGAAATATCAAGCGATGAAAGAGACCCAGATGGACATTATGGAACGACTCGATGAAAACTTAAAATCGGTGATCCCTAATCTTAGCGAGGAGCAACTCAAAGCCTTGGAGGCGGCTAGCATAGACCGGCTTAATGCCAGTATGCAGCTTTATACAGAAGACCAGATCACAGACCAACAATTTTTGTTAACCATTCAAGAGCTAAACCACCTTTTCTCTGAGAAAAATGCCGAAGAAAACAAACTAAAACCCGGTCAATTGGGTGGCACCGATCAGGCTCAAGTGGATGATCTATTAGCCTCTTTTGGGTTTTAGTTGGTCCAAGCTCCAATGGGCGAGGCCCCAGTTTAAAACCTCTTTCGGGCCAGCCAATTTTAAGTTGGCTGGTGGATTTTGTTTTAAAAACGCGAGGGTTTCAACTAACACTGCGCCGCCGGGTTTTACCGGCATCGCGCCAGATTGTTTGCTTAACTTCTGGCCTTTGAAGTCTGTGGCTAATGGGAGGTGGGCATATTTGGGGGTGGGTAATCCTAAAATCTGCCGCAACGCCACTTGACGGTCGGCGCTTAAAAGTAGGTCTGATCCACGCAGTATCTCCGTAACCCCTTCGATTTGGTCGTCGATCACCGTGGCAAGATGGTAACTACAAACCCCATCGGCCCGCCAGACTACAAAGTCGCCTAATTCTTTTTCTAGGTTAATTCGCCTAGTCCCCCAAAGTTGGTCTTCCCACGCGGGCATTAAGCCTTTGGTTAAAAACCGGGTGGCTAGTTGTGGTTGCCGAGGGGTATGCCGGCAAGTTCCAGGATAGATAGGGCCTTCAGGGCCTTGAGGAGCTTGGGCAAGCTGTTTTCGACTGCAACTGCAACCATAGAGGCGCTCAGCTTGCCAAAGTTGCTCCAGCGCCGCTTGGTAGGCCTCCTGTCTCGTCGATTGGTAGGTTAGCTGGTCCCATTCCAGTCCCAAGACCTCTAAACAAGCCAAAATCGAATCTACCGAACCAGACTCGATCCGCAAAGGATCTAAGTCGTCAATACGTAGCACCCAAAGCCCTTTTTGCTTTTTTGCTTCTAGCCAACTAGCCAAGGCCGCAACCAAACTGCCAAAATGCAAAGGCCCGCTGGGAGTTGGGGCGAAACGGCCTACCACCGAGGTCATGAGCCTTTAGCGAGTTTGGCTTTTTTTTGAGCGATCCTGGATTCTAAAAAGGTGCCAGGACTATACCTGCTGCCGATACTCATAAATCCAGAACCAGGAAGAAAAATGCCTCGGTCTTTTCCAGGCCGCATTAAAGCGTCCATTTGCCCCTTTTCGAAGGTCGCCTCAAACGAGGATTTAAGGGTTCGCGCCATCTTTAAGGCCCACTCAATTTGCGCTATAAAGGCTTTGGGGTCTCGCAGCAAAGTTTTATCTACAAACCCCAAAACACCTTCAATATTTTTCGCTCGCCTTTGGCTTTCTTGGTCTTGCAAGGCGGTAAGAAATAAAATGGGGAAGGGCTGATCTATGATGTAAAGCAACTGACTCATCTCCACCCCATCGACACCGGGCATGGAGACATCGGCTAAGATTAGGTCTGGTCGGATCAATAGCGCTTTTAAAATAGCGTCCATCCCATCGGTGGCGCTAAAAAGATGGTATTGCTCGGTCTGATCTAAAAGCATCAAGTTGAGTTTGCGGAACCAAGTCGAATCTTCTGCGACCAGAATTCGGGTTTTGGTTTTTGCAGATAATAAAGAACACCATTCATGCTCTTTAAGGTGGTATGGGTAGTCTGTAGGCTTGTTTCGGGGCAGTGGTTGAGCCAAGAGACTGGGAAGCTGGGCGCCCAATTCAGCTCGCGGCAGAATGTTTAATATATTAGCAAACTCTTCTTTTAGTCCCTCTGGGGCTTTTTTTTCGAAAATTAAAATCACAGAGGGGCAAATTTGGATCAGGTTAAGTACATGCATCATCACCAGCCCACCAAACTCAATCTCATCTACATTGGCAATTACCAAGTCTGGGCGATAGCGGATGATTTTTCGAATCCCCTCTAAATTGTGCTCTGCTTCCATCACGGGCAGTTGAGCTTCTTGAGCGATTAAGTGGACTTCAATCGGTTGGTTAATTAAAAGTAGATTTTTGGCGCTCAAGGCTCCTCCTTTAAAATCCCGGCCTGGTCCAAAATTACTAGTTTTTCTAGGTCCACTTGAGCGTAGGATTCTTTGACCTGTGTCTTGTCTTGATCACTAAGTTTAAGGATTTGAGCAATTTTTGCGGCCAACTTTCCAGAATCTGAGGTCAAGGAATCTTTATCGAAAAAACCACGTACCCCGTCGAGCTTGCGGATATCAGTTAGAACCTGATGGTTCTTTTTTTCAGAGACAAACACAATAGGCAGAGGGTGACCTAATATATATAAAATCTGCGCCATTGCGGTGCCGTCCAGATCGGGCATTTCGATATCGCTAATAATCAAATCTGGCCTAGTCATAATCGCCTTAAAGAGCCCCTCGCGGCCTTCGTTCGCAAAATAGATCTCATAAAGTCCAGTCACTTCAAGTTCCTTTTGGATGATCCTTCTGGTGCTCAACGAATTATCCACTACCAGAATCCGCCTTCGGTCTCGTTTGCCCAGGAGGTCTAAGAGTTCACTTGGACCCAAGTTATAAGTGAAATCAGAAAAGGTCCGTCTAGGGGAGGCGCTTAAAGCGGGCTCGACAATATCTAGCAAGCGTTTTCGGATTTGATCTTTAGGGCAAACGCCTACTAGATTATCAAAATCAGTATAAGTGCTGTGGGCCAGTTCGGAGTTAGTAATTAATACTGCCGGGGTTTTGATCCCTAAAAGTTGCATGATTTTCATCATCGAAAATCCATTCAGCTTGGGCATTCCTTGGTCGAGGGTCACCAACGTGGGAAACTGGTCGAGTAGAGTCCTTAAGCCTTCGACCCCGTTGTTTGCGGTGATAATCTGCACCCCTAGAGGAGCCAGCAGTTCGCTTAAGACATTTTGAAATTTTTTTGAATCGTCAACTACTAGGATCTTGGCCAAACCACCTCTTAAAGATAATGATCTCTTCTTTTGTATCATTGACCAACCAAACCAACAAGTCTCCCTTAAAAGATAGACGCTTCAACTTGGGATTCACAGGAGCAATTAAATTTTGAGTGATGGCTTGCTTAAACCTTTGATCCCGCCGCCTAGTCATCCCTTTGTTTGATTTAAAAAGTATAGGCAAATCTAGCCAATTCGTTGAGCAAAAAAAGATAATTTAAGTTAGGTCCCAATTTTGCTTGGAGGTAGCTAGATTTTTTATAGGAAACCGATGGGTGTAAAAGAGCGGGTCAGAGAGATTATAGAACCAGGAAAGGGTGGCGCGTCCAAGGTGTTTGACCTCTTTATTCAGGGATTAGTACTCTTTTCGATTGTCTCATTTTCTGTAGAAACCCTGCCCGGCTTAGAACCTGAAACCCACCATTTCTTGGAATTATCCGAAAAGATTGGAGTAACGATTTTTTCGATAGAATATTGCCTCCGTATTTGGACTGCTGAAAATAAAAGGCGCTTTATATTTAGTTTTTTTGGAATTATCGACTTAATGGCTATATTACCTTTTTATTTAAGTATGGGGATCGACCTGCGCTCGGTGCGAGGGTTTCGGCTCTTGCGCCTATTTCGAATGTTTAAGCTGTTCCGCTACAATCGAGCGATGAACTTATACCTGTACGCCTTTAGGCAAATCAAGGCAGAATTGGTGTTGTTTGTGGCGGTGACCATGTTTCTTTTGTACTTGGCAGCGGTGGGGATTTATTATTTTGAAAACGATGCGCAACCTCAAGTTTTTGCCTCAGTATTTCATAGTCTTTGGTGGGCGGTAGCAACCTTATTTACGGTTGGATATGGGGACGTTTATCCTATCACTTTAGGCGGGAAAATCTTTACCTTTGTTATTTTAATGCTAGGGGTGGGGGTGGTAGCGGTACCGGTAGGACTTTTAGCAACCTCGCTGACCCAAGCCAGCAAGCTTTCTAGTCAAGAATTAGAGGCCGCTAAATCGTTCAAAGAGCCTCCAACGCTTTGAACCTTCAAGAAGATCGCCAAGAGGTACGATCACCTTATGCTATTAGTTCGAGGACTAATTCAAAATCTGGCCCTATCATCGGGGGCCCGTCTGCCCTATTTAGTGACCAATACAAAACCAAAAGTAAGGCAGATTAATCCAGGGACAATATAATAAAAACGAAGATCTTTATCCTTACCCTTCGAAAGGGCAATCTTTTGTAATTTTAACATATCCTTGCCGGCAAGGATGACCCCGGCCAGCAATAAGAAGGGGGCTAAACCAGGTATTCCAGCCAGGGTGAGCAGCACTTGATCCATAGTTTCCTCTTTTTTTAGCCGATCCTATCCAGAGGTCCGTATTTTGGCAAGGGAAGGTCTGGGCCTTAAGGGTTTAGCAGCCTTTTTATTTACCAAAAAAAACGGGGAAGCCAAGCCTTTACAAACCCTGCTCTTGCTTAAAGGTCATCGCCTTGTGGCAAGCGGCCACCAATTGGGCACTTAATTCGGGCATTTGCTCATAATCGGTCCAAAGACCTTCTTCGACAATGTCATGGATCTGCCCGGCGATTTCAGTAGCCAAGCGTTTGAGTTTGGCTAGTTCTTTTTTAGGGTCTAATTGCGTGTCAGACATCGGCTATCCTTTGTTGGGTTCCTGACATTTTCTAAGGCTTAGATTAAGCCTTAGAAAATATTTAATAGGTTGTTATGTTGAATTAAATAACAAACGTACCGGCCTAAGATTAGTGCTAAAAACAATTCACACCCTAAACCTTCAACATTTATACCAAAGGCCGGGGCAAAAAATGGGTGACAAAGGCCTATCGGGGGCAGGCCCCTTACGCGGTTGAGTTGTAGTCTTTAAAAGGGGGGGCAATGGGTGTAAGCTCTGAAGGCAACTTTTTGCCAGTAAAAATCCAATCAAATCCAACTAGATATCCGATTTTACCTAGCTTTGCCCTTTTGCTCAGGCAGGCGGGTTTAGCTCAAGGTTCAAATATCTTTGCATTGTTGGCTACAGATGCTATCATAAGCCCAAGAGGACAGTGCAGGTTTAGCCAAAAAGGAGGCGAGATGAAAAGACAGATATTGGTTCCCTTAGATTCAAGTGCGGTCGGACGAGAGGTGATCCATCTGGCTGATCAGTGGGCTCACCTTTTTGATGCGGAATTGGTTTTTATGCAGGTTAACCCAGTCCTAAGGGATGTGGCCGATCAGGACCTTTTAGAATCGGTGATTCTCTCAGAGCGGGTAACCGCCCCTTACCGTGCGATTGCTTCTTACGGGAACCCCAGCCAAGAGATTATTGAGCAGGAAAAGGTGGTTGACCCCTGGATTGTGATGATGGCCGCCCATAGCCACTCGATGATGGCTCGGATTTTACTCGGCAGCAATACCGACTATGTGGTCAACCAGTGTAAATCTAACCTGTTTGTTTACAAGCGGAGCCTGGAGGCGCTCAAGGACTTGATTTTAGTGCCTGTGGACTATTCAAAAGTCAATTCCAAGGTGATTGCTTTGGCGGACGAACTGGGCCAGAAATTTGGGCGTAGGTTGCATTTTGTTCACGTCTTTAGTCTGCCCGAGTTCGCTCATTACAACATGGAGCATGGTTGGCAGTGGGATCAAATCGAGATTGATCGCCAGCACCAAGAAGAGGAGGAAAAGCTTAATCACTTTATTGCCGAGCAGAAAGTAAAAACCGGGTATAAAACCGAACTTAGAATTGGCAAGCCTTACGAACAAGTGTTGGCCGTACAGCAAAAGCTAAACGCCAAACTGATCATTATGGCTGCCCATGAACACACCCGAGTCGAGCGGTTTTTGGTCGGTAGCAATACGAAGTACCTCCTGCATCACGCCAACTGTTCTGTCTTGGTCTATAAAGACCGCTAGGAATTATCTGGTACTAGGCACAAAAAGGACGGCTCCCAGTTAGTTACTGGCGGGTCGTCCTTTTTTTTACAAACTTTTAATTGCTTCAGACTCCTTCTGGCTAGTTTCTATTTGGGTGGGATTTCCCTTATTTCGTATTAAAGGTAAACAATCCTATTGAAGTAACCACCGTAAGCCCGCATTTGCTGCTGGCCAGCTTTAAAAAAACGGATGCCAAATAAACGCAGGAAGTAAATGGACACCTCCAGTTAAACCCGTAACAAAGTAGGGGTAACTGGCTCAGGTATTTATAAATTCACCTTTATTGATTTTGGCCTTGTCTAGTATTTCGCCAATATTTACTCTGGTATTTTGCAGGAATCCCCCGAACCATCCATAATGACCCTCGAATTGGCTGGCGTCACGTTGGTGAGGATTTAGCCTAACTTAAAATTAGGTTGCCACGAAAATTCGTTTTTTTCCGAGCCCCCATTTTGTACCAAAAACCGTTACAACAACCCATAATCGTTAATCCTAGACCCAACCCGCTGGCTTTGCCAGTTTGATCACTTCCTAAAAATAAATGCCCTTTACCAACAGAAAAACCGCGCTGGTCGAGTTTATTATCTTAATGGCCAGCATGAGCTCTTTAATGGCGCTTTCGATTGACGCTATTCTTCCTGCCTTGCCGCTAATCGGAGCAGACCTAGGTGTGGTTAGGGCTAACGACAATCAACTTTTGATTTCGAGCCTATTTGTGGGAATGGCGTTTGGGCTTTTGATCTTTGGGCCCCTGTCTGATTCTTTTGGCCGAAAGCCCCCGTTAGCTGCTGGATTGGGCCTATTTGTGCTAGGTTGCTTGATCTCAATTGGAGCCCATGGGTTTGAGCAAATGTTGATCGGGCGGGTGATCCAGGGGATTGGTTTGGCCGCGCCTAGGGTGGTTTCGTTGGCGATGATCCGTGACCTCTTTCATGGTGAAGGCATGGCGAAGGTTATGTCGTTTGTAATGATGGTATTCATTTTAGTGCCCGCCTTGGCCCCGGCCTTGGGGCAAGCGATTTTGTGGATTGCCCCTTGGCAAGCAATTTTTTGGATGTATCTGGTTCTTTCTATGGTGGTCTTGGTTTGGTTTACGCTGCGTCAGCCAGAGACACTAGTGCCCGAGAAACGTACCCCATTTGGGCCCATTAATATCTTACAACAGGTTTTTCAAATCCTAAAAACCAGAGAAGCGATGGGCCCAACCACCACCATTGGCATCGTCTTTGGGGCTTTTTTAGGATATTTAAGCACGGCCCAACAAATTTTTGGGGGAATGTATGACCGTGCGGCCCAGTTTCCCCTTTACTTCGGGGCGTTGGCGCTGGTTTTTGGGGGGGCTTCGCTCTTAAATTCGCGTTTGGTTCAGGTCTATAAAATGAGGCCGTTGGCTTTAACCACCTTGGCAATATTGTCAGCCTGTTCTGGTGGTTTTTTTCTGGTGGCCCTAAATTCGGGCGGAGTTCCTCCCTTTTGGGCGTTTATGTTATTTTTGGCCGCTAGCTTTATGTGTATTGCGATCCTCTTTGGCAACCTCAACGCCATGGCCATGGAGCCTTTAGGAAAAATTGCTGGGATTGGTGCTGCCGTGGTGGGCACCTTCTCTACGCTAATTTCGGCGGGACTAGGGGTTTTGATTGGGCAACTGTACGACGACACCTTGATCCCTATGGCCTCTGGCTTTGCTTGTCTCGGGTTGGCCAGTATGGTAATTTTGATGGTAACTACAAAAACCGGAAAAGACCCTATCGACGCGGAAATTAGTTTATAAAGGATCATTTATAAAGGTTCCCGATTTGCCGCCCTCCTTGCGCACCAAGCAAATCCCCTCGATGATCATCTTTTTGTCAACCGCCTTACACATGTCGTAAAAGGTTAAGGCGGCCATACTAACCGCCATTAAGGCTTCCATTTCGACCCCGGTTTTTCCCGTCAGCTTGGCTGTGGCTTGTATTAAAACCAGGCCCTGTTTTTGATCTAAGGTCAACTCCACCGAGACTTGATCAAGCCCTAATGGATGGCACATGGGGATCAATTCCCCGGTTTTTTTTGCGGCCAAAATGGCGGCGGTTTTAGCCACCGTAAAGGCGTCGCCTTTTTCTAGTTTTCCCTCTATAAGAATTTGGGCTAGTTCAGGCGAGATGCGGACCTGCCCCTTGGCTACGGCTAGGCGTTGGGTGGGGGTTTTATTCCCTACGTCCACCATTTGGGCGCGGCCAGTTTGGTCAAAGTGGCTCAATTTCTTGGTCATAATAACTCATCTGTCCGGCCCCGGTTTTAAGAGCCTGTAACGCCTGGGACTGGGCGCGAAGGGCTTGAAGGTTTGCGGTGCGTTCACCCGCTGGGTTTAAGAAACGGGCCCGCCAAAAGGGCTGGGACTGGGGTTTCTTTTTAAAGAGTTCAACCTCTAGCCACCCCCTTAAAGGGCCCAGGCAGAGTTCGGTTAGTTCGTTGGTAAGTTGCCCTGCCACCTCTTTTCGATTAGAGCGCGAGAGGTGTAAAAAGAGGGGCAAAACCCCGGAGTACAGTTCTTCTAAACGAACCGAGGTTTGGCCAGCCCACCAAGCTTGATTAAGCCCTCGAAATAGAGCCATAAATATCTGCACTAATTGGATTTCTTCGTCTAAAAACCAAGGGATCAATGGAGCTAAAGCGGGCAGCGATTCTGGGGCTTGTTGGTTTTTTATCAAGCGAAATTCTAACCTAGGATCCAAAAAATCCCCTTGGGCTAATTCCATCTGGCTTTGAGTTAGACTTAAGACCAACCGCTTTTTTTCAATCTTTAAGAGTTTTTCCAAGTTAGCTTGATCACTCAAAAGCACCAACTGATCACAATGCTGCTCCAGCTTGATTAGGCTTGGTGCTAGTTTGGGTTCAACCTGGGAGCCTATAGGAAGTAGATAATAGGTTTGTTCTTCTAAACGAGCGCGGACTAAAAAATAGGGTCTTGTCCCTGATTCAGGGTAGTGCAAACAAAAGTCTAACACATAACCTTTTGTTTTGGGGAAGAGTCCCAAGGGACCTGATTGGGACAGGGACCAGTCGGCAAGGCGTTGCTCGCTGGCGCGGTAAAGAATCATGGCGTCTCTGGCTGATAAAATCCAGGGCCAGCAGAGACTTGGCCAGAAAGAAAGGTCTCTAACCGGTCTAAAAGCCCAATCGAGCGACGGTCCTTAATAGACACCTGGAGCCCATTTTTATCGAGCTCCAACGCAAGTGCTCCCCCAAAAGGCGAAGCCAGGTCAAGCCGCCAGCTGCGGGTGGTAGCCCTTTGAACATGCCCGGCTAGTCCCAATTGCCGGTGAAGCCCGGTTAGTTGGCGCAAAAGGGCTTGCGGCTGGTCTAAGGGTTGGCCAAAGGGATAGTAAAGAGGGGCACCCTGTAATCTGGACCAACCCTCGGCGTCTTCCTGTTTTATAACATAGTGATCTTCCAAATATTGATACCGACCCTCTAGGTCTTGGCGCAAGGTTTGAGCAAGGCTTAAAAACCGCTCAATCTTCAGCCCGTTCCCCCGGAGCAAACCCCGATTTTCAATCCAAACCATTGAGGCCCAGTCACCCTCTAAAGGACCAGCCAGAACTGCCAGCTCGATTAACGCCGGGTGTTGGGTAAGGAGTTGGTCTAAAAGCTGGGGCGCTTGGACGCCTTTGAGTTGAGCTTTAAATCCTTGGGGTTGGTTAAAGAGTTTTGCCGACTGTTCAAAGCTAAGTTGAACCTCGCTAAGCGGAGTGAATCGATTGGTAAACTGAGCCATGAGCCTGTTTCCAAAACGCGTGGGTAGCCAGATTTGAGTCTTAGAAAGTTGGCTGGAAAGCTGGTTTAAGTCTCGCTGCTCGCCTAGGAGGTGGGCCTCTACCAACCTTGAGTTACTTAAATCCAAAACCACCTGCACCCGTCCATGGGCCCCTTCTTGTACTAAAGAGGCGATGGGTTGTTCAGTGGCTAAAGAAAAGTTGAGCCCAGTCTGGCTGGTAATTTCAGCAACCAAAAGCCCAAGGGCGTCTTCGGGGTCTAACTCCTCCAGTTCAGGTGGGGGGCACAATAAAAAAAACTGGCATAATTGATCCCGGCCAATTGGGTCAAAAAAATGTTCTTCACGCTCTTTAGCCGGATCAATCCCTGCCAGGGTCAGCGCAAAACGGCTGAGGGCGGCGCGGGAATCCATAAACTAAAGAAACAGTTGGCCTTGGAGATCAAACCCCAAGGAGATGGTGAAGTGAAAAGCCAAATATAGGCCAATCCCCAATACTATGGGTGAAAGATCAACCTTAGCCCTAGGAAGGAGCCGTTGCAGAGGGGTCAAAAAGGGGTCAATCATCCAGACCACACTCCTGACTAAGTGGTTGTTTTGCCCTGGCTTGACCAGGGTGAACACAAAATAAAACAAACAGAGGATCATCAAAAAAAAGATCATACTGCGCCCAACCACGGTCAAACCTAAAAGGGCATATATCCCGCTGTTGAGTATAGCGTCATTCAGCGCCAGTTGGCCGACCACCAACCCGCCAACGCTCCTGATTATTCCGGGGAAGAAAATTTCCCCGTAATCGGCTGCTTCCAAGGCTAGCAGTGGTGCCAAAGGGGCAATGGTGCGGGGCACCCGGTCTTGAATCCAATGCCATAGGGGCATGGTCGCCCGGTAAACAAAGCGAACCATTGGGTTAGACGGATCGGCATCTATCCAAGAGAGGATAAAGGCGGCAATAATCAGCCAAGAGTAGGCTTTAAAACCAAATCCCACCGCTTCAGCCAGACGGACAAAAAGTTCCATTTAGCCACCTGCGCTTGCAATGCTGTGCCATAGATCAAGGTCGATCTCCTCAGCAAATCGGCAACCAATTTGAAATCCACCTTTGATCGGTATCGAGCGGGCTACTTCGAAATCAAAATCGAATTGGTGATGGTTGGTAAAGATCGGATCAGGAATGGCGGCTCGAAGCAGGGTGCCCGCTTCAAAGGCATGGATTGAAAAAAAACCCAAGCCCCCCTTGGAATAGTCAATTAAGCGAAATTTGATTTCTTTGTTGCCAGAAAACACGAGGAGTTCTCCTTTGGCTTGATAGCGAGGAAAGGCACGCATCGCCCGCCCGTCTTGAGAAAAAGGGGAGTCATCAAGACCAAAGTCGTCCTCGTCTGAAATTAAGGAGTCAGAGTCTTCTGCTTCGGTCTGATCGCCGAGTAGGGTTAAAATCACCTTGGTGCTGCCGTCCAAATCCAGCGGCTCGGTGAGGACAAAGCTTTTGTCCCTATATACTGCTTTGATAGAAAACATGGTTTTTGCTAAAATAGTTCGGGTTACACTAGCCTAATCGTTAAATTAGATCAAGCCGACGGACTTTGACCCATTGCTACTCCAAACCAGTCATATAACTTGGGTGTTTTGACGTTTTCGAAACCGGCCTGGGCCATCTGGTCTGCCATGGTTTGGGCGGATACCCTAATATGGGCCGGAGGTCCCATAGGGCTATCGACCGGGGCCCAGTCTAAGATAAGGAGTTTTCCTGCGGGTTTAAGGATCCGTTTGCACTCGGCTAAAATGGCTAATGGCTGGTGGAGTTCATGGTGCAACATAACCATAACCACTAAATCGGCGATCTGGCTTTCTAAAGGGATTTGACTTTCAGGCATCAAACGCAAATCCAGCCGCCCTTGGCTTACCTCTGGGCGGTTTTCCCTTGCCCAGGACAGCAATTCTTCGGAAATGTCCAACCCAATCAATTTGGCATTAGGGGCCAATTTTAGAAGCTCAGCACTATAAAAACCGGTTCCGCAACCCACCTCCACCATCAGTTTTGGGTTTTTTAACGCTAGCAGGGGCCAAAAAAGATTGGGGTCCTGGAATTTTAGCCGCTCTGGGTCATTTAGTTTCGCGAGTTTTTTGGGGTCGAACTTGATTTCGGTCATCAGGAATAGTTTGGGAGGGTTGCAGTCTTTTATCTAGCTATACTAATCGACTAACGAAGAGGAAGCAAGCAGCCTTAAGCTTATAGCGGGAAGAAGGGAGAAGCGTAATTTTCAGGGTAGAATACTTTTATTGGCCCCTTGTTTTGAAAAAAAACGGTGTGGGCCTCCGCGTATAAAGTAATAGCTATAGCTAGTTACCTCTTTATATTCTTTTTAGAATTACGAAACAATCAGCGCCGGTTAATTTCGTTTGGCTAGGGAAAAACCCTTATTTTGCGTACTGTCCCTTACCCTTTTGATCAAAATATTCTAATCCAAAAACAGGTTTTTTTGTGACTTTCACGGTTCATTTGTTTGAGAACCTCCGTCCGGTTTGGTACAGTCACGACGGTTTTTTAAATGGGGCCAAAGCTTGGTACGGCCTCAACGGGCTTTATTAGGGCGCTTTGTTGATTAGGATTGGTGATAACCTTTTTATTTTTTTTTCGGTCCGAGATTGGGCTTATTTGCGCTAGATCGGGGCGCTGTTTAGTTTTGGATTTTTCCAAATGGCTTGTGTGGACCGGAGGTTGTCCATGTTTTTTTAAGACAGGAACTGTTCAACAGTTTGGGACTGGCAGCCGCTTCGCTGGCGGCTTACGCTTTGGTTTTGATGGATATCGACATGCCTGATGAACGGGATTCAAGCGAACCAAGAGATTTGGTTGCAGGCTTTGGAAACCCAGTGATCATCTTAGCCTTGACCTCTTACACCTCAGACGACCTCCCCCGCATCGACCCAGATTTACGCTTCGACGGCTACCTTAACAAACCGCTCCGCAAGGGAAAACTCCTAGCCTGTGTAAAGCCCATATTAAAATGATCTGGGTATGGGCCGGGTGCTAGGGTAAAAGCCTTAAGCAAACAATGGGGAAAGGGCCGGTATTGACAAGCAAGGACTATGGGTTAGACTGTTGTAAAAAAAATAATCCTTTGGGCTTGGCTCCATGGCTGTCAATTTAACTTCCTTTTTGATCGTGGACGACCAAAGTTCAACTAGGCATGTCATTAAAAGGGCACTGCAAACTGCTGGATATAGCGTTTTTAGTGAAGCGAAAAGTGGGACTGAAGCCCTCAACAAGTTGCGAGAATCGACCTACGATCTGGTGATTCTCGATTGGACGATGCCGGGTATGTCGGGAATTGATGTCTTAAAAGAAATCCGGCACAACCCAGATTGGAATAACCTTAAAGTGATTATGGTTACGGCTGAAGGTTTTAAGGAAAATGTGATCGAGGCGGTAAAGGCTGGGGCCAATAATTATATTGTCAAACCCTTTACTCACGCCCTCTTGTTAGAAAAAATCGAACGTACCTTGGGCGCTAACTTCAAACCAGTGATGGGCTAGCTCAAATTGGGGAGGGGATTTTCAGGATAAACCGGGTCCCCTTGCCGACTTGACTTTGTATCTCAATCACCCCCGAAAGCGCTGCAACATCCTGATGTAAGGCCGCCATGCCTTCCCCCCGACCCGAGGTTTGACTGACCTCATCGCGAGTCGAAAAGCCAGGATGGAAGATCAGCGCATAAATTTCTTCCAAGCTTAAAGTGGGGTTGTCCCCTATAAGGCCAATAGCTTGGGCCTTTTTCAAGACCCGATCAGGGTCGATCCCCCTTCCATCGTCTTTAAATTCCAATTCTAACAGTTTATCACTTACGTTAACCGAAAATTCGAGGTGACCCATTGGGGATTTTCCACGCTGCTGCCGTTCGCTCGGGGATTCGATACCGTGATCCACCGCGTTTCGGACTAAATGGATCAACGAATTCAAGCGAGACAACATAAACCTAGGAATCCTTGCCTCAGCGCAGTGGTCAATAAACTCAACCTGTTTGCCCAACTCCAATGCCAGCTTTGCCACTTCTTTGGCATAACGCTCGGCCAATCCAGAGGCCGGGCGGCTGGTCGCGCGGATAAACAGCCGACGAGCCAAATCGGGGACCTCTTCCTCAAAGGCAACTTGAATTTTGTGAAAATCGTTTTGACTAATCGTAACCCCTTCAAAAAGAGCCCGCAGTTCGGGGGGCATTTCTTTAAAATAGCCCTGAATGTTGCTAACCAAGGCTAGAAAATCAGCCTCTGTTTCCCTTGATACTTCTCCTGTTCGTAATTGGTCTTCAAGTAGGTGGCAAATTTGGCTCAAGTCGATCAAATCAAATAAACCTGAAACCCCCTTTAGGGTATGAAGGTCGGCCTTTAGTGTATTATTTACCGGGTTCTTTAAGCCATCTGTCACCAGACTACATAACTCAAGTAAAGACACAAATCCCTCAGGATCGGCATAAAGCTTTTGGCGTTTTTGCTCTTCGCTTTGAACCTGAGCGAGCAGTTTTTGGCTGGTAACATCACTCATACCGATATCGATGCCGTCCACTTCACCATCGCGGTTGAAACAGGTGTAGTAAGACAAGGCAATATGGTGGATTCGACCTTTTAAGGTTAATTGCACTTCTTGCGGTAGAATACTCATAATCATCGAGCGTTGGCTTTCATCGTGATTTTGATCAAAAATCAAAGGAAAGCTGTCCCAATCTTGCGTAAAACCGGGGCATAAGCGTTCCATTACTTGACCAAAATCCTTAAAACGCAGGTCATAAACATTGGATGCCCCTAAGTAGGTAAGACACATGCTGGAAATGTCGGCAGTAATTTGGCCTTTTGTATTGATCTTAACCAAGCCTTGGGGGGTGTGTTGTAAGGCTTCAGAAAGACGAAGCCCTAATTCCAAACGACGCTCGCCCGTGGTTTTAAGGAGTTTTAGTAAAGCCGAACGGGGCACTAACTCTTTAAACCGTTTGCTCGGTATTTGTAGGGCCTTGATCTCGGTCTGGGCCCGAACCGTCGCCGAAGCAGGTTCGTCAAGCAGGGCTCCCATCTCGCCTAAGGCGTCGCCAGCTCTTCGCTCGGCGACAATCTCACCGCTGACCATAATCCCAGCGGTTCCCTCTAAGATCACAATGAGTCCAGGAACTGGGCTTTGGGCAGTTAAAAGCTCGCTCCCCTGGGCGAACTTGACCGTTTCAAAAGCCTCGGCTAGGTGGGCCAATGCGACCTCACCTAAGCCTTCAAAAAGCTCAATCTTGCGAATTAGCTGACTTAATGAACGAATGTCTTTTTCCAATTTAGCCCCTCAGCCATAGAAAGCTTTAGACTACGGGTTTTAGGGGGAAAGGTGAACCCGATAAAACCTCTTTTTTTGTTAAAGTTTAGATTGTGTGAAAAAGCCTACAACCGCGGTGTTTCAAATATCAGCACAAATCGGGATCCAGGTTGGTAGGTTGGATCATATTTAATTTGCCCACCCATTTTGTGCATAAACTCTTGCGCTAAATTGAGTCCCAGCCCGGTTCCTGTTTCCTTGTTTGTGCCCATGCTAGTATAATGTTGATCAATATGGAACATCGCTTTTTGGGCCCCCTTTGGCACCCCAATCCCTTGGTCCACTACCGAAAGTTGGACCTTTTCATCGATGATTTCGCCTTCAATATAAACCTGTTTGCCAGGGTCTGAAAATTTAATTGAATTAGTAATTAGATTAAGTAACACCTCTTGAAGCATCTTTCGGTCAGCCAGAACCACTAATTCGACAGGTAATCGGTTTTCGATGGAAATGGACTTGGCCTCGGCCCTAGGGGCGATTATCTCCAGTAAATGTTCCACCTCGCGGTGGGGCAATAGCGGATGAAGCTCCGCCTTTAATTCTACATTTTGTGCCCTTGCCCAGCTTAAGAGATCTTCAAGAAGTTGGAACGCCGATTTGGCAGCCCGATCTAGCATCACGACGATATCTACCAAATCTGGCGGTATTTTTTCGATTTCATTTTTTAAAAGCTCTGCCCCGCCTAAAATAGCGTTAAACGGGTTTTTAAGATCATGGGCGATGATGGCAAAAAACTTGTTTTTTGTCTGGTTGGCTAAGTCTAACTTGGCTAGAGCCTCTTGTTCGGTGGATATATCCGTATGGGTTCCTGTAAAACGGGTGGGTTTGCCGTCTGGGTCAAACTCGTGAACCTTACCTTGGGAAAGGATATGTACCCAATGGTCGTTTTTATGGCGCATTCGAAACACGGTGCGTAAAAAAGGAGCTTGCCCGCTTATATGGGCCTTTATCGCATTAAGAGTTTCGCATAAGTCGTCAGGATGGACCCGTGATTCCCATGCTTCATAACTCTGTTCAATCTCGTCCAACTCATAACCAATCATTTGCACCCAACCCTGGTCAAAAATCACTCGATTCGAACTAAGGTCCCAGTCCCAAACCCCAATCTTGCTGGCCTCTACCACTAATTCTAGGCGTTCTTTTATGATTCTAAGCTGGTTGGTCGCCGATTCTTGGGTGGTAATGTCCGAGGTTCGCAGCAATAAACCATTAATTTGATTTTCTAAAAACCGTGCTGAAATCAAGGTTTCGAAGTGTTTTAGTCCCCAAGCGGCCTCTTCTGTAAACTGAAACGACTTTGGGGTTCCGCTAGTAAGTACTTTGTTTAGCTTGGTTTGAACCTCTTGGCGTTTGGCTGGATCGGAAAATAAATCTAATATTGAGCTGCCAATATGCCCATCAAAGGGCAAGTCAAAGGGGGGGTGGTTAAGGTTTTCGATGATCAAGTTTTTCGAAACCGACACAATCCAATCAGGCGAGTTTTCGCTTAAAGAGCGCCACTTGCCCTCTAAGGCTCTAAGTTCTCCGGTCATTGTCTGGGCCAGCGACAAGGCCTTTAAACGGGTGCTGATTAGGTTTTGGGTGATCCAAGCTAAAAGCAGACTTAGAACTATACCCAACACCAAGATCGAATTTGTCGCGGTATGTTTAAATCCTTGCTCAAATCCTGGAAGACTAAAAAACTCAAGTCGCCAAATTCTCCCGTAGGCTTGTATATGGCGGGTATCGGTGACCATAGGCCGGTAAGACTTGGGCAGTGGGCTATTCGCTTGAGAATCATAAAGCAGATTTTCTTGGAACTCGGTGTTTCCTTCGTATAATCTAAATCCAACTTGGTGGATCTGCTCTCCTAGGGTTCCCTTAACAAAGTCTTTGGCCCGAATGGGGCTATAAACGAAGCCTGCCAACGCTTTTTGGCGCTCCTTGGCGTTATCTAAAGGTAGCCCTTGGCGGTAATGGGGGATATAAATCAAAAAGCCCGCTTGGCGATCTCGCTCGGTTTCTTGGACTAGCGTGATTTGTCCTGAAATCGTCGTAGTCCCTTGGTCTCGAGCTGCCTCCATCGCCTCACGGCGAACGGGCTCTGAAAACATGTCATAACCAAAGGCGCGCTGGTTTCGCCAGTCAAAGGGTTCTAAAAATATGATAGAGGTATAAGCCGGGCGGTCTCCTGGGGGTCTGATGTGGTAACCTAAAAAACCTTCAGATTTTATTTTTTTAATGTTCGCGTTAACCTGGGAAGGTTTTAGCCAAACCGCATACCCAACGCCCAAAATTCCAGGATGGTTTTGATCGAGTTTAAGCGCCGAGATGTATTTGCGCCATTCGGTCCGTTCCACCACATTTGAGGCCAAAAAAAAGCCAAGCCCGCCTAATAGAACCTGTTCGTGGTCGCGCAATCGGGTGGATAGTTTTTGGGTAATGTCATCTGTTTTGTCGGCAAACATCACTTCAGAAGCTACCTGGTCAGCCCGCTGGATCTGCTTCCAGACAAATACAGAAATGCTCAGCGATGCCAAAAACATAAACAGAGGCAATAGTCGCCAAGAACGGGCCGAACCAAAGATGGGTTTCATGAATTTTCCTTCTCCCCTTTAAAACCTAAGGCCCCCTATAAGGATAACGCCCTCTGCCGAACTCTATCTTATCCCAATTAGCAAACTGGTTCAATGGTATAAATGGGCGCAAATTTAAAATACACGGGGCTTAGAAAAGAGGGGGGTAGGCAAAAAAAAAGGAAAAGCGCCACCGAAACTAGCGGCACTTTTCCCCTGAACTAAGACATAAAAGCCTTATAAACTATTTTTGGGCTTTTTTGTTTTCTTTCTTGGTGTCATGTTTTGGCGCCTTTTCAGCAGGTGCTGCGGCAGCAGCAGCTTCTTCAGCTGGAGCGGCAACCACTGGAGCCGAAGCAGCAGCAGGAGCAGGAGCGGCAGCTGCGGGGGTTTTAGTCTCGCCAGCCATCAAGGGAGCAGCCAAAAAGAGTACAGCACAAGCAATCAAGATAAACTTCTTCATGTGAACTTCTCCAAAAGAGGGGGCCTGCCTTGCGGGGTATCCGTAGGTCAAGGTTCCTCGATATTGCTAAATTCATAAAACATTTTTTAAATCAAGCCAAGACAAATAAATTTTATCAATTATTAGTTAAGCAATAAATAACCAGAAAAGACTGGGGTAGGTCAGCCGACGGGCTGGCGCAGACTCACAAGCAAAAAATAAAACGGTTAGATGCGATGGGGCCTAACTTAAACTAACCTAATAAAGTGACTAGATTTTTAAGCAGCTTAAGGCCATGGTCCGCCTTGGCGGTTAAAATCGATTCTGGATGGAACTGCACCCCAATTACCTTTAAGGTTTTGTGGCTAATCGCCATCACTACTTCCCCGGTTTTGGCGGTCACCTCAAAGCAGTCGGGGACTTGATCGGCGATTAGGCTATGATAGCGGCCCACCATCAAGGGATTAGGCAGGTCTTTAAATATCCCGTCACCATGGTGTATCGCTGGGCTGGCCTTGCCGTGAACTGGATAGTCCAGAAGCTTTAAACTGCCGCCAAAAGCCTCAATCATCGCTTGGTGACCAAGGCAAACCCCAAAGATCGGGATTTGACCAGCGTAGGTCTCAATAACAGGAATAAGATTCCCCGCCTTTCTGGGGACAGAAGGTCCGGGGCTTAAAACCAAAAGGTTTGGGGCTTCCTCTTTTACCTTGGCCACGGGGACATCGTTGCGGTAAACCACCACCTGCGCCCCTAGTAGCTTGAAATATTCAGCTAGATTAAAGGTAAAGCTGTCGTAGTTATCTAAAATAAAGACCTTCATTTCCCCTCCTCCAAAATATGGAAAAAGGCGCGGCCTTTGGCTTCGGTTTCTTTGTATTCGGTGTTTGGGTCTGAGTCGTAAAGTAGGGTGGCCCCTACCCGTACCTCGGCCTCCCCGTTTTTAATATGAGCGGTGCGGATGATAATCCCGAAGTCAAGATTGCCGTTAAAGGTGAGGTATCCGATGTTACCCCCATAATAACCCCTAGGCACGGGCTCGAATGCTTCAATCAGACGCATAGCCGCAATTTTAGGCGCTCCGGTCAGGGTGCCCGCGTTAAGGCTGGCCACAAGCGCGTCAAAGGGCTCGAATCGAGAACGGTCGAGTTCACCTTCTACGTTGGCCACGGTGTGCATAACTTTGGAATATTTTTCTACAAAACGGTAATCGGTAACCTTTACCCCCGGCTTGCAAACTCGGCTTAAGTCGTTGCGGGCTAAGTCGATTAGCATATCTAACTCTGATTTTTCTTTTATAGAATTAAGCAGAGCCATCATGTTTTCGTAATCTTCGAAAGTGTCTTCACCGCGTGCGATGGTCCCCGAAATGGGGCGGGTGGTCACCTTGCCGTCCTCAATTCGAATAAACATCTCGGGACTAGCCCCTACTAAAGCTTCAGCCCCAAAATTGGCATAAAACATATAGGGAGAAGGGTTCACTTGGCGAAAGCGGTGATAGACCTCGAGTGGGTGCCGCGGACAGTCGAAATATTGGCTTCTTGAAAGCACAATCTCAAAGATTTCCCCTTGGCGAATCTCTTCTTGTGCCCTTTTAACCATCGCTTCGAAGTCTTTTTGGTCACGCTGATTTAGTTTGCCTAGCCCTGCTTTAGGCGGGGCGGCAGGGGCGGCTTTTTGGGCGTCCTCATGGCGTTTTTGGGCCAATTGGGGGGCGGTCAATTGGGAGTCGAAAAAGTCGTAAAAGTGCCGCTCCAACTGTTCTTTAAAGTGGTCGGCAATCAAAATTTGGTCTGGGAAAAAAAGCGTAAAATCGTCCACCGGGACCGGCGGCTTTTGGTAAGGAATGTCTTCAAAAAGACGGATAAAGTCGTAGGCAAAGGCCCCGTATAGCCCAAGGCTTTGCTCTTTGCAATTAAACCGGGCCAAGATGGCTTTGACGGCGTAGCTAATATTGGGTTGCTTGTGTCTTTTTGCTTCGTCGATCAGTTGGTTTTCGCGTGGCACACGGCCAGAGAGCCGGTTTTTTTGGCGGGTAAAGTCTTGGGCAAAGGCAAACAGTTCGTTTTCTAAAAGGGTCAGCATTCGCTCGCCCCTTGGGTTGATCGCTTCTAATGAAAATTCCTCGTCCTTGCCCCGAAGTACCAGAGGTGGGTCCACTACCAGCAAACTCATTCGTCCGTAGATCGGCGCAATCTCGGCCGACTCGAAAATCAGACCACGGTTTCTAACCTCTTCAAAAAAAGAAGCAAACCGGTCGTATTCGAGCCGCTCGGTGACCTTGCGGAAGGACTCGCCCTTAGGGCCAAATGGATAAAAGGTTTCGTTAAACATACCAAGTTCCTAAGTTTAGCGTCCAAGTTAGCGAGGAAGTGGCTTGTTGGCAAGTCTCACTTGCCACGATAAAGATCGGCCAATTTGGCCAAGAGTTCGTCTTTATTCATGCCGATATTGGGTAGCGCTGGTTTGGGTTTTGGGGTCTCTAATTCCCCTGGCTTTTCTATAAGTTCAGCCATTCCAGGCAAGGATAAAAAACGACTCGGTTTGTTAAACTGGGTGATCCCCCCAGAAAAGCCATAATGGGTCATGCTTAAATAAAGTCGGTCCTTGGCCCTGGTGACTGCCACATAAAACAAACGCTCTTCTTCTGCGATGGCCTCGTCGGTTTTTAGGGCGTAGGCGGTCGGGAAGATACCTTCAATCATACCAATCACAAAAACATTGCCCCATTCGAGCCCTTTGGCCGAATGGATTGTACTTAAACAAACTCGACCCTCGTTTTGGTATATACCTGAGACCTCGGCCACCTCCCGTTCAGGCGGTTCTAGTGCAAAGTCAGTTAAAAGTAGCTCGATTGAAGTATAGCGGGCAGCGATTTGAGCTAAGGTTTCTAAGTCCTTTTTGCGCTGGGTCCAATTGTCGTATTTATCTTCTAAAATAGGCAAGTAGGCGTCTAAGAGGATGCGGTAAGAAAGACCGAGGTCGTCCTTTTTTTGGTCCGCTTCAATTAGCGTTTTAATTAAACGAACCGCCGCCGCCTTATATTTCGCTTTTTCAGGCAGACAATCAAAAATCGCTTTCATCTCTACCAAAACTGGGCGCCCCAGTAAATCATGGATGATTTTAGACGCCGTTTTGGGCCCTACCCCAGGCAACAACATCAGCGCCCGGTTCCAGGCTAGTTCGTCGCGCGGGTTGGCAAGGAGCTTGAGGTACCCAATCAAATCCTTGACGTGGGCAGTATCCGAAAATTTCTTGCCTCCGAATACCTCAAAAGGGATGCGCCTTTTGGCCAGTTCGGTTTGCAGATGAAACGATATATGACTAGAGCGAAATAAAACCGCCATTTCAGACAGGTTTTCCCCTTGGTGGTAATATTCTTGAACCTGGTCAACGATCCAAGCGGCCTCATCGGCGGGTTCTTTAAAATAAACAATCCCCGGCTTTTCCCCTTGGCGACCTTCAGCACTTTTTAGAGTTTTAGAAAACTTGTGGACCATGTTTCCCAAGACCGCGTTGCCCAGGTCCAAAATCTCTTGGCTGGAACGGTAGTTGGCTTCAAGTTTGATCACCTTGGCTCCCTTAAACCGCTCTGGAAAACTCAAAATATTTTGGTGGTGTGCGCCGCGAAACCCGTAAATCGACTGAGCATCGTCGCCGACTACCATCACATTTTGGTGCGCTCCCCCTAAGAGGGAGACGATTTCGCCTTGCAAGTAGTTGGTGTCTTGGAATTCATCGACCATAATATACCGATAGGTCGTACTCAAATGTTCGCGGACCGCCTTTTGATCGAGGAGTAGCTTCAGATAAAGCAATAAATCGTCATAATCAAAATAAGCCTGCTCCAACTTGTATTTAGCATACTGACCCCGCAGTTTTTCGATCTCTTGGTTACATTCAATAAAGTTGGGGTATTCTCGCTCTAAGATTTCACCAACGCTAATACGTTTGTTGGTGGCCATTGAGCAGATTTTTTGTAAGGTTGATTTTTGGGGAAAACGTTTTTCTTTTCCATAATACCCCAAGTCGGTAGCGCAGCGATGGAGCGCCTCTTCGGCATCGGCCTGATCGATAACAGTAAAGTTTTCTTTGATTCCCAATGATTTAGCAAACTGCCGAAGCACTTTCACCCCAAAGGCGTGAAAGGTGCCACCTTCGACCTGGCCTGCTCTGGGGTCTCGTTTGGCTGCGCGGTTCAACATCTCTTTAGCAGCGCGCCGGGTGAAGGTGAGCAGCAAGATTTGGCCAGGATCGACCCGGTTCATCACTAAGTTAAGCACCCGATATTCGATCACCCTCGTTTTACCAGACCCCGCCCCGGCGATGACCAAGAGGGGGCCATCGCGGTGTTCTACCGCCGCTAACTGCTCTCGGTTTAAAAAAGAGGCCAATTCCATCGGTCAAAAGAGAATGTTTGTTCGTTTTTTGGCCAGCCTAACCTGAAAATAAATTGGGAGCAACCAAAACCGCCCATAGGTCTTTAGGAAAGGTCACAAAAACCAATACAAAGGAGGCAAAGCGTCTTGATCGACCAAGCTGGGAAACAAAAAAAATGGGGGGCTTGCAAATTCGCTTGACCTAAATCGAGCCGATCTTTAGGTTAAACGATCACTGATTGGGCCGTCGCCAAGTTGGTAAGGCAGCGGGTTTTGATCCCGTCATGCGTAGGTTCGAGTCCTACCGGCCCAACCAGTTTTCCCGCTTTTAAATAGGCGGGATTGTTGTACAAAAGCGGGAGTAGCTCAGCTGGCTAGAGCATCTGCCTTCCACGCAGAGGGTCGCCGGTTCGAATCCGGTTTCCCGCTCCAATCCGATCTTGCTGATCGATTGGTTATTGTTTTATTTTTCTTTATCCTCCAAAGACCGCCCTGGTTGTTTGATTGCGCGCTTTTCTTGCGTGTAGATTTTCGTATTCCCTTGCTTTAACTTGCCTCTCAAATCCAATTCTGCTATATTGCGGGAACAAAATATCAATCTTTTCTAAGTTTCCTTTTTAGCTTTTCTAGGCGGCAAAACCAAGTTTTTAAGTGTATCTGTTTTGAGCTATTGGCTTTATTGCCAAAGGTACAAAAGACGCTTATCCCCGAAAGTGACATGGACGCAAAGCTTTTTGAACACCCGTTATACATCCCGACTAGTTTAGAATGTAGCGAGGCTAAAAGCTGCTTTAATAACTTTCTCCATTGCCTGTCGGATGTCTATTATCAGACCGACATGGAGGGCGTTATTTTGGCAATCTCTCCTTCGGCGGAAGCTCATTTGGGCTACAAGCCAGAAGAGATGGTGGGCAAGAAAATGGCGGATTTTTATTTTAGCCCAGAAGACCGACAAAAGGTTGTTGAAGAATTTGTATCTCACCAGGGCCGGATCACCAGGGTTATAGCCGCTTTACGCCATAAAACTGGCGACATAGTCTGGGCCTCTACCGACGCGGCCATTAGGTTTGGCTCTAAAGGGGAACCCCTATTTATCGAAGGGTTGTCTCGCAACGTATCTAAAGAAAAAAAGCTAGAGCTTGAACTCCAACAAGAGATCACCAAAAGAAAACTCCTGGTGCAGGTGCTTTGCCATGACTTGGTAACCCCCTTAAATAACGTTTTAGGGATTTTAGCACTTAGCGAGCGGGAGGTTTTAGAAAGTTTAGATGCTTTGAAATCGTCGGCAACTTCTGGGGTAGAACTAATAAGTCTGGTGCGCTACATGCAGGTTTTTGAAGAGGAAGGCTCCCAGTTTAGTCTAACCAAGGTCAATGTCTCGCAGGTTTTAGAGGCGGTTAAAGAAAATTTTAAGGCGAAACTTGAACACAAAAAAATTACCCTCAGTCTTCAGACCCAGCCTGACCTTTTTGTGTTAGCCGAGCCGATCTCGTTGAAAAATTCGGTATTAGGTAATTTTGTTTCGAATGCGATTAAATTTTCTGAAGCTAGGTCAACAATTGAAATGGTCGCCCAAAGGGAAGGGGACTGGGTTAGTATCTGCGTGAACGACCATGGGATCGGAATGTCACAAAGAATGAAAGAGCAATTGTTTACCCTAGGCAAAACCACCAGTCGCAAGGGAACCGCCAATGAGGACGGTTCTGGCTGGGGGATGAAATTGGCCAATTTCTTTATAGAAAAATATCAGGGTCGTATTGAGGTAGTGTCGCACAATGAGATTGAAAACCCAAAAAATATCGGTACCTCTATCAAGGCTTTGATCCCGGTTTTTAAGCAAAACTAGGTTTTTTCCCCCGTCATTGACGGGCCTCTCTATTCCCCACTAGGTTTTTTTGCCCAGTCTTTGGCCAGTGCCTCTCTTCCCCCGATAACCGCCATACGGGTATTGCAATAGGTCGCTCTTTTGTGAAATGATAGGCTTAAGCTTTTTGTTTATAAAAGCCCCTCAAATACTCAGAACCAAAAAATGGGAGAATACCATGGTAGTTTCAACTTGGAATCGGCTTTGGGTATTACATGAGGAAGCTAAAGCGCTAATTTTGTTTAGTCCAGCTGCTTTGATAAAGGTTTTTAGCCAGAGTAACGGGAGAAATCAAGAAGCCGATGCCAAAAGGGCAGACCAGCTAAGCCAGCCCTCTTCGGAACACCCTGTGAAGTCAGGGCCAGAGGGAATGGAGGACCAAGACCCTAAAAATTATAGCAACCGGCAGAAATTGGGGCTGGTTTTAGGGCCTGTATTGTTTTTTTTAATACTTCTCTTGCCCACCCCTCTGGAGATGAGCCTGTCCGCCCAACGTATGGCGGCGATTGCGTTTTTGATGGCCACCTGGTGGATGTGCGAGTCCATACCTATTCCGGTCACTAGCTTACTGCCCATTTTATTGTTTCCAATGATGGGGGTCATGCACACATCCAAAGCCGCTGCCCCCTATGCGAATCAGTTGATATTTTTATTTATGGGAGGTTTTATTATTGCTTTATCTATGCAGCGTTGGAATCTGCACCGAAGAATTGCCATGAATATCGTAAAAACCGTAGGCTTTTCTCCTGAAAGGTTGATTCTTGGATTTATGTTAGCCACAGCAGCACTTTCGGCTTTTGTTTCTAATACGGCCACCACCGTAATGATGATGCCCATTGGCCTAGCGATTATCACCCATGTAATCGAAGAGGGGAAAAAGGAGGGGCTTGATAAGGTGATCGATTTTTCGGCTGGAAAATTTGCGTTTGGATTAAATTTAATGTTGGGAATCGCTTACGCCGCCTCAATCGGCGGAATTGCCACTCTGATCGGCACCCCACCTAACACGGTGTTAGCCGGTTATTTGAACAAGACTTATGGTTACGAGATCACCTTCGTAAAATGGTTGTATGTTGGGGTTCCCTTGGTGGTCTTGTTTCTACCTTTAAGTTGGTATTGGCTTATTAAATTCGCCAACCCGATGAAGCTTAAAAAGGTGCCTGGAGGGCCGGAATTGATTGCCCGAGAGCTAGGAGCGATGGGCATAATGGGCAAGGGGGAGCGCTGGACCGCAGTGGTCTTTTTTATAACCGCCTTAGGCTGGATCTTTCGCGAACAAATCAGCGTGGTTTTTACGGATCCTAAATTGATCACCGACGCTACGATCGCGATGACCGGTGCAATTGTACTTTTTTTAATCCCGATTGATCTAAAAAAGAACGAATTTGTGATGAACTGGCATTGGGCGTCCAAGTTACCCTGGGGGGTCTTAATCCTGTTTGGCGGGGGATTGGCCTTGGCCGATGGATTTCAAGCGACTGGCCTAGCTACCTGGATTGGTTCGCAGGTTAAACTATTAGATCAAGCGCCTATCTTTTTATTGGTTTTGGCGGTCACCACCTTGATCATTTTTTTAACCGAACTCACCTCAAATACCGCCACGGCCGCCATGGTAATGCCGATTTTGGCCGCCATAGCAGTAGGATTAGGGCAAAATCCCTTGTTATTATTGGTGCCTGCCGCTATTGCTGCCTCTTGCGCCTTTATGCTGCCAGTCGCCACCCCGCCCAATGCCATTGTTTTTGGCTCTGGTTATGTAACGATTCCTCAAATGGCGAAGAGTGGCTTTGGGCTTAACTTAATTGGGATTGCATTGACCATGGTGGTTACCTATGTCTTTTTAATCCCGATATTTGATATCGTTATGGGTGAGATCCCTATTTGGGTTAAATAATGGGGATATCTTTACTGGGAAACCAAGGTCCCTGGCTTAACCCTTTTTGATCACCGCTCTCCAACCTAACCCCTGGTAGGTTTCGTACCCAGGGGTCAGTGCTTGGGCAAAGAGGGAAGCATTGTTTACCTCGAAAGATTGGTTTTTAGCTTGGTTAAACTGAAGCCGGTCCCTTAAAAATCCGGGATGATTGGTGGGCGCGATAATTACGCCCTTGTTATCAACTACAAGGCATTCGGTTGAAGCCCGCTCGTTCTCGCGCAACCGGACCGCCTTCAGCGCTCCGTCTGCCAGCCCGCTCCAGTCCATCATAACCACGATCACCCCGGTTACGTCCCCACTTTCTTCCCCGTTTTCTCGTATTGCGGTAGCGTAGGGGATAACCGAGGCATTGATTAAATATGGGTTTTTGTGGATCTCGCCGACTGCGTATTCGTTGCCGCTTTGAGTGGCCTTTGCTGCTTGGAACCAAGCTTCATTGATTACGGACTTGCCCTGTACCGAATACTTATTGGGTCTGCCGTTTGATAATATGGTTCCGTCTGTTCTAATCACCCAGATATCTTGGTAAATGGTATATGAATCCAAAATCACCCCCAAGCGCTTAGAAGCCCAATCTGGGTTTTCTTTCGCCCCTACAACCGCCGCATCCGTCGCCCACCACCGCACATCGCAAGTGCGTTCAAAAAGGTTACGGTCGATCACATCAATTAGATTTAAGGCAAGGTCCGCAAAGCGGCTACCGTTGACAATATTGTCGATTCGTCGGCTTTCCTCAACCCGCGCTTTAAGGCTGTCGATTACGTCCGAAGTAAATGCATTAGAAGCGGTTTTAATGGTTTCTGCCAAATTTTTCATCTCTTGCGCGACCACCCCAAACCCTTTGCCTGCTACCCCTGAATTGGCCGCTTCGATCAAGGCGTTTAGGGAAAGCATATTCATGTTCGCCGTAATTAGGTCCAATTGACTGTTAAACCTAGAGGCCTTTGAGGCAGTAGCCTGCATCCCATTAATTAAATGTTCGGTAGCGTTCCCACCGGTTACTTGCTTGTTCTCGGACATACAATTCCTGCATTTGGCTTTTCAACTTGGGATAGACGTTAGGAGGGAGCTATCCAGGTTGTAGCCCTGAAAAAACCGTACAAATTTAAAGCGTCTTTAAGAATGTTTGCAATAGAATGAAATTATAAAAGATAAAATATTGGTATGCGGTTTGTTACAGGTAGGAAAAGACACAAAATGTAGGGAATGCGCCAAGTTTGTCAGACTTGATACAAACTGTTTTGAAGACGAGGGAGAATGGCGCAGAGAAAAAGGCGGGCAACGACCGTAAAACCCTGGTTCTTCTATTAAAGATAAGGGTTTTAGTTTTAAAAGTACCGGTTATTGGTAGCGAAGGCGAGAGTTGAACTCGCGACCTTACGATTATGAGTCGTACGCTCTAACCAACTGAGCTACTTCGCCGCCAATAGAATCGCAATATTTAGGCGATGGATCGGGCCTTGTCAAGCCTTGATTGCACTCTAGTAAACTGGGCTTTTACTTGCTAGAAGAATCGAGGGCCGATAGGCTTAAAGTAGGTAGGAAGCCAGGGAAGGAGTTAGATGGATCAACCAAAAGAATGGATAGTAATTGCCGATTCCCATTTAGGGGCGGGGCCTGGAGACCTCGAACCTATTTTAGCCTTGATTTTAAAGACCCCAGCTAAGGAGCGAGGGCTGATTTTTTTAGGCGATTTGTTCCATATCTGGGCCGGACCCCGAAAATTCCACACCTTAGAGGTTTCCACCCTAATGGCCGCTTTGACCGAGTTTCAAGGCAGGGGCGGGCAGGTACGTTTGGTTATGGGGAACCGGGACGCTTTATTAGAGGAAACTCAACTAGGTGGCCCTGGATTTGAAGGGTTACCCTTCGACCGAATTGCCCAAGAAAATGACCAAATCGAAACCCCATCTGGTTCCATCCTTCTGGCGCATGGTGATCTAGTCAACCAATTGGACCAGCGCTACCTTAGGTGGCGGGCGGTTTATCGGAGTGCTTGGTTCCGCTGGGCCTTTACGTTATTGCCAAAAAAAAAGGCCCAAAAAATCATGGTAGGTTTAGAAGCCAAACTCAAAGGGACCAATCTTCATTTTAAACTGGAATTTCCTTGGCCTCAGTGGGAACATTGGCTTGAAACCCAGGTTAGGTTTTGGGCTCCTCGATTAATACTAGTGGGCCATTTTCATCCAGAACAGTTAATCGAAACCAAGTTAGGCACCACTACCGCTTTAGTAATTCCCGACTGGCTAAATAGCCGGTGCTACCTTTGGGTTAAAGAGGATTTGAGTTATGAAGTTTGCCATTTTACTCCTTAGTTTTTTTTGGTTGGGTGGGTTTGCCAGCGCCCAAACCCTACAGGTTACCGGACAAATCATGGGCGAGATCAGTCCTTGTGGCTGCTCTCCAGGCAAGGAAAAAGGGGGTATCGCCCGGCTCTCGACCTACCTTAAAGCGAACCAGGGTGGTCTTTGGGTTGATTTAGGCAACTATTCATCTCCGCCGACAGAACAAGGTGAGCTTAAAAACCAGCTCTGGGCCAAGGCTTTTACTGATAATTCGCTTTTTGCGCTTCTGCCGGGCCCTTTGGAATTTTCTCAAGGAAAAAGGGGGCTGGCCAAACGCCCATTGCCCTACCTATTAACCAACCTCTTGAGCCCCGTTGCCAACGTGGATCGAGTAAAAACTCAAGTAGATTGGCAGTTTTTTGGGTTTTTATCCCCCGAACTTTTAAGTAGCGGGCGACACAAAACGGACCTTTTAGGTGGGGTAGAGTTTTTTTTAAAAGAGGTTGGAAAAAATCGCTCTGCCGCTAGGCATCGAGCTTTGTTGTTTAGAGGCTCAGACCAAGAACTTAAAGAAATAGTTCAAACAGGCCTTTTTGAACTGGTCCTTCCAGCCAATCAGGCGGTCTTAGAGGAGGAT
The DNA here is from genome assembly GCA_001783695.1 of Candidatus Lambdaproteobacteria bacterium RIFOXYD2_FULL_50_16. Classification (GTDB taxonomy): domain Bacteria; phylum SAR324; class SAR324; order XYD2-FULL-50-16; family XYD2-FULL-50-16; genus XYD2-FULL-50-16. Next base: position 49,688 of record MFNE01000026.1, read on the forward strand.
CAAAAAGAAATCTTGGTCCTAGGCACCCGTCAGTACCCGCTACCCCCGATCAAAGGCCAAGGGGTTTTGGAAATTTCGTTGGATAACCAAAAAACTGTGCGGACCCTTTGGCTCGACAAGGCTTTTGAGGCTGATAAGGCTTGGGTCCCAGAGTTTAAAGCTTACGATCAAGCGGTTGAAAAACTTTTTGAAAGTTTTCTAAAATCCCAACAAAAGGCCCCAGACAAAAGGGTTTACAAGGGCAGCGCCTACTGTGTAACCTGTCACCAGGAGGAAGGGGCCATTCATCAAGGCACCGCCCATGCTCAAGCCTTTGGTTCGTTAGAAAAGGTGGGGCGGGATCGGGACCCAGATTGCATAGCTTGCCATTCGGCGGGATTTTTAAAGGGTGGCTTTGTATCGAAAGAAACCACGCCTGGGCTTGAAAATGTAGGCTGCGAATCTTGCCACGGGCAGTTTAGGCCCCATGTGGAAAAACCGCCGTCTTATGTTAATCCCCGTCAAAAGGTGACCGAAAAAACCTGCAAGAATTGTCACCAAGGCAGCCATTCGCCAGATTTCAAGTTTGAGACCTATTACCCTAAAATCGTACACACAAAACAGCGATGAGAATCAAAAAACTGGTTTTTAGTCTCTTAGGTTTAGCCCTTGTGGGGTCAGTGGCCTTGGCCGATGGGTTAGACGGGCAGTATGAGGTGGTGGCTCCGTTGGTAGCGCCCCCGGCCCATAGTTTGGATAAGGTGATCATTCACGAGGTGTTTTATTTCGGCTGCCCCCATTGTTTTGAATTAAATAAGGTTCTGCCTACTTTTGCTAAAACTTATGGAAAGCGGGTTGAGCTTATTTCGGTGCCCATTGGTTGGAGTGGGCCTGATCCTGGGCGGCTGTTGATGATCGCTCGGCAGAAAGGGCACGACAAGGAAATGGAGGTTAAAAACATGATCCTTAGCTTTACCCACGAAAAGGGACTGGGCAAGGCGATGTTCACTCGCGACAAGTTGCAGTTTGTCGCCAAGTTGACCGGGCTGTCGCGAGAATTTGAAACCCTAATGGATGACCCCGTAATTGTTAAACAGATGGATGACGCCATGGCTTTTGCCAAGGAAAAGGGGGTTGAGTCCACGCCGACTTTGATTTTGCAAGGCTCGGTCAAGGTTGTGGGCAACGATTTGGTTAATTTGAAAAAGGTGCTCAACTCCATGCTTAAGGAGCCAGTCCCCTAATGCGACTTGGTCTTTTACAACTCAATTACCGGGTCGGTGATGTGGCGGGCAACGCAGCAAAAATTGTTGCCGCCGTGCAAGCGGCCCCCAAGGTAGATCTGTTTGTCACCTCCGAGCTGGCACTGATGGGGTATCCCCCCAAAGATCTTTTGTTTAATTACGGACTTTTAGAAAAGTGCCAAAAAGAGCTTGAGTCTTTGGCTTTGAGCTTAAAAGACTATCCTCCGATCTTGGTGGGAGCGCCTGAGTTTAATGATACGGGCGTAGGGAAGGCTTTGTTTAACGCCAGTTTTCTTTTGCAAAAGGGGCGTGTTGACGCCAGTTTCCATAAAAAATTACTGCCAACCTACGATGTTTTTGACGAAGCCCGGTATTTCGAATCGGCTAAATCTTCGCAGATATTGGAGCTAGGCGGGCGTCGGATAGGGATCACTATTTGCGAAGACATTTGGAACGACCACCTTTTCCAGCCGGCCAAGTCGCTTTACGGGCAAAATCCGATGAACGAACTGCGGGCCGGGCGGGTTGATTTGGTAGTGAATCTTTCTAGTAGTCCCTTTTGGCTAGGTAAGCACAAACAGCGCGAGACCATGCTTTCGATGGTGGCTAAAAAATCTGGGGTGCCTTTGGTTTATGTTAACCAAGTTGGGGGTAACGACGACTTAATCTTTGATGGACGCACCCTCGCCTTTAACCATGCAGGGGAACAAATCGCCCAGGGGGCTATGTTTGCCGAAGATTTTGTTTTGGTTGATACCGACTCGAACGTGCCACTGCCTCCGGCCATAGTCGATGAAGAAAAAGAGCTATTTATGGCCTTGGTCTTAGGGACCAGGGACTACGTCGAAAAATGCGGATTTAAAAAAGTAGTTTTAGGGCTCTCTGGCGGGATAGATTCGGCCTTAACCGCCGTGATTGCTGCCCAGGCCCTAGGACCAGACAAGGTGAAAGCGATTTTGCTACCCTCACCCTATTCTTCCAAAGGCAGTATCGATGATTCGCTCAATTTGGCCAAACGGGTGGGGATTGAAACCGCGATTTTGCCTATTGGGGATTTGATGCAAGGCTTTGAGCAGGCCTTAACCCCGGTTTTGGGCGGCCAACCAACGGGGCTGACGGCTGAAAATCTGCAAGCCAGGATTCGAGGAAACCTCTTGATGGCTTATTCCAATCAGACCAATGCCATGCTTTTGACTACAGGCAATAAATCAGAGCTTTCAGTGGGTTATTGTACTATTTATGGGGACATGGCCGGGGGGTTGGCGGTGATTAGTGACCTGCCTAAAACGCTGGTTTACCGTTTAAGTAACTGGATCAACCAGACCCAAAACAACCCTATACCTCAAGCAATTATCGACAAAGCGCCCAGCGCTGAATTACGCCCAAATCAAACCGATCAGGACAGCCTTCCCCCCTATGAGCAACTAGACGCGATTCTAAGCCTTTACATCGAAGGGCGTCGAAGTTTAGCCGAGATTGTAGAGGCCGGCTTCGCCGAACCGATCGTTCAGCAAATAGCTAAGTTGGTGCGGGGGGCGGAGTTTAAACGAAAACAACTACCGCCAGGACTGAAAGTCCACGAACTGGCTTTTGGAACTGGCTGGCGGATGCCCATTGCCGCAAAATCCCTATAGAGTCTATGCATAATATTATTGCTAAAGAGTTGGGGGTTAACCCAGCTCAGGCCTTGGCGGTTATCGCCTTAGCTGCGGAAGGGGCTACGGTCCCGTTTATTGCTCGCTATCGCAAAGAAAAGACCGGCGGCCTTGACGAGGTCCAGATTCGTGAGGTGTTGGAACGACACCAATATTTAAGCGAATTAGCCGAGCGTAAAGAAGTAGTGTTGGCCAGCATTGGCGAGCAAGGCAAGCTTGATGAGCCTTTAAAATTAAAGATTTTAACTTGTACGACCAAGCAAGCCCTTGAAGACCTTTACCTGCCCTTTAAGCCCAAACGACGCACCAAGGCAATGATTGCCAAGGAAAAGGGGTTGGAGCCTTTGGCATTGTTGATTTTATCTGGTGGGGATTTAAAATCTTGGATCAATGGACAAGCGATCCCCGAAACAGAAGCTCTAGCGGGAGCCCGAGACATTATCGCTGAACGAATCGCCGAAGACCCAGAACCAAAGGAACGGCTTCGCCAGTTGGCGCGGAGCCTTGGAGAGATTGGGGCGGAGGTCAAAAAGGAGTTTTTAGGCCAAAAAAACAAATATTCGGATTACCACGAATTTAAGGAGCCGATCCGCAAGATCGCCGCCCATAGGTACCTAGCGCTTCGCCGAGGCGAAGCGGAGAAGGTGCTTAGGTTGAAAATTGAGTTGCCTACCGAGGCGATTAAAGAGGTTTTAAAAGCGCGCTGGGTGGGAGGGCATCCGGCCCAACTCGAATTGGCCTTAGACGACGCTTGGAACCGTTTGATGGCCCCGACCTTAGAGGCCGAATTACGCGCCGAACTCAAGTTAAGCGCGGATCAAGAGTCGATCCAAGTGTTTGGTCAAAACCTAATCGACCTGCTTTTGGCTCCTATGGGTGGGCCTAAGACGGTCATGGGTCTTGATCCCGGGTTTCGCACAGGAAGCAAATGGGTGGTGATCGATAAAACGGGCAAGTTTTTAGAAGAAGGGACTATCTATCCTGTCGAACCCCAAAAACAAGTGGAAAAGTCAGCCCGCATCTTGGCCCAAGCGATTCAAAAATATGGAGTAGAGGTGATCTCTTTAGGCAACGGCACTGCCAGTCGAGAGGTGATGGCTTTTGTTAAAGCGATGCTTAAAGAATACAAACAGGAACAAGTTTTGCCGGTGATGGTTAATGAATCAGGGGCGTCGGTTTATTCGGCATCGGACATGGCCCGTCAAGAATTCCCCGACTTAGATGTTTCCATTCGGGGGGCGGTCTCGATTGCCCGCCGTTTTCAAGACCCCTTGGCTGAACTGGTCAAGATCGATCCTAAATCAATTGGGGTTGGGCAGTACCAACATGATGTGGACCAAAAGCTGTTAAAAAAACGACTCGATGATCAAGTGGAATCGGCGGTTAATAAGGTGGGGGTGATGTTAAACACCGCTTCGGTGCCCCTCCTGTCTTATGTGGCCGGGCTTAATTCGCAAGCGGCCCAGCGAATTGTGGAATTTCGGGATCAAAAGGGGGGCTTCAAAAGCCGCCAAGAGCTTTTAGAGGTGCCCCGATTTGGACCTAAAGCCTTTGAGCAGGCCGCTGGGTTTTTGAGGATAGACGGAGGGCTAGAGCCCTTGGACCGTTCAGCGGTTCATCCTGAAGCCTATCCCTTGGTCCGCCGGATGGCTGCGGATCTGGGGTTGGCGGTAGGTGAACTGATTGGCAACGAGGTGGCTTTGGCCAAGCTTAAACCCCAACAATATATTACCGAGACCTTGGGGTTGCCAAGTTTGACTGATATTTTAGAAGAACTTAAAAAACCTGGACGAGATCCTAGAGGGCAATTGCAAGTAGCCCAGTTTGATGACTCCGTGCAAACGATGGCCGACCTTCAGCCTGGGATGGAACTGGAAGGGCAGGTCACCAATCTGACCAAATTTGGGGTTTTTGTGGATATTGGGGTCCACCAAGACGGATTGATTCACTTATCTGAACTGGCGGACCGCTTTATTAAGGATGCCAGTGAAGTGTGTAAGGTGGGCCAATTGATCCAGGTTCGGGTCTTGTCGGTTGACCTGGAGCGAAAGCGTATCGCCTTGAGCGCCAAACGCCCAGGCGCGGGCCCAAAGCCGACCCACACCCAAGCGGCCAAAGCCTCTGGGCCTGTTCAACCTCCCAGTTTATCTGATTTAGCAGCTAAATTTAAGGGGAGATAAAGAGGCCTTTTGGGGTTAGGATTTTGGGGTTTTTAGAGCCCAAAAAAGCGGTTGCCTAAGCTTAGGCTCTGTGTTACTTTCGCAAACTACAGCGGACCTTATGACCCGGCCCTAGAGGTCACTTTTTATGTCCTTGGACGACCAGCAAATTACTAGGCTTGAAGCCTTAATAGAGCCCCTAGCCATAGAAGCTGGGCTGGAATTAGTGGATATTGAAACCACTGGAACGGGTCGAGGGACCTTACTAAGTGTTTTGATCGACAAAAAGGGTGGAGTAAACGTGGATGATTGCGCCGACCTGTCTCGGCAGATTTCCTACTTGCTCGATGTAGAGGATCCGATTGGCCACGAATACCGATTAGAGGTTTCGTCGCCAGGGCTTTTTCGAAAGCTAAAAAAGGACAAAGATTTAGTCCGCCACCAAGGGGACCGTGTAAAGATCAAGTTGACCGAACCCATAGAAGGCGAGTTTACCTGGGTTGGCCAGTTAGCCAGCTTTGATAATCAAAATTTGGTACTCCAGGAGGAGGGCCAAAGCCGGGATTTGGTGATTGAGCGACGGTTGATTAAAAAGATCAACCTAGAACCTAAGTTGTTTTAACTATAAAGGAACAAGCATGTCTTCTAATAGCGGATTGCTGGACGCCATTGTCGAATTGAGCCACGAACGTGGACTTGATCAAGACACCATCATCGAGGCCATTGAAGATGCCATCGTGGGCGCCGCTTACAAAAAGTATAAAGATTACCGTAATATCGAAGCGGTGCTTTCGAAAAAGTCGGGTGAAGTTGAATTGATGTACTTCAAAACCGTGGTGGAGCAGGTTAATGACCCCCACAACGAGATCCTGCTTGATGAAGTGCGCCAATACGACCCCGAAGCCGAACCGGGCGACGAGGTGGAATTTGAGATCGACGTGCTAGAGTTCCAAAACGTCATTGCCCAAACCGCCCGCCAGTTGATCTTCCAAAAGATCAACGAAGCCGAACGCGAATCGATCTTGGAAAAATACAAAGAAAAGATTGGCGAGATTGTTCATGGACAGGTTGCCCGTATCGAGCGGGGACGAGTGGTGGTGATGATTGGCCATACGGTTGAGGCTTCCCTAGAGCGCCGTGAACAAATCCCTTTTGAAAAATTGCAGCCTGGGGATAATATCCGGGCTTTGCTTTTAGAAATCAAAGGCGAAGGCCGTGGGCCTGCCCTGATTTTGACCCGTACTCATCCCAACTTTTTGATGAAGTTGATTGAGGTTGAAGTTCCTGAAGTATTCGATGGAGTAATTGATGTGGTCTGCGCCGCTCGCGAACCGGGTCGCCGTGCTAAAGTAGCGGTAAAAAGTAACGATCCTGATGTCGATCCCGTAGGGGCTTGTGTTGGGGTTCGGGGCAGTCGTATTCAAGCTGTCGTTGCTGAACTTTGCGGTGAGCGTATTGACGTTATTGAGCATTCCGAAGAACTAAGCCAATTTATTGCCAACGCGTTAGCCCCGGCCGAAATCATTGAAATGACCTTGGACGAAGCAGAAGGCGTAGCTGACATTAAGGTAATGCCTGACCAGCTTTCGCTAGCTATTGGAAAGCAAGGCCAAAACGTTCGCCTAGCCTCTAAATTGGCCAATGTGTCGATCAACATTAGCCCTTGGGAGACGGTTGATCCCTTCCAGCAACAAGAGGCCCGCGCCTTGGCTAATGAAAATGAGCCCATTCAGGCAGGTGAATCTGTTTCTAAACCAGAGGCTTTGCCCATGGTCGAAGAGATTCCAGAGCCGATTCAAGCAGGCGAACGCGAAATTTTGCCTGAGCCTTTGCCCGAGTTTGAGGACACTCCTGATATCCCAATGAGTGAGCCCGAGGACGAATTAGAACCGCTGCCCGAGATTCCGGCCGATCCAGAGGATTTGGCTAGTTTGCAACATTCACCCCAAACCGAAGCCTCCCCTCAAAAAGGGGAATCCTCCGAATCCCAAGCATAGACCCACTATGGTCCACCCTTAAAAAAGCGCGAAACAGCCTGAACTTTATGAAACTGCACGAGTTAGCAAAAGAACTGGATAAACCGGCGAAGGAATTGATCGCCGTGGCCGCTGGCCTTGGCATCGAAGCCAAAAATACCTTTGTCCAGTTGACCGAAGAACAGGCTGAAAAGATCAAAGGCGCTCTTTCTCATCCACTAGAATTGGGTAAAGATGCTTCCCTACACGATGACAGCGATTCAAAGACTCCTAGGCGCCGCCGGGTAATCTCTTTGGCCAGCGATGGGGCCGTTAAAAGGGTCCGTCGGGCTGCGCCAGAAGAGGTAAAGATTGAGCCCGTCAAGGTGGAAGAAGAAGCCTTAGAAGAAGGGGAGGAATCAGAGGTTGATGTCCAAGAATCAGAAGAGGTGGAATCGGTGGTTGAAGCCGAAACTGAGCCCGAACTTGCGGAAAAACCGGCAGAGCCCACTATTCCAGGGCGGGTTAAGATCGGTTTAGTTCGAAGGGGAGAGCCGGTTGCGTCCGATCAATTGCTTATTGATGAAATCCCAGTGAAGGCCCCAGCTCCCACTGTTCCAGAAACGCCCGAGCGGTTGGAAAAAAGATTAGCCGATGAAGCGCTTAAAGCCAAAAAACCGGTTAAAAAGGATCGGTTTGGTGAGGTTAAAGGGGGCGCGCACAAAAACTTAAAAAATATCGACCTCGAAGCCCGCGAGGCAAGGCCTACCTCCAAAAAACGGTTCACCAAGTTTTCTAGCCCCACCAAGGGCAGCCAGAAACGAGCGGCTGAACCAAAGTCAAAACACGTCTTCCAGCCTCGAAAGAAGGATTTGGTGATTGCTGGCTCGATGACTGTGGGGGATTTGGCTGGTTTGATTGGCGTGCGAGCTCCTGAAATCATGAAAACCCTGATGAAATTGGGGATCATGGCAACCATTACCCAAGTCATCGACCCTGAAACCTCGGCCTTGGTAGCTGCGGAGTTTGAGGTTGATGTCAAGGTTGAAGTAAAGTCTTTAGAAGACGGGATCGAACAGGTTGCAGA
>MFNE01000026.1:57777-74938 GCA_001783695.1 Candidatus Lambdaproteobacteria bacterium RIFOXYD2_FULL_50_16
ACTTGGTTCCTAGGCCGCCAGTTGTTACCATTATGGGTCACGTTGACCACGGTAAAACCAGCCTTTTAGACAAGATTCGCTCTACTAATGTGGCCACTGGCGAAGCCGGGGGGATTACCCAGCATATTGGTGCTTACCACGTCAAAACCGACGCGGGGCAAATCACTTTTTTAGATACCCCCGGCCACGAAGCCTTTACGGCTATGCGGGCGCGCGGAGCAAACGCCACGGATATTGTAATCTTGGTGGTTGCCGCTGATGACGGCCCAAGACCGCAAACGGTGGAGGCAATCCACCACGCCAAAGCGGCCAAGGTGCCAATCATTGTCGCAATCAACAAAATTGACAAGCCTGGGGCTAACGCTGAAAAGGTGATGCAAGAGTTGATGTCCCAAGAAATTGTTGCGGAAGAATATGGCGGGGAAACGGTTATGGTTAAGGTTTCTGCCCATTCAGGCGAGGGGATTGACCGGCTGTTAGAGGCCATCGCTTTACAAGCAGAAATCATGGAACTTAAAGCCAACCCCAAACGATTGGCTACCGGTGTGGTGATTGAGTCGCGTATGGAAAAAGGCAGAGGCAACGTCGCTACCGTCCTAATCCAAAACGGCACCCTAAATTTAGGTGATCCTTATGTGGTGGGCTGCGAGTTCGGAAGGGTTCGCGCCATGTGGAACGACCTTAACAAAAAGCTTAAAACCGTAGAACCTTCGATCCCGGTTGAGATTGTAGGGCTTAATGGTCTGCCCAAAGCAGGCGACCAGTTTACTGTGGGTACCGATGAAAAGCAGGTACGCCAAATAGCTGAAGCCCGTGCGGCTAGGAGTAAAGAAGCTCAACAAACCAAGGATCATGCGATTCGGCTGGAAAATCTGTTTGAAAACGCCGCCTCTGAAAAAACCGAGCTTAACCTGATTATCAAGACAGACGTGGTGGGCTCGCAAGAGGCCCTATCAGACGCTTTACAGAAGTTGGGTAACGAAGAAGTGTCGGTAAGGGTGATTCACTCAGCAGTAGGCGCGATCACTCGAACCGATGTGGTACTTGCAGCCGCCTCAAAAGCCATTATTATTGCTTTTAATACTAGGCCCGATGCGAGTGCTAAATCGACCGCCAGTGAAGAAGGGGTGGAGATTCGGCTTTATTCGGTGATCTATGATGCCATTGAGGACGTAACCAAGGCCTTAGAAGGGATGTTGCGCCCTGTGATTCGTGAAGAATTACAAGGTCGCGCTGAGATCTTGCAATTAATCTCGATCCCCAAGGTCGGGGTGATTGCCGGGTCCAAGGTTATTGAAGGCAAGATCATTCAAAATTGCCCGGTTCGGGTGATTCGTGACAACGTGATGATTCACGATGGCAAACTTTCGAGTCTCAAACGCTTTAAAGAAAATGCCAAAGAGGTGGCTGTTGGTTATGAGTGTGGGATTGGCATAGTTAGCTATAAAGACCTCAAAGAAGGCGATATTATCGAGTGTTATAAACGCCTAGAAAGCAGTGCCACTCTCTAATGGCCAAATCGACCAAAGACAAAAAGGGTGAACTGCTCAAGGTAAAGCTAGCTGAAATCCTGATTAAGCACGCCAGTGATCCTCGCTTTGAAGGGGTGACCTTAATCAAGGTTGTCCCCAGCCCAGACAGCAGTTCGGCCTTAGTGTTCTACGCGGTTTATGCGCCGAAATGCAAGCTGGAAGAGGTGACGGACGCGCTGAATAAATCGGCTGGTTTTTTCCAAGAAAAACTGGCAAATAGCCTAAAAACCCGCAATACCCCAAGGCTTAAGTTTGTTTATGACAAGGGCTTTGATCACGCCGACCGGATTGATCGAGCTTTCCAGTCTATTGAATAACCGCGCAGGTTGCGGTTTTTCGGGTTAGGCCCCCCAACCCATTAAATTCCTTACTTTATTCAAATGGCGAGCGAGCCCTTGGTGTTTTAAGGCAAACAAGAGGGCTTTCTAAGCGTTTTTTTGCTTATACAAAGGGCAGCAATACCGTAAAAAAAAAGAGCCCCAGCCCAATTTTTAAGGGTTAAGAGGCCTATCTAAAAAAAATTTTGCCTTGCTAGCGACCTATTTAGCGCAGCTTTGGTTACCCACCAAAAATTGCCTTCCACCGCTTCATAATCGTTTCCGCCGATTCGGTGTCCAAGTCCCAAACAATGGTTAATTTGCCACAGTGAATGCACCGATCCCCTTTTTCGGGCGGTTGCTGTCGTTTGCATTTGCCGCAAAAATGCACAATGTTGACTGACATAGTTTGCCTCCTTTGGTGCCCAATTATTAATCCCTCTGATAGCTAAGTACAGGACAAAAAAAGGGTTTTTGTGCCCAAGTCGTTTTAGCCTTAATTTGACTAAAGTTTTTTTTAAAAAAACCGATAAGGACCTATAACCTTTTTTGGAGCCAGCTATGTTTTGGATTATCGGGGCCTTGATCAAGTTTAGAAAGCCAGTCAAAGCCAAAACACCCAGAGCGCCAAAAAAAAATTAAAGTTTTAGGCTGAACTTCCGATAAGGAGGTAAGAAGCTCAGCGGGCTTCAGAGGTCGGACGCGAGGTCTGACCGGATCGGTGACCCTCGGAAAGCAATTTCCGAGGGCAGCACCTAGCCCGTGAGGTGACCTTTACAGGGTGTGATAACCCGGAAAAGACCGCGTTAAAATTTGAGTTTGCGAAAACTAGGAGGGGTCGGCCATGGCTCCTCCTGACAATAAAAGGAGAAAGAAGCGCAAAGTGGAATAAGAATTGAAATCCTATCCTTGGGACTCCTCAAACCCTTTTAGGCATCCAACCACCGGGACCGGTTCGGTTGGTCCTAGAAGCCCGTGAAGACTTACTCCAAGGGTCTAACCGGGTCTATATGATTGGACGAAAATCAGAGGACGGTCCCAAAGCCGGAAACGGTTCAAACGGTTGCCAAGGGTGACTAGGTTAGAAAAGTCGGAACTTTTTGCCGGTTTTGGCTTTTTCTCAAGGATAGGATTGAATGGCTGAAGCGATATCATCAAATCCGAATATCGTAACCGGGTTGGGCTCGGGGATGGACACCAAAGCTATCATCGAAAAGCTGGTGGACGCCGAAAAGAAAAAGATTGAGCCCATAACCAAGCGAATGGAAACCAAAGGTCTTGAACTGGACTCCTGGAAACAGGTCAAAGCCAGTTTAGAAAAGATCAAGGCTACCGCTGAACCCTTGTCGGCCAAATCACTTTGGGAAGGAAAACTGGTCTCTAGCAGCAACCCCGATGTGATCGAGGCGCTGGCCACCAGTGGCGCTAAGCCAGGTAAGCATACCTTAGTTGTCGATAAATTGGCGCTAAACCACCAAATCGCTAGCCAAGGATTTGCAGAAAAAGATGTGCAAATTGGTACGGGTGTGGTGACGGTTCAGATTGGGGACGAAGCTGCAAGCAAGATCAACATCGATGCAACTAACAATACCCTACAAGGGTTTGTGGATGCTTTAAAAGCGTTAGATGGGGACTTGGACGCCAATATTATTAAAACAGGCAACAAAGAAAAGCCCTACCAAGTGGTCTTGACTAGTAAAAAGACGGGGAAAGAAGGTGAAATTCAGGTCTTGGTTAACTTAGAAGGGGCCGAGGGCGTTGAATCGCCCACTTTTGATCCTTATTATATCCAGCCGGGAAGGTGGAAGGGTATAGCTAAAGGGGAAGATCAAAAGCCCAAGGCGGTGGGTACGGGGGCCTCGACGGCCAGTCCTGAACTGATAGGTAATTATACGGGAACCGAGCCCTTAGAACTCAATTTTACGGTAACCAATACCGGGGTGATTGGGGTTAGTGAAACCTTAAGGATGCGTTGGGACGATAACAAGGGACGACATGGTTACCTGGACTTGGGTAGTTTTAACTACACTCCAGGCGAACCGATTGAGATCGTGGACGGGATTAGTTTGGTTATGACCGATGGCGAAGTGATTGTGAACGACAACTTTAAAGCCACCGCTAAACCTTACGAATCAGACCTATTCTGGTGGAAACCGGCTGAAAGCCGGGCTGCCCGGATTGAGCAACCCTCTTCTTGGGGTCGCCAAGCGACCGAAGGGGGCCCGGTTATTACTGGCAAATATGAAGGGGAAGAGAACGACACCTTTAAGTTGAAAGTGGTGGGATCAGGGCCGGTAGGCGAGGGAGACCTCCGCTTAGAGGTGACCAGCGAGAATGGATATTCAGGGACCGTATTTATTGGAGAGGGTTATACCCCTGGGAGTAAGGTTAGTTTAGCCAAAGGCTTGGAGGTGGAGCTTAAGCCTGGGCTTTTGAGCGACGGGGACTACGCTACCTTTGATTACCAAGCCGAATCGACCGAAGACTATTGGTGGCTTGATGACGCAGACCGGGTTGAAGGTGGCCAGATCAAAGGGGAATCCAACTGGATAACCCCGGAAAAGGAAGAGGTTGAGGAAACCGGCGAAGGCGAAGCAGGGGTTGGTCCCGCAGAAGCGGCTAAACCCAAGGGACCCAGGGTTTCTAATGCGGACAAAAAAATTGTTGGCCAGTTTCAAGGATATGAAAACCGGGTTTATACCTTCACTGCGTTGGGCTCTGGGAGTATCGGGGTCACTAAAGGGTTAGAACTCAAATGGGAGGACAACCAAGGTAACTCTGGGATCGTTAAGGTGGGAGGAGACTTTTATCAACCAGGGAACCCGGTTGAGTTTGACTCGGGATTGTCGTTGATGTTGGGTGAGGGGAGTATTTTTGAAACCGACAGTTTCACCTTCCGCACCTTTTCTCCGGTGATCCAACCGCCTCAAGACGCGGAAGTGCGCTTAGGCGCAACTGAACTGGGAGGGGGTTTATTAGTGACCAGTCCAGACAACGAACTAGAAGACGTGATTGATGGGGTAAAATTAAATTTACTAGCGACCAGTGAAAAACCGGTCACTATTAATATTAAAGGGGATACGGAAAAAGCGCTGGCCGGGATTAAAGACTTTGTGACGGCTTATAACGAAAGTTTGCTGCTGTTTCAAGATTCCACTAAGTATGACAAAGAATCGGGCGAAGCTGGGGCTTTGCAAGGGGATAGAAACCTGCCACGGATTCAAGATGAAATGGCGCGAATATTTATTAACCCCGTAACAGGCTTACCTGATGACGCCAACTTGATGATGGCGGTCGGGCTTAAGATTGGTTCAGACGGCTTGATAAAGGTGGATGAAGACAAGTTGGCCAACTCGATTAGTGACGATTTATCCAAAGTGGCCAACCTTTTTAGGAGTTACGGGCAAACCGAAACCAGTGGGGTAAGTTATTTAAGTTCGACCGAAAACACCAAGATCAGTGGCGGCGACGGGTTTGCAATTGATATTACCTCACCAGCGACCAAGGGGTTTTATACCACAAAACCGCTGCAAGAACCGGTGATGATTGATGAGCAAAACGGTTCGATTTATATCACGGTTAACGGGCGAGAGTCCGAAGAGATTAAGTTGGAATCAGGATCTTACAGTGGTGAGGAAATTGCGCGTGATATACAAAAAAAACTGATTGCCGATAAAGCTTTAGGCAAAATGAATGTTCCAGTGACCTTTGAAAAGGGGCAGATCACTATCCATAGTAACCTTTCGGGGTTGCGTAGTATGGTTAACATTAGGCCCAAAGAGATTAGCTTGGCAGCGACTCATCCCTTAGTGGGTGGGGTAGGCAAGTCGGGTACGGATGTGGCGGGGACGATCAACGGGATTGAACTAGAGGGATCGGGCCAGATTTTGAGTGGGGTCGATGGGACTGATTTTGAGGGATTAAAGCTTTATGTCTCTTTGACCGATAATCAAATAGGTGATGGGGCGGAAGCGACCATGACCTTTACCAAGGGTGTTGGCACCAAGGTCCAAGAATACATTAACAATGTCTTGGACCCAGGCGAAGGAGCCTTGGGGATATATACTCAAAACGTAGAAGATCAATTTAAGGGTTATCAAAAGCAGGCCTCGGTCTTAGAGGATCGGATTAAGGTAAAGCGGGAAAAGTTGGTCGAAAAATTCGCCCGTATGGAGTCGAAGTTAGGTCAGTTAAAGTCAGAACAGAATTACCTGTCGAATCAGTTGTCAAAACTTGGATAATTGGTAAAAGGAGTTGAGCCATGAACCCGTATCAAAAAGGAAACCAGGCCTATAAAAAGGCGGCGGTTACTACCCAAGATCAGGCGACTTTGATCCTGATGCTTTATGATGGGGCGATTCGCTTTCTTAAAACCGCTTTGGTTAAGCTGGAAAAAAAGGATCTCGAACAGACCCATGTCCATATTGTCAAAGCCAAGGATATTGTTTCCGAGTTAATGGCTAGTCTCAAGGTGGAACAAGCGGGCGAGATCGGGCAAAACCTACACCGGCTTTACGGCTATATCTTTAACCGATTGATCGACGCCAACATCCAAAAAAATCAGGCTTTTATCGAGGAATCGATCGAACTTTTAGACGAACTTAGGTTGGGTTGGCAGGGGTTGATTAACCAACGCAAAAACCAAGTGATCCCTCAAACCCGCTCTGAAGCAAAGACGGTTAAGGTCGAGGGTTAGGTTAGAGCCAAAGGTGGGCAGGCTCTGGGAGACTAGGTTAGACCTGTCCTGGTGAGGGTGACCTAAGGGTTACCTGCGGAACGATTTTTTTAAAAGGGATTTTTGCGCCCAAGGAGGGGCCGGAAATTCTGTGCGCAAATAGGCACTTTCTTAAAAGGTGTCACCCCGGCCTGGGTCTGGATTGGAAGGGCCATCTTCAGGTCCAAACCAAAGGCCGGGTGGTTATAAGTTTGCGAATTAACCATGACATAGATAGCGATGCGAGAGCTATGCCATCTTTGTCGGTTCAGGGAGGAACCATGCAATACCTAAAAAGAGTAGCCAAACCTAAACGCGATAGCCGTTACGCTCGCCGGGTCATCTCCATCTGTTTTGATGAGCAATCCTTATCCAGGATGCAACCCGGCCTTAAGCTGGTTTTCGCTCACGAAGAACCGCCGATTTTCATCGATATTTCCGAAGAAAAGAAGGCCCGAACGACGTTTTAATCAACGGTCGGCACGGGCCCGGCCGTATTTTGCTTAGGTCTTTTTAATTAAAGGCCTTTTAACCTTAAAGGGAGTTTGCCTATGGAAAAAACGTGAGATGCGCCAATGCTTGGCAGTTGCCATATCCCGAGAAAGTAGGCTTTGGGTTGGATATGGGAGCTGCCCTGGGGATTGTATATCCTGCGGGTTGTGGCTTCTGGCTGGGATTTTAGATCAAAGGGAATTGGGCTCAAGAACAAAAGGACTTGTGCTAGAAGGCCCCGGACTGAATGCCCCAGTGCCATAACATGCCATGTGAATGGCTAAAGTTTGAGAGGGATCTCAAATCAACATCTCACAAGGAGATTCGTCATGAGTGTGCGAATCAACCACAACAAAAGTGCCATGAACGCTCATCGCAACCTGCTAGCAAATGAGACTGCGTTGAGAGGTTCGTTAGAAAAGTTGTCCAGTGGACTTAAGATAAACCGGGCCAGTGACGGCCCGGCGCAGTTGGTGATTTCCGAGCAGATGCGGGCTCAAGTTGCCTCGCTAAACCAAGCGATTACCAACAACGAAAACGCGGTCTCGGTAATTCAAACCTCCGAAGGTGCGCTTAATGAGGTCAACGCCCTGTTAGTTGGTATGAGGCAGTTGGCTATTCACGCATCCAACGAAGGGATGAACGACGAGGTAATGCTCCAGGCCGACCAGCTTGAAGTGGAAAACGCCTTATCTAGCCTGGACCGAATTTCGGCTCAGACCCAATTTGGTCAAAAAAAGCTACTCGATGGCTCCAATGGGGCGACCGGTGTAGCGATTGGTGACCAGCTGGAATACCTTGGGGCTTCAGTTAAGACCAAGGCCAGTGGTCAAATTGGGTATCAGGTGGCGGTTACTAATAACGCCTCCAGAGCTTCGGTAGCTGGAACGACTGCTTTAACGAAGGAGATTGTCGTCGCTGGTGAGGAGTTTACCATCATCGAAGGCGGCAAGGTGGCCAAGTATAAGTCCGATGCCAATGATAACGTCCAGACCGCAGTGCAGCGTCTCTCTGCCGCGGTTAAAGACGCTGGACTTGACGTCTCGGTCAGGCTTAACGAGCAAAATCAGGTAGAGGTAACCCACAATCGATATGGCTCAAACCAATCGTTTCAAGTTGCTTCGACCACTGCCGGGGTTCTTTCTAAGGAGGTCGATGATCTTGAAGCCGTTAAAAACGGCGTTGATATCGCAGGCACCATTAACGGAGAGACCGCCAACGGCGAGGGGCAGGTCCTGATTGGGGCCAAGGGAACCGGTGTAGAAGGCCTTCGGGTTGCCTACTATGGTCTCGCTGGTCCAGACGGCATCCCACCTGAAAACGGGACTACTGTCGGCTCGGTTGCAGTAACCAACAACTCGTTGACCTTCCAGATTGGGGGAAACGAGGGGCAGACCGCATCGGTCAGCCTGTTTGATACTTCTTCAAAGGCTTTGGCCAAGGGCATTGAAAACGGAAGCAATTTCGGAACCCTGCGCGACATTGACGTGCGGACGTTCCGCGGAGCCCAAGATTCGCTTCGCTTGATTGATCAGGCGATTAACGACATCACCGGGATTCGAGGTGAGTTAGGCGCATTCCAGAAAAACACCCTGGAATCAAACCTAGCCAACCTAAGGATTGCTAACGAAAACTTGGTGGCCGCAGAATCGACGGTAAGGGACTCTGACATGGCTATGGAAATGGCTTCTTTTACTAGAAACCAGATCATGACCGAGTCAGCGACCGCGATGTTGGCTCACGCCAACAACATGCCCAACTCGATCCTTAAACTTTTGAGTTAATCTCAAGGGTTTTAGGGAAAGGGTGCTGGGGGGGACCCCCTGGCCGGGCACGCAAGCGATCTGGCACGATTGCAAGCTTGTTCAAACAGAGCATCTTCTTTGGATCGGAGTGTGCGGAGGTAACCTAGAAGCGGTTGCCTTGAGCTCCAACTAAGGAGAGGTGGTTCAAGGGAGCCGCTTTTTAGGTTCGAGGGAAACCTCCTGCCTAAACGCGATTCCGCCCCCAAATTTTGGGGGATGACGAGTTGAAATTGACATAGGAGGTCGATGATACTCTTCAAGCCGCAAATGCTCTATTTGGAGGTACTATGAGTTTGCGAATTAACCATAATACCAGCAGTTTGAACAGCCATAGAAACTTGGCGAAAAACCGTTTGAGAGTCGAAAAGTCTTTAGAGCGGTTGTCGTCGGGGTTGAGTATTAACCGAGCAGGGGATGCTCCCGCATCCTTGGTGGCGTCTGAACAGATGCGATCCCAGATCGCTAGTTTGGATCAAGCCGTTCGGAACTCGGAAACCTCGGTTTCCATGGTACAAACTGCTGAAGGTGCTTTAACGGAGGTCAACAACCTCCTGGTAGGCATGCGACAGCTCGCCATCCACGCGGCCAACGAGGGTGCGAACGATTCGGTTATGCTTGAAGCGGATCAATTGGAGATCAGTGGTATGGTTTCCGCCGTTGACCGTATTGCACAAACCACATCTTTCGGGAATCGAAAGCTGCTAGATGGAAGTAACGGGGTTAGTGGAGCGGCTATTGGGGAAGGTTTAAACTTCGTCAAGGCTACCACTAACACCAGTTCCTCTGGGGAAAAGGGTTTTGGTGTAATCATTACCCAAGAATCCTCAGCCGCTAGTTTGGAAGGCACGGCTGCCTTGACGCAAGAAATGGTCACGGCAGGGGAAACCTTGACCGCTGTTGAAGGTGGAAAAAACGCCTCCTACACCACCAAGTCCATGGACACGGTGGCCAGCGCCATCAAGAACTTTGCTAGTGCCGCCCAAAAGGCAGGTTTGGAAATAGAGATCGATGGGGACGACGCGGGTAAACTCCGCATTGTCCACAAGCGCCATGGATCGGAATTTAGTTTCGAAGCCTCTAGTTCGACTGCTGGTGTCCTTTCTAAGGAAGCCAGTGATTTAACTTCGGCAGTGAAAGGAAACGATCTTATGGGCACCATCAATGGGGAGTCAGCCATTGGCAAAGGGGATACCATGACCGGTTTGGTCGGTAACCCTACTACTGAAGGTTTGATGATTCGATACAGCCGCCCAGAGGGCAAACCGCCTCTGGCCGCGAATACCAACGTAGGTATGGTTACGGTGTCGCAAAACGCCTTGACCTTCCAGGTTGGACCGGGCCAGAACCAGACGGTTAAAGTCTCTCTGCAAAACATGGCGTCCAACCAAGTTGGGCGTGGTGTGGACAACTTAAGTGGCTTTGCTAACCTCGCAGAGATCGACGTGCGAACGGCGCAAGGTGCTCAAGATGCCCTAGGGGTGATCGATACCTCGATTAAAGAGGTCTCTAAAGTCCGCGCAGAGTTGGGAAGTTTCCAGAAAAACACCCTGGAAACCAACATCGCTACGCTGAGGACCACTCAGGAGAACATGGTGGCTGCTGAATCAACTATTCGGGATACGGATATGGCTCTTGAGCTGGCCGAATATACCCGCAATGAGTTGATGAGTCAGTCGGCAGCAGCCATGATGTCGCAGGCCAATTCTGCGCCAGGAAAGGTATTTTCCTTGCTGTTGGACAAGTAATATAGGAACGGGCAACCGAACCTATTTGCTAACCTGGTCCAGGGGCCTTCTGTTTCAGGAGG
Source organism: Candidatus Lambdaproteobacteria bacterium RIFOXYD2_FULL_50_16 (assembly GCA_001783695.1). GTDB lineage: Bacteria > SAR324 > SAR324 > XYD2-FULL-50-16 > XYD2-FULL-50-16 > XYD2-FULL-50-16. Next base: position 68,445 of record MFNE01000026.1, read on the forward strand.
CCTCCCCTAAAAGGCCGCCACCCCACCAGGGTGGCGGTTCCTCCCCAATATTAATGCTGAAGTTTTAAAGGCCCTTGCAAGATTGGCCACTGGGCGTATTTGTGGTGTGGATGGGCAACCTTGGGGGTTTTAGGGTCTATCTCTAAAGGGCCAAAAAGAAGACTGGTCGCTCCCGCTAAATTGGCAGCTATTACATCTTCCATCGTATTGCCATAGTAGATGGTCTCTTCAGGCAAAGCCCCATGGATAGACATGGCCAACTCGATTAAATAGGGGCTGGGCTTTTGGTGGATTGGCTCGAAGTCGCCTGATATCAGCCGTGACTGGGGGGCAAAAAAATTCTCAAGCCCAATCTCACGTAACTTTTTGAGCTGGGTAGAGCTTTTGCCGTTGGAAACCAAAGCCAACTCGAACCCGCCCTCTTCAAGTGTGGTCAAAAATTCGAGCGCTCCGGGGTAGAGCTTGAGCACGGACCAATAGGCTTCCCGGTAGGAACGGACCATGAAGGCCAGATTCTCATTGGATTCGAATCCCCGATTTTTCAAAAAAGCGCCCATGTAAACCAGCGGGTTGATACTGCCGATTACTTTAGAAAACCAGTGTAATTCTTCATATGCGGCCTGCTTGTCAGACAGCCCTAGTTTATCAAAAAGCTCGTCAACAGCGAATTCTTGGGCGGTGTAATAACTTTTGCGGGTTTGGATTAGGGTGTCGTCGAGATCAAAAATATGGAGCCGGAAATGTTCCAGGTTGATGAGATCAGCCAACGGTTACCGATTTTGCAAGGTTGCGAGGCTTATCAATATTCAGGCCTAGATGCAGAGCCGAATAGTAAGAAAAGAGCTGGGCCATCACCATCTCCATTAACGCATGTAATTCCAAAGGCAGTTCGGGCAAGGTGATTACGTGGTCTAGTAAAGCGCGGGCCTCAAGGTTTTTTTCGGTACAGAAACTAATCACTCGCCCGTTTCGTGCCTTAACCTCTTCGATAGCGGCCAAGGTACTTTTGTATATATCCCCTTCCTCTTCGGCAGGTAGGAAAAACAGAGAGTAAAGAGACTCGTCCACCATCGCCAAGGTGCCATGTTTCAAAAATCCGGCGGGCAGGCCTTCTGCATGTAAATAGGTCACTTCTTTCATCTTAAGCGCCGATTCCATGGCGATGGGCAAATAGATGCCCTTGCCCATAAACAACCAGTTTTTTACTTTAACCGTCTCCTTGGCCAATTGCCGAATAAAGCCCGATTCTTCGTTGAGGGTTTTTTCTAAATGTCCAGAAAAGCTAGCCAAATGGGCAAGTACGTCCTTTTGTTTTTCCAGGGTAAAATGCCCTCGTTTTATACCTACCCGCATGGCAATTCGCCAGAGGATCACAATCTGGGCGAGAGCCGCTTTGGTTGAAACCACACAAATCTCTGGGCCGGAACCTTGGAAGATACATTGGTCCACCATCTGGCTTATCGAGCTACCAACCACATTGACCACCGCCGAGGTCGTGCCACCCGCTTCTTTGGCGGCGCGCACAGCCATGCGGGTATCATAGGTCTCGCCAGATTGGCTAAAAAACAGGGTGTGCATGTCTGCACCTAGCGGCAAAACGCTGGCAAACTCGTCGGTGCTTATCGCCGGGACATACAGGTTGGCGTATTGCTTAAAGAGATAGGTCCCCATCATGGCTACATAATAGGTTGTGCCCACCCCGCTAACAAAATTTTTGGATTTGTCTAAAAACCGGCTTGCCACCTGATCAACCTCGTCGTCAGGCACGCCTAGAGCGGCTTTAATGGTTTGGGGTTGGTCAAAAATCTCTTTGATCATGTAGTGCGAAAATCCACCCATTTGGGCGGTTTCGCGGTCCCATTGCACCTGCAAAACCTCGCGCTTCACCTCGGAACGGTCAATCAGCTTGTTTAGACGGTAACCCTCCGCTGTCAGGACCACATACTCACCATCGTTTATCAACACAGTATCTCTTGTTTCAGAGATAAAAGCGTTAATGTCAGAGGCTAGGTAGTTTCGACCATGGCTGAGGCCCAAAACCAGGGGGCTGTCTTTTTTTGCCCCTAAAATATGTCCCGGCAGATGGCTTGAGATTACGGCCACGGCGTAACTCCCCTCTAGGCGCGAGGTAGCCGCCACTAAGGCGTCTTCGAGATTACCTTTAAAGCAGTCCTGGAGCAGGTTGGCAAAGATTTCGGTGTCTGTGGCTGAATAGAAGGTGTAGCCCTTGCCCCTTAACTCTTCACGCAGACTTTGGTAGTTCGAAAAAATCCCGTTATGGACCACCGCAAACTGGTTATCGTTGCTTTTGTGGGGGTGGCTGTTGGCTTTGGTGACACCGCCATGGGTTGCCCAGCGGGTATGGGCAATGCCCAAGTTACCGGACATGGAGCCAAACTGTTCCAAGTCGTCCACTGCGGCTACGTTGCCCACATTTTTGCGAACCTCGATCTGCCCGTTTTCAAGGCAGGCAATACCGCAGCTATCATAACCGCGGTACTCAAGGTTCTTAAGGCAGGTCAAAAGACTTGCCGCAACCGGTTGGTGGCTAGCGATGGCGCTGATTCCGCACATGTTGCTTATTTTAAAGGGTAGGTGAAGTGATCTTTGATAACGGCACCAGCAGAGATCCAGGTGCCAGGGGCTAAGTTATGGCCGGTGCCAATCACCGCAGCATCGCCTATAAAGGCTCCCAACTTAACCAATTCAGTATCCAAGGTTTCCCCTTCAGGGCTTTCGAAGACCACTGAACCGCCTGAAACACTGTTATTGATGGTCATAGTCCCCGATCCCAAGTGGACCCCGGCGCCTAGAACCGAATCTCCAATAAAGCTAAGACGGCCTACCACCGAGTTGCCAAAAAGCACTGCGTTTTTAACCTCTGAGCCGTATCCAATGGTGGAGCCAGGGCCGATGCTAGAAAAATCGCGGATCAAGGAGGAGTGGCCAATAAAACTGTCAGCCCCAATATAACAAGGACCGTTAATATTCACCCCCGAACAAACCCTTACTCGCTCCCCAAAAACCACCGGACCATTTATGTTAACCCCTTTTTCTAACACCACCGAGTCCGGGATTATAGAGCGGTCCCAATCTTTCATAATCAACTGATTGGCAATCAAAATATGCCAAGGACGGCTAATATCGATCCAACCTTTTTCCCAGAGATAGGCCTCTAAGTCAGACTTACCAATAAGGGTCTGAAACAGGCCCAGCATATCGCCGCCGTTTTTTTTCAGGAGGTCAAAACAGTCTTTGGTAAAAATAAAGCTGCCTCCAAAGATGTAGTTCGAGAGGCGGCCTTTTCCAGGCTTCTCGATCAACTTGGAGATGGTCATTTCGCCCGAAAGGTAAACGTTGCCGTAAGCGCCTTCAGAGGCGGGGTGGGTTACGGTCGCTAGATTAGCTTTATTGGACTGGGCCGCTTGATCAAGGAGGGCCTTAAAACAGTTGCCGGTGACCATTGCGTCAGCATAAACCAATAAAAAACGGTCTTCTTGAGCCAGGGGCTGGGCTCCTAGGAGGACGGCTTCCCCAATACTCCCCGGGGTTTCTTGGACCAAGTACTCTATCTTTAGTCCTAGTTCACGCCCTCGCCCAAAAAAATCGCGGATCATCTGTTGCTGGTGCGAAACCACCAGAAAAACCTCGGTAACCCCGGCTTCCTTAAGTTGGATCAGAAGTCGTTCTAAAATATACGCTCCACACAAGTGGATCATCATCTTGGGGCGGGTTTCGGAAAAAGGCAGCAATTTTTTTGATTTGGCCGCAGCCAAGACAAGCGCTTTCATAGGCCTAGTTGTTTTGTTGGGTCAGTGAAAACTTGTTTAATTCAGCCTGATACAACAACTCTTTTTTGTCGGGACCCACGGCGATTTCTTCTCCGTTAAGATAAATCGAGGCAGTACCTCCGGTACTCATCACTAATCGATAGTTATCGTCAGCCGGGTATTCATAGCGTTTGTCTTTTTCTAGCTGAATCTCTTGGGCGGCTTGCCCGTCAACGCTAAGCGCAATCCAGTCGGGCGCTTGTGCGACCAGAACCAAGTTAAGTGGGCTGATCACCTTTTCTAAAACTTTTTCAGGATTAGGCGCCACTTCTGTAGTTGGGGTAGGTTCTTGAACTGCTTGCACGGCGGCTACTGGCGCGGTACTTTTTTGGGAGTCGGAGATTAAAAAACCAATTATCACAATCGCCAAAAAACCAACTGCCGCTAGGCCTAAATAGCTTAGATTAAACTTCGAGTAATCGATAGTCGAACTAGGGCTAGAGCTGGAACCGATGGTGCTGGAGTGACGGTTCAGGCTGGGGCCTTCGGTTGTGCCTTCAAAGATATGATTCAGTAGCACCACCATCCAGTCCGATTCCAGCCCTAAGAGGTTGGCGTAGTTACGCACAAAACCCCGCACAAACACTAAACCGGGCAACTTGGCCATATCGCCCTCTTCAATAGCGCGTAGGCTAGAGAGGGTTATTCGCGTAATCTCGGCGACATGTTCAATGGTGTAAGAAAGCTCCTCGCGTTTGGTTTTGAGCGCCAAGCCAATGGCAATCAGGTCTTCGGCAGGAGTACGGGTTGAGCCAGTTTGTTCTTCAGTCATCTTGGTTTAAGGGGTGGTTTGACTTTGTAAGTCCAACCTAGTTGGTTTTGGGTACCTTCGTAAAGGCCTTTCAAGCCGTTTCTAAATCGAATTCCGCCCAGATCACGCAGTGGTCCGAAGGGCGCTCTTGGGCGCGGAGTTCATAGTCAATCCCGGTGCGCTTGCACTGGTCCAAGAGGGGCTTGGTTACCCAGATTTGGTCAATTCGAAGCCCTCGGTCTGGATAACCACCGCTGCGGTAATCAAACCAAGAATATTGATCTTTTAGATTAGGGTGCATTTCGCGAAAACTATCGTATAACCCCCAATCAGCCATGGTTTTAATCCAAGCCCGCTCCTCTGGTAAAAAGGAGCATTTGCCTGTTTGCAGCCACCGCTTTTGGTTTTGAGGGCCAATGCCGATGTCAAGATCGGTGGGGGCGATGTTAAAATCGCCCATCACTAATAACATGTCCTTTGGGCTAATGCCCTTAAGTAGGGCCATTAGGTCTTGATAAAATTTCTGTTTAGCCGGGAATTTGGTGGGGTGCTCGCGACTCTCGCCTTGCGGGAAGTAACCGTTAATTACCCTTAAACTCTGGCCGCCTTTTAATGGAAACTGGGCCCATTGTAGCCGTTTTTGACTATCTGGGGCATCACCTAAAAACCCCCTTTGGGTCTGGGCCGGTTTGACTTTGGATAACAACGCAACGCCGTTGTAGGACTTTTGTCCATAAATATCCAGTTCGTAGCCGAGATTAGCAATGGGCTCAACCGGGAATTCATGATCTTGGACCTTGGTTTCTTGTAAACCCAAAACATCGGGGCTGGCTTGAGCGAGATATAGTAAGAGTAGATCAAGTCTAGCGCGGATGCTGTTGACATTAAAACTAGCGATCTTCATTTTTGAGGCGCAGATTGGGTTTTATTCGAAGGTAAAAGCTTAAAGAGAATCGGTCAATGTTGCGCAAATACTTAGGGCTAGAGGTCCAAACCTTTAGAGAATTGGTCTCTACCAATCGTTATCTACTAGACCAAGAAAGGCCAAACCCAGGTTTGGCGGTTCTGGCGATAAAACAAACCCAAGGTCGTGGGCGGCTTGGACGGGTTTGGGAATCCGGTTCAGGCGGGCAGTTGACCGCTAGTTTTTTAATCCCTACCAGGCCTTGGCCCCATTTTCTGCCCTGCCTCTCGTTATTAGTTGGACTCTCTATTTTGGAGGTTTTAGAAGGGTTAGGCGCGAAGGGTTTAAGCCTAAAATGGCCCAACGATTTGTTGTGGGAAGACCGCAAATTAGCCGGCGTACTTTTAGAGTCGAGGCCAGAGTATGTGGTCGCCGGGATTGGGGTGAATCTTCAGGTGGGTACTGGCGAGTATAGTTTTGAGGTGAAAAACCGGTTGGTGCATCTAGGTGAATTAGGGATTAGTGCCAAACCTGCGGAGTTGTTTGAGTCTATACTCGACCAAACTGACCGCCGATTTGTGGCCGCCTTAAAAGAGCTGGCCCCTTTACTTCAAGATTGGGAGCGGCGCAGCGGGTCCATTGGAAAAAGGGTGCGAGTGGTCGATTCAGGCCTATCGGGGACGATCAAAGGATTGGGTCCAGCGGGGCAACTTGTCTTGCAAACTGAAGCGGGCCAAGTCGAGTTGGTTTCAGGCGAGGTCGTCTTCGAGGGATAGGGAGGCCTTTAACAGACCTCCCCATTACCAAACTAATGAGCTTCGGTATGCTCAGGCGCAGCCATGTCACCAGTTGCGTCCACTGCTGGAGCTGCTGGAGCTTCTGCAGGTGCAGCGGGGGCTTCAACTGCTGCTGGTTCCATCGGGGCTACAGCTTCGGGGGCTTTTTTGTTACATGCGGCTAAAGCTAACAAAGAGAATGCTACTAATAGTGATCGTTTCATAGGGTCGTC
>MFNE01000026.1:74947-128123 GCA_001783695.1 Candidatus Lambdaproteobacteria bacterium RIFOXYD2_FULL_50_16
GTTGTAAAGAAGCCAGCGTAACAGGTGGCAGCCACTCTGCATACTAGGCACCCTTTTTCAATATATTTTTATTCTATTTTTCTGCAAGTTAAAAAAAAAGTGGGTCAAAGGGCCCAAATATTTCCTGCAGATGGCTTTGTTTAATAGCTTTGTGGCTGTTAAATGGCTGAACTAGGCGGTTGTTTCCACCTACGATTTTGCCAAAAATTTCCACTTAATCTTGACTTAGGGGCAGTGGAGTTTGCATTACAAACCGTTTAAACCCTTCCGCCTTGGGAGGAAGGGTAAAAGAACCTGGGTATTGGTACCTGCTTTAGTAGCTGGCAAAAGAGCCGAAGCGTTAAGCTTGCCTTCTCCAGTCGCCCCGCCAGAAGTAGCAGGGGCCTTGGCTAAGACCGGCCCTAAAATAGCGCGGGCCGCTTTTGTATCTAAACATACCCCAACTACAGCCAATTGGTCGTTTGTGATAACATGAACTAGGTTTTCAAACCGTTGTTGACTCAGGGGTGCAGATCTTGTTTCGACCTGTTTGTTTGGCGAGGTACAAAAGCTTGTCGGCTGAATCGATTAATTCTAACTCAGTTTCGTTGCTATATTGAACCACGCCACCGCTGATGGTGGTTTTTAGACCCTGGTGGGGCCAAACGATTGCTTCGATGGACACCCGAATTTTTTCGGCGGCCTGTCGGGCCGATTTTAGGTCGCTTGCGGGCAGAATCACTAAAAACTCTTCTCCTCCATATCGCCCAGCAATATCCGCCTGCCGCACCCCGGACTTGATGGTCGCCGAGACCTTTACTAGTACCTCATCACCTATTTGGTGCCCATAGTTGTCGTTTACTTTTTTAAAAAAATCGACGTCAAACATTACAATCGAAAGTGGGCTTTTATACCGCTTGGCTTCGGAGACCTCGCGGGCTAACATTTCAAACACAAATTTGTGGTTAAAAAGCCCGGTTAGACCGTCGGTAACCACCATTCGCTCAAGCTGTTGGTTTTTTTGCTCTAGTGTAACTAACGCCCTTCGTAGATTTAGGTGGGTTCGAACCCTAGAAAGCAGGACTACGGCGTTAAAAGGCTTGGTCACATAATCCACCGCGCCCACCGCAAAGCCTTGAATAATATCTTTGACTTCGGTTTTAGCGGTTAAAAAAATCACCGGGATTTCCGTAGTAGCAGGGTTTTGCTTGAGCAATTCGCAGGTTTGATACCCGTCGATTCCGGGCATCATCACATCCAGCAAAACCAGATCAGGAGCAACCGTTTGCGCCACCTCTATGGCCTGCTCGCCCGAATAGGCTACGTTAATAAGATAGTTTTCTTTCTTAAGCAAGGTGCCCAAAAGTTGAATGTTCTTTTGGGTATCATCGACAATCAAGATGCGAGCTGGTTCGGAGGTGACGCTGGACATATCAATTGGGTTGAAGAAAGGTTTCTAAATCGCTTAACAATCCCGTAAAGCCGGTCAGACTTTCCTTTAAACGGTTGGCCTCAAAATCACGTGCCTCTGTATAGATTAACTTAGCCCAATCGGACAAGGGTGGATAGGGCGTCTCTAGGGTTTCTTTTAATAAATCTTCAGCAAATTTTTCCGCATCGTTTAAAGTCAGGGTCTTTGCAATGGAAAGTCTGCGGGGATTATAATGTTGTTCTAAGCGTTTTAGTAGGGCAGATAAGGCTTTGGGATCAGCAACCGCGGGTTCAGGGGGCTCTATGCCCTCTTCTTTCGGTTGGATCAAATCCGAGTCGGAAGCCTCTTTAAGATAGGGTGCTAACTTAGCAAACAAAACGGCTTTAACAACCGGCTTGGGGACCAACGCATCACAAACGGATAAGATTCGGGCTTCATCCTCTTTCATTACCGAAGCAGTCACCGCGATGACGGGGATATTTTTTAGGTTAGGGTCCTTTTTTAATTGGGCAGTCGCTTCGTAACCGTCCATTTGGGGCATTTTCATGTCCATTAAAACCAGATCAGGCCGGACCTGTTCGACCAACGCTAAAGCCTCTAAACCGTTTTTTGCTTCATAAAAAGTAAAAGGACAGGCAGCGCAGTAACTCTTAATTAAACTTCGGTTGATCTCCAGATCGTCCGCCAATACCAACACTGCGGGCGCAAATTTTCGCTCTATAAAGGGTTCCTCAAGTTCATTGACTCTGGCCTCAGGGAAGGGGGCCGTTTTGATGTTTTTAAGGAGTACCGTAAAGCTCGAACCTTTACCTAACTTAGATTTAAGCAAGATTTGGCCGCCCATCATTTCAACCAATCTCTTGGTAATGGCAAGCCCTAGGCCGGTGCCTCCCTTTTGCAGGGAAGCGGACCCAGCCTGTTCGAAGGCCCCAAAGATATTTTCTTGATGCTCTTTGGCGATACCAATTCCACTATCTTCAATTTTAAGCACCAGATCCACCAACCCGTCGGCTTGGGGCCTCGTTTTGGCAGAAAGTCTTATATAACCCGATTCCGTAAATTTAACCGCGTTACCAACTAAATTTAGCAAAATCTGCCTCAGTCTTATTTCGTCTAAAACCAGGGCCAAAGGAAGTTTGGGGTCTAAGGCTAGTCTAAATTCCAGCCCCTTTTCTTCTACCTTGTGAGCAAAAAGTTGGGCGATTTCGCCGAGTAAGGGCCTGGGGTCGATGGCGTGATATTCTAAGATCAACTTGCCCGATTCTACCTTAGATAGGTCTAAAATGTCGTTGATCAAGGTCAAGAGCGCTTGGCCTGCGCTAAAGATACTGTTAAGAAAAAGCTTGTCCTCCTCATTTTGCGCTGTACTTCGCAAGAGGTCGGTAAATCCCAAAATAGCGTTCATTGGGGTGCGGATTTCGTGGCTCATGTTGGCCAAAAAAGCTGATTTTGAGCGATTAGCCTGTTTGGCTTCTATCGTGGCCTTGATCAGAGTTTGTTCCACTTTTTTCCGCGAGGTAATATCCTCTTTGGTCCCCAAATAATGGGTGATGATTCCGCGGCCATCTAAAATCGGGGAAATATGGGTGAGTTCATAAAAAAGCTCTCCGTTTTTTTTCTTGTTTAGTAATTCCCCGCGCCACTCCTCCCCCTTTTTAAGGCTCGACCACATAGAGCGGTATATTTTTTTAGGTGTTTTACCTGATTTTAAGATCCGAGGATTTTTGCCCAGTAATTCTTCTTTGGTATAGCCCGTTAGCTCGCAGAATTTTGGGTTTACATATTCAATATGCGCTTTGGTGTCAGTGATAACTATGCTGGTAGGGCTTTGCTCCACGGCCAAAGACAGTTTGCGAAGCTGATCTTGTCTTTGTTTTTTAATGCTAACATCTCGAATCGCCACCAGGATTGAAACCGTCCCTCCCTTAGGAATCCGCGAAAGCGCTACCTCCACCTCAAAAAAACCACCGGTTTTGGCGGTTGCTTGCCAAGAAAAAAGTTGGCTCCCGGCTTGATCGTGAAGAAATAGTTGATTGGCGAGGCCTTGTTTAGGGCAACGGGGCCCAAAAAGGTAGTCTTCTAACCGACTGCCGATCAATTGATCGCGGCTTTGCCTTAACATTAACTCGGCCTTGTAATTGGTGTCAGTAACTTGGCCAGAGGGGTCCAAAATCAAAATCGCGTCCAACATCCCGTCGAATATCGCCTGCAACGCTTGGCGACTGTTTTTAAGTGCCTGTTCTGTTGCTTGGCGTTCTAAAACCTCAGAGGATAACCGCAGGTTTAGTTCAGAGAGTTGAGCTAGGTTTCTAGCTTTGGATATTCGATTTAAATCAAGATTTAAAAATACCTGTACCTTAGAGAGTAGTTCACTCATCTCAAAGGGTTTGGTCATAAAATCCACCGCACCGGCCGCATAAGCCCGTTCGCGATTGGTCTCAGAGGTATAAGCGGCGGTTAAAAAAAGGATAGGCGTCGGGCGACTAGGTTTAATGTCGCTCATTCGTTCAGCGACTTCAAACCCGTCCATCTCGGGCATTTGGATGTCTAAAATGGCTAAGGCAAATTCGGACTCCCGGTATAGAGCCAAAGCTTCCCGCCCACTATGCGCAGAGACAATTTGAGCCTGGAATTTACGCAACAACCTCGACAAGGCCTGTAGATTTGGGTCTTGGTCGTCAACAATCAATATTTTAGGTAGTTGATCCATAAAAGGCGACTTAATCCAGTTTTCCGCTAGCATAGCGCCTTTAGAACTTTTGGCACAAGGGGTTATCCTCTGGTAGTATAAGCAAAAGGGGTGACAAAGGTTGGTTTTTTGTTGTAGTTTTGCCAGAAGACTTGACTTTTCAAACCTCGGAGAAACTTATGTCCTTTATTGAATGGCAAGACCAACTGGCGACCCATATCTTTGTGGTTGATCAGGAACACCGCTTTTTGATCAAGACGTTGAACAAACTCCATGAGGTGGTCAACGAGTCTCAATTGAGTCAACAGGCACGAGATACTTTGGTTATGGAGGTTCTTAATGACCTGACCTTTTACACCCAAACCCATTTTGTGGTCGAAGAGGAATTGATGCGGGTATATGCTTATCCTGGACTAGTTAACCACAAAGCTGAACATGACAGCTTTGTGGCCAAGGTGGGTTACCTTACCGGTGAGATCAAATCACATCCGATGGACATTTCGAACCATTTGTTAGGTTTTTTAAAGGATTGGCTGACCAAACATATCATGGTCATCGACTCGAATATGGGGAAGTTTCTTACAGAAAAGGGGCAAAACTGATGTTTAAGGGAATCAAGATTTGGTGGATGGTGGGTGGGATTTTTTTATTGGTCGGTTGCAACTCGGACTCTAATAATCCATACGTCAAACGGTGCCAGCAGACCTGTGAGACTAGCCCCATATTGATTGGGCTTGCCAGCAAGGTTGCTTATAAACCGATAAAACTCTGCAAACAACGCTGTGTTGATACGGAAGGCACTTGTACAGATCAAAAAATCTCCAGCCGAGACCACCAAGCCTGTGTTTTCTTTGGAATTAATGCGGGAAGAAAACCAGGGGAATCGGGGCCCTTGTTAAAATTCAATTAACCGACTGTTATGGACTTTGCCGGGACAGCCTACCCCCAGCAAGCTAGCGTAAAAGGGTATCCCTTGGCCTGTGGAAGCTCTTGGTTTAAGGCGCATTCCACCCGACAAACCAAAGCATTGAAGGATTACCGCTTCGGCGACCTCTTGGTTTGGTCCAGTTCAAGGGGCTGGGAAAGTTCAAAACTTAGAGCCTCAATGGGAGTTATCCCCGGCGAGGGCACCTTGGGTAAAATTCGTTTCTTTTGGTCAATTTGATCTGCAAAGTGAGCGGGGCCGGTTTTGACTTGCGTGCAACTAGCCAAGGCTATCAGTCCAAAAAACAGGATTAGCTTGTTCATTTTGCCTCTAAAAGCTGGTCTTGATACCAAAGTCCAGAAAACACAGCGCCGTTGACCGAGGTATAGGTCCCTTGACCTTGGCGCAGGCCCGCTTGGAAGTGTCCATCAAAGATCGAGTAAATTTTGTCGGGCATTTGGTAATTATAAAGCCCTGACCCTTCGGGCCGATTCTCGACCCAGTCCCCTTGGTAAATGTCCCCATTTTTATACTCAAAAGTACCGGCTCCATGCCTAAGCCCGTGGGCGAAGTCGCCCTTATAGACCCCCGACTTAGGGTCAGACAGACTTCCAGACCCAGAATAAAGACCCGCTTTAAATTCCCCTACATACTCAAAACCACTTTTGGCCTTGTATTTTCCGTTCCCTTCGAAGCGGTCATCTCGAAAATCACCTTCATATTGATCGCCGTTTCGGAAACTAAAGACTCCTTTGCCACTGCGTTTTTGTTCTTTAAATTCGCCTTGATATTTGTCCCCATTTTTAAAGCGGTACTCCCCCTGACCTGAAAACATACCTAGGTCAAACTCCCCTTTATAGGTGTCACCATTGGTAAAGGTTAAGGTGCCTTGGCCTTGGGCGCGGCTGTTTTTAAAGTCCCCTTGCAAGCGGTTTGCGTCTTTATAGGTCAAGACTCCTGGGCCGTCGAAGTGGCTCAATTTGAAGTCCCCTTTGTAAACATGGCCTTCGGTGAAGAAAAAGACCCCCTTGCCTGAAAACTGGTTGTCTTTAAACTCGCCCTGGTACAGGTCTTTGTTGGCAAAATGCATCACCCCTTGGCCCTGTTTGATATCTTCCTTGAAGTTCCCTTCAAACTGGTCTCCGTTTTGATAGAAGTACAAACCTTTACCTTCAAATTTACCACCCAAAAAAGGCCCTTGGTATCGGTCTCCATTGGCAAAGATCGCTTGGCCCTTGCCTTGGCGTAATCCTTTGAAAAATCCGCCTTCATAGCTATCCCCGTTGGCTAGCTTTTCCTTGCCCTGGCCGTTTAGTAAGCCGTCTTCAAACTGGCCTGAAAAGGAGTCCCCTAATCGGTTGGTTTTTTCGCCCTTGCCTGTGGCTTTGTCTTTGATAAAACTGCCAATATAATGGTCACCATTCGCCCAGGTCATATCTCCCTGACCGTCCATCTGGCCCATCACAAAGTTGCCCTCATACCGATCATTGCCAACTGTTACCAATAACCCTTGAGCGTGGTACCGGTCTTCTTTGAAGTTCCCTTCATAAAAACCCCCTGTATAATGAGTGAATTTTCCAGGACCTTCTTTGAGGTCATTTACGTAATAACCTTCATAAACATCGTTGTTGGCAAACTTATAGCGACCTTTGCCCTGTTTTTTACCTTGCAACAAGGTCCCTTCAAACGTATCGCCATTGCCGAACCGATATAATCCAAAGTTTTGCTTTTTGCCTAAAATAAACACGCCGTCATATTGGTCGCCATTGGCAGAGGTGAAAACCCCTTTGCCATGTTTGTAGTCCCCCTTAAAGCTACCCACATATTTTTCCCCAAAATGACTGGTCCACTCTCCTTGGCCTTCCTTATTATCCCCTTTAAATTCACCAATGTACTTGTCCCCATTTGAATAATTAAAGGTGCCACGGCCTGACTTTTGATCCTCCGAATAGGCTCCTTCAAAGAGGTCACCGTTTTTATACAGGTATTTTCCTGCGCCATTTTTCTGTCCGGCTTTGATTCGGCCCCAATACTGATCCCCATTTGGGTAAACATAGGGCTCTTTGAGGTAGTCCCCATCGATAGGTACCTGGGCCCAGAGGGGTAGAGCCAAAACAAAAACCAGGGTGAAAATTAGGGCAATGTGTTTCATTAAAAAGCCTGTGAGGGGATAAATTCGGCGTACATGACATAACGTTTTTGGATCTCTTTGACATAACCAACGGGCTCACTTCCCCTGCAAAAGCCGTATTTTGCGGACTTATGGTACTGGGGCTGTTCCAAAAGGATTATTGCCCGCTCCACGTTGTTCTCCCAACGGTCTGGGTCTAGCCCTAATTTTTGAGCTAAAATACGGGCGTCACTGACGTGCCCAAAACCAGCGTTGTACGAAGCGAGCGTAAAATAGACCCGATCTTCTAAACGAGGGACCCGCTCGAAGCGGTTAAACATTCGTTTAAAATAGGTAACCCCGGCGCGAATGCCTGTGGCAGGCTCCAGCAGATCGGTAGCAGGGGATTTTAGGCCCAATTCTTTGCCTGTCGCAGGCATAACCTGCATCAATCCTAAAGCCCCGGCTCGGCTACGGGTTTTTGGGTCAAAGCGAGATTCTTGGAACATCTGGCTAGCAACAAGTCGCCAATCCAGGTTGGCTTTGAGGGCTTCTTGGTGCAAAATCTCGTCGTAAGGGGAAATTTTTCCTGAAGCGTCGGCCCGGTCCATTCCACGGGCCATATTTATTAGGCCCTTGTTGGCAGTATATTTGATCTTCATTATATTGAAAAAACCGGACTTGCGGTTTTGATCAATATAATCATTTAACTCGGCTAAAAGCTCGGGATTGTCTTTGCGGACAGCAAATGCCAACGGCTGGTTTTTAAATAACACCCCAATCGATTGCAGCTTGCGGCCAAAAAACCGCTCGGCGTCCAGAGAGATTTGATCCGCTACACTCACTTCGATCAATCCTTGTTCTAGTTGGTCAAGCAGTTGTTCTGTTTCCACGTCTTCGGGCACCGGCGAAATCTCAAAAGGGCCATATTTTTCTTGAAGCGCTTCTAAATGTTGATAAGCGCTCGAACTTAGCCGCACATGAATGGTCTTACCTTTAAGGTCCTCAAGTCCTTTAATCGCCTTGTTGCCCGCTTTGACCACCACCAGTTCGTCGGTAATCAGATAAGGCTTGGTAAAAGCGACTTGGGTCTCTAACTCAGCAGTAATCGGAAAAACGGAGCCAATCAAATCCCCTTTTTTTTCATTAAGCCAAGGGGCTAGTTCAGATTGGTAACTAGGTAAAACCACCTCTAAATGATATTTTTGTTTTTGGGCGAAGTCCTTTAGGATTTCGTAATCCATTCCAAAGTGGTTACCTTGGGCAATAAAAAAGCTAAGTAACTGATTGGTAGTCAACATCCGCAAATTACGCCCAGCCCCGTTTTGTACACTGCCTAACAATCCACCATTATTCGCCAACGCTTGGCTAAATAAAAACTGGTTAGTTTGTTGGCGCAGCCCTTGGGATTGAGGGCGCATGAAGAAGGCTATCCCCTGATTTTGAACAAGGGTTTCTTTGATCTCCAATTTAGGGAATCCCTGTGAGACTCGGTCCCAGAGAAAATTGCTGACCACCGTGGCGTCGCACTCGCCGTTTTGCACCCGTTCGAGTAAATCTTGAGAGTTAATAAAACTTGAGACCTCTTTTTTTTCGTACCCTTTACTGGGCAGGTCTTCTAAAAGAAGGGCTTCAGGGCTGTGTTGGCGGAAACAAAGGGACTTGGGTTTGCCCCCTTTATGAGCGATAACCACTTGATCAATGGTCAAATAGGTTATCGACTGGGTGAGTTCTGCAAAGCCTGGGGGAACCCCACGAATCGCGGCTACATCAACATTTCCTCGTTTGACCGCGTTGGCCATGTCCTCGACTCGCTCAAAGGTTTTAACCTGTGGAGTAAGTCCCAAATCGAGCGCCAGTTCAGAGGCGATTTGCCGGTCTAAAGTGATCGGGTCTGCGATTCCAGAACGGTGTTTTGAGGGTTCGATCCAGATACCAATTTTAAGTCTTCCACTTAAAAAGATATCCAAGTAATCATCTTTCTGTTGAGTCGTAGCGCAACTGCTAAAGGTAGCGATAAGAGCAAATAATATAAGCAGGTTAACTTTTGTTACGCTCATGAGAATAGGGGAAGTTTTGATAGAATTGACCAATTAGGTTAAACGATTGGATGAGCAAAGGTTGACCATTTTAGGTTAGATCGTCAAGGTTACTAAGTGCTATGCAGTCTAGATCTACAATGGTATTCTAAAATCAACCGGTTTTTTTATTTATAGGAGCGCAATGAACACAAAGATTGATCTGCACCAAACCGTTTTGGCCCTTTCAGAGGCATTGGATTTGGTTGGTGTTGACGGGTTGCAACACGGAAAGCGGGTTGCTTACATGATGGTACAAGGTTGCTCGGGACTGCCTCCGATTTTAAATGAAACGGAAATGTTTCAGTTAGGGATGTTACATGACATAGGGGTAAGCAGCACCGAAACCCATCAATATTTAGTAAAACACTTAGCTTGGGAAGGGGCTGAAGAACACTGTGATGTGGGTTTTCACCGGTTAATGCGCTTTGCACCCTTGGTTAAACTCGCGCCTTATGTGTTACACCACCACACCCGCTGGGATGAATACCCCAGTTTAGGGGTACCCCCAGACGTCGCCTTAATTGCGAACTGGGTTTTTTTAACAGACCGGGTGGATGTAATGGCCGCAGGGCATTATGCCCATGATATATTAGAAAAAAAAGAAGAAATCATTGCCAAGGTCGGTTACTTAAAGGGGCGTTATTTCGCCCCTGAATTGGTGGAGTTATTTTTACGGCTTTCTGGAAACGACGCCTTTTGGTTGGACCAAGAGCCGCGCCATTTGGTTCAATTTTTACAAAATGAAGTGGCTAGGTTACCTTTGGTCGATATTAGTTACAAAGAACTAAAGAGTTTAGCCCAGATTTTTGCAGAGATCGTAGATACCAAAAGCCAGTTCACCCACGAACATTCGCTAGGGGTGGCTAGGTTGGCTAAGTATTTGGCGGTGCAATTCAAGGTGGATTCGGAAAATATAGAGCGCATTGAAATTGCGGGTCTGCTTCACGACTTGGGAAAGCTACAAACCCCAGACGAAATCTTAGATAAACCAGGTCCATTGGACGAAGGGGAGCGCGCTCGGCTGAACCATCACAGCTACGAAACTTTTCAGATCTTGCATAAAATTACCGGCTTAGAGGATGTGGCTAATTGGGCTGCGTTACACCACGAATCCCCCAATGGTAAAGGATATCCCTTTCAACGCAAAGGGGGGGATTTGCCGATTGAGGCCCGGATTATTGCCGTTGCCGATGTGTTTCAAGCATTGGTGCAAAATCGTCCTTACCGCGTGGGTTTACCTGACTCAAAGGTTCGCCAGATCATTTTGGATTTTGCTGCGACCGGCAAATTGGACTCTGAAATTGCGAGTTGGGTTGCTGAACGGGTAGAAATATGTCGGCCTTTGGCGCAGTAGGTAAGGCATTACCTTTATATTGCATCAATGGTTGGTTGACCATTAGCTTCGGCTCTTTTAGAGTACCTGTTAATATACTTTAGAGGGGGGGGGAGGTGTTATGGGCTCTGCTGTTTGGTCTGCTGACCTAGAAGTGGGCCTGCTTTGGCAGGATCACCAACACAAGCGTTTTTTTGTCATTCGGGACCAGCTAGCCCGTAGCTCAAAGCTAGAAGACAAACGGTCTTTTAAGTTGGCCCTGTTACAGCTTGAAAATTATGTGCAAGACCATTTCTCCTTAGAAGAAATCTACATGAACCAGTCTAATTACCCTGGTTCAGCAGACCACTTTAAGGAACACCAAATCTTTATCCATAAACTCAACCGCGCCAAGCGGGAGTTTAAGTTGTACCTAAAGGAATTGGCGGAAGAAGGTTACACCGGAACCAACCCTTGGCTGGACCTTAGCCTGGATTTAGAGATTTGGTTTGTAGAGCATATCAACGGGACGGATCGCAGGTTGGCCAATTGGATTATAAGTCATCCAGTACAGCCCACCTAGTTTTGGCCGTGTTTATTGGGGCAGTTCAATAATAAAACAACTGCCTTGGCCCTCGATAGAAGTGACCCTAAATTTTCCTCCCATCAATTGGCAAAGCTCTTGAGTCAGGAGCAGACCCAGTCCGCAGCCCTTTTCGGCTTGGGTTCCTGGTTGCGATAAAAAGGGTCCATTCGACAAGAGTTCAGCAATCCGTGGTTCACTCATCCCCACCCCCTGATCGGTCACCGATAACCGCACCCAGGCCTCTACTAATTCGCCATCCACCGTGATTCGGCTTGCTGGCGGAGAAAATTTGATTGCGTTGGAGATGAGATTACGAATAATCGTTTGCAACATATTCAAATCTGTGGTGACTTCCAACCCTTGCGGAACCAGGTTGACCAATTCGACCCCTTTTTTACGGGCTAGTTCGTCGTAAAGATAGACCTGTTCTTTAAAAATCGTATTTAGTTTTAATCTATTAGGCTGTGGTTTGAGCTTTTTATTTTGGGTGCGGGTCCATTCTAAGAGATTGTCGATAAGCTCCATAGTCCCCACCGAAAGATGGTGGAGCATGTTGATAAAATCTTTGCGCTGGGTCTCGTCAAACTTGTCATAAGACTCGGCCAGCCCTTGGGAAAGCCCCACTAAATTAGCAAAAGGGGCGCGTAAATCGTGAGCCATGATCTGTAATAACCGTTCGCGGGTTTTATTAGCCTCAATTAGTTCGGCTTCTAGTTTTACCTTGGCGTCCAGTTCGATTCGTAGGGTTTTCTTGCTGTGGTTTATATCGTAAATCGTTGCGGTCAAAAGACTGGCTTTGACTTGGCTAAGGTAGGCCAGACAACGCATGTTAAGCGCTTTTTCTGCCAAATTGCGGTTGGCTTCTCTGACCTCGGCTAGATCACGAGTGCGATTTTTCGAAGTGTCCTTCATGGGTGATGGAGGTCAATCCCGCAGGGGAGTTTTCTTAAGTGCTCCATAGCCTGTCCAATGTAGTCACCCTCTAATATAGAACCATGTTGAGGTAAAATCCGCCTGATGTCCAAGCCTCGAATCCGGTCTAAAAAATCGACTAACACTTTATTAGAGGGGATAATAATCTGGTGCCAACGATTCATAGATTCAAAGACATGCTCCGTGGCAAATAAAGACCAATGGTCTGACAATCCCCCAAAAAGGTCGGAGGTAAACAGGCTTTTGGTTTCGTGATCGTAGGTGATAATGCCAAAAGGCGAATGGAGGTATGGGGTATGGAAAAATTCTAAGACCCGCCCGCTTTTGAGTTTTAATTGGTAGTGGTTTTTGTCCACCTCAAAAAATTTAGAATGCACCCCATAATGTTGAATCAATCGGGTTTGACTAGAGTGGTTTATCAGTAACAAGTCAGGTCGCCCAATCAAATCCTCAACCACTGCCACGTTGCCACAAACATCGGGGTCTTGATGGCTTAAAACTAGGTGACTGATCTCCTCTGGGTTGACTACGTCGATCACCTTGCGCATTACCACCGCAAAATGTGGGATCGAGCCTGGATCAAATAGGATCACATCCTCATCATCGAGTAAAAGATAAGGGTTGCAATGGAGGTCAGCTTCCCGATCATAAAATCCTACCCAATAAATGTCGCGCAAGATAGCAATCGCATTTTCGTAATCTGGAGATCGGCCCACGAGGTTGCCTGTAAAGGGTTCAAAGATAGGTACTTATTGGATAGGTTAATCCATTGCGGGACCCTTGACAATTTATTTCCATTGCAAATCCTAGCTAAACTAAACACGAACCTTGCAAGCTGTCAGACCAAACGTTGCAACAAGTCTAGCTCTTGTTTGAGTTGCTCTTTTAGCTCGCTGCTTTCGGGGAAGCGGTCCAGAACAAAAAGGGCGGTGCTGATCACGTCGAAAAAGCGGGGATTTTTAGGAAGGGTTTTTAGACTGCAATATTTATCCAAGATCCGGGTTCGCAGCCTTCCTTCATCGTGGTAAACCCGCCAGACCCCAGATTGTTCTGCAAGGTCAAATTTATTTAACCCACTAGAACGATCCCAGAAATCAACGGATAATTGCATGACTTTGACCACTAATTCCCGTAAATCAGCTCGTTTCGCCTGTAAACCCGAGACCGGGCCTAAGGCCAAAATCCAATCGCCGCCTTTGGCCACCTGAACCAAGTTGGCACTTAAGGGTTCTAATAGGTCAGAGACCGTTTTAAGGGACTCTAACTTCTGCCACTCACCTGCTTGCGCTTCAGGATCCTGTTTGGTTATTTGATCTATACTAATTGGCAGAAACAATGCATCAAGGCTTGGTAGAATCTCGGTCTCTATGGCGAAGAGGCCTTTTGCGGTTTTATTGGCAAAGATAGGTTTAAACCCGAAATCAAGCAAAAGGATTGGTTGGAGGTTGGTATCTAGGGTTTGCAGTAGCAAGTCCCGAGAAAGGGACAGTCGGCTGCGGGCTTGCTCTAAAAACATGACCTGGGAGCGTAAGGCCTCGTTTTCGGCGATTTGCAGATGCATTTCAATGCGGGCAATCAACTCTTGCTGAAGAATGGGTTTGCTCAAATAGTCATTTGCGCCTGCTTCGAGCGCCATGCCTAGGTCGCCAGCCTGATTGCGGGCGGTCAAAAGTAAGATAGGAAGCTGTTTGGGAGTAAACTGCTGACGAATCCTGGTTGAAACCTCGAACCCATTAAGAATCGGCATCATTACATCTAAAAGTACCAAGTCAGGGCTGTACTCCTCTAATATTTCCAGCCCCTCTGGTCCACCCGTCGCCAAAAGGACCTCAAATCCATGTTGTTCCAAAATCCTTTGTAAGAGGGCCCGGTTGCCTGGTTCATCATCAATCACTAAAAGTTTAACCCCTCTAGGATCCGTCTTCTTTTGGTTTAATGAAGAACTTGCCGGGCTCCAATCAATCCCTTCCTTTGGTATTAAAACGGGCGGGTTTTCCCCTTGCCCGGCTCTGGGCAAACTGAAACTAAACCGACTCCCTTGCCCAGGGCGGCTGTCTAACTTAAGTTCACCCCCTTGAAGCTCAATTAATTTAAGGGTTATCGAAAGCCCTAATCCGGTTGAGCCCATTTCGCTGACCACGGGTCCAGCTTGGGTGACAAATCGTTCAAACAGTTTAGACCAGTTTTTTCGAGCAATACCTTGGCCCGTATCTTCAACACTAATCCACACCAAATTCGGCATAACCTCCGCAGACAAAGTAACATGGCCTGATTCGGTATATTTGATGGCATTGCCTAAAAGATTAAATAAAATCTGTTGTAGTCGGCTTTCGTCGCCAAGCACCCAGGGCAAGTCTGGGGGGAGGTTAAAGACCAGCTTTAGGTTTCGATCCTTGACCAAGGGAGTTAAGAGATCAAGCACCATCCTGGCCATAGGAGCGAAGTCCAGAGGCCTGATATCTAATTTAATTTTACCGTTTTTTAAAGAAGAAAAATCCAAAATATCACGGATTAAATTGGTTAATTTTTTCCCCATTGAGGTCACCAAGCGCATCTGGTCTTGTTCGGCAGCGGTGAGTTTTGGGCCAATGGTTTCTAAAAGATTTTCGGTTAAACCAATCATCCCAAAAAGGGGGGTGTTTAATTCATGGCTGGTGTTGGCCAAAAAATCGTCTTTAAGTTGGTCGAGCCGGGTCAATTCCAGGTTTTTATGCTCGATTTCGTTTACATAGGCGGTCTTTTGTTCCAAAAGTTGCCGACTGGTCTCGATCACCTTAACATCCATCAAACGGATTCGGTGGGCCAAGGCAAAAACCAGAAGCAGCACAGACGCGGTTAACCCAAGATGCACGGCTTGATCCACCAATAAACTGCCTTTGACCACCGCTAAAAATTGCAATGCCAACGCGATACCAGAGGTCTGCATAATAAAAAAGGCGGCGAGAAAAAAGCTGGAACCAGGGACTTGGCGAAGACGACAATAAAACCCTAATAAGAACATCCCACTAAAAACCGCCAATGAAAAGAGAACCAAGATCTTTGAGGCCAATTGGTAATCAATCCAAAATAACAAGGGCAAATTGACCCATAACGCCCAACTTAATATTTTAAAAGGCCAAATTAGCTGGGGGTTATGCTGTTTAATCGCCAAAAATTGCAAAGAGAAGCGCAATGAGGTCAACAGCAACAAATGCACCATTAACCCAAACAGCCGGTTATAGGTCCAAGTGCTTAAGTCAGGGATTAGGTAAAACCGAAACAACCCATCAAATACTGAAAAAGTAAATATCCCAGACAGGATCATTAAAGAATATTCAAAAAATACTTGGTCCTTTAAAATCAGGTAACTAAAGATTGAAAGAAAAAAGGTAAACAACAATAAACCATAAAAAAGCCCATGAAATAAGAGATTCCCATTTCGGTTACGTGCCAATTGTTGGGGGGTATAGAGGCTAAAAATGAGAGGAACCGAGCCCTCATCTTCGATTCGCAGCAGGTGGGGGCCATTTTTTAGGTGAAACAATGGCATTAAATGAAACTCACTCAGCTGAGCGAGCGGTACGGATTCACCGGCCTTTAAGGGGCCACTTGGGTCAAGCAGGTTCCAAAATTCCACTTTATCTATTAAGGGAGAACCTAATTCTAAATAATAATCCTCATCTCCTGTCAAAGCAGATAGATAAAACCAATAGGCTGAATTCGAAAAGCCGAAATTATAAACTTGACCTTGTCCTTTGGTGAATTGCCCAGATTGGTAGGCAGCAAAGGCTTGATCCCTTGTCAGTTGACCAGTTGAGTCTTTTAAATATTCAATTTTTAACTCGGCTGCTGGTGCTAAATTAGGGGTCAAAAGGCACCAAAATAAGCATAGCAACCATCCAATTCGTTTGGGCAAAAGGGGCCTCGCAAACATGGTTAGCCTATGTAAATATTTGAAATTAAAATGGTGTTAATCAACCTGGGCCCAAAGTAGCCCAAAATGTCCCGGCAATTTTCTTGTTTCTTGTCTTTTAACAAGCTAGGGTTTTAACACCAGCAAAGTCGGTGTTCGTTTCGACGAATTCCGCCTTGAGGAGCCCTAGAGCGTGAAGGCCGTTACACCTCCTCCAACGAACCTTTCGTTCTGGGCTCCTTTAGGGTTATCCTGCAATTCAGCCCTAAGTCCATCGGAAACCAGTCCAAAGTTTTACCCGTCCCGCAAGTGTTAGGCTTTGCGGGGCGGGTAAGACGACTCATCTTAACAAACCTAGCTGGCTTAGGTACAAGAAAAGTCGGATTTTTTATATCTTCAGATCTTCCTTTAGAACTAAAACCACGGTGCCCTTTAGATGGTGCCCTTGGATGGTGACCTGAGATAGGTTCTGTTTTTTGGGAGTGTAGGGCAGTTTTAGGGAAAAAGTGAGATCTTCTTCAGTCTGCGAGCTCAACTGTTCAATAAGCTGGTTTCGAGCTGAAGTATCAAAAAGGCTTAAAAAGTCCTCTAACGTACTGTCCTTTTTGGGGTCTAGTCCCAGCAATCGACCAGCACCTTCAGACCACCTACAACAGTCTTTATCGAGATCAATTACTCCACTATGGAGTCCGCTTTGGTTTTCCAAAACCGCCACTTGATTTGTTAGTTGTTTAAGTTGGGCTTTGGCTTCAACCAATGGACTTTGATTACGCAAAATCAGTAAGATTTGGTTGGCCAGGACTGGGATCATTCGGACTGCAAAAACCTGGGGCCCCCTGGCGGTGGGCAGGGCAAAGTTAATCGATACTTGGGCGCTACCTTCAGCGATTTGGGCCAACCCTTTTTCCACTTTATCCCAAGGCTCACCAGAAAACGCCTGCGCAAAGGAATGACCAATTAGTTTGTGCGCACCAATTCCCAATTCCTCGAAATCTCCCAGTTGATACCCACAAACCACCCCTTTAGGGTCCAACCAGAGATAGATATCCCCAAACGCTTTGAAAATAGTAGAGACCTCGATTCGCTTGGCCAGACTTTCGTATTGTAACTTTTTCCGCGCAGTCACATCCCGAATCACCACTACAAAAAATTCCGCCCCACGGTTTTCAATAAAGTGACTCGAAACCTCGGCTTCAAACTTACTGCCATCTTTGCGGCAGCCGACAGTTTCAATAAGGGCTCGGCCACGCGCCTTGGTATGTTGGCTGATAGTTTGCCACTGGGAAAGTCCCTTTAAGTTATCGTCTATATCAACAACACTCAACTGCCTCAATTCTTCGTCCGTATAACCAAAAATAGAAAGCATTTGTTCATTAAAATCAACAATGCGTCCTGTATCTGCGGCCAAAATAGCAAAAGCGTCAGCACTTTTATCGATCATCTCTTTGAAAAAAACCGCCTTTTCTTGATTTTCATAAAATTCACTCAAGTCTTGCAAAACGGCTAGAAACCCTTGGGGAACCCCCTGGCTGATCTGTGGAACGTAGGTTGTTAAGCAATGACGACGACCCAATTTGGGATGATTATAATCAATGTCGAACTGCACCTTTTTGCCAATTAACGCTTTTTCGATCCAAGGTAAGGTCTGTTCAGCCAAGAATTTGGGAAGGATGTCGTCCACTTTTTTGTTTAAAACATCCGACATAGGTCGATTTATCCAATCACAATAGCTGCGATTTACGTAAAGATATTTTTTGCGTTGGTCGATATAGGCCACCATGAGGCTAGTGGAGTCCCCCAAACTACCCAAAATCCGCTGTTCCCCAGCGGCGCGCTGTGGGCTAACGTCCTGAATCAACATTAAACCAGAGAGTTCTGCATTGGATAGCGCTTGGGGCAAGAGGTGAACCAATAATTCTAACTCTTGAACTACCACTTCAAAAAGGCTTCCTTTGCCCTCAATAGCGGACTTGCAAGCCAATTGATGGGCCGTAAACTTTTCACCAAACTGAGAAAGATCGAGCGGCTTGCCCGTTAAATCGTCAGGGGCTAGGCCTAAGCGGTATAAGATTTCACCGCCAGCTAGCAACACGTTTAACGAGGAATCAAACCAAACAACCGCTGTGTTGGGTAGGCTTTTAAACAAGCCATTCATAAAGCTCTGTAAATCTTGTAGCTTTCTGCTTATCCGCCTAAAGTATTGGGTAAATTTGTGTCCGATTTGAATAGGGTCATTAGATTTGACCCAATAGTCTTCCGCCCCCATTTCCGCCGCTTTTTGGTCATTTTCCGTTTGGAAATGTTCCCCTACTAGAATTATAGGGACCCCTTTGGCGTAAAGACTGCTGATTAAATTTTGCGCTTTTTCCCAAGCTCCAGGTGTATCAATTTCGGCGATTATTAAATCGGCAATATGACTCCATTCACCCGAAGGGTTCTGATTTGAATCAATTAGCTGAAACTGGGGCTGCATCTCCAGATAGGTCTTTGCTGCGTCCCAGGAAGGATCGAGGAGCAAAATCCGGCGGCGACGTTTTGTAAGGAGATAGTGGGGCATGGCCTGTCTTAAAAAAGTTAGACAATCGGATCGTAGCGGATTAACCCACAAATGCCAAAGCCTTTTAAATATTTAAGACTAGAAAAACTGAATTATTCCAAAAGCAGCAAAACCACTTAAGGTGGCGTAGAGCATTATGCGACGATTTTGCGGGAGTTGAGAGGCACTTAATAGGCTATCAAAGGCCACAAAGACCAAAAAACCACTAGATAAGGCCAGCATAAAACCCAATACAGAGGCAGGCAAATAGTGAATAAGTACGAAATAGGCAAGTACGGCCCCGATGACCTCGGCCAGTCCAGTGAGGCCTATTAAAACCAAAGTTTGATCGCTTGAACCGGTGGCAGCTTGCAAGGGGCGGCTTAAGGTAGCACCCTCAGCGAGGTTATGTAGGCCTAAAGCAATCGCCAAGGCAAGTCCTAACCAAGGATCAAATAAGGTTGATACCAACAACGCGATTCCTTCGGGAAAACTGTGTCCCCCCATGGAAAGAACCATAAATATCCCCTGACGGCGAGTGGGGGTAAACGACATTGGATCAGTAAGATTGCGGGCTTGGTGGGGATTTTGCCCAGAGGGTACCAACCGGTCCAAAAGGACCATACTAAAGAGACCTAAAAAAAATCCAAGACCCGCCGCCCATCGGCCTGGATTTTCGCCAAGAAACCCAATCAGGCCTGCTTGGGCCTCAATCAATAACACTGCTAAAGCGGTATAAACCAAAGCCCCAGAGGAAAAACCAACCACCCAAGTATAACCCACAAGGTTAAAGCGGGCTTTAAATAAAAGAACAGCTCCGACTAAAGAAAAGGAGCCGGAAAGCAGACAAAACAATAGGCCCCATCCCAGATGGTCTTGAAATTCCACGGTCTAGTGTGTGGCCTTTTGCATTTCTTTTAACAGGCCGCAAAGCTGCTCGGACAAGGGGTAAAACCTCGCCAGACCTATCTTTGCCTGTGAATCTTCACCTGCTCTAAGGGCATTGATAACGTTACCAATGATATTGTGAATCTCTTCATGTAGCGGCTCAATTTTGGCCATTTGTGGAAAACTGCCGTATTCCTGAAGCGCCCCACCATAAAGCCACTTACCAAACCGGCAGGCCTGATGGGAGACAAATTGAGCATCATCAATTGGGTCTTGGCCTGCGATTAGGCGTTCAAGTCGCCCTTTCCAAAGCTGGTGATCATTAATTGCTTTTTCGAAAATGGTGGAGTCGGCAAGCTTAAAGCGTTTGATCATTTCCCCTAATTGACCAGAAACGTCTTCGGTTTCCTTAACCGAATCGTTGATTTGCTGCATCGAACTAGCCACTTCTCTGGAAACTAGCGCCATCTCTGCGCTATTGGCGGTTAGCTGTTCGACCCCGCCCGTTAAATTTGAAAGTAGTTTGGCAATCTCACCAATGGCCATAGTGGTCTCTTTTACGGAACCTGTGATCTCCCGGCTGGTCACGGATTGGGATTCTGCTGCCCCTGATATCGCCTGCGAGCTATCAGCAATTCCAATGACTGATTTAACGATTTGATTGATTATTTTAGAGGCTTGGCGAACCTGCTCTTGGACGCCGGAAATCTTGTTGGAGATGGACTCGGCAGACTTGCCGGTCTGATCGGCTAAGTTTTTGACCTCATGGGCAACTACCTCAAAACCCTTGCCCAGCTTGCCAGCGGAAACGGCCTCAATGTTAGCGTTAAGAGCCAACATGTTGGTTTGCGCCGCAACTTTACTGATCATTGAAGAAACCGAACCAATCTCCATAGCCGCGTCGTTAAGCTCTTGCATCGCTTTGTCCGCTTTGGCGGCCATGGTTTGGGCTTCGGCGATTACTGTGGTGGCCTCTTGCGACATTTTGGCTACTTCCTGGTTACTCGTGGCCATCTGTTCAATAGAAATCTCCACCCCTTCCATGGTACTGGCGATTTGGTTAGCAGCGGCAGATATGCTATTTACGCCTTCACTAATTTCTTTGGTTCGTCCGGCTACAGAAATGACGGTGGCGGTCATTTCTTGGGCTGCTGCGGCGACGGTTGAAGACCGGCGATTGATATCATCCGTATTTTGGTTCAATAATACCGCCGAGGTGTTGATCTCGCGGATCATGTTGTTGAGCTCGGAAGTCATTTTTTGTAAGGCCTTACCTAGCCCGTCTTGGGGGCTAGAAAGGGTAATGTCCATGGCCAGGTTGCCCGTAGCGATCAAGTCGGTGATCTTCGTTTTTTCACGAAGATTTTTTACCATTAACTCTAAGGCCATCCCCATTTTGTCGTCTGAACCTATCTGGGCCACTTCAATCTCAAGGTTGCCATGAGCAATGTCTTGCATTGATTTTATTTTACTTCTTAAATTATTGATTAGATTGTGGACCGCCTCCCCCAAACTGTCTTGGGCGCTGATCCGCTCTAATTGGACCGAGCGTTCACCCACCGCCAACTCATCTAAGACATCCACCTTATTTTGCAGTTGGCTAATAAACTTTTTAAATTTTATCGCCACAGGCCCTAATTCGGTTTCACTTATACCTGGGGTTTCGGTGAGGTCCCCGGTACTAGTGACGTAGTCAAGGTATTTATCCAGTCCCGAGCCGCCTGAAAGGCTGGCGTTAATCGCGATCCAGGCCCCCAGCAAAACGACAAAAGCCAAGCCCAACAAAAGGTAACTAGTTGAGCCTTCCTGGCTAGCGCCAAAAAAACTGAGTAGGATGGAAACAACACCAGCAAGAGCGAGAAGAGTAACTTTGGGTTTTGCGGACATGGGAACCTTTAGGTGGTCAGTACAGGCGGGTCGCCTTTATCTCGTTACATTGTATAGAAAGGCATGCAAAAAGCAAGTAGTGCTGAATAATTAAAGTGGCTTTTTAACAAACCAATTTTTAAAACTTTCACTTGATCTTTATTGAAAGCGTAATAAACCGGGGGGATTTTTTGAAGAGGTGTTTATAGCAGGGTTAAAAGTATTTTTGCCGCCTGATTGTTTCCACGTCTGCAACCGAGCGATCCCTTTTCTAAGGGGAAAAAGTCTTTTCGGGATGATTTTTGTGGTACTGTTCCGTTTCAATTGAGAGCAGGTCTAGATGGTTGGTCTCCTCTTCTGCAAGGTCTAAAAAGAGTTGTTTGGTTGCTCCGATCTCGGCTCTTTGAGCCAGACGCATATAAAAGTCATAGGCTTGAGCCTCAATCCCCATGGCAAAGTCAAAGACATCTTCAGGCCGATTTAGAAATAACCGAATGTGTTCGATCAATTGGTCAATTCGGGTGCCGGTCTCGGCAATTTGACCTAAAAGTGGATTGTCTTCGAGAAAGTCTGGATTTTCACAACTGCAAACGATAGACTCTTTGTGCTGGTCTTCAAAACTGGCTAACCTTTTGAGTAATTCTCGGCAAGGTTCGTCAACAATGTGTTGTTGTAAATCAATATAAATCCGCTTTAAACCCTCTTCCATTACATAGGCCATTCCCAAGGCGTCTTTGAATTGGGTTTGAGGATGAATTAAATGAAGGTTGTGTTCATAAGCGCCAGTGGCCGATTTCCCGTTCCAAACTAAAAATCCCCCGGCCAACGATTGGGCCTTAACCCGAGCAAATTGCGAAAGCCACTGGCAGGCTGCTTGGCTTCGACTGCCCGCACGGCAATATACGAAATACTCTTTATTTTGATCTATCTCGCCTTTGCCTGCAATCAACTCTGGCAAAGGAACCAGCCGAGCACCTGGGATGTGCCCAGCAGCATATTCAGCCGGTTGGCGTACGTCTAAGATTTCGTAGGTGCTAAGGCTTTTACTGCGCATCAGGGCTTTGGCCTCTTCTAGGCTAATACTTTGAACCGGAGGCATCACATCGTTCCACTTCATAGTTCGCTTCCCATTCAATAAGCCCAGTCAAGGTGGTTACTCGCCATCGGACAAAGACGATGGTAAACTAAGCTAAGCAGTTTGAGAAAAAAATTCAACTCTAAAGGAAATTATGGGCAAGTTAACTATAAGACCGCTTTTCGACGCCCCTACTTCTACCTTTACCTACTTGCTTTATTTAGAAACTGGGCAAGCGCTTTTGATTGATTCGGTAAAGGAACAGTTCGAGCGGGATTTAAAATTGGTCTCCGAATTAGGCCTATCCTTAAAATATTTAATAGAGACCCACGTCCACGCAGACCATATAACCGGAGCAGGCTTATTATCCGAAAAAACGGGTGCTAAAATAGTTTACGGGGCCAAGTCTGGCGTGCAAAGTGCGGATTTATTAATCAATGACGGCGAGTCAATCGACTTGGAGGGAACCTCAATCATCGGTCTTTCGACTCCAGGGCATACCGCCGGCTGCACAAGTTGGTTAATAGAGGGCCAGGTCTTTACTGGTGATAGCCTAATGATCCGGGGATGTGGGCGGACTGATTTCCAGCAAGGCAGCTCCGAGGTCTTATACCAAAGTGTGCATCAACAACTTTTTTCCCTAAGCGATCAAACCCGGATTTATCCAGGTCACAACTATCAAGGGCATCCATGGAGCACGGTGGGAGAAGAAAAAATGTATAATCCCAGACTGGGGGGCCAAAAAAGTTTGGAAGAGTTTAAGCGAATTATGGACAATCTTAAGCTGGCCCCTCCGCAGCGTTTGGCTCAATCGGTGCCCGCTAATCTTAAGTGTGGTAAAGACTGACCGGGAGGGTTGGGATATAATACCATGGGATAACCCCTTGTTCAGGGGGAGGGCAGCATCTCCAAAAGTGTAACCCAATGTTTTATCAGTTGTTTAGTGTAAAGATAACCTTGCGGCCAGCCCGAGGCGCGAGGTCCGGCGAAATTGAAGGCATGCACTCGAGTCTCTAAGTAAAAAGCTAAAAGCAGTTTGGCTCCCTCTGCGGGGGTGAGCAAGTTGGCATCAATAACTAGGTGGGGCTTGTTCGCTTCCTGGCAGAATCTTTGAGTCAAGGCACTCCCACCTTCTAAAGAACCTTTAGCAATAATTATGGTAGCGGGACTTTCTAAAACATTGCGTTGGGTCCGGCCTACATAACCGCCTGTGGTCTCGATTAGAGGATACTTTCGGTCAATAGGTCCGTCTTCAGCGCGGCGGCCTTTGGGGCAGTAACCGCCAATCTTAAACCCAGAGTCCAGCCCTTGGTCTAATGCAGCCCGGTCCACCCCGGTCTGGCCTCCAGAAAGGATTTGAATGGATAGGGCTTGACTGAACATATCTTAATATGTGAATAATAACATAAACAAAAGTTAGAGGAAACTATGCCCCTGTTTGATTATCATTGTGACCAATGCGGTCAAACCTTTACCGAGCTTCGCAAAGGCGAGCAAAAAGACCAACCTATCGACTGCCCAAGCTGCGGCAGCACCCAAACCCAGCGCCTAGTGACTAGTTTCGCCCTGGGTGGCCAAGGCGGAAGTACCTCTAAAACCGCAAGCCCCGGCTGCGGATCGGGCGGCTTTAGTTGAGCCAGCTAAGCAAGACCGCGTGACGGTCTAAGACCCTCTTTTAGCAAATTTCGTCTCTATCTTAATCTGACCTGGACTTTTTAGGGAAGTGAAAAAAGAACAAACGTACTCTATCATTGGGTAAAGACGGGTTTGGTCTAAAAAATACCGACTAGTACAAAAACATTAATCTGCCAATAACTTAGCTATTCCAACCACCTTATTGACGAAAAAATTAAATAGGTTGGTTAAAATGGGCTTTGAGTTGCATTAAAAAAAGGGATATAATCCCCCAAAATGCACCCAAACGTTGAGGTAAAAGGTGGCAGTAGGCAAGTTAACCGGGCCCAAAAAAGCGGCCATTTTGCTTCTGGCGCTGGGCGAGGACGGCTCGGCAGACGTTATTAAAAACCTGGAAGACCGCGAGATTCAACAGGTCGGTTATTACATGGCCCGCTTCACCGACGTGGCCCCTGAAGAGTTGGATAACGTGTTAGAAGAGTTTTACCGAAAGGTCGCCCTACAAGACCAAGGGGTGGCGATCAACGCTTCCGGTGACTTCGTTAAAAACGCCATTTCTAAAGCCTTGGGTGATGACCGCGCCAAGGACTTGGTCGATAACCTCAAGTCTTCGACCGACGAAGAGGGTTTGGATAGTTTAAAGTGGCTCGAACCCAAGGTGATTGCCGGGTTTATTATGAACGAGCACCCCCAAACCATCTCCTTGATCCTAGCCCACCTAGAAGATCCAGAACAAACAGCGATGGTGCTCAAAGAACTGCCTGAAAACCTTCAAGCAGACGTGACCTACCGCATGGCGATTTTAGAGGCCATCCCGCCAGGGGTTGTTAAAGAAATCGAGGAAGTTTTGGCCAAAGAGCTTAAAAACTCCGGGGCCGCCTCGACCGCCAAGGTGGGGGGTATCGAGTCAGTGGCCGAGATGCTCAACACCATGGACAAATCGACCGAATCTCGGATTTTGGCAACTATCGAGGAATCGAACCCCGATTTGGCCGAACAAATCCGCGAGTTGATGTTTACCTTCGAGGATTTGGTTTTGGTCGATCCAAACGGAATGCAGCTTATCCTCAAAGAGGTTCCGCAAAACGATCTGGTCTTGGCACTAAAAACGGCGTCCGACGCCCTCAAGGAACATATCTTCTCCAACATGTCCGAACGGGCCGCCGACATGGTGCGCGACGACTTGGAAGCCTTGGGCGCGGTGCGGGTGGCCGACGTGGACGCGGCGCAACAGAAGCTGGTCAAGGTGGCCAGAAAACTCGAAGAAGAAGGCAAGATCATCATCTCCGGCGGCGGTGGTGGCGACGTGGTTTAAGGTTTTTGCGTAAGCATAAAAAAACCTCGCTTAGCCAGTTGCTAGGCGAGGTTTTTTTATGCCTGGAATTTGCGCTATACAAAGACCCCCGCAGTGGTAGGAGAGCAAATTGGGGAACTTGCACCACCTTGGGGGCCTTCGGAAAAAAAGGCCCGCCTAAACCTTGGAGGAAACCCGAGGTTTATTTTCCTCTTTAGTTAAGACGGGCCCAAACTAGACCGATGCGTGGGCCTTTGATAGAATATATCTATATTCCGATAAACGGAATTGTCTAGTGCCAAAAGTAACCTAGCTAACCAACCGATGAAAATAGGCATCCCTAAAGAAATTAAAACCGCCGAACGGCGTGTCGCCTTGACTCCAAAAGCTTGTGAGGCATTAGTACAGGCCGGGGCAGAGGTGTATTTAGAAACCTTGGCCGGTGATGAGGCCGGTTTTGCCGACTGGGCCTATCAAGCGGTAGGGGTAGGTTTAGTAAAAGACGCAACCGCCTTGTACCAAGAGGCTCAATTGGTGGTTAAGGTCAAGGAACCGCAACCCTCTGAATGGGCCGACCTGCGCCCAGACCAACAGCTTTTTTGTTATTTACACTTGGGTGGGGATCCCAAACTTTGCCAAGCACTTAAAAACATTGGCTTAAAAGCTTACGGCTTTGAGACCGTAGGCCAAGGTGGAGAAACCCCACTCTTGGCGCCCATGTCAGCCATAGCGGGCCGTTTGTCAGTGCAATTAGGTGCGCGATTTTTACATCGGGTAAAAGGCGGACGAGGGACCTTATTAGGGGGTGTAAATGGGCATCCAGCCGGGCAAGTTTGTGTGTTGGGAGGCGGTGTGGCTGGGCGCGAAGCGGCCACAATCGCTTTGGGGCAAGGGGCCAAGGTCACCTTACTAGACCTAAATGCAGATCGGTTGTCCCAGTTAAAAAAGGAATTGCCTAATTTACAGGTAGCCCTAAATCAAGGGAATATCTTGGAGGAGTTGCTTCCGAATACCGATTTATTAATTGGTGCAGTTTATTTGAAAGGGAAAAAAGCCCCATTGGTGGTTTCGAAAGCCCTATTAGGACTCTTACCCAAAGGGGCTGTGGCCGTTGATATTGCGATAGATCAGGGGGGTTGTTTTTGGAATCCCCGGCCCTGTACCCACGAGGATCCCTTTTATATAGAACGAGGTATTTTGCGTTCAGCAATCACCAACCTCCCAGCAGCGGTCCCCCAAACTGCCAGTGAGATGTTATCAGCGGCGATTTTGCCTTACGTAAAAGCTTTAGCACTGGGCTGGGAGCTTCCAGGCCTTAAAGAGGGTTTAAACCTGGAAGCTGGGAACCTAAAAATAGAACTCTAAAGACCCTAAAATTCGGCGAAGTCGTCCCGCATGGGAATCGCATGGGAGGGTTTTACCACCTTGCCCGTCTTACCTGTTTGACCCGTGTGGGGCAGGGACTGACGAGGAACCGCTTTAGCCTCTTGTTGGTTTTCCACTTTAGTTAACTTGTGTTTACCTAGGTTGAGGCGTTTTTTAGGAGCCGTATCCTGTTCGGTTTTAACCCCAAAGTGCAACGCTGTTTGCTCGACCAGTGCTTTTAGAGCTTCAGCCTGAGAATTCAGCTCCTCTGCGGCAGCGGCAGATTCTTCGGCATTGGCTGCATTAGACTGGGTAACTTGGTCCATCTGTGCGATAGCTTCTGTCACTTCTTCCACCCCAATCGCCTGTTCCCTTGAAGCGGTTTTGATGTTTTCCACCAAACCATCTACATCGTGCATCTTTGAAGCTTGTTGTTTCGAATAACCTGAGATCGAATTAACCAAATCAGCCACTTCATTGGACTTAGTTAAGATATCTTGCAATACCCGGTCACCATCGGTGACGTAGCCCGCCCCTTGTTTGGCTTTTTGATTGGATTCTTTGATCAAACCCGCAATCTCTTTCGCACTGGACTTGGAATTTTCGGCCAGTTTAGAAACCTCGTCCGCAACCACCGCAAACCCTTTACCTTGTTCGCCAGCCCTGGCTGCTTCTATAGCAGCGTTGGTAGCCAGCATCTTGGTTTGATGGGTGATTTCGTTGATTACCTCGATAATATCAGAGACTTTGTTGCTCGTATCCGAAATTTCTTGCATTGATTTACTAATCTGCGCCATCGCGTGAACGCCCTTTTTGGCTGAATCCCTAGCCTCTTGGGCAAGCTGCGAGGCGGATTGCGCGTTTTCAGCAGACTGGGCTACCATTTCGGTCATTTCTTTAACCGCAGTTCCCGTGTGCTCGGCTCCAGAAGCGTTGCCCTTGGCTTGGCCTGAAACCTCTTCCATCGAGGCGGAGACCTCTTCGAGGCTGGCTGCTTGCTCGGTGGCCCCTTGGCTTAATTGCTGGGCGCCGCTAGAAATCTGGTTTGAAGCGGAAGCCACTTGGTCGGAAGCCACATTGAGGTCGGCCACCAACCGGGATAAAAAGGCCACTTCGCCCCGCGCCGCCCAAGCAATAAGCAGGATCACCAGCACCACCGCCACTAGCACAAAAGCCGAAATCCCATAAACCTGTTTTTCTAAAGCGACCACCGGGATATCCACCTCGGCCATGCTAATCTCGGCTAAGATAGCCCAATTAAGGCCTTGTACCTTTATGGGGGCGTAGGCGGAGATTACGTGGTTTTGGTTATAGTCGAGGATCTCTTGGACCCCGCTGTTTCCCGCTAACGCTTCCCTCGACGAAACCGTATCCACTTTGCCTTTTTCCGGGTTTCTAAAACTGGCCAGGACACTATGCCCTTCTTTGTCGCGGTAGGAGTCGGAGCGCATCAGCAGGTCGGAGCCCAGCAGATAGGTTTCGCCCGTCTCCCCCATGCCGTCGCGGATTTGCATGATATGGTCGATCTCCTCAATTGATAGCTGCAAGGCCACCACCGCTTCTATCGAACCGTCTTCATGAATAATCGGGTGGGCGACAAAAGCAGCGGGGTCCCCGTTCGAAGGGGCGTAGGGCGCAAAGTCCACAATCGCGAAATCCTTGTTTTTAACCGCTTGGCGGAAAACCTCGCCTAGGCCGGTGTTGGCATATTTGCCATTTAAGAGGTTGGTCTGGTAGTCCGCTTCCTTGGCCACCGTGTAAAAAACATAGCCGTCAGGGCGGATCAAAAAGAGGTCATAATACCCAAAATCCTTTTGGTATTTTTCCAAATATCGCTCGTTGGCGGTATAATTCTCGTTAAAGCTTTCAACGACTAGAGACAGTTGGTGGGTTTCATGTTCGACTTGGTCGAAATAGTCGATAAGCACCCTTTTTTTGATCTCTCGGACCGCTAGCAGGGAGTTTCTAGCCTGGTCTTCCAAGGCCTTTTCCGACTGGCTAAGTGCCAGATAACTAAGGGACACCAAAGGAACAATGCCGATTATAGCGATTAACAAGATCCCGACTAGTACTTTTCGGCTGAAGGTCATGGATTTCATGGGTTTCTCCGTTTGCCTGGTTCTGGACCAGGCTTGCATAGGGTGTCTAAAGGAACCAAACCAAAAGCTCTTTTCACTAGGTATTGTACCTTACTCTTGAGCAAAATCGCAATCTGTTATCGTAGGTTCAGGCTTTTGGGGATTTACCCAAGCATTAGGCTAGAAAACCAGAATCCGGTCTGAACGTTGTTGCAGCATAGCGTGTTGAAGTTGGGTGCCACGTTTGATCTTTCGGGGGACTGTTTGAAGATCTATTTTAAATTTACGCGCTGAGGTTTCGCAAAAACTAATCCCAGCCCCCGATTCAGCTAGTTCTAAAAGAGCGGGTTCATGAAGGAGCTTAACCCCCTGATCATTAATAAAAATTTTAAGTGTATAGCCTTGACCCAGAGCCGCCTTGGAAAATCCAATCAGATGTTTCAAGTATTGCTCATCCATCACCAAGATTCCGATCTGCATTGGTCTCCTATTTCCAGGTGATTACTTGATCCGCGTCCACAACCTTGGCCAAGAGCGTTTCATAGTCAGGGGCTGGGTACAGGGGTTCCTCCAGGACTTCATGGCCCAAATTTCGCTGAGCCGCTTGCAACTGAGCAAGATCGGGGTCTTCTTGGGGTTCCTTATAAAGGTATAAAATCTTCATAGGAGCGGTAAAATTTGATCAAACTGGGTTAGTCTTTGGGCAAGCTCTTCTGGACTAAGAGACATTCCTTCGGCAGCAGAGGCAAAGTTGGAGTGAACCGTCAGATCCATTTCGAGGCAATTTTTATACTGGGATTGGGTCTCATCGTCCTCGGCTAAAGGGCGCTCTAAGAGGAACACCTCGGCTTGGTCGTCTAAAAGCAATAGACCTAAAGCCATTCGTAAAGCTTCCGATTGTCGATCCCTGGTCAGAATAGCGAATTTTTTTGACATAGGCACGCCCCCTTTTGATACCTTGAGGATACGCTCAATAGGAAGCTTGCGCAAGTTTGTACTGCTACCTTTCTGCTGGTTTTTTCGGTTTCCAAGAACGGCCCAAACTATTAATTAAAAAAATGCTGAATCCGCTTTGGGGCTTGCCTAAGAACCTAAGGCCTCTTAAATTGATGAGATTAACCGGAGTCGAGGTTTTGGGAGGAAAATGGACACTAAACAGGTGGTGATTGTTGGTGGTGGGTTTGCCGGACTCAACGTAGCCAAGGGGCTTGCCAATAAATCTGGGGTTGAAGTGACGCTGATTGATCGGCGCAATTATCATCTTTTCCAGCCTCTGCTTTACCAAGTGGCCATGGCCAGCTTGAGCCCTGCTGAGATTGCCCAGCCAATTAGGGGATTATTTGGGGGCAGCCGGAACATCCGGGTTATCCAATCTGAAGTGACCGGGGTTGATCAAGAGGGCAAAAAGGTCAATACCGATCATGGCGATTACCCTTATGACTATCTGGTGCTTGCCTGCGGGGTGCAGCACTCTTACTTTGGCCACGAAGAATGGGAGGCCTTTGCTCCAGGTCTTAAAACCATCGAGCAAGCCACCGAGATTCGCCGCCGGGTA
This sequence comes from Candidatus Lambdaproteobacteria bacterium RIFOXYD2_FULL_50_16, assembly GCA_001783695.1. Lineage (GTDB taxonomy): Bacteria > SAR324 > SAR324 > XYD2-FULL-50-16 > XYD2-FULL-50-16 > XYD2-FULL-50-16. The sequence goes on from MFNE01000026.1 coordinate 105,179, forward strand.
TTGACGGCCTTTGAAATGGCCGAAAAGGAAAAAGACCGCCAAGCCCAAAAGAAACACTTAACCTTCGTGGTGGTTGGTGGCGGGCCCACGGGGGTCGAGTTGGCGGGCGCAATTGGGGAGATGAGCCGCTATACTTTGGCTGAGGATTTTTGGCATATAGACCCTAAGTTGGCCCGCGTGATTTTGATTGAGGCTGGCCCTAGAATCTTGCCGAGTTTTGACCCCAAATTAGCCAGCCGCGTAGCCCGTGATCTGGAGGGGCTTGGGGTGCAAGTGTGGACCAGTAGCTTGGTAACGGGTGTGGATGTGGACGGGGTTGATGTGGGGGAAGAGCGGATTTTATGCTCGACTGTACTTTGGGGAGCCGGGGTCCAGGCTAGCCGACTTAATAAAGCGTTAGAAGTGGTGAGAGACCCGCAAGGGCGGATTGTGGTGGAGCCTGACTTAAGCCTGCCTGGGAAAACAGAGATCTTTGTTATTGGTGACCAAGCCAGCTTTTCTCATTATGATGGCAAGCCCCTGCCCGGTATGGCTCCAGTGGCTATGCAAGAGGGGAGGAAAACCGCAAAAAATATTTTGGCTGAACTGGCGGGTAAGCCTCGCCAACCCTTTAACTACCTCGACAAAGGGCAAATGGCTACGATTGGCAAATCGCGGGCAATTGTTGAGTATGGGCCTATTAAACTAACTGGATTTTTTGCCTGGGTGTTATGGTTAGTGATCCATATTTACTACCTCTTAGGGTTTAAAAATCGGCTGTTTGTGATGGTCCAATGGGCTTGGGCCTATCTTAGTCAAGCCCGTGGGGCTAGACTAATTGTATCCAAAGAATGGCGGTTTTATCAGCCCAAACCCAAGAAGGAAGAGCCAAAGAATCTCTAGGGTGCTTCCCTTAGACGAATAATTGAGTTATATAGATTGGAATCATTTAAAGCGGAGCGCGGATGCCCATCGACGTCACCAAGCTAAATCAAGAACAAGTAAGCTGGTACACCTCTATTTTGATCAATACCGTCTTAGCAGACGCCAACGTCGCTAGTTCAGAGGTAAAGTATATCAAACAGGTAATCAAGGTAATTGACGATCCAGACGCCCGCGATAAACTTATCCGTTCCCTAGAAGACAAAAAGCTCACCCCGCTTACCCAGCCCAAAGGACTGGTAAAACGCCAGTTGGGAGAGATTCTGACCGAGCTTTTAGAAATTTGTATCTCCGATTTGGAACTAGAACGAATCGAAGAGGAATGGGCCTGGAAAGTAGCTAAGGTTTTTGACTTCCATGATATGTACACCCGCGAATGTATCACTTGGGCTAACGAGGGCTTGGTTGCCAAACGTCTCCAACAAACCTTGATCTCAAAAACTATTAATGATGAAGAGTTTATTGTTCCGATCAAGGCGCTCAACGTCGAACAAAAAAAGTGGTACGTAGATGTGATTGTTTCGACACTAATCAATGAAGGGGTCAAGGAACAATACGAAGTTGATCTCTTGAAAAAGATGCTGATGAGTTCTGAGTCGAAAGACGAACAATTGCAGTTACGTCAGCACGTATTAATGAAGCACCGCCCCCCGCTCAAACGGCCTCCAAAAATGCCGGACGAGTTGTTGGTGATGATTTTTATGGAAGTAGTGCAGATCTCGATTCGCTTAGGCGAAATGGGTTATACCGCCTCCCAATATCTTAAGGTCCTGGCCGATTTGAGCCGGATGCCCACAAAAACCTATACAGACGTTATGGATTGGTGCAACCGGCTGGTTGCTTGGAAGCAACGTAAAAAAAACTTGCTCGCTAACGTCCGGCTTAACACCTCCGACGAGGATCAAGAGGCCGAAAGCAGGGGCCTTTTGGTCACACACCCCCAGTGCAACAGTATCCAAGTGCGTAAGGTTAAATGTTTTATCTGCGAATCGACCGAGGAATTCAGTTTCTTTCAAATCAAAGCAAACAGTCACAAATTGGCCAACAATATCTTTAACGTCCAGGCGTATAAAGAAGCAAACGAAGGATTCGACCTGTTTGACTATAACAAAGTTCGGGTCTGTGTTTGCCCTCATTGTTATTTCGCTTCGATCAAAAAGGGCCACTTCAAGCTTAATGACAAAGAAAAGACTCCCAAGGAATTAGATGACCGCCGGTTCCAAGAACAATGGGTCGGCTCGATCGAAAAGCGGGCTGCACTTTTAGGTGAGTACCGCCTTGAGATTAAGGACATTGGTCGTAGCAACAACACGGTTTTAAATACCTACGAATTGGCGATTCAAGCCTCCCAAGAGCTGGCCGCCCAGTGGGACTCGGACCAGTGGCGGGCGCAGGTGATCAACCTGAAAATGCATCAAGCCGAAATCCTCTGGGGCCAAGGACGCAATGAGGAAGCTCAAGCAAAACTGCAAGACGCTTTAACCGAGGCGGAACGATTGTTTGTTAAATCAAAGGAAAACACTACTGCCTTTAGGTTGGGTCGATTGTTGTTGATGGGGGCCTTGTACTTTACTAGTAGCGACAAAATGGGCCAATATTACGAATTTTTTAGGACCTTTAAAGACGAACGCGCTAAGGGGCTGCCCAATGAAGAGCAGGCCGAATTTATGCGCTATTTTACGGAAGTGGGAAATATTTGGGACCGCCGCGAACTGTATGCCAAGGCGGAGCTAGATGGATTCCACATTAAAAAATTCAAACGCGCTAAAAAAGAAGAGGAGTAGTTTGCTCAAACGACCCTCAATTTTGATCACTGGGGCGCGTAGGGAGATTTGAATTGCCTGGTTTTTTGTGTGTAGCCTTTTGTCCAGGTTGGGTTCGTACCGATATGGGCGGGGCGGGGGCTCCCTTGAGTGTTGAGGACTCGGTCCAGGGGTTGATCCCAGACCGATAAGCTGACCCAAAGTGGCCAGGGTAGCTTTATTAATCACCAAGGCCGACGTTTGGCTTGGTAATCATTCCAAGCGAAACCCGATCTGCAAGGTCACCTGGAACAAAACTTGGTTGTCCTTGGCCGCGTCGATGTGCCCGCGAATCTCTTTGACTTCAAACCACGACATGTGGCGCAGCGACTCTCCAGCCTTGTCGATGGCCTGTTTGATCGCCTCTGAAACCCCAAGCGGCGAGGTGCCGATGATCTCAACCTTTTTATAGACGCTCTCGGTCATAATTCTCCTTTGGTTTATTCGTTTTAAGATAGTTTAACAGTGATTGTTTCTTTAAGCCAGTCTGGTCCCGAGTTCCTCTTTGATTAGCTATAAAAAAAGGTCAAATCGGCATGATCCTTGTATTTGAAAGGGCCAGTTTCCCTAAGCCGCTAAAGGTTATGTCTCGCACTCTGATTTTATTATTAATGGTCCTTTTTTCCCTCAGCGGTTGCGGGGATAGAGCATTAGAACAATTAAAACAGCAGTCTGGCAAAGACAGACCCTACCAAGCCTATAACTTCGAAAACTGGGATCTAAGGGGGATGGACTTTTCTGGAGCCAACCTGAAAGAGGTAAACCTACGTTACGCGGACCTTAGAAAGGCGGTTTTAAAAAAGGCCGATCTCAAATATGCAGATCTCCGCGCGGCCCGTTTTTTGGGCGCTGATTTTACCGGCTCCAACCTTCCATTAGCGCAACTCTTTGAAGCCGACCTGCGGGGCGGAATATACGACGATATAGATTGGCGAGGTTACGATTTCGAACGGACTTCGCTATTTAATACCAGTTTTAAGCGGTCGCTGCTGGCTGGAGTTAGCTTTGAAAGTTGCGATTTAAGGCAATCCGATTTTTCCGAAACCGACCTACGTCAAACCCAATTCAATTTTGCCCAGCTAACCAAAACAAAGTTTATCGGCGCCAATCTAACTGGCGTCGATTTGAGTAATCAGGACCTTAGAGAGGCAGACTTTAGCAAAGCTAACCTGACGGGCACCTCTTTTCATGGCTCCAACCTGGAGGGGGCCAAAATTGAAAATGCCATAATTAATGGCACCGATTTCACCAAAGCTAATCTGGCGGGGATCGACTTTTCTGGCGCAGTGATTGAGTCGGCAACGTTTAAAGGGGCTATCTTAGTAAAGCCTAAATTTAATTCGGCCCAGATCAACCGGATCAATTTTGACGGGTTCGACTTCACCAAAGCCAGCTTTAGAGGTGCTTGGATTCGCCATACCAGTTTTATCGAGACCAACCTGACACAAGCCGATTTTTCGTTTGCCCTTTTAGAGGACGTGCTTTTAAAAAACTCTAAATTAACCAACGCCAATATTACGGAAGCTGATTTTTCTAAAGCCTTGCTTTATAAAACCGATTTTTCGGGAGTGCGTTTTACGGGCGCCCTGTTTCCCACGGTAACAGAAAAGAATTCTGGGCTGATATTTGTCCAAGCCCCGATGGGATGTTATCTGATGGGGGATACCTTCGGGGAGGACATCGGGTTTGATGTGTCCCCACACCGGGTTTGTTTAGGGGATTTTTTTATTGCGCAGCGCGAAGTGACTCAAGAGCAATTTGAAGCGGTTATGGGGTACAACCCTAGCTATCATCGAAACCGCGAAAAACGCACCCCCGTTGAAAACATCTCCAATTTGGAAGCAGATAATTTTATTGTTCGCTTAATGGCTAAATCAGGCTGGACCCTTAGGCTACCAACCGAAGCCGAATGGGAGTATGCTTGTCGCGACTTAGGGGGCAACGGGCGTTTTGGTAACGGCACTAATTTAGCCAATCCCAAGGAAATTGCTTTTAATGCCCAAATGAGTGAGCTTGGACAAAAACGTCTGTTGCGCCAGGAGAATAAAATCTACCAATCAGGTCTTAATTGGGAAGAACCGGTACCGGTGGGGATGTTTAAACCGAATCGCTTAGGGTTATATGATATGAGTGGCAACGTCGCTGAATTGGTGGGCGACCCTTGGGACACCAACGCTTATCAACAAGACGTTGCCGCCAATCCCAAATTAAAACTGGAGCGTTCAGCCCATGGGGTTAGAGGAGGCCATTATGGATCAGGAGCCAGCCACATTCGCTGCTCAAAACGCAGTTTTATGATGGACCAAGAGATTGACCGGAGGATCGGCTTTCGGGTGGTTAAAGAAATCACCGAGTCTGATCTTAAAGACGTCAAACGGTTTCAGTTAGAGTAACCATGAAAATCGGACACCTACTTTTTTTGTGGTTAATTTTTTGCCCGCTCGCTTTTGGCTTTGAGGCGGAGGTAGGTTCCCATCAGGATCAGTACCGGTATTATTCGAGAGAAAGCTTGTTAACCGGTCGCGAACAAGACTTCCGCCACGAAGAGTCGGTCCAATGGGGTAAGATGGGTTTTGCTTGGGGAAACCACCGGTTTTCTGCAGAAAAGAAACAGATTACCGAGAAAAGCTTGAACCGGATAGATGGAGTTTTGGACCAAAGGGTTAGTGAAGAAATCATTCCACGCTGGGATTATCATAAAAAAAATCTTCAACTTTCCTTGTGGCGTGAGATTCTCAGCCCACTTGAGCAAAACGGGACTTATGGTCTGGCTTGGGCCGAAAACAAACAGTTCCCCTTGGACAACTTAAGGGCTAAGGTGGAAAAAAATCGGGAATACATCGAATTTAACCTGGGCTTTGACCGGGATCGAAAACTAATTGAAGGTTCCCAAATTGAGCAGCGGTATTATCTTTGGCAAGAATTTGCTTTGGGGGCCTATAACCAAAGGCAGCGAGGTTGGCGGATCAACTTACGCCAGCGGCAAGAGGTTTTTCCGGTGGTGTTGGCGCAAAAAAATTGGCTTACTGGGTTCGAATATAAAAACGATCAGCCCGCTAAACCCTCCACCCAAGCCTATTGGAAGTCGAGCTTGTTTAAGGTGGAACAGTATATGTTAGGCGAAACTGTGGGGATTGCGGTTCGGCTGGAAAACGATTTCACCTTTATGTTGGCTGATTCGCAGCAGATAATTGGGCTTCACCTTAAGCTTTCCAGCCTCAAGGAAAGCTTTGATCAGACCGACTACCAAACCCCTTACCGGGTCGATGCGGCGGGCGGGGAATTACGAGAGTCTTTGGTTTACCAGGGCCAGACCCACCTTTGGTCTAGCCCGATACTTTTAGGCTGGAGTTATCGCTATACGGACCTACCGGTTATGGCGACCTATCGTGGTGACCAATTCGAGATCTTTTTAGCTTTCAACTATTAATCCCCCTTCGTTTTCAAAATGTGAATATTTCACAAAATATTCACATTTGCGTTGCCACGCAGCCTCTAGACCGCTAGTCTATGAGTCAGAAGTCTAACCGAGAGGAACCTATGGCTGAATCAATTACCAGTTTTATGACCGCCGACCATCAACACTGCGACCATCTATTTGCTAAGGCAGAAGAGGCTATTGAACAGCAAAATCCATCTCTAATGGAACAGTTTTTAGTAGAAATGGCCCGACACTTCCGTTTAGAGGAAGATCTTCTTTTCGGGGCTTTTGAGGAAGAAACGGGCATGCATGGCAGTGGCCCTACCGAGATGATGCGTATTGAGCACAAACAGATGCGAGCTTTAATGACCCAAATCGAAGGGGCCATAAGTGTTAAAGACTTCGAGCAGGTGCGCAGGGCCGGTGAAACCTTGCTGATATTGATGCAACAGCATAATCTCAAAGAGGAAAATATGTTGTATCAGATGATGGACATGCACTTAAATGTCCCCGATGTAATTAAGCAACTCAAAGAATTGAACCACTAAATGTCGCTGATTACCCTAGAATGCCGCCAAATGGCCCCGCCTGAACCGATGGTAGCGGTTTTAGAGGCGCTAAATAATCTGGCCCCTGAGGATCAAGTTTTGATGATTCATCGCCACAACCCGGTTCATCTTCTGCCCATTTTAGCGGCCCGAGGTTTTGCCTATCAAGTCAAAGAAAAAGGGGAAAATCAGATCGAAGTGTTGATCTGGAGACCCTAAATGTACCAAGGAATCAGTCTCGACCAAGCCCCTCCCCTTTTTGTTCCGCTCCGTTTTTTTCTTAGCGCCCCCTTGTTTGTGGTTCTTGGTGGAATAGAGTTGTTATGGTTTGGCAGTGACCTTATAGGCGCGGCCTACGCCGAACCGGCAATCGCCTGGATCCACCTTTGGACCTTGGGGTGGCTGGCGATGGTGATGTTTGGGGCCTACTATCAGATGATCCCGGTGATGATTGGCGGTCAAGTCCCGGCCCCTTATCTGAGCGGATGGGTCCATGGACTTTTGGCTTTAGGGGTTTTGCTGTTTCAAGGTTATTTCCTCTTTCCCGAGTTTTCCCCATTCTGGTTGGCGGGGATAAGTCTTGGGCTAAGTATCGGCCTGTTTATTGGGCAGATCGCTTGGGCCTTGGTGCGAGTAAAGGGTGAAAACCGGCCTACTTTGAGCGCCATGCGACTCTCCTTAGTTTGTTTGGGTATCACTTGGTTCTTGGGCCTTTGGCTGCTGGCCGGGCACGGGGGGTGGGGGCCAGAAATTCACGGCGTGAACCGTGACCTGCATTTGAGTTTTGCTTTGTTTGGTTGGGTCGGATTTTTGATAATTGGGGTCAGCCTGCATTTAGTACCCATGTTTTACATTACCCCACCCTTTGATAAACTAGTAGCCCAACGAGTTTTGCGGCTATTGAGTATCACCCTAGTTTTGCTAACCTTTATCCAGTTAACTGGTATAGAAGCGTGGCTCTGGGTTCCGGTGGCTTTTGGGTTTAGTGGGTTTGGATTGTATTTATTTGAATTAACCAAAATTCTAAACCGGCGCCGACGAAAAAAAGTAGATCCAGCCGCTCGGTTATTATACCTAGCGATTGCTTGGGGTTGGGTGGCGTTGGGGCTGTTTGTGCTGGGGCTTTGGGGAAAGGATTTGGCCCTTAAAGAAGGTGCGGTTTTGATTTTTTTATTGGGGGTGTCCGTAAATTTTACTCACGGAATGCTTTATAAAATTGTTCCGTTTTTAATCTGGTTTCATCGATACAGCGCCCGCGTTGGAGAACCAGGGGTACCCTTGATGGGAGACCTACTGACTGACCCTCAAGCCTACCGAGAAGGCTTGATTTTAAATGGCTCCTTGGCGGCATTACTGGTTGGATATAGCTTAGGCGCACCGGTTTTATTTGGACTGGCCGCTTTGGGTTTAGTTGGGGGACATTTATATTTGATCCGCCTATTTTATTTAGCCCTAAACCCGACCCCAAAAGCAATATGAAACCCCCGAAAAACCAAAAGGTCGCCCAAGCGATTTTGGACGCTGCCCAGGCCCGGTTTTTGACTCAAGGGTTTCAAAAAACTAGCATCGCCGATTTGGCAGCCGACTGCCAAATGTCTCCCGCGAATTTATACCGTTATTTTGACGGAAAAAAGGAGATTGGGGCCCAAGTAGTTGCGAGATTTGTTAAGCATAGCCGAGCGTTAGCGGATCAATTTAGAAACCTTCCTGATTTGACCGCGGCTAAACGAATTGAGGGATTTTGCCTAGAAATTCTTCGGTTTAACCACCATGTCTTTTTATCCCAAACCCATCTTTTTGAGCTGATCCGGTTGATCTCTAACATAAGGCCGCAAATGGCCAAAGAACATGTGGGGATCAAGGTTGAATTTCTCGAACATTGTTTAACCTTAGGCCTTAAAAATGGCGAATTTGCTCCTGGCGAGGTTTCAGGGCAAACCCTCTTTAACGGGCTGATTAAGTTCCTAATGCCCCACTTTATAGCCCCCCCCGCCCCCCCACTACCCGAGTTGGAATCCCAAGCTTTGTCTGTTTTACAGCTCTTGTTTAAGGGGCTGGCCAAAAGGTGAGCTAAGTTGTATTCACCTATCAAATATATATTGTTTATTCCACTTTGACCCAATATACTGACCCAGTGGCAGTTCCCAAACCGGCCCAATCCAATTGTAATGAAATCTTTGGCCTTTATTTCGAGGCGGCCCTATTGGTCGCGGGTTCACGCCACGGAGCCATGATGGAAGCCCCATACGGGGCCCTTGGTCTGGCTTTTTAGAGTTGCAACAAAACCCTTATGAGTTAACCTGGCTATACACAAAACGGTTGAAAACCGGTCAAATCGAAGATTAGGAATAAATATGACCCTCAAAGCGAAGTTGATTCTAATGGTAGCAGTACCCCTTTTGGGGGTTGCTGGCTTTTCCATCAACGAGATCTTAAGCCAAAACAAACTCTCTGGTGAGATTGACCGAGTGCGGGTTTTGGCGCGGCTGTCTCAAAGGAGCAGTTCCTTGATCCATGAGATGCAAAAGGAACGGGGGTTAAGTTCGGGGTTTCTAGGCTCTAAGGGGACAAAGTTTGTTGAAGATTTGCCCCGCCAACAGGAAGTGACCAATCTTCAACTCCAGCAGTTCCGCAGTTTTTGGCAAGAATTTGATCAAAAACAAGGCAGCCTGGAGATTAGTAAATTAATCGGTGAGGCCAACGAGCGGTTAAGCGAGATTGAAAACCTCCGCGAAGGGGTGAAAAGCCAATCTAAACCGGTGGGTGAGGTGCTGGAATATTACTCTGGCACTATTGGCAAGCTTCTAAACGCGGTCGAAGCGACGGTTATGATAACGCCAGATCCAGACATGGCCCGGCTATCTACCAGTTACGCCGCTTTTTTGCAGGCTAAGGAACGAGCCGGAATTATACGGGCAGTGCTTTCAAACGTCTTTGCTAAAGGGGAGTTTACAGGGCAACTGTTTAACCGGTTTTCTGAATTAGTGACCCAGCATAAAACCTATTTGCAGGTTTTCACCTCCCTTTCAGATCAAGAAAATAGAGAGTACTTGATCGAAAAGATGAGTGACCCTTCGGTGACCGAAGTAGAGCGGATGATCCAATTGGCTTTTAAGGAAGAAGCCAAAGGTAAGTTGTTTAACCGGCTGGCATTTGAGTTTGGTTATTCCAACTTTATTCACAACTATAAAAATTACGTTTTACGCGGACAACGCAAATATAAGGAACAGCTAGAGTTAAATCTAGCATCGCTTCGCAAGATTGGCGCAGAATTAGAGGCCAACCCAGATCTGGACCAAGGAGACTTGCGTAACCTAAGGGTGGTGTTGTCCACTTTGGAGGCTTATGGAGCCCAAATCCCTTTTGTCAGTAGCCAGTGGAGCAAGCAGACTCCAGTAACTAAAATTGACGCATCTATTGAAATAGACGACGCCCCAGCTAGAAAAGCGTTGGAGGCGTTGGTAATCCGCCGATTTGAGGTCGATCCGACCCATTGGTTCAATGAAATTACAAAAAAGATCAACTTACTAAAGGAAGTTGAAGATCACCTGATGGCCGGAATCATTAAAAAAGCCGACCAGATGCAATCAGGGATCTTGCTTGTATATTTATTGGCAGGCTTGGTGTTGGTCGCCACCTTGTTTGTTGGGGTGAGCCAGGGCCGCAATATTGTTGCGCTTTTAGAAAAATTGATCACCGATTTGCGGCATTCGGCTAATGAAGTAGCTTCGGCCGCTGATGAAATCGCCCGCAGTTCAAATGCCCTTTCTTCGGGAGCGACCCAACAGGCGGCTAGCTTAGAAGAATCCTCCGCCTCGATGGAGGAAATGGCGAGGCAGGCCGAGGGCAACGCTTTGGCGGCCGAACAGACCTCAGAAAGCATGACTCGTTTAGCTCAAGTGGTCAAAAAATCGCTCGAATCCTCGCAAAATGCGTCTTTATTAGCAGGGAAAGCGAATAATTCCGCGAAAAAAGGGATGGAGGCGATGGAAAATATTTTAGGAGCCATGGATCAGGTCAAAAAGGGAAGTGACGAGATCACTGAAATTGTAGCGGTAATCTCTGAAATTACTCACCAGACCAAGATGTTAGCGACAAACGCCGCAATTGAAGCGGCTAGGGCTGGCGAACATGGTAAGGGATTCGCAGTGGTTGCCGATGAAGTCGCCAAGCTGGCAGAAAATTCCAAGGCTTCAGCTAAGTTGATTACCAATCTGATCAAAAGCAACGCAAAAAATACTGAAACCGGGGACGAACTGGCGCATAAAGGGGAAGAAGTGCTACGAGAAATCTTGCAGCATTCAGGGCAAGTGACAGAGATAATGAATGAATTGAGTATAAAAACCAGTCAACAGGTCGATGGAATCTTGTTGATGAACGAACAGGTGGAAACCATTTGCTCTGCCTCAAAAGAGCAATCCTTGGGGGTTTCGCAGATCAACCGGGCCCTAGAAGAGATGGACAAGGTCACCCAGTCTAATGCGGCTACTTCACAAGAGGCCGCGGCCGCCGCTGAGGAACTCAATGCCCAAGCGCAGATGTTAAAAGACTTGGTGGCCGAGGTTTCCACACAAGTGGGCGGAAAAGCCGCGCAGCTATCCTCGCACGAATTGCAGGTTGTGCCACGTGAACATCGAAGACTTAGGGAATAAGCTTGAGTTTATCAAATAATAAGGCAATCGCCCCTTGGACATCTGGGCTCCGCCAGAGGTTATCCGGCAAAAAATGGAATGCTGCAAGCATAAAACTAGCCGCCGTTTTCTGGGCCTGTAGGTGGTTTAAATCGATTGCCTTAAACTCCAACATATCTAAGGTTGCCTCGTAGCCACTGTCTTCCTGATCCTCGTTCCCTTCGTCCAATTCTAGTTTGCGACTGCGCACATGGAGAACAGGGCTAAAGTTTCCGGTTAACATAGTAAAGTAATAGGGCTGGATTTGTAGTGCTAAGAGTTCATCCAATTTATTTTCATCTTTGGCTTTAATCGTTCCGTCGGGTTCCAGATAGGTGATACCAAAACAGAGCAAAATAGGTTCGTTTTCCGCGTCCCGGGCAAGATAGGTGGCGTGAGATTCATTAATTTCTTTAGTGAATTGAGGAGGCTTATAACGGCAATGATCCAAAAATACCCCTTTCTTGGACATATGTTTTAGCAGCAATTCCATTCCATCTTTGAACCGGTCCAACTCCGCCATTCCTCCAATCAAACGGCTATTGGCAGCGGTGGCGCGCAGGCCTCCCCCCTGTTTGTACCCTCTAAAGCCGACTACCGAGGTTTTGACTGGTTTCATCTTGCGAAGAAGCCTGGAAAAGTTGTCGTCCTTGTCTAGGATCAAAGGAGCTTCAATTCCTTCTATTCCGGGGGCCTCATTAAAACAGTCCTCTAAATCTTTTATGGCGGCTTCGTTGCCACTGATTTCCGAAACTAGCTTGCCAATAAAGCCTTCGACCTCATGAATCACCAAAAGCCCTTGGAATTTCAAATCCATTAGACCAGAAAAAACCTGTCCCAAGAGACTTTTGTCTTCGACCCCTTTTTCATATTTAGCTTTGGCATTAGCAAAGAGTTGGGCTAGATCGGGATAGGGTTCTTTAAGGAGTTTAGAAAACAGGTCCTTTAAGTCCTTAATCAAAGCATCCAAGGTGGTGGGGGCCAAGGTTTCTAAAAATTTAGCCAGTTCCAGCTTAGTTGAGGGTAAACCATAACTGACAACGTCGGTCATTTTTTTTATCAAGGAGGTAGGGGGGATCAACTGGCGGTTGGTCCACAAAAAAGCTGCGCAGATTTTTGCCAGATCGGCCCCGTCCACCCCCATAAACCGACCAGGCTCCAACAGCCTTACATAAAAGTCGCGTAAATAATCAAAGCGTTTTTTTGCGTAGATAGGCAGTGATTTATGCCCTTGCAAGTTGCCTATCGTCTTGGCCAAGACCACTCCAAGATCGGGAGAGGGTTTTAAGGTCAAGGCAAGGTCGGTCAAAGCGCGGTTTTTAAGGAATTGGCGCAGTAAATCAAGGCTTAGATCCGGGTCAATTTTTAGCCGGTTGGCTTCTTCAGAAAGCTGTTTTGGGTCAATTAATTCGAGCAAAGACTCGGCCATTTCAAACCGAAAGGTAACCATCCCGTGAATTTGGCTGTCTTTCGTGCGCTCGTTAAATAAATCGGTCCGCTCGATAACCTTGGAGGTAACCCGATCCGTTCCCTCAAAACTCAAAAGAATACTCATGGCCAAACGTCTTGCTTCGTCTGGATCCGAAAGGTTAGACATTAACTCGGTAATGGCCTCCTGACTGGATAGAAAAGCCAAGGTTTCCAGAGTAAAGAGTCGTTTAGCTTGATTAAACCCATTTAGCTTGGACAAGGTTTCGCCAAAAGACTGAACTGCTTGGTCCATAATGGCTTCATCGCCTTCTAGTGCATTACCCACCGCCTCTTTGATCCAATTAGGGTCCATTTTCGGAAAAGATTCGATTAGCTGAACCAAGGTTACATCTCGCCCAGGGGCTTCGATTCGTCGCCGGCGCTGGAGCCGTAAAAACTGCTCTGCTTGGCTAGCAAGACTAGTTGAGCTCATGGTCCTTAATGTCCTTTTTGGAGGGTTCTGGTAGGCTAAGGCTAAATTTGGCACCTTTATTGGGTTCAGACTCAACGCTGATATTTCCTTTTAATAGTTTCATGATATCAGAGCAATATGGCAGCCCTAACCCAGTTCCCTTTTCACCAAGGGTTCCTAAGGTGGTTGTAGAATATTGCTCTTCAAACAAATATTCGATTATAGCAGGTTCGATCCCCAGGCCATTGTCCTCAACAACTAGAGTCGAATTTTTTCCTTTTGGGACATAGAGGGTCACTTGGTCGCCACTACTGCAAAATTTGATACTATTCGAAAGCAGGTTAGCTACCACTTCCCCAAACAAGAATCCATCGGTCACCACGATGGCATCGGTAGGAATTAGGTTTTGTAAAATAATCCCCTTTTGATCGGCAGCATCTTGATATTGATGGATATGAGGCTCGATTAAGTCAAAAAGGTGGTATTCTTGATTGTCAATGCGAATACGCCCGGTTTGGATTTTATTGATATTGATCAACTTATCGACCATATCAAGCAATCTTTGCCCAGATTCGATACTAGACTCCATTAATTGCCGGTGTTTAGGGTCTAGGTTGGGCTCTTTTTTTACGATTCGGCGTAGAATCCCTAAGATCGAAAAAAACGGGGATTTAAGATCATGGGCTACCAAGCTTAAAAACGCAGTTTTTACTTTAGTGGCTTCTTCTGCCGCTTTTTTGGCTTGTTCTAACCCTTCGGTCAAGATTTGACGCTCTGCAATCTCGGCCAACATGCGGGCGTTTGCCTCTTCGAGTTCGAGGGTTCGAACCACCACCTTTCGCTCCAACTCGTCTTGATGGCTAAAAATCTGTTTTTGAGCCAATTGGAATTGATGAACCGTTTTGATCCGCAGAGCCAGGGAGGTTAATAGTTCGTTTTCTTGGGGCAAAAACGGCTCTCCCGGCGGTTCAAAAATATAACCAACTTCTAAAAAACCCGTAGATTGACCTTCGATTACAATCTCTTCTCGCTGACTAACGACCGGTTGACGGTAGTTTTTGGAGTGCCAAGAATATCCGTCGATGGTAATACAAGCGACGCAGGATTCTCGGTAGGTCCAGGCCCGGGGGATCAGTTCGATTAACTGACCCACCATTTCTTTGAATTCTAACCTGTCCGACTCAGTTAAACGACTGATATCGTATAAAAAATGTAGCTCTTCATTGCGCTTTAGAAGCAATTCATTTTGCGCCCTTTTTTGGGATTCAGAAAAAGCCAGTCGTTGTTGGTGCCAAGCTAGGTAGATCGAAAAAAAGGTTAGCAAAAAAATGAGTGAAGCGTAACCCAAGTAAATGGAGGTCATGCGCTGGTAGTGATCTTCGCGAATGGAATCCTTGGAAACAAAAGTAACAATCGTCCATTTTGGCGGATTTTGACTGGAGGGCCGAATAGGCAAATGGGAAATATCCAGCGCCCCTAAATTAATTTGATCAAATACAACCAAACCTCGGAGATCAAAAAAATTGCCGTTTTCATTTTTACTTACTATTGGCCAAAAATCTGGGAATTGGTTTTCAAAACGGAATTTTTCTCTCCCAGGCACCGCAAAGCCCCATTCTTGCTCGGGATTAGGGTGGGAAAGAAAGAAACCCGCTTGGTTGAGTACCATTAATTCTCCGTCACCTAAATAGGCGTTGTGCCTAATATCGGCCAATATCTTGTAGCTCAAATAGTTCACTACCAATACTCCCAGTTTTTTTCCTTGGTTATAAATGGGCATGGATATTCGCAAGGTTGGCTTGAGCGGGTATTCTAAGTCCCCATTTTCAATATTAAGATCTAAATCGCTGAATATATAGTGGTTTCTGGTTAAAGGCATTGCCTCTTTATAATAGGATCTTTCCTGTTTGTTTTGCAGCAATTCCTTGGGAACCACAACCGGTTGACCTGGTTGGTGCTGGTGGATTCTAAATATTTCATGACCGTCTAGGTCGAGTAACCGGCATTGGTCAATGGATTGGTTGGCCCTAATAAAGTTCAGAATATCTTGAATGTCATGTTCTTGAAGATTATCCTTTTGGGAAAGCTGCTGAAAAAGATGAATGTCTTGGCTTAAAAAATAAAACGCGACCAGCAGATTGGAAAGATTGTTTTCGATGGATTGAATTTGCAATTGGTGATGTTGCCCGATCTGCTTAACCAGTGTTTCCTTGGACTCGTTCCAATGATTTTGGTCAAAAACATATAACAGAGAGCTAGCTGCAAGAAAAAAAGGCAGGAACAAGGTTAAAAAAACCTTTAAAATCTGTCTTTTGCTGATTCTTTGAACGAGCATGTTTTGTGGTCAAAGGGACTGATGCACAAAAATAAAGCGGATGGCCCTATTGTGTGATAAACCGGACAATTCTGCAATTAACTTAATATGGGGGAGAGAAATGAGCCCCTGGGAAAGGGGCTCACCCTTACTATTGACGGGTCAAAACTTGCTGATTGTAGCTCTTGGCTTTAAAAAACTCGGCCGAGAAAGCAGCAGCGGCATCGGCGTCGTAGGCTTTACAGCTGAAGACGTCCAAATAAGCAGCATTGGTGTTGTTTGCGAAATGGCCTGAAATCAGGCTGGTTTCGATCAACTGGGTCATTGAAAAGCCGGTAACTTTTTCATCGGCACCAAAATGCACGATCTGAGTTTCCCCAAAAGCTTTCATTTCCAGCAACTTCACTAAACGTGCTACGTATTCAGTAATTGCTTCGCGACTGCGAATCAATTCTGGATCGCACTCGTACAAATCAATCGCCGTTGACCAGCCCCAGGGCTGAGTTTCAGTTACGTGCGACGTTATAGGTCTGGTCGAATTCATCGATTCCGCTCTCCTTAGTTATGACTTGGAAATCGCCGGCCAAAAGATTGGCGACGAAAGGGGGTTGGGCAGTCAACCCTTGATGGGTCCGCCCGTTGTACAACTTGAGCCCGGTTACTCCACGGTCCTTAAGGCGTTGTTCGATTAAATCGACGCTTTGGTGGTCCACTTGGGTTTGAGCCGAGCAGAATGCGAAGCCCATTTCGGCTCCGTACAACGGTACAAATTGCAGACCATGAGCAACCTGGCCAAAAACAGAAGCCAAGGTCACCCCGATCCGACCAAAGACAGCAGGGTGGAAAAAGGGATAAACCGTATGCAATGATAAAATCGACTCAGGGCCCTTCATGGCACCCTTTACGGTTTCGTAAAACTCTTTGGTGTAAAGACTACGCGCCGGACCGATGGGATCGGTCAGGTCTAAAATAATCACATCGAACCGTTCCTTAGTTTGGGCAAGATACTTAAATCCGTCACCAATAATAAGCTCGGTTCTAGGGTCTTTGAAAGCCCCTTGGTGAACAGCTGGCAAAAATCGCTTTGAGACCTCAATCACCCGGTCATCAATTTCGACCATTACCGCCCGCTTGACCGTATTGTGCTTAAGCACGTTAGCCAACACACCTCCATCACCAGCACCAATGATTAGAACCTGCTCTGGCCGCTCGTGAGCGGTCATGGCGGGCTGAACCAAGGGTTCATGGTAAAAATGCTCGTCTTCTTCAGAGGTCTGATAAAACTTGTCGATTCTAAGTAAACGACCAAAGTCTTTGGTGTGATAAACCTCCACTTCTTGAAGCGAGTCTTCACTTTTATATAGGATCGCTTCGGGTTTGATAAAAAATCCGTAGTCTTTAGAAAAGTACTCGGTATATTTATCGTCTTCGAAGTCTCGATAACCTTTGATGATCTTCTCGTTTACATCCAAAGGCTCAAACAGGTCTTTTAGGCTTTGGGCTAAAACCAAGGCCTTGTTGGTGTTGTCCTGTTCGTAATTACACACCGAGATATCCAGGTTGAGATAAAAATCTCGCTCTGGCCAAGTGTGAATATTGAGGTGCGACTCGGCCAAAACCACCGAGGCCGTAACCCCTCCGCCGTCACCAAAACCGTAACCGGCTTCAGCAACGATCTCCAGACCAGCCAACTTCACCTTGAGTTTAAGAACCTCTAACAAGGCTTTTTGGTCAGTAAAAAGATGCCGACTGTTGCGGCAACGAATGTATTCGGCGATAACGTGGATTACTTGTCTCATTGCGGCTTCACGGCGAAAGGAATGAGCTATGCAGGGCTAGAAAAAAAGATAATCTGGTCCCCTTGTTACTTTTTTTCAAGCTTTTTTTTTGCCCTGGTTAAAATTTCCGTTACGGCCTTGATACATCCCCATGTAGGGGTGCTGACAAAAAGGGCCAAAAACGGATTTACCGATTTTGGGAGGCAACCCCTCAAAAAACCTTGGATCTGGAGCCAATACTTTATATGCTTTTTGTTTAAAAAATACCTCTTCTTCTGCCAAACGGTACCGCCTTCTCAGGGTTTGATTGTACCTAAATTTTAATGGTGACGGCAAGAGCAATCGCAAACCCCTTGGCAAAGGCGGATTTAAAGGACTATAAAAGGGAAAAGGAAGAGGATAAAATGGGACTGTTTAAAGAAAACTTTGTGGTACTGGTCGTTGAAGATAGTCAGGCACAATTGACCTTGATCAATAAAATCATAGCTAAGATTGAAGGGGTAGAGACCCTATTGTGTCGCGATGCTTTTGAGGGGTACGCTATATTAAGAGCAAAACCTGATATTGGGTTGATTATATTAGATGTAAATCTTCCCTTTGCCTCTGGCTTGGGATTACTGAAAAAAGTGCGTAGCCTTCAAAGTTATAAAACTCTTCCAGTTTTGATCTCGACCGCTGAAGAGGACACCCAATTGGTCGTAGAAGCAGGTGCGACTGGTGTTTTGCAAAAACCCTTTAATTTCGAACAACTCAAATCCTTTATCACGAATTATCAGCGGTAAAGAGGCCAAATGGTTGAACCCGATTGGTTATGGTTTGTGGGGCTTGGTCTTCTTTGTTTGACCCTGCTTTTAGGGATTGTCATAAAACTTGTCGAAATCAGACGACTCTTAAAAAACCGGCGTCGTTTTATTGACCAACTGACGAATCACTATGAACGTATCGAAGATCGATCAAAAACTGATCGATCAGGTAGCCGCGAAGGCTAAGGCCAACCCTCGATTGAGGATGAACCATAATTTTCATCAGCCCCAAGACTTGGTTCAACGAATGCTAAACGCGATTGAACCGGGCAGCTATGTGCGCCCTCACTGTCACGCTAACCCTCGCAAAGACGAAATATTTTTGTGCCTGCAAGGGGCCGGTGCGTTGGTAGTTTTTGATGAAAGAGGGAGTGTCTCCCAATTTTGTCCGTTAAAGCCCAATGCGGGCTATTTTGGGGTCGATGTCCCCGCAGGCACCTATCACACCATCTTAAGCTTGGCTGAGAGCAGTGTTTTTTACGAAGTTAAATTAGGCCCCTATTTGCCAACCAACCACAAGGACTTTGCTGATTGGGCTCCAGAAGAGGGCAGCCAAAAGGCCAAGGTTTATCTGGAAGAATTAGTCCTATTGGCCAAGGAAGAAATGGGCTGGTTGGAGCGATAAGTGGCCGCGCTGGTAGAGATGAGCAATGTCGGATTGTTCCCTGGTGAAGAATGGGGGCTTCGCGGGGTTGATCTGGAGCTTCACTGGGGGCGTAGATACCTGATTCAATTAAAACAAAAAGACCAGCTTAATGGGCTATTGGGGATCATGGAGGGCCGGTTTAAGGCTGACCAGGGCGTGGTCACCAAAACCCGTGAGTATTTGTGTCGTTCAGATCGGCAGCTTCTGGGGGATAAAGTTTACCGCCGGAGCGCAGGGGCGATTTTGGCGGTGGAGAGTCAGCCGATTTTTCGCTTTGGGGAGGAGCGCCGGGTCAAACAAACCATGATGCTCCAGATCAAGGCTTGGCACCTGCGCCATTTCCCGATTTACAAGCTACATGGCCTTGATCGGGTTCGTTTTGCACTACTGCATCTGGCTTTTCAGGAGACTGGCTTAATTCTGTTAAGCCAGATTTTTTTTAAGGCCTTAGACGAACCGATGTTAGCCCTGTTTTTAGAGTTTTTGCAAAAAAGCCCTTGTGCCTTAGCGATTGCCCAAGCAGATGAAGAGCCCATTCCCGAACTTGAGGCTTGGTTAGAAGGAATTAAATATGAGACGATTGACCTTCGCGGGGAGCGCCGTTCTCGAATCGGTGTTGAGTCGGGACCCAGGGAAGAATCGGGGGGCATAAAACTTGAACATTGAACCCATTATCCTCGGTTTACTTTTCACTGGAAAAGGTTAAATGGACGAAAAAACGCTAAACGCCCAGGTCAAGGAATTTGCGGGTCAACTTTGCGACCAAGCGGCGGGTTATAAGGAGCTTTTAGAAGCAGCCAATCTTCTGATTGATCAGGCGATACTGCTTATTCGCCAAGGGGCATTGGAGACCCAGCCTATTTCTACGATCGCAGAATTAACCCCCGTGCAACCTGGTCCAAACATAAGCCCAACCCCGGCCCCGCCAGCCCTTGCTGAAGGCAGTGCACCTAAGTCGGACCTACCCATTGCGGCGGCCTTTCGGCTTTAATCGTTGATCGCCAAGGTTTCTCTGATATCGTCCGAACCCAACTCAATCATCAAGACTCGGTCAAGCCCCATGGCCAATCCGGCGCAATCGGGTAGGGTATCTAGCGCCGACAAAAGTGGTTCGTCTAAAGGTAGTGCTAAATCACCGCGCTCTAAACGTTTCTGATTAACCAAATCAAAGCGATTCCGCTGTTCGGCCCTTTGCTTTAATTCAAAGTAACCATTGCCCAATTCCAGTCCCTTATAAAAGACCTCAAAGCGACAGGCTTGCCCGGTTAAAGGGTCCAGGCGGGCTAGCGCGGCCATAAAAGGGGGGTAGTGGAACACAAAAACCGGGGATACTTCTCCCAAGTGGGGCTCAATGTAACTAGAAAAAAGAAAATCTAATCGATCCTCCTGGCTCACCGCAGCACCTAAAAGAAAAGAGGGGGCGCTCTCCCCTCGTTTATTTATTAGGTTTAAAAATTGTGCTTCGTTTAAACTTAAAGGGTCTAAACCCAGATGGGCTTTAAAAAGCTCGCCATACGCAACGCGCTCGGCTTTGGGCCAGTTAAAAACGGTTTGCTGCAATTGATCGGTAAAATCCATCAAACCCGCTAAGTCCGCCCCCACCACATAGTATTCAAGGAGCGTAAACTCAGAGCGATGGCGTTGGCCTTGTTCTTCTTTGCGAAAGGATTTGCAGATTTGATAAATTGAGCCAGACCCCTTTGCTAAGAGGCGTTTCATGGCATATTCGGGCGAGGAGTTGAGGTAAGGACCTTGCGGGCCTATGGCAAAAGGCTCGATATGGGGCTCTAAAGCCGGGTGGGCAACCATCAGCGAGGTTTCCACCTCTAAAAGTCCGGCTTTGGCCATAAATTGACGAAGCCGAGCTAAAAGCCCGGCCCTCGCCATTAGTTGCGGACCAACTGGCCTCACGACTTGGCCCGCTCCATGTATTCGCCAGTGCGGGTGTCGACGCGGATGCGCTCCCCTTGAGTAATAAATAAGGGAACCATCACTTGAGCCCCAGTGGACATGGTCGCTGGTTTTAGGGTGTTCGTAGCGGTATCGCCCTTTAAACCAGGTTCGCAGTAAGTGATCTCCATTTCCACAAAGTTGGGCAGGGTTAAGGTAATGGGCTGACCTTTATAAAAGATCACCTGCACCAACATTTGTTCGAGCAACCACTTCCATTCCTCGCCCAATTGTTCTTTGGACATTTCGGTTTGTTCATAATTGCCGGTGTCCATAAAGACGTACTTGTCGCCTTCAGGATAGAGGTACTGCATCTCCCGCTCAATTACATCTGCTTTATCAACCTTTTCGCCAGACTTCAGGGTCCGCTCGATCACGTTGCCGTTAAGCAGGTTTTTGATCTTGACTCGGTTAAAGGCTTGGCCCTTGCCCGGTTTAACAAACTGATTCTCAACAATGGTATAAGGAACCCCGTCCATCTCAATCCGGAGACCTTTTTTGAATTCGTTGGTATTGTACATCGCCCGTTTTGGTTAAGGTTTCGGCCAAGATGGCAGGTTTAAAAAAAAAGGGCAATGGAGGGGAATATTTAGGCCCCAGCCCGTGTTTGGGCGGGCTGATCAGGCATTAAGTGCGGGCGATTTCTTCTAAGGCGGCAAGGTCTTTGATAACCGTTCGGCGCTTAATCGTGTCGATGAGCCCAGCTTGGCGAAACTCCATAAAAGCATATGAAACGGTCTCACGAGTGGTAGCAATCGTGTTGCCAATCTCTTGATGGGTGATCAAATAGTCGATCAAGGTGCCTTCGGGGTCTGCCACGCCATACTTAGCACTAAGGTCGAGCAGCAATTGCGCCACCTTGGCATTGGCGCTTTTAAACAGCAACCCTTCCATCAGGTTTTCGGTTTGCATTTGCTTCTTGGACTGCCGCTCTAAAAGCCACTGGGCGATCTTAGGGTCTTTTGCCACCCGGTCAAGCAACACCTTTTTGCTCATCACATGCACGATGCTGTCTTGTTTAGTGACAGCGATGTTTTTCCAATCCATCCCACTCAAAGCTTCGGTGTCGCCAAAGACGTTACCTGGGCCCAGAAGCTCCAAAATAATCTCTTTGCCCTCATTGGTGCTACGGTAAATTTTTACTTCACCGTGGCTCAAGTAATAGACTTGGTCGGCAGGTTCGCCTGGGCTAAACAAAACGGTGCCCCTTGGAATGGTGGTCAGTTTAGCCCATTCCATAAAGAAATGGGTAACCTCTATTGCGTTAAAACTTTGGTAGGTTTCACGCCCGATCAATCCAGAAACTCCCATGTTGTCTCCTTACAGACTAGGTTGGTTCGTTGTGACTATCTTACAAAGTTTTCGCTATTTTTGCAAGGGTATTCTATAAAATATATAAAACTATATAAAATAAATTTGTCGAGCAACTTACTCAAGTAATAGGTGACAAGCTGCCCCTATTTTTGACAGAATGCGACTCGATAAGCTTTTGCAGCCTAACCTTTGCCCACAAATCACCATGGCAGATTTTAATTTTCAAGAAATCTTTGAGTCTGGACCAGATCAAACGATCTATAAAAAGATCAGCAGTGAACATGTCCAGTCGTTGGAAGTGGGAGGCAAGGAGTTTTTGGTGGTTGAGCCTGAAGGCCTTACTTTGTTGGCAAAACAGGCGCTTAAAGAGGTATCCCACCTCCTTAGACCAACCCATTTGGCAGGCCTAAAACGAATCCTGGAAGACCCTGAAGCCAGCGAAAACGACCGCTTTGTGGCCACGAACCTATTAGAAAATGCTATTATTGCCGCCGAACGGGTCTTTCCAAGCTGCCAAGATACGGGCACGGCCATTGTGATGGGTAAAAAGGGGGAGCAGGTGATTACCGGGGCCAATGATACCGAAGCGCTCTCAAAGGGGATCTATCAAGCCTACCAAGAGGCCAACCTGCGTTATTCGCAAGTGGCCCCCCTGACCATGTATGATGAAAAAAACACAGGTACCAACCTGCCCGCTCAAATAGATCTCTACGCTACCCAGGGAGCCCAGTATAAATTTTTATTTATGGCTAAGGGGGGGGGCTCGGCCAATAAAACCTATTTGTACCAAGAAACCAAGGCGTTACTTAATCCAGATCAATTGCTTCGTTTTTTGAGCAGCAAGATCAGAGGGTTGGGCACAGCAGCTTGTCCGCCTTAACACTTAGCTATCGTTA
>MFNE01000026.1:128190-159725 GCA_001783695.1 Candidatus Lambdaproteobacteria bacterium RIFOXYD2_FULL_50_16
TTAGAACTAGAAAAACAGGTCTGGGCTATAACCCGGGGGTTGGGGCTAGGAGCGCAATTTGGAGGTAAATATTTCTGCCATGACGTGCGAGTAATCCGCCTGCCGCGGCACGGAGCCTCCTGCCCCGTTGGCCTTGGGGTTAGTTGTTCCGCTGATCGTAACGTCAAAGCTAAGATTACCAAAGAAGGGATTTACTTAGAGCAACTAGAAACCAATCCCGCCCAGTTTTTGCCCCCGCAGACTGCTGGCGGTGCGAATCAAGCGGTGCAGGTAAACCTCGACATGGGGATGGCAGAACTTTTAAAAACCTTAACTCAATATCCGATTAAGACGAGGTTTATGCTTTCTGGGACTATTATTGTTGCCAGAGACATAGCCCACGCCAAAATTAAAGAACGGATGGATCAAGGGCAGGGAATTCCTGACTATTTTAAAGAACATGTGATCTATTATGCGGGCCCAGCTAAAACCCCTGAAGGCTTCGCTTCAGGCAGTTTTGGTCCCACCACGGCGGGCCGGATGGATAGTTATGTTTCCTTGTTCCAGTCCCAAGGGGCCAGCTTAGTGATGTTGGCTAAAGGCAACCGCTCTAAAGAGGTGACCGAGTCCTGCCATAAACATGGCGGATTTTATTTAGGCTCCATCGGTGGCGCGGCTGCTATCTTGGGCAAGGATTGCATTACAGCCGTGGAAATTTTAGAATATCCAGAATTGGGCATGGAAGCGATTTACAAAATCAAGGTCAAAGATTTCCCAGCATTTTTGATTGTTGATAACAAAGGGAACGATTTTTTTGAAGTCAGCTAGGCTTGGCGCTTTGGCATTGATCCTGCTAGATAAAGGGAAAACCCTGAATGGAAACCTTAAACCGACGGGATAAAATGAAGCGTAAAATCACGCTGATTGCCCTAATCATGGGTATTCTGCTGGTTTCATCCACAGAGGCTAGACCCACTGATCCCAACCTCTACGAGCGCCCCAAGGAGTGCAGTGAGGCAAGATATACCTGTGTTCTTAAAGAAGTGGATGGGGAAGCCTTTTTTTGTATGAAACTCAACGCCGAGCGGGAGCGCAACGTCCGCACCGAGGTGCGCTCGCCAACTCGAATACGTTGTTACAAACGGTTTCCAGCTAGGTTTAAGGAATCAGTAGAAGCTCAACCTCCTTTGGCAGAGTAAAATGGGCGAAGAGTTTGATCCCTTTGAAGCGGCGATGAAAGAGCTTTCTGGTGATGCGGCTGCTCCCCAAGAGGAGGTCGCACCACCAGCGGAGGACGACATTGACCCGTTTGAAGCGGCCCAGGCCTCTATGGGCGGAGGGTTGCCTGCTGAAATGGCCCCTAGTGAGCCTACCGTTGGCATCGGCGCGGCCGGGACTAATATAGATATCGACTTCTTGATGGACATCGCCCTACAGGTCAGCTTTGAGGTGGGCCGGGCGAAAATGTATATCTCGGACTTGCTGTCCTTAGGCCAAGGTTCGGTTATCGAGCTTCACCGATTAGTTGGGGAAGAACTTGAAATTTATGTCAACGGACATTTGTTGGCGACCGGTGAGGTGGTGGTGGTGAATGAAAAGTTTGGTGCCAAAATCACAGGCATCCTTACCCCAGAGCAACGTTTGCAGCGGTTGGCAGTCGTTAAATAATCCTTCAAGGTTTCCATGCCCGTCGATCAGACCTGGATGCGCCGGGCCCTCTCACTAGCCTTGGAAGCTCAAAACCAAACCCTTCCTAACCCGATGGTGGGGGCGGTTTTGGTCTCTGGCCAAGGGGAACTACTCTCGCAAGGTTGGCATAAACAAGCAGGTGGACCCCATGCGGAGGTGGAAGCACTTGAGCCCTTTAACCAAGTACCTGCCGACGCCACCCTTTACGTCACCTTAGAACCCTGCAACCACCAAGGTAGAACCGGACCCTGTACGGACCTACTCCTGAAAAAGGGGGTTAAACAGCTCAAGGTGGGCACCTTAGACCCCAATCCCAAAATGCAAGGCCAGAGTGTGGCCTATTTAGAAAGTCAGGGCGTCCAGGTGGAGACCGGGATCTTTGAGGGCCCTTGTCGTGCTATTAATCGGATTTTTAATAAGCACATCACTACTGGACTGCCCTATGTTACGGCCAAAGCGGCGGTGACCTTAGATGGTAAAATTGCCAATGCAATAGGTGCTTCTAAATGGATTACTGGGCCTGAATCTCGCGCATTTGGTCACCAATTACGATCTAGCTACCAAGCGATTGCGGTGGGTGCTGAAACCCTCCGAGTCGATAATCCACGTCTGACGGACCGACAAAGCCCTAGTCCCCGCCAACCGGATCGAGTGGTTTTTTCTGGGAGTGGAACCTTTAATACAAAACTGGATTTTTTTGTTTCTGAAGAAACCCGGCGCTTTCTCTTTTTAGGAAGGACCGCCCAAATACCAAAGGTCACTGGGATCACTTGTTTTCAGTCTAAGGAACCTTGGTTTGACCCAACTGAAGCTTTAAAACACCTGTACCAAGCCGGGATTTGTAGCCTTTTACTAGAAGGGGGCTCAGGGCTCTTGGCAGGTTTTTTGGCAGCCGATAGGGTGGACCAACTGGCTATTTTTTATACACCAAAGATTATGGGCCAACCTAGAGCCCCTGGATTTGCAGGTGATTTAGGCCCCCTAGGTCTGGACCAACTGCCTAGTTTTTATTTTGGGAAGACCCTAAGGTTGGGTGAGGACTTAATGATAGAAGCCTTTAAGCGGAGCGAGGATGTTTACCGGATTGATTGAAACCGTTGGGAAGCTGTCTGGGATAAAGGTTATTGGGCCAGCGCAAAGGGAGCTTACAGTGGCGACCCACCATTTACAAGACGACTTGAAACTAGGTGACTCGGTCGCTATCGACGGGGTTTGCTTAACGGTTACCCGCTTTGATTCTAGTTCAGTGGCGTTTGAACTCTCAGAAGAGACCCTTAAAAAGACGTTGTTTGGCCAAAAAAAACTGGGCTCTAAACTCAACCTAGAACGGGCCTTGCGACTGGGTGACCGATTAGGAGGGCATCTGGTTCAAGGGCATGTGGACGGACAAGCGAAGCTGATTAAGGTGGAAAAATCTGGTGAGTTTTACCGGCTAAGTTTTAGCTATCCGCCCGAAGTCGCGCGTTACCTGATTGATAAGGGTTCGGTTGCCTTAAATGGGATCAGTCTGACCTTGGCCAGTTTAGCCTCAGACCAGTTTATAGTAGCCATTATCCCGCATACTTATGAACAAACCAACCTGCCCGATTTGGGCACTGGAGACCCGGTCCACTTGGAGACCGATCTGATTGGACGTTATGTGGAGCGGTTGTTGGGCTTTAAGGAAAATCAAAACCATCCAAGCCAGCTTACGGAGGGGTTTTTGCGGAGTCACGGGTTTTGAAAACCATGCTGCTGGACCTGGGCAACAGCCAAGCCCACTTTGCCCTATCCGATCACGGCCAGATTTTAGGAGAACTTCGCATTAATAAAGCGGACCTTCAATTGACTTTAGCTTTTCAACTCACAAATTGGCTTAAAGCCCAAGAAATCAGTCCAAAAGAAATTAGATCAATTATTTATGTATCTGTGGTTCCCAGTTTGGAACCGGTGCTTGAGGTGGCTTTTGCTAAATTGAACTGGTCTTTGGTAAAGATTGATAAAGCGCATATGGAACGGGCAGGGATGGAGGTCCAGGCCGAAGGGGTCGGCGCAGACCGGCTGCTAACCGCTTGGGCAGGTTGGCAAATTTATCACCAGCCACTCTTAGTGATTGATATAGGTACCGCCCTTACTTTTGATTTGGTCGGCAGCCATGGTGAATTTTTAGGAGGGGCCATCCTTCCGGGGCCAGGGCTCGCCAATCAAGCACTGGCGTGGGGTACAGAGGGTTTGAAGGTGGTTCCTTTAGACTGGCCAGATGAAATTATTGGAAAAAATACGACCCATGCGGTACAATCTGGTATCCTTTTTGGATATACGTCCATGGTGAAAGCTATGTCGGAAAAATTTGCCGCCCAAATGGGGGGGCAACTTCTCCGGCTGCTGACCGGGGGTTGGGCAGGAACCCTATCCCGATCAGGCCAAGACTTGGGTAAGTTGCACCCCCGATTGACCCTTGAGGGTTTACAGATGATGGGCGCCAGACCTGAGGTTAACTTCCAACCGAGCAAGTACCATGGGTGATGAAGAAAGTTTCGACCTAGACGACGATTTGGGACTCGACGACGACGAAGGTGGCGGCGACGACTTTGGCGGCGACTTGGATGACGCTCTGGGCGACGACCTCGGCGGGTCCGATGACGGCGGCGGATCTGGAGGTGGTGGCGGCGGCGAATCGGGCGACTCGGAACTAGACAGCTTCTTTGAAGACCTCTCCTCGATTGAGGATATGGACGCAGACGCTGGCAAAAAAGCGGCTCCAGCAGCGGCGGCAGCGGCTGCCCCAGCGGCGGCGGCCTTAGCCGCGGCAGCGGCTCCAGCTAAGACAAAATCAGGGGGGCGCGACCTAAAGAAATGGATCAAGAAGGCCGTAATGCTTTTGGTCTTGGTGGGCCTGGGTGTGGGCGCTTGGTTTTTCTTTAGTGGTGAAGAGGAACAAGAAGTTAGTAGCGAAATGCCAGAAATGGCCGCAGAGGTTGTGGAGGTCGAGCCTCCTAAAATGGAGATCCCTGCCCCCGCTCCTAAACGGGTCGAACCGCCCCCGGTTCGCCTAGCTCCGGCTCCGGCGCCTACTCCTTCACCGGCCCAGCCCATGGAACCTGTTTCGCGCTATTTGATCCAAATCGCGACCTGTTCTTTTGAGCGTTGCAAAGAGGAATTTGCCGAGCAGATTAGGCAAAAAGGAGAGCCCGTTTACACACAGGTTCAAGGCGAGAAGTTTGACTTTATTGAGTTGATCAGTGTTGATGTGTTTAACTTTAGGGAAGCGACCGAATTGGCGTCAACCATTAATAAAGTTAATAAACAAGCCGGTGAAGCTAGTGTTGTAGCGCAATCCAATGGATACCGCGTCACCTTGGGCACGTTCCCCGCTTTAGATCGAGCCAAAGACCTGAAATTCCACCTAGAAAAGGAATTACAGAAAGAAAAGGCCCGCTTTAACTTGGAGCATGTTCGTAAAGATTATGAGTCGGTAAAGATTTTCGCCGGCCCGTATGATAACAAACGCGAAGCCAAACAAGCGCTTGACCATTTACGGCAAGACCCTAAATACTTAGGTGCTTACTTGGTCCGGTTTTAAGACCTTCCAAAAGGGGCTCTCGGGCCCCTTTTTTTTTATGGCGAGAATGAAAGTTGGCTTTTTTCTGCTAGTTTTTTTGCTGGGCACTATTGCTCAGGCCAAGGAAAGACCCTCTGACCGGTATCTTTATTTAAAAGCTTTAAAACTAGAGCGAGCTGGAGCTTGGTCTGCTGCCAGCCGCACCTACCAAGAACTCCCCTCCCAGTCCCAGGTAAAGCAGCGGCGCTTGTTTTATTTAGAAATCGAACACACCAAACTACCCGCCCCTGACGCACAAGCTTTAGCCGAGCAGGTGCGATTAATCGCCTACCAAGGCGACATGGAGGCGGCTTTAAAACTACTAGAAAAAAGCTCCTTTACCTCGCCTGTTTTGAGGTTGCAACGGGCGCAAATGCTGATTTGGCTGGGTCGTTATGAAGAAGCACAAAGCTTTATTGGGGCGATTAACCCTCAAGAGGAGATCGATCAGTCGATCTGGGTCGAGCGGCGGATTTTGTCCTTTTGGGTAGCCTTTTTAACCGATCAGCCCCAAAAGGCGGCGCTTATTGAAAAGGAATTGGCTAACGACTTGTTATATCTACCTCCCCAATCACTGGCCATGGCGCTGGGGCCGGTGCCCTTAGACGAGTTGGAGCGATGGCGTCTGTTTAGTCCAGAAAGTGGACCCTTGATGGATGAGCTTTTGGAGCGCCTCAAAGACCGGCCCATGCGGATTTACCAGTTTTGCCAAACTCCACCTGAATGGAAATTGCGACGCCCGAGAGTCCAATTTTGCCAGCGGGCAGAACTCTTAATCAGTGGATACAAGCCAGATACGGCTAAAAATCCCAAAGACTTTGAGGTGCTGGCGGACCAATTGGTCACCCAACAAGATTGGAAAGGATTAGAGGCCTTGGCTAAAGAGCTTAGCCAGCGATACCCTCAACTACAAGACGGCACCCTCTATTTAGAAATAGCCCAAAAGGGGCTTAAAAACTAAGGGGCATTTTTAACTGAAATCCACGCAACATATTCCCCTCACTGACCATTTCTAATCGTCCACCCGATTGGCGGACACGGTCGCGGGTTTTAAGGAGGGCAAACCCAGATTGGTGGAGCCGGGGGCTGTAAGCCTTCACAAAATCGACCCAAGATTCTAAGACCTTCATCCCCGTATTCCCCTGTATTGATAAGTCAATCCGTAGCTCAGCCATTTGCACCCCATGTAACATCTCGCCCTCGGCCATTTGCAGCTTTATCTCTAACGCCCCTGGAGGAGAAATCTCGGCTAGTTGCGCTAAGAGTTGGGTCACGGCAAATGCGATGGAGGCATCGTAAAGCGGGCAATCTTGGGGGACCTTGGGGTCAATCAAGAGTTTAACCCCATGCTTGTTGCCCAAGTTGGACTGAAGTTGGAAGCGAGAGACCAGATCGGTAAACAGGGCCCGAAGATTGGTGTTTTGCCGGTTTTGCGCTTGTTCGCCCGCTTCGAATAAACAAAACTCCTCAACTTCGGTAAACCCTTCTAATACGTTGCCAGCCGTGGCCAGACAGTCGCGGAGGCTTTCTTGGGTGTCTTCATCGTCGATTTCAGCGATAATGTTGGCTAGGTTTTCCATCACACTCGCCACCGGGGTTTTCAGATCTTGGATCACCCCGGCAATCACTTGATAATTCTCGCGCTGCGCTTTAATTTCCTCTTGTTGGCCCGCAATCAATCGATTGGCCAATTCCTCTTGAAAGCTAACCTGTTCTAATAAATGCCGATTTTCCTCTTGCTCGGTTTCGAGCTGGCTCATGCGGCTTTTAAGCTGGTTTAACTCTTCCGAAAGATCGGTGAGGATCCGGTCTGATTCGGTCAGAATCTTGGGGCGTCCTCCGATTTTATCCAAAGTGACCAAGGGTTAAACCTCGCTAATCGGTTTAATTTCCTCGGGTATCCCTAGGTAGGCCGAGTGTTTTTCGGGGGCCGATAATTCTAACAAGCGAGCAAACAAAAGGGCCATAAACACCGCTTTGAGCGGTCTAAAAACCAGATGAATCCCTAACCGCCCGCCTTGGTATTCGAACTCGGAAACAATCCTTTGTAACATCTCCATGAGGTTAGGCAAATCTATCGGGGTGTCAGGATTGGTAGAGACCTCTAGCCATTGGGCCATTTCAGGATGACCTTTTAAATAAACCATACTAAACAAAAAAATCGGTGTGATCATTAAGATAGAGATATTTAAATACCCAAAAAAGACGGGAACAAAGAAAGATCGTACTAATGAAATTGAGTTTAAAAAACTTTGTTTAAGCCCGGAGAACTGGGGGGTGCCGTTGACCAGCATAAAATGGCCAATAAACAAGACAAACACAAAGGGCACTAAGCCAAAGGTGACCATTATAAAACCAAACTGGCTGAAAAATAAGAGCGAAAAAAACAGGGCAAAGATCTGAAACAAAACCAAAACCACGCCTGTACCAAAATAGTCTTGGAAAATCTTTAAGGTCGCCAACGGATAAACCCGCCCGTAGTTAAGAAGGGTGGGCAGGGCTAGAAAAACCAAGATGTCGAGTAAAAAACCGTGGAACAGTTCGATTAGGTCATTAAGGTCGCGAACATCCAGACCCTTTAGTAAAAAATCGAGCCCCCAAAAGGGCAAAAAACTTAATATTCCCAGTATAAAGAGATTGCCAAACTGGCTTTTGTATAGATGCAGCGCTTGGGCAAACAAGGGTATAAAGGAAAAGGGGACGGGTCGAACTTCGAGGGGACGTTGCATTAGGTTCCTGGTTTAGAAAGGCCACAATTGCAAAAAAAGTGGTTTCTTACAAGGCCTCTGGGACCAATTTTCACGAGTTTCTCCTTTATCAATCCGGGTCTTGTGGTTAAGATTAAAAAACAAAGGGAATACACATGCGCATTGACTCAGCAGTTTACGTAAAAAGTTTCACTAGTTTTAAAAAATGGGATTTAGACCCTCTGCCTGCCTTTTGTTTTGTGGGCCGTTCTAACGTCGGAAAATCCAGTTTAATCAATCATTTGACTGGAAGAAAGTCTCTGGTAAAAACCAGTTCTACCCCTGGAAAAACTCAATTGATCAACCTCTTTTTGATTAACGAGGCCTTTTATTTTGTGGATTTGCCTGGTTACGGTTTTGCTTCGGTGCCCCTGGCGGTCAAACAGAGTTGGCAAAAGATGATTTTTGGATTTTTGCAGGACTACCCTGACCTTCGCTTAGTCTTTCAAATCCTCGATCTACGCCATCAACCTTCCAAAGAGGACCAAGAGTTTCACCAAGCGATTTTAGAGGCGGAAATACCCTTGGCCTTGATTGGCAACAAGTTGGATAAATTGGGCCAGTCTGCGCGGGCGAAACAGGCGGGGGCCATTAAAAAAGCCCTGCATTTTGAAGCAGATTTGTTGTTACATTCGGCTTTAGCGAAAAAGGGCAAGGAAGAGATTTTAGACCTAGTCTCTTGGTGCCTAGAGGATCGCAACGAACCTGACCTAGAACTGATAGAGCCCACTAGTGAGCTGGGTTAAACTCAGGGAAGCGAACCTGTGGAACCTCTGCATCTTCGTCGGGAGCTGGCGAAATTTGGTGCGCCTCGGGTTTTTGTTCGCTCTCGATAAAGGTGTCTGGGGTGTGCAGGTCGCAGTCTTCGGTTGGAGCGGAATCAGGCTTCATCGGGTACCAGGAGACATTGGGGCAATAGGGAGTCGCCCGTTTACCGGAATGGTCGCAAAGCTGGAAATCCTCAAAATCCTCTAAAATCGTGAAGGTTTTTTCGTAGCCTGTGCGCGGTATCTCCTTCATGTAGGCGCGCCAAAGTCTGGCTGGTGTCCGCCCACCCACCTCGCCGTCCATGGGCTGGTTATCATCGTTGCCAATCCAAAAGCCGGTGACTAGGGTGCTGGTAAAGCCAATAAACCAAGCGTCTCTAAAGTTATCGCTGGTTCCGGTTTTGCCGCCAGAGGCCTCCTCAATCTTGGCCGCCCGTCCGGTGCCGAAGTTGACCACGTTTTGTAACATGCGGTTCATCTGGAAGGCCTGGTTGCTGCTGATCACTTGGCGTTCGGGCTGTGGCTTGAATTCCTCAATGATCCGGCCTGTGGAGTCGGTAACTTTGAGGATAAAAACCGGTTCGGACATCATGCCGTTATTGGCAAACACCGAATAAGCGTTAGTAAGCTCAAGCAGGGTAACCTCGCCACAACCTAGCGCCAAACAAAGCCCTCGATCCTTCGGGATCTCAATCCCAAAGCGTTCGGCTGTGCGCGCTAAGGAGTTGATCCCAATTTTTTGTAAAATCTGAACCGAAACTATGTTGTTTGAGACCTTTAGTGCGTGGGCCAGGGTAATCTCGCCCAGATATTCGCCGGAATAGTTTTCAGGCTCATAAACATCTGGAGTCATGCCCAGTTCATCATTGGTCGAGTCAGCGTTGTTGGCATACTGGACCGGAGCATCAACAAAGGTGTCATTGGACCTGATACCCCGGGTAAGGGCCGAGGTGTACAAAATCGGTTTAAACGAAGAGCCCGGCTGGCGTTTGGCTTGGGTAACCCGATTAAATTCAGACTGCCCAAAATCGGAACCACCGATTAAAGCATATACAAATCCGGTTTGCGGGTCCAAAGAGACCGCGCCAATGCCTTCAAAACTGCGCGGTTTGGCCATCCGTTCGGTGACCACCTTCTCTAAGGCCTGTTGGTACTTGCGGTTCAAGGTGGTATAAATACGCAGGCCACCGCCGTATATTTCAGAGGGCGAATATCGTTTTTTTAGCTCCAAAAGCACGTGGTTTGTGAAGTAGGGAGCCATCTTAAGGTCTTGCTGGCGGCGTTGGCGGATTAAAATTCGCTCGTTAACGGCGTCTTGAAACTCGGCCTTATTGATCCAATTTAAAGCCCGCATGCGCATCAACACCAGTATCTGCCTAGTGCGGGCCCCCTTGAGGTTAACAAAGGGGGAGTACCCCTCTGGTTTTTTAATCAACCCCGCAATAAAGGCCGATTCTGCCAAGGTTAAGTCTTTGGAATTTTTATGAAAATAGTTCAATGATGCGTTTTCCACCCCATAGTTGCGATGCCCTAGATATACCTTGTTTAAGTAAAATTCTAGGATTTGTGCTTTAGAATAATGCGACTCTAAAGCTATCGCCATAAAAAGCTCTTTAACCTTGCGATTAAGTGTCCGCTCGGGACTAAGCAGGGTTAGCTTTACCAACTGTTGGGTAATGGTGCTGGCTCCCTGGGCGGCGTTGGGGTTTTTGATGTAACGCAGTATGGCTCCACCAATTCGAATTGGGTCAAAGCCAAAATGTTGGAAAAATCGCCCGTCTTCAATGGCCACTACCGCCATTTGCAGGTTTTTGCTGGTTTGAGCCAGGGCTACATATTTACGGTCCTCTTCCCCTTGAATCACGTGGAAAGGTTGTCCGTCGATATCGTAAAAAACGGTGTTGTTGTTTTGGGTTGCCAGTTCTTCAGAAAAGGCTTTGAGCGCGTCTCCGCGCACCATCATAAACCAAAGGGACAGACCTAAGACGATCAGAAAACCAAGGGCAATCAGAATCTGCCAAAGTTTAAAAGGAAAAGTTTGGTCTTCTTTGACGGTCATAGGGAGGGAGCTTAAAGGGGAACCCGAGCGGGCCCCCCAGATTGGTGGTTAAGAAACCGTCCAGGTTTCACCAGAATTCAATAAAGACTGGAGATTACCTTTATGGGGGCTTTTGGCATAGGCTTCATCGTTTTGACGCCGGTATTCGGCTTCATAAGAGGGAGCTTTAATCTGCCTAAAGATACCGAGAGCCATGGGCAAGCCTTTGTTCCCGTTCATTTGGCTTAAAAATCCAGCTAAACCAGGGTCCGAAGCGAACTCGTCGTGAACCACAATATCAGCCTCGTTAACCTCAGAAACATAAGCCACCTTAGGGCTAAAGCCCTGGCGAACAATACATTTCTCGTTTTCTAGACCAAAGATCATTTTCTGGCCATGCTCCATTTTTAGCACGTTTTCTGCTGATCCTTTTCCTACCCAAGCATCATAGGCACCGTCGTTAAAGATTGGGCAGTTTTGTAATACCTGCACCATCCCAAAACCCTCATGCTCGTAGCAGCGGGCGATAACACTACCTAAATGTTTCACATCCCGGTCCGTGGCGCGGGCAACAAAGGTTCCGCCTAGCGATAGGGAAAGAGAAATGGGGTCAATCGGGTCCTCGACCGTGCCCATCGGTGCGGTTTTGGTTTTTTGTCCCCTAAAGCTGGTCGGGCTAAACTGGCCTTTGGTCAAACCGTAAATCCGGTTGTCCATCAAAATGCCGTTGAGGTTGACGTTTCTACGAACTGCGTGAAGAAAGTGGTTACCTCCAATCGCCAAACCGTCCCCATCTCCCATAGCTACCCAAACCGAAAGATTCGGATTGGCAACCTTGGTTCCCGTGGCAATAGCTAAAGCCCGTCCGTGGATTCCGTGTAGGCCGTAGCAGTTCATGTAGTAAGGGAAACGGCTAGAGCAGCCGATACCCGAAATAAAAGCGAACTCATCAGGGCTACGCCCGGTTTCGGCTAGCACCTTTTGTACTTGAGCCAAGATCGCGTAATCTCCGCAACCGGCGCACCATTTGACTTCGCCGGTCGGGACGAAATCTTTTTTGGTGTATTTACTTTCTGCGTTCATGTTGTTTGTCTCCGGTTACAAGAGGTTGTCCACTACGGTGGCGATTTCGTCTTCGGTAAAGGGCATGCCCTGGATTTTAGTCAAGGGAATCACTTCAACAGAGAGGTGAGCCCGCAACAGCTTAGAAAGCTGGCCAAGGTTCATCTCGGCAACCACCACCTTTTTGAACTTCTTGATCACCGCTTCCGTGTTTTTAGGGAAGGGGTAGATATGGGTGAAGTGGGCGTGCGAGACCGACTTGCCTTCTTTGCGGTAGTTGCGAACTTTATTGGCAATCGAACCGTAGGTCGAACCCCAACCGATAATCAACACTTCACCGCCATTTTGATCCCCTTCGATTTCCAAGTTAGGGATGTCATTAGCGATGTTATCCACTTTTTCTTGGCGCAAGCGCACCATTTTGTCATGGTTGTCTGGGTCATGGCTAATGGCGCCAGATTCATTTTTCTCCAGACCACCAATCCGGCTGGCTAGTCCAGGGGTACCGGGCTTTACCCATTCCCGAGCCAAGGTTTTGGGGTCGCGCCGATAGGAGAGATATCCGTTTGGTTCTGTGCGGAACTTGACGGTTAAATCGGGCAGTTCTTCAACCTTAGGAATGCGGAAGGCTTCTGCGCCGTTGCCTAGGTAACCATCGGTTAATAACATAACCGGGGTCATATATTTAAGTGCTATGCGTGAGGCCTCAATAGCCATGTCAAAACAATTGGCTGGGCTTTTTGCAGCAATTACTGGCATCGGCGATTCGCCGTTGCGGCCATACATAGCCTGCATTAGGTCCGACTGCTCGGTTTTGGTAGGAAGGCCAGTCGATGGGCCGCCCCGCTGGACGTTTACGATTACTAGGGGAATCTCCAAGATTACCGCCAAACCCATGGCCTCGCCTTTTAAGGCAATCCCAGGTCCAGAGGTGTTGGTGGCAGCCAAAGCCCCGGCCCAACTAGCCCCAATCGAGCAGCAAATCCCGGCGATTTCGTCTTCCATCTGCAAGGCTTTGACGTCAAAGTCTTTATGCTTAGCGACTTCCTCTAAAATGGTCGTAGCTGGGGTGATGGGGTAAGAGCCCAAAAAAAGCTTAACCCCAGCAAGTTCTGCCGCCGTAACCAGACCCAACCCGCAAGCTTCGTTACCGGTCAAAGACTTGTATTTACCCGGTTGTAGAGGGGCGCGGGGTACCTTGTACTGCGCTTGAAAGAGCATGCTGTTTTGAGCGAAGATCATCCCCTCGGTCATCGCCTTGATGTTGGCTTCCGCCAATTCCGGTTTTTTAGCAAACTTGGTTTTCAGCCAAGCGGTGGTAACCTCGGGGCTACGATCAAATAGCCAATATAGGATGCCTAAGGTAAAGAAGTTTTTACAGCGCTCTTTAGCCTTCTTGGGCATGTCCATTTCTTCAAGCGCTTTCATAGTCTGGGTCGTAATCGGCGCCGAAATAATCTTGCGGCCCCCAGTCTCAGAGGCACTCAACGGGTCAACCCCTTCAGCGTATCCAGCCTTGGCAATCCCTTTTTCGTCGAAAGCATCGCGGTCAATAATGGCTATGCCATCCCGCTTAAGTGCTTTGACATTCGCCCTAAGCGCGGCAGGGTTCATGGCGATCAAAACGTCTGGAAAGTCGCCAGGGGTGTTCACCTTTTTGTTGCCGAACTGAAGCTGAAATCCAGAAATCCCAGCTATCGTCCCGGCTGGGGCACGGATTTCCGCAGGGAAGTCCGGCAGGGTCACCACATCGTTGCCATAGTTTGCCGTGGCACCGGTAAACTGGTTTCCGGTCAACTGCATTCCGTCACCCGAGTCACCGGAGAAGCGGATTACAACTTGATCTAATTCGAGCATTTGAATCTGATCGTTCATTGCGTTTCTTGTTTGGGTTTCCAAGTTTATACCATGCCGCTAACAGGCGAACTACTGTTTCCTTTTTTGGCGTCTAAGCCTAGATTAACGGAGGAATTCTTTCAACCTATTATTTCGGCGACTAGACCTAGGCTAGATACGGATTTTCTCCGTTTCTTTTGACCTTCCCAATAAGCTAGACTACAAAGTTTGAAAACGGTACCCACCTTTTTGGTAGTTTTATGTCTTTTGTTTGGTTTGTTGATCATCCTCAATTACTTGAACCCTTAAACAAGCGGGTCCATGATGAATGGTTATTAGGGTTTGTCGGCTGGGCCAAAGGAGGTCGGCTTACCCCTAATGATTGGCCTAAACTTGTATCTAGCCCACAAAGACGGGTATTACTGGCCGACCGGATACTCTCTGATCCTCAATTGGAATCGGCTATTAAGGAATTGACCCCTTGGGTAAAAGCCGGATGGGTGCAGGCGGTTCGTTTTCTTGATCCTGGTTTAGGGGTCGTTTTAGGTAAAGCGTTTCCACAATTACCCTTACAAGCAGATCTGCGTTTTGGGGGGGTAAACGAAAAGGCAGTTAATTGTTGGGCCAAGGGTTTTGGGTCTGGGTTAGAGCGCTTGGTTTTATCTAATCAAATACCAGTCAAAGCCCTTGGGCTTTGGGACAAGCGCCGCTTGCTCCCTTTTGAGATGCAGGTTTTAGGGCCTATCGAGGTCTTTTATAGCGCCCGCCCTCTTTTGGGTGGTCCATGGCGCGGCGCGGCTCGCTCTGAGGTCCGACCAAGGCAATCGGCGACCTTGCTAGAAGGACCAGAAGGCACGGTGATGTATCATAGTCGTGAACTTTTTATTCTCGACCGGCTCTCCCGTTTAACAGAGGTCGGGGTAAATTTTTGGCGGCTGGCCCCCACTAGTGCCAAATTGGCGGCTTTAATCGTTGAGGCTATTGAAACCCAAGATTGGGCCGGACTAAAAGCCGCTT
The DNA here is from genome assembly GCA_001783695.1 of Candidatus Lambdaproteobacteria bacterium RIFOXYD2_FULL_50_16. Lineage (GTDB taxonomy): Bacteria > SAR324 > SAR324 > XYD2-FULL-50-16 > XYD2-FULL-50-16 > XYD2-FULL-50-16. The sequence goes on from MFNE01000026.1 coordinate 142,906, forward strand.
GGCCGCAAAAAACCACTGCCGGTTTTTTTTCGGCGAATCGCACCGACCGGCCCCTGAAACGTCTTACCAACCCCATCTTATCCAGCGAAGACTGGTCTCCTTTGGGCCGGGTTGTTTCTGGGCAAAAGGGCAGCCATTGCCTGATCGAACTTGAACAAACCTTAATCTTACCCGCTCCCTTAAAATTAATAAATCCAGAAGGTAAAAGTTCTGAATTTATACTCCAAGAGCTTAAAGACCTCCGAGGTAAGGTCTATAAGGAATTGGTGCCCCCTGGTCTCTACCTTAGCTCCTGGATTAAACAAGGACTGGCCCAGAGTTTGCTAATCAAAGGGTGAGGGAAATCGCTTTTTTGGATGAGCATGGAAGAAGACTATTGTAGTATTTGCGGTTTTGGTTTGCTTGACCCTGCAGAGGTTTTTGTCTCGGAGGACCAAGAAAAGTGTCATCGCCGCTGCTTAGAAAGGAAAATAGTTTCTTTAGAACTAAAAGGGGTGCGACCCGAATTGGTGGACGTACTCCTGGAAAGTTTTAAACCTGCTAAAAAAAAGAAACGGTTTTGGGGATTCGGTTAAATCGCTAAATGGAGCCATTCATGGATGAACGGGAACTGATTTTTTTGGGTAAGGAAACCCTGATTAATTCGGCCAAAAACCTAAGTAATACTCTTGGGTTGCCCTTGGTTAAAAAAACTCGACTTGAGGCCTTTGAGGCCCTAGTTAAAGGTCAGGGAGGACTAATCCTTTCAGACGATGCTAGTTTTGCCAAAGAACACAAAGACCTGCTCAATCGAAGGCCCTACGGGTTTTTATTGGTAGAGGCGGGGACCGCCCTGATTGAAGGCTTGATCCACTTTGAAACCGCCCCCTTAGAGCCGGCCATCTTGCGCCACCGGGCTAAAGGCCTTTTAGAGCGCATCTGGTTAAAAGACCGATTAAGTGACCAAGACATGGCCGAACAAGACCGGCACCACGCCTTGACCAATGAAAAGGCCGTATTAGGGCATTTGCGTAATCAGCTTAAAGATGCTCTTGCTTTGGCCGAACGGCGGGCCAAAGAAAAAACAGACCTCCTTAATCTTTTAAGCCACGAGATTAGAACTCCCCTAAATGGCATTATTTCGCTTCTTCATTTCTTTGAGGCCAGTGAATTAACGCCTGATCAAGAGGGTTATTTAAGAGCCTTGACCCGGACAGGGAACACGGTCTTAGAGATGGTCAATGGCCTTTTGGAATGGGGAAAAATCGAGTCTGGGCAAATAGAATGTCAAGCAAAGGAATTTGAGGTAAACGGGCTTCTTGAAGAAATCGAACTTTTATTTAGGCCCCTTGCCAATCAAGCTGGGATAGCCTTAAGGACCCAGGGGTCAGCGCAACCTGCTTTAGTCACGGGTGACCTGATGAAACTTCGCCAAAGCTTGGTTAATTTGGTGGGTAACGCCTTGAAATACACCGAATCTGGTTGGGTTAGTATCTCGGCAGGGCCGATTAAAACCGGTTGGCGTTTTGAGGTCAAAGACAGTGGCAAAGGAATCGCAGCTGATAAATTGGGGCACCTTTTTAACCCCTTCTGGCAGGTGGAGGAATATGGATCCAAAGAAAACCGGGGTTCAGGACTGGGTTTAGCGATTGTTAAACAATTGGTTGAAATCATGGGTGGAAAGATCGAAGTCTCCAGCCAAATCGGCCAAGGTAGCTGTTTTGCCATCGAATTGCCTCTGGTTGCTAAATCGCCTTACCCTGCTGAAGAAAAATCTCTCGGGAAATTTGCCAGTGAAGGGGAGGTTTACCTTTGGGCCATTAAACGGCATTTAGGAGACCGGAATTTATTGGCGGCACAATCGCTTCTCGAACGATTTGAGGTGCTTTGCCAAACCCATGGAGCTTTGGAGTTGGTTCCAGGCTTAAAGCAATTAACCGAGGCGGTCCGGCTGGGCCAGCGCGAGGTTTATCAGCCTGCCTTTTATCAGCTGGTTAAACGTTTTAACGGTACCCAAATCGCCCAATCGGGTGCTGCTTGATTTTATTGCCGAGTTTAAGCCCCCTTTCTTCTGGGGGGTTCAATCAACTTTTGACCGCGCTCGAAATCGACTGAAACCACCTTCGAAGACCCTGGCTCCTCCATAGTCACGCCAAACATTGCGTCGCCAATCTCCATGGTCTTTTTGTTATGGGTGATAATAATAAACTGGCTGTTTTCGGTCAGCAGGCGGACGTGAGCATTAAAGCGGTGGTTGTTAGCGTCGTCCAACGGGGCATCGACCTCATCGAGTAAACAAAAGGGGCTAGGTTTAAACTGGAAGATCGCAAAGATCAAGGCTAGCGCGGTCATCGCCTTTTCCCCGCCCGAAAGTAGGGTCAGGTTTTGCATGGTTTTTCCGGGCGGTTGGGCGATGATCTCGACTCCTGAATCGAGCAGGTCTTCAGGGTCACTTAGTTTTAAAAAGGCCTCTCCCCCTCCAAAAAACTTGGGAAACAGGGCCCGAAACTCAACGTTGATCCGCTTGTACACCTCGTTGAAGCGTTTTTTTGACTCCTCATCGATCTTGGCGATACTTTCTTCTAAGGCTTCAATGCTGGCCGAAAGGTCTTTAGACTCGGCGTCCAGGAAATCCACCCTTTGTTTGAGCTCTACATATTCAGCTTTGGCCCCAAGGTTTACGTCCCCGATCTGGGTTAATTTAGCCTTGAGACGAACAATTTCTCTCAACCCCGATTCGCGCTCAAATTCCAAGGCTCCTGGCCCAGCCAAGACCTCGTCTGGGCGGATAGCCCATTCTTCAAAAAGGCTTTGCTCATAGCCCTTTGCTTCTTGAGCCAATTGAGCGAGTTTCAGCTCTGATTGGTGGCGCTGTTCGAGCAATTGGGTTTGCTTGGCAGACTTGGCTTTTTCCTCCTCTTCGATCACCCGAATCTCGTGACCCCGGCGTTCAAGCTCGTCTGCCATTTCCCGGTAATCAGTCTCTAATTTAGCTATTTCTTCAATTACTTGAGGCAATTTGGCGAGATTGGCTTGTAAACTTTCATCAAGAGTCTTTTTTTGCACCTCCTGGTCGATTGATTGGGTTTTGGTCTCCCCAATCCGTTGTCGGATCTGCGCTAGCTCCTCATCAATGCGTTTTAACAACTCCTTTTGGTGGCTGGTTTTCTCACGAAACCCGGCCATCTCGATCTCTGATTTTTGTAAGGCTCCCTTGGCAAACTCCAAGGCCAGTCGGGATTGATCTAGCCCAGTGGATTGATTTTGCTGGGCTAAATGAAGCTGGTCCAGATGGGTCTGGGCCAGAGCAATTTCTTGATCTAAGTTTAATCGGCGTTCTTGTAATTCTTGATCAAGGCTTAGGTGTTTTTCCCGGGCTTCTGTCAGTTTTTCTCGTTCGGTCTCAATTCGCTCCACATCGGCCACAAAGCGTTCCAGTTCTTTGGCTAGTTCGCGGGTCTCGAACTCTAAACGGCTTGAATCTTGGGTTGAATCGGTCACCTCCCATTCGAGCTCGTCCACCTCTTCCTTGAGCCACCCACGGCTGTAGGCAAGGTCATCGAGTTTTACCTTCATCTCCTTGGTTTCCTGGGCTAACCGGTGGTATTCTTGCTGGCGCTTTAAATAACCTTCAAGTTGCATTGCTTCGCTAGGCAGGCCTATTTTAAATACCCCTTCGGTGGTTACTAGCGATTTGTCTTTAAGCAGCAAATGCCGCCCCCCGGTCAAATCTGCCGGTTCAATCTGATAACTGCGCTTCTCTAAAGCCTTGTAATGCCCAGTCAGATAAAGGCCAGTCGGTTTTTCGCGCCAAGGGATCAAATAGTCTAGGTTGCTATCTTTTTCCTCGCAGAGGTCCAGAAAATAAATCTCCAAATACTCAACCCCCAACCGTTCCATCAGGTTTTTGATTTGGGGGAGGTGATAATGGGACTCAAAAATCATTAGGTTAAAATAACGCCCCAACAGGTTTTGTGCCCATTCTTCTAACTTGTCGCCAATCTCTAAGAGATCGGCCAAAGGCCCAATAAAACCTAACTCTCCTGCGCTCAGCGGATTGAGCGCAAAATGATCGAGCAAGGCCTTGATTTTAGGGGTGAAGTCCTCATGGTTTTGGGCCACTTGCTTTAAAGACTCCAGGCGGCTTTCAGCGCGTTGATACTCGCGCTCTTGGTCCTCTATTTTTTGGGTAGCTAGGCCTAATTCTTCTTTTTTAACCAGTAGCTTGGCTTTGGCGGTGGACAAGCGGGATTGAGCCCCAACCAGTTCTTTGAGCTTTTCTTTGTGATCTCGGTCTATGTCCCCACGATGCTCTTGCGCATTAAGCAGGCGCTCTGTCACCTGTACCAACAACTCTTCGGCTTCTTTGCCCCTTTCTTGGGCCTCTTTGAGCCGTTCCGCCTGGGAGCCTATTTCATGCTTTTTTTTATTTAACTCTAATTCGGCGAGCCGCTCTTCTTGCCGACGGGCCTCTAAGCTGCCGATTTGTTGATTTAGCTCCCGTTCTTGAAGACGGACCGCCTCTTTGGCGGCCAAGAGCTCGCCAGCCTTGGTGGTCACTGCGAGGGCCAGATCTTCCGACTGGGTGACCAAGGCCTCACGTTGGTTTTCTAAAGCGCCGCTTTGGCCCTCTAACTGCTCTAGCTCGCGGTTCCCTTTGGCCTGCCAGTCACCCAAGTGCGCCAAGGTTTGCTGGTCGGCTTCAATGCGGGATTCCAGTTTGATTAGTTGCGATTTGGATTTGGAGATTCGCTCGGCTCGGCGCTCCTTTTCATCTTGTTTTTGTACCTGTTCTAGGCCAAGGCTGGTTTTTTTAACCTGGAGATTAGTAAGCTGCAACTCTTGGTCTTTAATCGCCCGGTCAGAAGCCTCTCGGTCATCAGCAATTTTATCGGCTTTTTCCTTAAGTTGCAGCCACTGGGTCGCTTGGGCCAGCTGTTGAAGCCGCTCCATACGACCTTTGGCTTCTATAAATTGGTCGGCCCTGGCCACTTGGAGTTTTAATTTCTGCTCGCGATCTACCAATTCCTCTAATAGGTCTTTAACCCGGTCCAGGTTTTCTCTAGATTTTACAAAACGCTTTTGAGCCTCCGCCTTTTTGCTTTTAAACTTGATAACCCCGGCGGCTTCATCAATCAACGCTCGGCGTTCCAGGGCCGAACTGGTGACGATCCGGTCGATCTTGCCTTGTTCGATGATACTATACCCTTTGCCACCGATCCCGGTGTCCATAAAGAGTTCGCGAATGTCGGATAGGCGGCAGTTGGTCTTGTTGATCTGGTAGAGGCTTTCCCCTGTGCGGAATAGTTTTCTAGTTACTGATATTTCAGAGAATTCCGAGTATTTGTTAATGCTGTCGTGTTCTGGGTTGGCGAAGCTCAAGGTGACCTGGGCGAGACCAGCTGCTGGGCGTGAGGTGCTGCCGCCAAAGATCACGTCTTCCATTTGAGCGCCCCGGAGGTGTTTGGCGGATTGCTCCCCTAAAACCCAGCGAATGGCGTCCACAATATTAGACTTGCCACAGCCATTAGGGCCTACCACGATGGAAACCCCGTCTTGGATAAAGTCGATGGAAACCTTGTCCGGGAAGGACTTGAATCCGGCCAGTTCTAGCCGTAAAAGCCGCATGAATCGCCCTTGAACGCCTTAAAGTTATAAAGTAAAATGTTCGCCCAGATAAACCTTCTTGGCGGTCTCGTCTTGGATGATCTGCTTTGGTTCCCCTTCCACTAAAATCTGGCCGTCGTTCATGATATAAGCCCGATCCACAATCCCTAGGGTTTCGCGGACGTTGTGGTCAGTGATTAAGATTCCGATGCCTTTGGCGGCCAATTCTTTGATAACCCCTTGAATATCAATCACCGCTATCGGGTCCACCCCTGCAAAGGGCTCATCAAGGAGCATAAAGGCCGGGTTGGTGACCAAGGCTCGGGCGATTTCTACACGCCGGCGCTCTCCGCCAGAAAGGCTATAGCCTTTGTTTTGGCGAATATGGGTAATGTGTAACTCCTCTAAAACCTGATCGGCCTTGGCTTTCTGCTCAGCTTTGGTCTTTCCTAAATGCTCTAAGATGCTGATCAAATTTTCTTCAACCGTCATTTTACGGAAAACCGAGGCCTCTTGAGGGAGGTAGCCAATTCCAGCACGGGCGCGTTGGTACATGGGTAGCCCAGTGACCTCTTTTTGGTCTAAAAAGATTTGCCCAGAACTAGGCCTAACCACCCCAACCACCATATAAAAACTGGTGGTTTTCCCGGCCCCGTTAGCGCCCAATAGCCCCACGACCTCGCCTTGGGTGATCTTAAAACTGACCCCTTTGACGACGGTGCGTTTGCCGTAAGTTTTGACTAAATTTTTGGTTTCTAAAAGCATGGCCCAAGCCTAACACCAACCCAAAAAAAAAGGGAAGGCCTTGAAGACCTTCCCTTTGATTTCAGCATCCCCCAACGATTGGGGGTGCTTTTTATTACATGGCGTTAATTATGCCGTTTAGTGTATGGCTAGGCCGTAGAGCGGCGTTGGCCTTAGCTTCAATAGGCATATAGTACCCGCCAATGTCTTGCGGCTTGCCTTGGCTTGCACTCAACTCGCCAGCGATTTTAGCCTCGTTATCGGCTAAACTTTTGGCAATCGAGCCAAACCTAGCTTTAAGCTCTTTGTCCTTGTCCTGCTTGGCTAAGGCTTGAGCCCAGTACAGGGCCAGATAAAAATGACTGCCCCGGTTGTCTAGTTCCCCGATCTTGCGGCCTGGGGATTTGCCGTGTTCAAGGATCTCGCCGATGGCGGCATCCAAGGTGTCTGCTAAAACTTGGGCCTTGGGGTTGCCTTGTTGGGCGACATGCTCAAAACTCGCAACAATCGCGCAAAACTCACCTAACGAATCCCAGCGCAAAAAGCCTTCTGAGGTAAACTGCTGCACATGTTTAGGAGCCGAACCACCAGCGCCGGTCTCGAACAACCCGCCACCTTGCATCAGGGGGACAATCGACAACATTTTGGCGCTGGTACCTAGTTCCAAAATCGGGAAGAGATCGGTCAGGTAGTCGCGTAAAACGTTGCCTGTAACACTTATGGTGTCCTGGCCTTTTCGAATCCGGTCTAAAGACAGCTGGATCGCGTCATCAGGGGACATAATCCGAATGTCGAGCCCTTTGGTATCGTGATTGGGTAGGTATTTGTTTACCTTAGCTATCAGCTCTCGATTGTGTGCCCGCTTGGGGTCAAGCCAGAAAATGGTGGGGTGCCCGGTGACACGAGCCCGGGTCACGGCCAACTTAACCCAGTCTTGAATAGCTGGGTCTTTAGTTTGGCACATGCGGAAGATGTCGCCATTCTCAACTTTTTGTTCTTGCAACACTTTACCGCTTTGATCCACAACCCGAATCACCCCGTCAGTAGGGGCGATAAAGGTTTTGTCGTGGCTGCCGTACTCTTCGGCTTTTTGGGCCATTAAACCTACGTTGGCCACACTGCCCATGGTTGCCGGGTCCAACGCACCGTGTTTTTGGCAATCAGCAATGGTGACTTGATAAATGGTGGCGTAGCAGCGGTCTGGAATCATGGCAATGCAGTCGTGCAGTTGATTATCTGCACCCCACATTTGGCCGCCATCGCGCACTACAACGGGCATACTGGCGTCGATAATCACGTCAGAAGGAACATGTAGGTTGGTAATCCCTTTGCCCGAATCCACCATGGCTAAGGCGGGTTGCTTCGTGTAAACCGCTTGGATATCAGCTTCGATTTCTGCTTTTTTATCTGCGGGCAACTTTTCTAGCTTGGCGTAAAGATCCCCCAAACCGTTGGCAACGTTAACCCCTAACTCCTTGATGGTACCAGCATGTTTTTCAAAAACATCCTTGTAAAACACCTCGACCGCGTGACCAAACATCACCGGGTCTGAAACCTTCATCATCGTAGCCTTCAGGTGCAAGGATAACAAGATCCCGTCCTTTTTGGCGTTTGCGATTTCCTGAGCGTAAAAAGCGCGTAGTTTCTTGACGTTTAATACCGAAGAGTCAATCACCTCGCCCGCTTCTAAAGCGGTTTTTTCCTTTAAAACGCTAACCGCTCCGTCTTTGCCTACAAACTCAATCTTAACGTTACCTGCGGCTGCCATGGTGGTGGAAAGTTCCGTGCCGTAAAAATCGCCGTCGTTCATATAAGCGACACGGGTCTTAGAGCCTTTTGGCCAAGGCCGCATCATTTTGTGGGGATACTTCTGGCCAAAAGCTTTAACCGAAAGCGCCGCACGGCGGTCCGAGTTGCCTTCGCGTAATACCGGGTTAACGGCACTACCCAAAACCTTAGCGTAGGTGGCTTTAACCGCTTTTTCATCATCGGTTTTTGGATCTTCAGGAAAGTCAGGCAGGTTGTAGCCCTTTTCTTGGAGTTCTTTAATCGCTGCTTTGAGCTGGGGTACGGAGGCAGAAACGTTGGGAAGCTTGATAATGTTAGCTTCGGGAGTTTTGGCCAGTTCGCCCAATTCGTTTAGATGGTCGGCGACTCGCTGTTCTGATTTGAGCCGGTCTGGAAATAGGGCAATAATCCGCCCAGCAAGGGAGATATCGCTGGTCTCCAAGTCGATCCCTGTACCCTTGGTGAAAGCCTTTAGAATCGGTAACAACGAGTAAGTAGCCAATGCGGGCGCTTCATCAATCTTGGTGTAGATTATCTTCGACTGGTTTCCCATGTATCTCCTGGGGGTGGGTGCGGATTTTTTGGGCCGATGAGCCCAATGGTCAAAACGGCATGATTCTTACAATTACGCTTATTCGTGTCAACTGTTTAGATAGACTATTTAATGGAAAACCCCTAAGCAGTCCTCTAAATGCCTTTGGGCTGGTCTTGGGAAGGAGGGCTGCTAAATTGTTTAGAGCAAACAAAACCCAAGTTTTGCCGCCAATTCCTGCTCTTTTTTGGGGAGATTATTCGAAGATTTAAGTAAAATCTGGCTCCACTCGGGGCGGAAAGAATAATGATCCCGAAGCTCTTTAAAATCTAACCCTTGGCGTAAGTTTTGGTCGTCTTTGGCTTGGCCACTAATCTGCCCAAAGAGTTGGGCTAAGTTATCTGGACAATTGATCTCTTGGGGCGCAAATGGAATCGAAGGCGCGATTATTTTAAGTCCAAATTGTAGGCAAAAAGCCTGGGCGATCATTTGGGTGCCCCGATATTTAGCCCCTTGGCTGTAACCCGCCACATGGGGGCTAGCAAGCTGGGTTTGGGCTAAGAGATTTGGATTGATTTTCGGTTCTTCTGGCCAAACATCGAGAATTAAGGCACCCAGTTCGGAAGCCTTTTTTAAAAGCGCCAATCCCTCGATCACCGGGCCGCGACTGGCATTGATTAAAAAGCTTCCAGGGCGGATTAGGGCGAGTTGTTTGTCACCTAATAAAGGGGCGGTTGGGAAAGGCCCGTCTTTAACCAAGGGTACATGGAGGCTAATAATATCGGATTCACTTAAAAGGGTTTCTAAAGGCCTCCATGGACCCGAGTCGCCAGCGGATTCTTTTAAAGGATCACTGGCAAGTATTTTAAGCCCTAAAATCGAGGCTAGACGCTTTAAAGCACCACCTGCCGCCCCCAGTCCCACAATCCCTAAAATTTTGCCTTCTAAGCCCAACAAACCGCTATTTTGCTGGGCCAAAGCCGCCACAACCCATTCGGCAACAGCTTGGGCATTGCAGCCGGGAGCATAGACCCAGGGGATTTTTGCTTGGGACAAAAAATCGAGGTCTAAGTGATCGGTCCCTGCAGTAGCAGTGGCAACCAGCTTCGGGCGGGCCTGCCCCAGGGTTTGGGAATTAACCAAAGAGGTGCTGCGCACTAATAGCGCATCCACCCCATTAAGGTTCCCAAAGTCGGGTGGGTCGAATAATTCTAACTGTCCTAAGGAGCCAAAAAACTCCCTTATCCAAGGAATATGCCGATCCGCCCGGATCCGCATATCAGGTCCGGTAGTCAGCGTTGATTTGGATGTATTCGCGGCTCAAATCACATCCCCAGCCGGTCAGCCCGACTTGCCCCGATTTGAGGTCGATTTCAATAACAACCTTAAATTCCGCCATTTTGCCCGATAGTGCTTTGGCGTCAAATTCCAAAGGGCGCGCCCCTTCAAAAACGGGCACCCCTTGTAGTTTGATGGTCACGGGAAGGTTGTCGGTGCCTTCAAAGGGTTGTAACCCATTTCCTACCGCCGCCAAGATCCGGCCCCAGTTGGGGTCTTTTCCGTGGATTGCGGTTTTGACTAGAGGCGAATTGAGCACCGCCTTAACCACGGAGTGGGCCATGGTTTCGCTTACGGCTCGCTCAACATTGACTTCTAACAGGTGATGCGCACCCTCGCCGTCGGCAGCAATCGCCCTTGCTAGGTCCTTGGCAACCTCGTGGATAGCACGTTCTGTTTTTTCAAGTTCAATCCCAGGTCCAGGGTTAGAACTGATTACCATAAACGAATCACTTGTCGAGGTGTCGCTATCGACTGAAATTAGGTTAAAACTTTGATCGGCCGCCTCTTTGGTGATTCGTTGTATCTCACTTGCTGGGATGGGCGCGTCCGTGAAAACGTAGCCTAACATGGTTGCCATGTTGGGCATGATCATCCCCGAACCCTTGGTAATCCCTAATACTTGATACTTTTGCCCACCAATATCAACGGTCCGCTGACTTAACTTAGCTTTTAAGTCGGTGGTCATAATTGCTTCGGCAAAAGCCATCGGGTCCTTGCCGAGGCCAGCTTTGAGGCTAGCCATAGCCGCTGAAATTTTTTCCAAAGGCAGGTGATGCCCGATTACACCCGTCGAATTCGCGAGCACCGAGGTCTGCGGAACCCCCAAATGTTGAGCAACCTCTTGCGCAAAATGCATATTGCGTTTTGCCCCTTCTTCACCGGTAGCCGCGTTGGCGATACCTGAGTTTACCACCACCGCGTGAAGCAAAGCATTAGGGGTCAACCCCCGGCAGTAAGTGATGGAGGGGGCAGGATAGCGGTTCTTGGTATAAACCCCGCCCATTACTCCAGGGCGCTCAAGATAAACTAGACCCAGATCTTTTTTACCTGATTGTTTCATCCCGGCGGTCACCCCGGAAAAACTAAATCCTTTGGGAGCTAAGAAAGTCTCTTGCATGATATGGCTCGTGGTTGTAAGGGCGATAGAGCCCCGTTGAGATTTCCTATCTCTAACGAGGTTCGCCAGACAAGGAAAATAGGTATTTTACTGATTCAAAAGAGATATGGTCGCCATCTTTTAAAAACTTTTGTTCAACTCTACGGCCATTAACAAAGGTACCCCCTTGGGTGTCGAGGTCAATGATTTTATACCTTCCTGCAACCTTTTCGATTTTACTATGCCTGGGGGCCATCCCTTTGGACTTTGACACTAAATCGTTCATGTCCGAGCGGCCTACAAAGGTCAGATTTTGAGTAAGGAAAAAGGTCTTTTTTCGTTTATCTGCCGGGATTAAGCTAGGATAGGTCTTGATCGGCTTGCCCTGTACCCGTTTGACCCTAGGGATCTGGTGACCTGCTTGTTCCTTGTCTTCCTGATTCTCTCGATAGGGATGGGGGCTGTGGTAGAGCAGGGTTAATTCGCCCATATCCAAAATATCGCCATCGTTTAAAAAACAGCGGCGACTCCGGCGGCGATTGACTAGGATCGAAATCTTGTAGTTTTTTTCCTCTAAAAACAGGCCTTGAGGCTTGTGAGACAAGGTTATTTTGGCCACGTTCGAATAAATATTGATCCCTTCATCGCCCAAGGCTTTGACGACCGGTTCCATCGATTCTACGGACTCAACAATAGGGAAAAAACGTTGTTTTTTGCCGGGCGTAATCAGGCTGAAACCGTGCCGAGTTGGAATTGAGGTGATATAACGATTTTTAGCTAAAACCAATCCGGCTAAGCCTAAAACCAAAAGCGGGGCCACTAAAAAAAGGCCCAAGCCTCCTGGCTCTGCCAAAAAGCGGTCTGACGCCCAAAGTGATCCAGGTAGGACCAACAATAATAAGGTTATCCAAGCTTTCATGAAACACTATATTGGAAAAGGGCGGAACCTATCTTGACAATATCGCCGGTTTTTAGCGGTTGTTCGTCGATGTTTCTAAAATTAACATAGGTTCGGCAGAAAGGGTCGTTATCCACTAACGAATAGCCACATTCATACCAAATCAATTTGGCATGGGTGCTGTTGATATCTTTATAACTTTCTAAGTTAATCTCGTCCGAGCTTTGGGTGCCCAGGTGATACAGGCTTTTATTTAACTCATAGCGGGCGCCTTCGTTGCGCCCGTTTAAAGAGATTAACCATGCTCCTTTGTGGGTGCCGCGAAGCTTGGTGCGTGCCACCAAAAAGGATAACACCAAAAAAAACAGGCTTAATCCCCGAAGCCCTACAGGCCAGGGGAAAAAGGCGGCCGCTAACCCAGAAAAAAGGCTCGTCGCCCCGCCGGCAACTAGTCCGGCTAACACGCCCCGGCTAACCGCTTTGTTTGATTGTTCTGCGAGTCCCATCCCTGTGCCAATCAATACCGCTAGCACCAGCCACTTTTGGGCTAAAATTAGGTTGGTCGCTTCGATAGGAAGTTCGCCCAATTGAAGCGCACCCTGTTGGGACATAAAAAAACCAACTAGCCCCCCGATCCCGCCTAAAATCCCGCCGAACTTAATGCCTGACTTTAGAGCCCAAGGGTTTTGAGATAAAAAACCGTCGGTCCCGGCCAGGAGTGCGCCCATAACGGAACCTACCATCAGGCCCACCAGGCTAGGCACCAAATAGTTTAGGCCAGTACCGCTAAGTAAAAGCAGGGTCTCGGTCAGCGCCCAACCAAGGCAGGCAATGGCCAGATAGGCCCACAAAAAGGGTTTCGGGTCGTTTTTCATTGAAATAGAGGAGTAGATGACCGGGCCATTATAGATAACGGCCCGGCATTAGGCAAGGACAGCCTTTAACCCTCAGCGCTGAAGGCGCTGTTTACGCATAAAGCTGGGGATTTCGTAATCCTCAACCTTCATTTGCCGAGCTTCAGCCGCTTCGGTGTCGGGATAGTAGAGATGGTGTTCAGGCTTAGCGATTTCAGCGGGGCGGGCCTCGTTGATTTGAGACTCACGGCTGATCGGGGCCGAGTATAGGGTTTCTTCAGAGAGTCGCGAAGGCTGTGCCACCGCCGGACGAACCATGGGCTCTAACTCGTCCTTCTTGTTTTTCATGCTATCTACAACCCGTAGAGGAGCATGGGCCACCGGGCGCTGCACTTCTTCGGCTGCGCCAAATCCGGTTGCAATAACCGTAATTACCACTTCATTGTCCTTGGTGTGGTCAGTTACCAAACCAAAGATTACGTCGGCATCGGCGTCAGCGGTGCACTGAATAAAGTCGGCTGCCGCTTCGGCGTCTAGTAAAGAGAAGTTTTCGTCGGCGACGATGTTAATAATCACGCCGGTCGCGCCCGAGATGGGGCGGTCTGAAAGGAGCGGGCTGGAAATAGCTTTTTTAGCCGCCTCTAGGCCCCGGTTTTCGCCATGGCCAACACCGGTACCCATAATCGCCCGACCTTTGTTACTCATAACGGTTTTCAAGTCGGCAAAGTCTAGGTTGATCACCCCTTCTAAATTAACTAGATTGGTAATCCCGCTAATCGCCTGTTTTAGTACGTCGTCAGCAATCTCAAAGGCCTCGTTCATAGTGGTCTTCTGGCTAGCGATTTCCAACAGCTTGTTGTTGGGGATCACCATCAGGGTATCCACATGCTTGCGTAGTTCTTCGATTCCCTTTTCTGCCAGTTTGGCGCGTTTAGAGCCTTCAAAGCGGAAGGGCGTAGTCACCACGCCGACGGTCAGAATTTTTTTCTCACGCGCCATTTCAGCGATTACCGGAGCGGCCCCGGTCCCCGTACCACCGCCCATTCCGGCAGCGATAAACACCATGTCTGTATTTTCAAGACAGGCGTTAACCTGGGCTATCGCCTCTTCGGCGGCCATTTTACCAATCTCTGGCTTCATGCCCGCCCCAAGACCCTTGGTGATTTGGGTTCCTAGGGGGATGGTGATATCAGCCAGTGAAGAATTGAGCACCATCACATCGGTGTTGGCAGCTACAAAGGTCACATTTTTAATATTATCGCGGACCATGCGGTTAACCACGTTACCACCGCCACCGCCTACGCCGAAAACTTTAATAACCGGTAGCCCTGTTCCGTGAGCTCCTGTTTCGATGCTATCGAACTCGATTACCATGATGCCCTTCCTGGATGAAATATTGCCCGTTAGACCCTAAAATACCGTTGAGTATAATCCCTTGCAGGGTTATGCAAGAAAAACGCCGAAATCGTTCCTGTTAAAACAAATCGAAAAAGTTTTTGATGTTGCTTTTCATGTTACTCACCACATCGGTGAGAATACTTTCAGGATTGGAATCCCGAGAAAAGGTGGTGTCCATGTCGTTTTCAGCCCCATATTTGACCAGCCCAACGGCAGTTGCATAGACAGGGGAATCAACTAATTCATCTAGTCCCTCGATATGAATCGGGGTGCCGATCCGGCTGGGGAGTTGCAGAAGTCGTTCGGCCAGTTTGGGTAGGCCTTTCATAAGACTGGAGCCGCCCGTTAATACGGCACCCGCCGCCAAAGAAGGCAGATAACCACTGCGTTGAATATCTGAAAGGATCAGGTCGAAGATTTCTTCAAAACGGGCCTCGACCACTTCAGCTAGCAGTCGTTTCTCTAAAACCCGGTTTTCGCGCCCGGCTATCCCTTTGAGGGTGATGGTTTCACCAGCGCCCACCATGCTGGCTAGAGCAATGCCTGATTCGTGTTTAACCCTTAGGGCCTCGTCTTTGGTCGTGCGTAGGCCAATCGCAATGTCATTGGTTACCTGATGCCCACCTAAGGGCAAGACTGAGGTATGCACAATACTGCCATTTTTATAGATAACCATGTCGCTAGTGCCGCCGCCAATGTCGAGCAGGACCACGCCCAATTCCTTTTCCTCTTCCTCTAGACAAGCAAGGCTACTGGCTAGGGGTTCTAACACTACGTTATTAACGTGCAAGTCTGCGTGGTGACAGCATTGGACAATGTTGGCAGCCGAGGTGACCGAGCCTAGGATCAAATGAACCTTTGCCTCTAAACGCTTGCCCGCCATGCCTACCGGCTGCTTAACGCCGTCTTGGCCATCGACAATATATTCTTGGCAAAGGGTGTGCAGGATTTCTTTGTCGGGCAGGTTGCAAGCGCGAGCGGTTTCGATCACCCGTTGAATATCGTACTCGGTAATAGTGTCGCCACGAACCGCCACCACCCCGTCACGGTTAAGCCCGGTGATGTGGTGTCCTGCAATACCCGCATAAACCGATTCGATCTCAATGCCCGACTTGAGTTGGCATTCCTCAACGGCCATCCGAATCGCGGCCGCAGCCGCAGAGATGTTGGTGACTACGCCTCGATTGAGGCCTTGTGAAGGAGTCTGTCCAAATCCGATGATACGGACCCGACCCTTGCTGGTGATCTCTCCGGCAACCACACAAATCTTGGTGGTACCGATGTCTAAACCAACAACTACTCTACCTTCCTGGTATTTACCTTGGCGCATTTGAAGAATCCTTCGTCAAACTTATTGCCTTTTTTGCCCGCCGGATGAGGGCAATAAACGGCTTGCCTCATAGGTGCTTAACGCTCCCCCCGGCTCCTGTCAACCGAAAAAACCTTTAAAAATAACGCTTATTCAGGTTTTCTTTCAGAAGGGCTAGGTTTTATTTGCGGATTTGGGACAATTGCCTGGATGTGTTCTTTGTCAAAAAAGGCACTAGCCGCATATTCGGCATCGGTTTTGGTATAAAAAAAGCCAATCTCAACCGAATACCACCATTCCAGCGCGTTGGCGTCTTGGCGTTTGGTGATTATAGGGCGGTAACCCCTTTTTCTCAAAGTTTGGACCAGTTCTTGAGCTGGTTTTAACCGGTATAGCCCACCCACTTGGAAGGTGAATTTTTTGTCTGGTTCCACCGCAGGGGTGTAAATCGTTTGGGGTGGCTCGATTAATTCGGGGTCCATCACCCCAGGAGGACCGTAAACTTCGGGCACCTTTTCTTTAAGCACTAGCTCGGCCTCTGGGTTAAAAACTCGGAGGGTCTTATTTTCGTCTAATACAACCGCCTTCATGTTGTATTTATCAACATATTCAGCGGCTTGCTTTAAGGCCGATTTTTGGTCTTTATGGTCGCCAATCAGCACATGATACCAAATCCGCCGGTCCAGGTCTTTTGAAATATGGATTTGCGCCATAAAGCCCGCTGATTTCATTCGCTCTTGAAGGCGTAAGGCGTTTTCTTCAGAGCTAAAGGCACCCACCTGGACCCGGTATTGGTAAAGTTTGGCGCGGGTCGGCTTAGTCTCTGGTTTAGGGGCCTCTGCACTTTTAGGAGTGGGCAGCGTGGCTGCGGGTTCTACGCTGACCTTAGGACTCGCAGAGTCGGTCCAGGTGGTGGTGACTCGGGTTTTAATGGCCGGTTGTCCAAAGAGGGGCAAACTCAAAAAGGAAATTAGCGCCGCGAGATAAAACTTTTTCATTTTAAAACCCAAACTGGCTGAGGAGAGAATCCACATTGTCTTGATTTTGACGTTCTTCATGGGATTCGTGCATCGGTCCATTGAGTCGCACTTCAGATTGGGGTGTGGCAATTTTTTTGGAGCCAAAACGGGTAACCAACTCGATCAGATCGCTTTCTAGGTGTTTAAGTAGCGCCATTACCTTATTGATCAATTGGCCGGTTAGGTCTTGATAATCTTGAGCCATTAAGACTTCGGTCATTCGGTTGTTTTGAGCTTGATTGTTTTTTAGGAGTT
>MFNE01000026.1:159735-190154 GCA_001783695.1 Candidatus Lambdaproteobacteria bacterium RIFOXYD2_FULL_50_16
GTCAACTTGTCTGAAAAGCTACCTACCTCGTCCGGATCCAGGTTGGCCAAGGCTTGGGGTAGGCCAGAACTGATGCTTTGCATCTGGTCATGAAACCGCCTAAGCAAATGCCCCACTTCCGAAAAAAGTGGGATGTCCGCCTCTTCTTCAAGGGAATGGATCACCTCTTCCATGCTCCCCTGGTCAAGCACTTCGAATCGGGCCAAAAAAATCCTCAACTTCTGGAAAAATCCAAATAAAGGTTCGGTTGCACCCTGGTCAGGTAACTGGTTCATCAGGTCTTCTAGCGCCTGATGTAGGTCCTTGGAATTGACTTTGACCTCCATTTATCCTTTCTGGATGAGGTTGATTTTTGCCTAAAGCTTTCACAGATTGTAAGTATCGGCAACTATTTTTTGAGGCAAGTCCCTAAAGCGAAAGGCTTGTCAAAAGGGTTTAAACAGAAGAAAATAGGGCCATGACTAAAACAACGAACCTTTTTTTATTTTTTGTTTTTTTTACCCTGTTGAATGGTTGGGCCTTTGATCTTCTCGCCCAAGATGAGTTACTTACCCAGCGGTTAGCCGCCTTACAGCAAGGGTTTAGCGAGGAAAACCAACTGAACGGCGACGAAAGCTTGGCCCCTCTTCGGCAAACCAACCTTAAACAGATCAACCAACTCATAAAGGGTTTTGTGCCTTTAAAACCCCGCTTGCAGCTACTGGTTAACGAGCAAAGCCAAATGCTGCCAAATTGCCTTGAACCCCGATGTAGTTGGGCTAGGCGTAGTTTGGAGGGGGCTTACCAATTGGCCCAAGCAGACCCAAGTTTGCAAGCGCATCCCAAAAGGACTGAAATTTTAAATGCCCTTATGGAAGCAACAAACCAACAACAACAAGCCCAATTAGGGGAAACGGGGGCGCAAGCGGCGAGCCTTGCGCAAACCAAATGGGCCCTTAAACTCTTAGAAGAAGAACCAAGCCCTAAGGATTCAAAAAATCAGTCGGACAACTCTTCACCCTCAAAAGCAGATCAAAAAGGCCAGGAGAAGGAACCTCAATCTGGGCAGAGCCCCCCTAAGCCTTCAGACCCATCCTCCGAAAGTCAGTCCCAGGAGGCCAAAGCCGCTAAAAAAATGGATGCGAAAGAGGCCCAAAAGGAACTACTTAAACTCCAAAGTGCTGCCAAAGAAATTAGAGAACAAAGGGCTAAGGCTATGGGTGTTAGAAGCCGGGGCGAGGAACCGGTCGAGCAGGATTGGTGAGCCCACTTCATTCGGTTTACATTCACCTCCCTTTTTGCCGGGAGATTTGCCCCTTTTGTGGGTTCGCGGTTTTAAAAGACCCGGGCAGGGGGTTAGACTTTTATATAGATCTGCTGTTGGTCGAGTGGGAGGGGTTAAATCGCCAGTTTGAGTTGGATTGTAAGCCGCTGCGCTCCATCTACCTAGGGGGTGGCACCCCTTCTAGGCATACTCCAGCCCAGTTGAAACGCCTGCTTACCGCATTGGGGCCGTTGCCCCCGCAAGTTTCTATTGAACTCAACCCAGAAGACGTCACACCCGACTATGCGCAAGCTCTAGCCGAAGTAGGTTTTAACCGGGTGAGTCTTGGTGTACAAAGTTTTGATAACACCTGTTTAAAGGCATTGGGCCGGGTCCATTTCGCAGAGGATGTCCATAAAGGGATAGCCGCCTTGCAAAAGGCCGGGCTAAATGACTTTAATCTAGACTTTATTTTTGGCTATCCTGGCCAAAGCCCTCAAGCCTTTGAGGCCGATTTGGCGGCTTTTACCCAAAGCGCAGCGACCCATCTTTCAGCCTATGCCCTCTCGGTTGAGCCTGGTTCCAAACTGGGACGCAAGCCTGCCTGGGGCTTGTGGCTTAACGAGAATGAAGGTCTGGTGGCCGAACAATACTTAAAGGTTATTGAAGCCTTCGAATCCAGCGGTAGGAAACAATATGAAGTCAGCAATTTTGCCAAATCAGGGAAGGAATCGGTGCAGAATCTTTCCAATTGGGGGGGTGAAAACTATATAGGTCTGGGTTTAGGGGCTCATGGCCGAATCGGTGACCTACGGTATTCGAACTGGCGAAGAATGCAGCGTTATAAAGCAGAGGCGGCCATAGGGCCTTGGGAATGGTCTGAAATTATGGGTCCAGAAGAGATGCTGGCAGAGGCCTGGATGCTGGGGCTCCGCCAACCTAAAGGGGTAGCAATACAAGATTTTTTTAAGCAGCCTGAAGCGGCAGCTAGGGTGCTTGAAAACCTGCCTCAATCCGGCTGGTTCAATCTAATCGAAGGTCGGCTTAAATTAACGGCAGGTGGCTTTTTACTGGCCGACGAATTAACTAGCTATCTTTGGACTAGACAAAATTTACAAGAATACTTATAGTAATATTCATATAAAGCGATTTGTTCGTTTAACCCCTCATATGGAAACTAAGATGTTTGGATTTATGCGAGGTTTCGCTGCCAATATTGAAGAGGTCAGTGTCGAAGAGGCTCATCAACGTTGGAGCACCAAGAAAAATCAGGTCCTGATCTTAGACGTGCGGACCCCCTCCGAATATGAACAAGCGCATGTTGAGGGCAGCCTCCTGGTGCCGGTGCAGGAGCTTGGGCAAAAGATGGCCCAACTGATGCCCCACAAAGAAAAAGAGATTTTAGTTATCTGCCGCAGTGGCAACCGCAGCTACACCGCAGCCAGTATGCTTAAGGAAAAAGGCTTCGAAAAGGCCTTTAACGTACAGGGTGGGGTCACCGCTTGGTATCAAGCCGGACTGCCACTTAACTTGGGTAAAATTCTATAATATCTACTAGATCGGCTTCCCTTGCGGGGGGTCGAAGACGGCTGGGTCCCCATTCTACTCAGCCGTCGCTTCCTCCTTTTTAGCCAAGATTAAGACCCAAGGACTAGTCCAAGAAAGCAGACGCCCCATCAGGTCGGCTCGCAGTCTGGCTTTGATTTCCATTTGATCTTTTTCTGGCAATCCTAAAATCGCCAGCCCGTATCCTCGGCTAGGTTCAAGCCAACCTTCAAACCTCTTTTGAGATGCCCTTAGCGGATAAGGAAGCTGCCTAGCTTCGGCTTTAATTAGCTTAAGCCCAACTAAAGAGGGCTCTTCTTTATTAAATTCCCTAAAGACCTGCTCCTCCAGGCTTAAAAATAACTTCCCCAAGTCGCTGTTTAACCAATTGGGCTCTAAAAAAGAAGAAAGTCGCTGTCCCTTCCAAGGTTGCCTTTGAAGTACGGCGGCCTGTCCTTGGGGTTTAAACAACTTAGGGTCAAGGTTCTCTGATTCAAATCCCAAAACCCAATCGAACCGGACCTCCTCTGGGTATTGGGAGGCCAAAAAGATTTGGGGATCGTTGATTTTTCCTCGGCAAAAAATGCCGGTTAATAGTTCTTCCTCTTTAGAGGTCTGCGCCTTTGCAAATATACTGGCATTTGGAAATCGCCTTAGCGCCTCGCCCAAAAGCAACCCCCCTCTATCACTCTCGATTAAGATAAGTGGGTCCCGCTCTCCTTGGATAAACTCGAACAGCCAGTCTCGAAGTGCTTCGAGTAGTTCGCCCCCTCCGCCAAAAACTCGCTCTTCCCAGCCGGCTTGACCTTGGTCAGACTGCTCTAACATCGCCGCCAGACGCGCCTCCCGCTTAGCTTCAACCTGGGTCTTTATTTTAGCTTCAAAACCAAGTGCTCCAGGTTGATAAAACATGCGACCTTGCAATGCTTCGGGCAGGTATTGTTGGGCGACCCAGTGGTCTTGATACGCATGAGGGTAAAGGTACCCTTTGCCATGGCCAAAACCCTCTTGGTCGCGATTTCCATCTTTTAAGTGGTTGGGGACCTCGCCTTGGCGTTCCTTTTCAATCGCCTTGAGGGCGTCAAAAAAGGCAAAACTGCTGTTAGACTTGGGCGCGGTTGAAAGGTACAGGCAGGCTTGGCTTAAATGAAACCGGCCTTCTGGCATTCCTACCTGTTCAAACGCTTGGGCAGCGGCCACCACCTGGGGCAGTGCTTGGGGATCGGCGAGACCTACATCTTCAGAGGCAAAAATAATCATCCGGCGGAAAAGAAAACGAGGTTCCTCGCCGCCATAAAGCATCTTGGCCATCCAGTAGAGGGCCGCATCAGGGTCTGAGCCCCGCAAGGACTTGATAAAAGCAGAGGCCACATCAAAATGGGCGTCACCATCTTTATCATAAAGCACCGCTTGTCGCTGGATCGACTCCTCGGCAATAGGTAGGTCAATTTGGATCACCCCATCTGGTCCAGGCTGGCTGGTGACCACGGCCAGTTCTAACGCATTGAGGGCTGCCCTGGCGTCTCCGGCAGCGGTTTTGGCCAAATGGGATTTGGCCTCTGGATCGAGATTTACTTTTAAGTAGCCATAGCCTTGGTCAGGATCGGCCAGAGCCATTTCAATAAGACGGACCAGATGCCGCTCTTCCAAACTTTTTAATTCAAAGATCCGGCTTCTTGAAACCAAAGCTTTGTTGACTTCGAAATAGGGATTTTCGGTGGTAGCCCCTATTAGAATTAAAAGCCCTCGCTCCACATGGGGCAAGAGCGCGTCTTGTTGGGCCTTGTTAAACCGATGCACCTCGTCAATAAACAAGATGGTTCGTTGTTGGTGCAGTTTAAAGGTTTCTTCAGCCAGGGCAATGGCCTCCCGAATCTCTTTAATCCCTGAAAGCACCGCGTTAATCGATAAAAACTGGGCCTGAGTGTGCCGGGCGATGATTCGAGCGAGGCTGGTTTTCCCGGTTCCTGGGGGACCGTAAAAAATTAGTGAAGAAAGCTGGTCCGCTAAAATCGCCCGCCGTAAAAGCCTTCCTGGTTCCAAAATATGTTCCTGTCCTACAAACTGGTCCAGATTCTTGGGCCGCATTCGGTCCGCCAGGGGGGCGTTTTTTGCTTGGGTCAGGGAGGCTTGAAAGTCGAGCAGGTCCATCTTCTTTGTCGGCAGATTGGGGTTGCCTTTAAGGTCGCTTGGTTTGCGCGAAATTACAATCCCGATTTGGGGCGGCTTTTGCATCAAAAAGGGTCTAACAATTCTTCCTGTGAGTTAGTTCGATGAAAAAAATGTTTGTTTTGATGGTTCTATGCTGGGCTCTAAGTGCCTGCGAGAAGGAACTAGGCCGGGTGATCGAAGGGGTAAACGAGTTTGGGGGTAAAACAATCGAGTATCTCGAACCGGTCAACACCAGGATGTCCAAAAAAGTGGAATTTAGTGACAACACCGGAAGGATTCGTATTGTAGAGCGTTATCTACTGCCCGACGCCGCGCAAAATCTGGGTTTTGAAAAACAAATAACTAAGTACAACACTGAAGGCACCCTAATCGAAGACTTGCGGTTAAGCCCAGAGGGTTTGAACAACGAATGGGGATATTTGAGTTATCAAAAGTTTTTTAGTGATAAGAATCGCCTAACAAACGCCTTGATCCAGTACAAACCCTCCAAAGCCCGCGAACAGGGATTTTGGTCTAGCGCCGTCCTCTATGACGAGAAGGGGAAAATTAGTAAAATAACCTATTTTGACGATCAAAAAAACGTGATTTCTCCAAGCGTGAAACCGGCACCCTAGCTGGCGCGGAACTTGAATCAAAAAGTTTATGGAAACGGGCCCAAGAGACTGGCCCATTAACAGGTGATCCCCTTAAGGAGTTGTTATGTTGGGCGCTTGGATCAAAAGCTTATTCAATGCTAAATCGGTGAAAAATCCTCCCCAGCGGGTCTTGGAAAAACAAACCCATCCAGAGGGGTTGGAACCGGTGACTCTGGCGCAATTGGACCTGGACCATATAGAATTGGAGACCGCAAGCGAGTTTTTAAGGAGTCTGACCCTTGAAGGGCTTAAAGAATTGCGCTTTGGCAACCTACGCCGGACCCCCTTGGCACAGCACCGAAGTTTTAAAGCCGGGCGCTTGAGTTATACCGACAAGGGTCTAACCATTGTAATGAAGAAGAATTCAAAAAACTTTGATATTACCTTTTCCGATTTATGGACCAAACTACGAGCGTTAGGGGTTAAAGACGCCAAAAAAATGTTGATCGACAACGCCATTTTGTGGTCCTGGCGCTGGGAGTTTGACGAGGTGGTTTGCAAGGTTTCTTATTGGAACAGTTTGGGCGTTACGAAAGACGAAGGCGTCAAATTTACCTGCCAGTGTAAACCTTCCTAGAGAAGCTCTCCTACAAAAGGGGTTCCCAATATCCCACTGCATCGGTTAAACTGGGCTCTGTTTTCCCGGTTGACTGATGCTGAAAAATCCAAAAATTCTACTGTTTGCCCTCGCTTGGAGCTTGATTCTGGGGGTTGGGGGTTGGCTAGGGTTTTCTGAACAACGCCAATTGAATCAATGGCGGCAGTCTCCTCCCTCAATTAGCGGACCTACAAGTGAGTCTTTACAAGCCAAATACAACCGTTTGGCACAAGCCAATAAGTCGAACCTAAAAGACTTTGAAGCCATAAAAGAGGCCTACTTATCCCTTTTAGCCCAGCCCGCATTAGCTATCCAAATTCGCTCCCAAGCCCGCTACGACCTAGCCTTATTAGAACTGCGCACCGCTAAACAACTACCAGAACAAACAGAAGAACACCTTATTAATGCCGTGGCGGGCTTTGAAGACGCCCTAGCTGGCGGAGTTCAGGGGGCGTTGGCTGATGATTTGGCGGTTAACCTCTATCTCGCTCGTATAGCCCTGGCCGACTACCAAAAAGCCAAAGGGAATCAAGAATATCAGCGGCTAACTAAACTTAGCCCTGAGCAACTCTTAATCGAATTGCAAACCCTCCAATCCAACCTAGCCCAAAGCCGGGAATCGGCTCCACCCGAACGGCAATGGATGCTAGACCTCTTGGCTCAAAAAGCTAAAGATTACCCTCTATTTGAAGAAATGCCATGATTGATCCGAATGCCTTTAAACTGGCCTCCAAACGTCTTTTCGACCTGGCCCCCTGGCCCAAGCCCCAGTTAGAGCGTTTTTTGGAAGTATTTAAGGAGCTTGAGCCCGCAAGGCGCTACCGGCTGTCGCCCAATTATTTAGCAGAAAAAATTAACCTAGACCTGGCGACAACCGCCGAATTGATGTTGTTTGCGGTCAAAGCGGGGTTACTGCGAATGACCTGGGCGAGCCATTGCCCTAGTTGTGGCTCTTTAGTACATGGCATGGGAGAATTAAACCAATTAGAACAGAATTTTTATTGCACCCTCTGCGAGTTAGATAATTCCAATGAACTCGATGATCAAGTCGAGATAAATTTTAGTTTGGCTGCTGAAATTGCAGAGCCTAATTTTGACCCTTTTAGAAGTTATGTAGATTATACCTATTTTCTTTTTTCAGAGCATATAAGACGAAGTGAAGAGTTTAGTTGTTATCTAAAAGACAAAGCTTTTCAGCATTATATAGGGATTGATCCAGGGGAATCAGCAACAATCAATTACCAGGGTCAACCGGGGGAGTTACTTAGGCTTTTAAGCCTGGAAAACGACGCTCGGATTTATATTGATATTGGCCAAGGTCCTGGGCAAGGGGAGGTAACCTTGCGCCCGGCTGGTTTTGACTGCAATCGCATCGAGCTTGGCTCTGGCCCGGTGCGGATAATCATTAATAACCAGTCAGGAAGGAGGGCGGGGTTTATGCTGCTACTTACAGATATGGCGAAATTGAACCAAATTCTCCAAAAAACACCCCCCTATTTTGCCCCCTTTTTATCGGGTAAGCAGATGTTAAATAGCCAGCATTTTCGGGAACTCTTTCCAGTGCAAAGCCTGCCTGTTGACTTGAGTCTGAAGGTGCGAGACCAATGTATTCTGTTTACTGACCTCAAAGGGAGCACCGAGCTTTACGGCAAAACCGGGGATATTGCCGCCTACAAGTTGGTCCGGCGGCATTTTGAACTATTAACGGACGCCGTTAAAACCCACCGAGGAGCGATTGTAAAAACCATGGGTGACGCCATAATGGCTAGCTTTAATGAACCAGCCGACGGGCTGGAAGCGGCCTTTATGATGATAGAAGAGGTAAACGCTTTTAATCTATCGAAGGGGGAGGAAAAACTTGGACTTAAAATAGGGTTACATCGAGGGCGTGCCATTGCGGTTAACGCAAATCAAAGTCTTGATTTTTTTGGCCAAACCGTCAATTTAGCCGCTCGGGTCCAGGGCCTTGCCCAAGCCGGGGAGATTTGGATTACCGAACCCGTCCACCAAGACCCTAAAGTCCGCCAATTGATCACGGGCCACCACTTTGACGCGAAAGCATCCAAGGCACATCTTAAAGGGATCGTTCAAGAACAAGCGGTGTTTTGCCTAGTTAAAACCTAAAAAAAAGGCCTGAAAATCGGGGTTTTATTATCTATCTCGACCAAGCCCAGGACTATTGCTGGCGAACAAAATCGAAGCGTTCACCCGAGATTTCCTGACTCTTTAGTTTGATCCCTTTCATGTTGGCCTCAGCTTGTAATTTGCGGCGCAGTTGAGACTTTTGAAGGTTTGAAAAGTACTCTATTTCAATCGATTGAGGGTCATTTTTAAGTTCTGAAAGGCTTTGGTACCCTTCTAAATTTTCCAATATGGCCAACATCTGGTCTTCTTCATCTTGGGAAAATCCGGTAAACCTAATCCAAAACGCCTGCCCAACGTCGCCAACCGATTTATAATACTCTACAATTTTAGTCACCGAGTCGGACGCGGCCATACTGGCCGCCTTGGTGGAGGCACCTGCTTGCGCTTGGCGCCAATCAAAGCTACCTGGGTGAGCGTTGGTCATTTGTCGTTGTTGGGCAGATTGGCTCGCAATAAGCCGCCCGGTGGAAACGTCGTAAACCCGAAGTTGTAGGGCCACCTCTGCCGACTGAATCATGGCAGCCCCCCGGCTTCCAGTATTAGCAGATAGTTCAAATTCAGCTAAAATGTCCGCTTGTTGCTCTTGGGCTATTTGCATCCACTTTTCCAGCTTCCAGGTTTCTTGGGTTCGCCTTTGGGAAGAAACCCGCTCGATTGATTTTTGATCAAACACTCTAAACCCGGCAGCGGTTAAATCTGTTTGCAACTGCCCCAAACAGGTGCTAACTGCGGCGTTATCCTCTTCTAAAGCTTGTGGGCTTTCGGCGCGGTAGATCACTAGCAAACGCTTATTACCCATTTTTTTATGAAGGATGCGCAACTCGGATAACTTGCCCTTGATTAGGTCGGTAGCCACTTCCGCGTCAATCTCGACCCACCAGGAAGACCCTCTCTTTTCATCGGCCAACATTTTGAAACTTTTAACAAAACCCTGGCTTGAAGTGAAAACCTCATCAGAGATAACCTGCCAGTTTTCCACCTTGGTTTTTGAATCTATCAGGGTACCAACCCCTTGTTCAACTGCGTCGCGCAAGGCGTTTTGTTTAGCTTGATCCCGTGCGGCGCCTTCGTTACCTTCAAAGATTTCGGCGCTGCCTTTGCCAAGGGTTCCTGCTTGCAGTGACCCTGCTAAGCCTAAGCAAAATAAAAAAAGGAGCAGTCTTTTCATGGGCTTGTCTTGGTTAAAGTTTATCCGAGTTTACGTCATTTAAGGCAAGGGCCGCAAGGGCTTCATTGCATCTTTTGGATTAACCCTGAACTAGGTTGGGGCTTAGGGGTCTTTACCGGGTTGTTAGTCTCGGTGTTCGAATTGGTTTTGTTTTTTTTGCTATCTCCCTTTTCCTTTTTTTGGGGCAAGGGATAAACAGCCGGTTTTTCGTCGGGATATTCGATGTAACCTTCCATCCCATAACGTTTGGCGGGCAAATCCAGTTTACTTCTTTTGGTCCCGTTTAGGTCCTGTGGATTGGCATTTTTAATGATCGGCTCTAAGGGCCAAAGGTCTTGGGCTTTTAACAAGAGGTTTTCGTTGCCCTCTAATAATTCAATGAAGTCTGGCTGTTTTTGGGATTTTTTTACCTCTACCGGGGGTTCAGGTAGGGTGATTTGGGCTTCTTCGTCGGTTGTTTTGCGGTTTTTTTGATCTAGCCAAGCATGCATATTATCGCCCCAGGCTTGCGCGTATAACAGCTTTTGGCTAAGTCGGTTGGCTTGGGAAAACATTTTGGCCGCAAATAAGTAGTCCTGTTGTTGGTTATAAGCGACTCCCAGGTTAAAAAAAGCAGAAGCGCGGTTCACTCTGTAAATACTGGCAGGTTCATCGGTGTCTGGTCCGTAAAGAACCAGGCGCCAGAGGGAAATAGCGTTTTCAACCTGTCCAATCTGGGCCATTTCGTTGCCCTTAACAATCCGGCGGTCCCCGGCATCGTTAATAAAATCCGCATACCAACCCCAATTGGTGCCGCGCTCTAAGGGCAAAGAGCCAAACAAATCATCTTCTTTAGCCTCAAACGCATTTAAGATTTTGGTAATCAAAATCTCGGTAAGTCTGGACATCTCCTTGCTTTCTGAAGGCATTCGGGTGGCATCCTGGCCTACATAAATCTGCTGAAATGGTTGCGAATACCGCCCTCTTACCAAGGCCAAGCCCGTTTCTGCGTCAAACAAAGCTAATCGAACCCCAATCAAGGCGTTTCGGCGAACAATACGCTCAGGAATCAGTTTGCGTTCTTCCTCAGACAACTGTTTTAAGTCTTGGGAATCTAGCTTTTCTTCAATATCCCAGATTGAAAAATCTTCAACCTTGATCCTTAACACCGCTAGTTTTACAGGCGAATCGGGCAGGATTTCAACGATCTGGTATTTCCCTTGTTCGCGTATAGAGGCGTAAAGCCCGGTTCTTACTTCATTGAGGTTTTCACCAGTGAAACTTTGGACAAAAATGGTATTAATGCCATTGAGTTTGTTCCGCACATATTCGCGAAGCAATTTCCGGCGGACATCGCTGTCGTCGGAATCCATGCGGGTGAGTTCGGTAAGGTCGGTTTCTTCACCAAAGCCTTCCCACATTGCTTCAGCCCACTTTGCCAGGGTCCAACGCTCTTTTTTAGAAGGGGAAAAATCGGCGGGAGGGGCTTCTTCTACCGCTTCGGGATCGGCGGCAACTACAGGTTGGGGGACAGGAGGTTCTTCGGCAGAACCAAAGGGCCAAAGCCAAGAAAATAAGCCTTCTTCATCCTCTTTTGCCGGTTCTTGGGCAGGTGATGCGGGTGCTTCGGCCTTGATCGCCGGCGCCTCTTGACTAGGTTCTGGTTCAGAACCTAGTAATCCGCAGCCTGTTAGGGCCAAGGGGGTCAAGATTAGTATGCTGAAGAGGAATCTGGGCAGCATTAGACGTTTAAATTGGTTTTCTGAGACAAAGCCCCTATGGGCCGTGCTTTCGGGTTGTCCACCCAATTATTAAGCAAGTTTCGCACCACTTATAAAGGGGCGAATCCAGCTTAACCAGCTATAAAAAAAACTAGATTCAAGATCGTCTAGGTAGCTAGGAACATAGGCTGCGACCAAATAAAAAATCATGGCACTGACTACTAGGGTTTTAAGCAAAGCGAAGAGAAGCGCCACTTGTCTAACGGGGGGCGAGGAGGGCATTTTTACCTTAACCAAAAATCGGACCAAAAAATGTGCTAAAATTACCCCAAAACCGACCGCCCCTAAATAAGCGGTCAAATCAGCAGCATCGGGGCGGGAAACCAGCCCTTTAAGTCGGTCTGCTTGAGGCAGAGTCACCTGCTCTGCCAACATCATACCCCCAATGACCCCAGACATACTGGCAAACTCGGCTATTGGACCTCGAAATCGGCTGATCACGCCAAAGAAAAAGGCCAGCACAATAAAGAAGAGATCAAAAAGATTCATTTGGCAGGCCTCATGGGTTTAGGGTCAGCCTAGGCCGGGTGGCCTTAAATTGGCAAGTTTGAGGAGCCCAATGAGGGGGAAAAGAAGTAGAGCTAAATAGGCTACTGGTCAAAGGATTTATCTTGAGTTATTCTGACCAAAAAAACCTTCCATAACCGATTATGAATCCAAGCTCCACACCCGAATGGCACGCTTTAGCGGAACATTACGAACAGATCAAAGACCTTCATTTAAAAGAATTGTTTACCCTGGACCCGGACCGGGCGGGGAGGCTTAGCTTCGAGGGGGCGGGCTGGCATATGGACCTCTCTAAAAATCGCATTACTACCGAAACCCTTGATTTATTGTGGGACTTGGCGAGGGTGATGCGGGTTCAAGAAGAGGCGCAGCGGATGTTTCAAGGGGAAAAAATAAACGTCACCGAAGGCCGGGCGGTGTTGCATGTTGCCCTTAGAAATATTTCTAACGAGCCAATCAAGGTGGACGGGGTTGATGTGATGCCTGGGGTCAACCGCGTTTTGGCCCAGATGCGCGAGTTCGCCCATAAGCTACATAAAGGTGAGTTTTTGGGTCATCGAGGTAAGCCAATCAAAAATATTGTTAATATCGGAATTGGTGGCAGTGATCTGGGGCCCTTAATGGTGTATGAAGCGCTAAAGGCTTATGGCAAAAGGGATTTGCACTTAAGCTTTATCAGCAATATAGATGGGGCTCACAGTGCCGAGGTTTTACGCGAACTGGACCCAGACCATACCCTGTTTATTGTCGCGTCAAAAACCTTCACTACCCAAGAGACCATGACTAATGCCGAGACGGCTAAGGCTTGGTTGATCCAGGGTACTGGCGGGGACCCAAAAGCGGTGGCCAAACACTTTGTGGCGCTATCGACCAACTTAGAAGCAGTTGCGGCCTTTGGGATTGCGCGGCAAAATATTTTCGAATTTTGGGATTGGGTCGGCGGGCGTTACTCGCTCACCTCGGCGATTGGGTTGCCGTTGATGTTAGGGCTTGGGGTTGATGTCTTTGACGAGCTTAGGGCCGGTTTTTTCCAGATGGACCGGCATTTTTTAACCAGTCCGATTGAAAAAAACTTGCCCATAAATTTAGCGTTAGTCGGGCTTTGGTACAATAACTTTTTTGGGGCCGAATCCTTAGCGATGTTGCCCTATAGCCAATATCTTCACCGTTTTCCTGCTTATTTCCAGCAAGGGGATATGGAATCTAACGGCAAAGGGACCGACCGCGAGGGTAACGCCGTGAACTACCAGACCGGGCCTATCGTTTGGGGGGAACCGGGCACTGGTGGCCAGCATGCCTTCTACCAATTGATTCACCAGGGGACCAAGCTGATCCCAACGGATTTTATCGGCTTCGCCGCGCCTGTTGAAGAGCATGGAGACCACCAGGAAAAGTTGATGTCTAACTTTTTTGCACAACAAAAAGCGCTGGCGTTTGGTAAAGGAATAGAAGAGCTTAAGGCGGAAAAGTGCCCGGAAGAATTAATAGCTTATAAGCTTTTTTCGGGTAACCGTCCTTCAACCGCCCTGATGGCGCCTAAATTAACACCTAAGTCAGTTGGGGCCTTGATTGCCCTTTATGAGCACAAGGTTTTTGTGCAGGGGGTGTTGTGGAATATCTATTCCTTTGATCAATGGGGGGTAGAGTTGGGCAAGCAATTGGCTAAAGGGGTCTTGAAGGATTTGAGCGAAGGCACCGTTTCGAAGGACCACGATTCGAGCACCGCTAGCCTGCTAAAATATTACCATTTACATAGGCGAGGTTGAAGCTTAACCAACCCGAAGCAAAAGGACTTGACCCAAGCCAGTTGGGCGGTCAGGATCGGGGAAAAACCAATTAAAAAGTGGCCCATGGACCCCGATTTTTTAGCCCTACTTGCCTGCCCCCAATGTAAAGGGGAACTTACCGAGGTGACCGAGCCCGAATTTGGCTTGGTTTGCCCCGCCTGCCGCCTGCGGTTCCCAGTAAAGGAGCAAATCCCGGTGCTCTTGCTAGAGGAAGCGTCCCCGCATTTTTAAGTTTTAATCCCGGTCTTGGTAGAAAAACTTATCCTCACCACTCATCGTTTTGAGGTGGTAAACCCGCTTTTGTTCTGAAACCAGAGGGGGCCAAGGAGCGGGAAGGGGGCAGGATAGGAGTTGCCCATCAAACACCTGCCCCAAGATCAACCGGTCGGGGGTGGCTATGGCTACTGAGGCGGCACTATACTTTTTACCCATTGGATCTTCGAGGACTAAATCTAACTGCCGAGCTTCGATGTTATAGGCCCAGATTTGGCTAGGAGAATGTTTGTCAGTGCTTTTGGCATGGCTCATAAAGCAGCGTTTGCAGGGGTGCCCGGCGATTAGTAAAATTCCCCCGTTAATACTTAAGTTGTCCCCACCAGGGATGTTAGCCAGACGGAGCTTTTTATTTAGTTCGCCTTTGGGGCCAATCTCCCAGGAATATAAGTCGCCTAGAAGGGAAGTGGTCCCAAAGAGGTGCCCTTCTGTTAGGGCCAAGCCGTTGGCAAAGGTAAGCCCATCCGCCACTATTTGTGCTTTGTCTTCGTTTATAAACAAAAGGATACGGCCTGATCCCATAAGATTGTTAATCATCGCTGGATCGTTATCGGTAACGTAAAAACCCCCTTCAGGGCGGGCTACTAAATCGTTAGGGTCTCGCAGTTGGTCCCGCCAAAATCCGGCGGCTTCTAGGTGGTCCCCGTTAACCTTAAATCGGGCGATTGCCGGGTTTTGCCCGTCAAACCGTTTGAGTACCACAAAAAGATAACGAACTCCATCTTGCTCGATTAAATCAATCCCTTGGGGGTGGAACTGTTTGATTTGCGGTTCTGATTGCCAACCGGTCAGCGGGTGGAAGGTACCGGAATGGATATCCAACGCTAAAATAGCCCCTTCCCTTATCGTCTGACGGCGGTCATCCACCGAAACCAAAATCCGGTTTTGATCTAAGGCTAGGTCTTCTGGGCCAGGAGCAAGTTTAACCAATTGGCAAGGGGCCAATTCGGCCAGCGGCGGTTTTTTTGCGCCCGCGCAGGCGGTTAAAAAAACCAGCGACATAGCCCAGGCAAATCGTTTCATTGGACTTTATTTTAAAAATTCTGTGAAAGCTTGGTGGCGATGGCATCGGCTAGGGATTCGGTGGCCTTGGTGCGCCCGCGCCGAGTTTCCTCATCACTTAACTCGGTATGACTGGTTTCAAGATCAAAGTGACCTTCGACCGGAGCCTGATTGATCCAAATCTGGCTCTTACGGTTATCTGACAAAGTCACTTTTGCTTGGTGAACAAAGACAAACTTATAGGTTTGGTTGTTGTAAATAGACAGGTCTTGGCGGCTATGGCTGCTGGCGTTGATCTCGATTTGGAGGACCAAATCCGCAGACTTGGGAGACTCTAAGGGGATGTGGTTACGGGCTAACAATAAACCCAACTCGTTGCCTAAGTCGAGATCTAGTCCGGCGATGTAGGTTTGGTTTGAGATAGGGTTTAACCCTAAACTGACCGCTCCGCCAGGTAGGCTGACCTGATTGCGATTTAACTCAAATCCGCACCCGGTGCCTAACACCACCAAAAAAAGCATAAAAACCGCTTGCCAGCCATTGACAAGGGTAAATCGGCGAACTAGCATCTAGGATTTACTTAAATTCGGGGAACCCCTTGTTTGACGCGCTGACCCAAAAATTCAACGACGCCTTTAAAAAGCTCACCAATAAAGGTGTGCTTACTCAGAGCAATATTCAGGCTTCCCTAAAAGAAGTCAAGATGGCGCTCTTAGAAGCGGACGTTAACTACCGCGTGGTAGGGGCTTTTTTGCGGAGTGTGCAAAAAAGGGCGCTGGGAAAAGAAGTGATGGGCAGTTTGAGTCCAGCCCAGCAGTTTATTAAGATCGTAAGCGACGAATTAACCCAGATGATGGGGGGCTCGAACCATGGGCTTTTACGCTCGCCCAGCTCGCCAACTGTGGTGATGATGGTAGGCCTGCAAGGTTCAGGTAAAACTACCACCGCCGCTAAATTGGCGCGGATGCTTAAAAAAGACGGAAAAAAGGTGTTGCTCGCCTCGGCGGACATTTACCGGCCAGCAGCTATCGAGCAGTTAAAGGTGCTGGCTAAGGATTTAGAGATTGATTGTTTTGATTCTAATCCCCAGATGACCGCTGAAGGGATCGCTCAACTCGCCAAAGAGCAGGCAAGCCGCGGGCTTTTTGATTATCTGATCTTGGACACCGCCGGGCGGCTCCAGATCGATGAAGAATTAATGAACGAACTGGGCCATATCAAAGGATTGATTGATCTGACCGAAATCCTGTTTGTGGCCGACGCGATGACCGGACAAGAAGCGGTTAACGTCGCCTCTAGCTTTCACGAAAAGCTTGGGATTACAGGTTTTATATTAACCAAGATGGATGGCGATGCCAGAGGCGGAGCGGCGCTTTCGATTCGGGCTATTACCGGGCAGCCCGTTAAATTTATTGGGGTAGGCGAAAAAAGCGATCAACTCGAACCCTTTTACCCAGACCGGATAGCCAGCCGTATTCTTGGCATGGGCGACTTGGTGGGCTTGATCGAAAAGGCACAGCAGCACATCAATTTGGCCGATGCCAAAAAGATGGAACAGAAGTTACGTCAAAACGATTTTACTTTGACCGATTTTCGTGAGCAGCTACACCAGATTAAAAAAATGGGTAATATCGGGGACTTAATGAAAATGATCCCTGGTGTAGGTGCAAAGATGCCAGCAGGGCAAGAGGTTGATACCGGCCAATTAAGCCGGGTCGAAGCTATTATCGACTCAATGACCTTGGCAGAACGAGAAAACCCCGGTACTATAAACGGTTCCAGGAAACTTAGGGTTGCCAAAGGGTCTGGAACCGATGTAAGTGACGTGAATCGTCTTTTAAAGAATTTTGCTCAGATGAAGAAGATGATGAAAAAGTTTTCTTCGATGGGCGGTAAAAAAAGCATGCGGGCCATGCAGGGTATGATGGGCGGGCCCGGAGGCTTTGGTCCCTTTGGGGGCGCATAAGTTTTAAACGCTTGTAAAAACAAACAGGAGAGTACTAAGTGGCAGTTAACATTCGGCTGGCCCGAGCGGGCGCAAAGAAAAAACCCTTTTATCGATTGGTTGCCGCCGACCAGCGGGCACCCCGTGACGGGCGCTACCTGGAAAAATTGGGGACCTTTAACCCGATGAATAAAGAAATCGCCCTTGAAAAAGAGCGGATTCAATATTGGTTGGATCAAGGTGCTACCACCTCGGACCGAGTGAACCGATTGTTGGTTGCTCAAGGGTTTGCTGTCGAGCCGTTTAAATACGTGCCCAAGGCCAAAGCCGTAGCCGCTGAGTCGGCCTCCGAAGCCTAATGTCCGACCCTTTAGGGTTAACCCAGATCGGCAGGATCACCTCGGCCCATGGGATCAGAGGTGAGGTAAAGGTGTTTTTGACGAGCGAAGACACCTCACTGTTTGCCGGACTGGAAGAGGTATGGCTGATGGACCGGGAAAAACCGGTCCGTTACCAAGTAGATCAAGTCCGCCCCCAGAAGGGGCAGTGGATTTTGAAGATACAAGGGATTGAAGACCGCAATCAGGCTGAAGAATTAAAAAATCTTGGGCTCTGGGTTCCAGATGAGTGGCTAAAGCCCTTAGAGGAAGGCGAGTTCTTCATCCACGAATTGATTGGGGCGCAGGTTTTTGACCGGGCTGGAAACCTTTTGGGGCAGATCGAACATTATTTCGAGCCGGGGCCTCACGTGGTTTTTGAGGTCAAAAGCGAGGCGGGTGACTTTTTGTTTCCGGCAACAGACGAGGTATTAAAGGAGATTCTGCCCGAACAAAAGCGGGTGATTATTGAACCCTTGCCTGGTCTTTTGGAGTTGAACCGAAATCAAGAGTCCTCCTGATGGAGTTTTGGCTCTTTACCCTCTACCCGGAGTTGTTTTCCGGTTTTTTAGATACCGGCCTTTTAGGGCGGGCGATCAGAGACCAAAAGCTAACCGTAAGGTTAGAAAATTTTCGGGAATTTGGTCTGGGTAAACATAAAAAGGTGGACGACAGCATCTGTGGCGGAGGCGCCGGGATGTTGCTTAGACCTGAGCCGATCGTAGATGCCTTGGAAGAGGCAGAAAAAAAATGGGGCCAAAAGGCTCGGAGGATTTTAATCTCCCCAAGAGGAACCCCTTTTAATCAAGCCAAAGCCCGCCAACTGGCCCAGTTAAAGGAGCCGCTGGCTCTGATTTGTGGCCGGTTTGAGGGATTTGACGAGCGGGTCTCCCAGTTTGTAGAGGAGGAGATTAGTCTCGGTGACTTTGTGATGATGGGTGGCGAGGTGGCAGCTATGGCCTTGATTGAGGCAGTGGCGCGGCTCGAAGAATCGGTGATTGGAAATGCCGAATCCTTAGAAGATGAGTCCTTTGAAAAAGGGCTCTTAGAATGTGCCCACTATACAAAACCCCCGGTATTTAGGGGGCTCGCGGTTCCTGAACTACTACTAGGCGGGGACCACAAAAAGATCGATGCTTGGCGCCAAGAAAGCGCTAAGGAAACGACCGGCCAAAGGAGGCCAGACCTCTTAGGCCAGGACAGGCCCGGTAAGTAATGGGCAACCAACCAGCATCTCTGGGAGAAAGATGAGCAAGCTGATTGAACAACTCGAAAAAGAGCAACTCCGTGACGTACCCGAGCTCCAAGTTGGCAGCACGGTAAAGGTCAATTATCGGATCAAGGAAGGCGAGAAAGAGCGGATTCAGCCCTTTGAAGGGGTCGTGATCGGCAAACATTGCAGCAAAAACAGCCTGCGCGCCACGGTTACCGTACGCAAGGTTTCTAGCGGTTTTGGGATCGAGCGGGTATTTGCGCTGCATTCGCCTAGGATCGACTCGATTGAAGTTAAACGGATCGGTAAGATCCGCCGTGCGAAGCTTTATTACCTGCGCCAGCGCTTTGGTAAAGCGGCCCGGATTCAAGAAAAGCTTTCCGCTAGGGTGTGATCCTCTTCGGAGGCAAAAAAAAGTCGGCCAATCCCGCCCATGCCTTAGGGCTAAAGGGCGAGAAAATGGCCAAGCAGTACCTCAAAAAACAGGGGTACAAGATTGTCGAATCCAACTTTCGCGTCAAGGCGGGGGAGTTGGATTTAGTTGTACAAAAAGGTGAATTTTTAGTGTTTGTTGAGGTTAAAACCCGGCAAAGCCAAAGCCCTTTGATCCAGATGACCCGCGCCAAGTGCGAACGGATTCGTAAGTTGGGGCAGATGTATTTGGAGCAAAAATTAATTTCCGACCTGCAACCAAGGTTCGATGTGATTGCTATCACCTTTGACCAAGGACAGGCGAAGTTGGAACATCTGGAAAACGCCTTCTAAGGAGATATAGAGTGGCAAACCACAAATCGGCCCTCAAACGAGCCCGCCAAAACGCCATTAACCGGCTGCGCAACCGCGCCTTGCGCTCTAACCTGCGCACGGAAGTAAAAAAGTTTCTCTCTTTAATTACCGAGGGGAAACAAGACGAGGCCAAGGCTATGTTGCCAGCGGTTCATAAAGTGATCGACAAGGCCTGCACCAAAGGGGTGATCACTAAAGCCAATGCTTCTCGCAAGAAGTCTCGGGTAACGGTTATGCTTAACAAGGCCGCTTAGTTGGGAACTATTTGGTGACCTCTGGGGCATTAGTCCCAGAATTTTTAACCAAACCCAAACCCCGGTGAGCTTTGACCATGCAGACCTTGACCTTGGGCTTTTCGCCCTGCCCGAACGATACCTTTATCTTCGATGCCCTCGTACACGGGCGTCTGGGTGGGGATTATCGGTTCGAGACGGTTATCAAGGATGTGGAAGAGCTTAACCAAATGGCCCGCCAGTCCTTGCTGCAAGTCAGCAAGGCCTCTATTCATGCCTTTTTTCACCTCCAAAATCGCTACCAACTCTTAAGAAGTGGAGCCGCTTTAGGTCGCGGTTGTGGTCCGCTTTGGATTGGCAAAAGTGGGAGCAAACCCAAGGGGGGCAAGGTGGCCTTACCGGGTGCTTGGACTACTGCTAGTTTGCTGTTTAAACTTGCAAATGCAGGCGAATTTGAACCGGTGCAGATGGTTTTTAGTGAGATTATCCCGGCTATTTTGTCAGGTGAGGTAGATTCAGGGGTGATTATCCATGAGTCGCGCTTTACCTATCAAAATAATGGGTTAAACGCCTATTTAGACCTAGGCGATTGGTGGGAAAAAGAGACGGGCAAACCAATTCCCTTAGGTGGGATCATGGTTAGGCGCGACCTCGCCCAATCCGACAAATTGGCCATTGAGGGTTTGATTGCAGACTCAATTCGTTACGCTAAAACCCATTTGAGCGATGCTCGCCCTTATATTGAGGCGCATGCGCAAGAAATGGCATCCGAGGTGATTGACCAACATATTGGGCTCTACGTAAACGACTTTTCGATTAATTTAGGAACTGAAGGGCTGGAAGCGATTGAGGAATTGGCTTCTCGCGCCCGCCTAAAGGGATTGATCCAAGAGGAGAAGGAAGAACTTTTTGTCTGAGGGGCCATGGAGAACAAAGGGCTGATTCCTAAAGAGGAAATCGACCAGGTTGTGCAAGCAACCGATCTGGTGGCCCTGATTTCGGGTTATGCGGCGCTTAAGCCTTCAGGCAAGAACTTTTTGGGGTTATGCCCCTTTCACTCGGAAAAAACGCCGAGTTTTGTGGTGAGTCCTGACCGAGGGAATTACCATTGTTTTGGCTGCGGGGTCCACGGGAACGCAGTGGGCTTTGTGATGGATATAGAACACTTCCACTTCACTGAAGCGGTTGAGTTTTTGGCGGACCGGGCAGGGATTCGGTTGACCCGATCTGGGGGGGAACGGCCTGAAAAGGCGGGTTTAGATTTACGAGGTTGTTTGACCCTGGCGCAGGAATTTTATTTAAAAAACTTAGCTCAGGCCTCACCTCAAAGCAGAATTGCCTTGTATATCAAGGAACGGGCTCTTAGCCCAGAGTTGTGCCAGCGTTTTTTATTAGGTTGGGCTCCAGAAGGCTGGACCCCCTTGAGTGACCATTTGACCGGCAAAAAGGTGCCGCTGGAAATCCAGGAGGCCGCCGGGCTGGTTAAGCCAGGGGATAAAGGCGGTGTTTATGACCGGTTACGAGGAAGGTTAATTTTCCCCATACGCGATGTGACCGGGCGTTGTTTGGGATTTGCGGGGCGGTTAATTGCCAATGACGACCCTAAGTCTGGGGCTAAGTATTTAAACCCGCCAGAGACGGAGCTTTATAAAAAAAGCAGCGTTTTTTATGGGGTTTTTGAAGCTAAAGATCGCATCCGCAAGACCGGGCGGGCGATGTTGGTAGAAGGTTATTTGGACGTGATTCGGCTCCACGAAAAGGGGTTTGATCACGCCATTGCGGCTTGTGGTACGGCGGTCAACCTGGAGCATATTAAGGCACTGAAACGCTTAGGCGTCAAAGAATTGGAACTGGTTTTTGACGGGGACTTGGCCGGAAGAGTGGCCGCTTTAAAGGCGGCCCGGATATTTGTGGAAAACGATCTGGACTCGAAGGTAGTAATGCTACCCGAAGGACTTGATCCAGATGATTTTTTTAAAAAGTACACAGCGGCCAACTTTAGCGAATTGGTGGAGAAGGCGCCCTATGATTACCGCTTTGTGCTTGATCGGGCCGCAGAAGAGGTGGCAGGTAAAGGGATAAGTCAAAAAAAGGTAAAGCTAGAAGAATTGGCGGAATTAGCGGCGGCGATTACCTCCAAACTTAAGCGGGACCTGTTTTTAGGCGAGATCGGCAAGGCGTTTAAAGTGGACCCCCAAGGCCTGCGAGCTAAACCGGGGGCAGAATTGGCCGCTAAAAGTTTAGAACAAAAACTACTCCTGCCTGAGCAGGCCAGTTTAAAAGGGGCGGACGCAAGAGAATTGCGGTTGATGAAATACTTAGTTCATCAACCACGGGCGATTAGAACGGTTCGCCAAGAGATTTCGGAGGAGTATTTCGAAAATCCCTATTTGGGAAGGTTGTTTTCTCGATTCCTTAGTTTAGAAAACGAGGAATTTGAACAACTAAGGCCCTTGGATTTTCCGGAATTCTTCAAAGAGTACAGTTCAGTATTGATGCAGCTAATCGAAGGCGAGCCTCGATATTTGAAGGAGTACC
Source organism: Candidatus Lambdaproteobacteria bacterium RIFOXYD2_FULL_50_16 (assembly GCA_001783695.1). GTDB lineage: Bacteria > SAR324 > SAR324 > XYD2-FULL-50-16 > XYD2-FULL-50-16 > XYD2-FULL-50-16. Next base: position 181,663 of record MFNE01000026.1, read on the forward strand.
AAGAGGACTTGGTTTTGCGTTGGACGAAAAGTTTAAAGAAGCGGGTGCAACGAAGTGAGTTGCAATCACGTCGTAGTGACTCTTCCGACAGCGCGTTAGACCTAGTTCAAAAAAAGATGGAAGAACGCAAGCGGCGCAAGCAGCGATTAAATCAAAGCTAACCTCAAGTAGTCTTAAAGACCATGGCAGATAAAAGCGCGAAAGCGAAAAAAGGTAAAAAATCCGAAGACCCAACCGATAAGGATATGGAAAAACTCCTTCGCAACCTAGTTGCCAAGGGGAAGGAAAAGGGGTTTTTGACTGAAGATGAACTAGGCGACCTAATTCCCTTCGAGGTGGGTAAATCCGTGATGAGTGCGGTTATGGACCACCTAGAAAATCACAACGTCGAGATTGTTACCAACGTCAAACGGGTCGATGACACCGATTTGGTGGTGGGCGATGAAGACGACGAAGAAGAATTCGACGCTGAAGATGAAGCCAGCCAAGCAGCCGACCAAAACTCGGACGACCCGGTTCGGATGTACTTGCGGGAAATGGGTTCGATTAAGCTTCTCACCCGTGAAGGCGAGGTGCGGATTGCCAAAAAAATCGAAAAGGGCCAGCACGAGATGTTGGACATCCTACTTAAATCCGAATTGATCGTTAACTATCTGTTTGATTTAGGTAAAAAGCTTAAAAACGGCAAAGCGCGAGCCCGCGATATCGTTTCGGGGATTGATGAAGACGATCAGGTTATTGAAGAAGAAAGCCAAGCAGCAGATCAGGTTTTGGCCAAATTGCGCCAAGCGAAAAAGGCTTTAGAAGAGCGAAATAAACTGGTCAAAAAGCTAGAAGGGGTTAAAGACCCGAAGATTAAAGAAGCGGGCGAAAAGGATATTGAAGAATCCCTGTTTGTGTTGCTCAAGATTCTGCGGAGTATCAACTTTAATACCAAGCAGATCGACACAATGTTTAAGGTCATGTTGCACCACAACGACAAGATCGACCTAACCTTTACCCAACTCTCTCGCTACCAACGTGACCTGCGAGCGCCCGTGGTTAAGGTGGAAGAGTGGATAAATCAATGGGTCGAGGGCGAGGACGAACGAGGAAATAAAAAGGTCGAAGAAGAGATTAAAGCTTTGACTGGACACAACTTTAGAGTGGCTAGGCGGATTTTAGAAAAGGTTCAAGCAGGTAACCGGCGGATTGACAAAATGATTGCCCAAACCGATGTGATCTTAGACCGATTTCGCGCAGAGATTAAAAAGCTCAAGATTGCCGAGCGGAAGGTTAGTCAGGCCAAAAGCCAGTTGGTCGAGGCGAACCTGCGTTTGGTTATCTCCATCGCCAAAAAATACACCAACCGAGGCTTGCAGTTTTTGGACTTAATCCAAGAAGGCAACATCGGTCTGATGAAGGCGGTGGACAAGTTTGAGTATCGGCGAGGTTATAAGTTTTCGACCTATGCCACTTGGTGGATTCGCCAAGCGATTACCCGCGCGATTGCCGATCAGGCGCGCACTATTCGGATTCCGGTGCATATGATCGAGACCATAAACAAGTTAATCCGCACCTCGCGCCATTTGGTTCAAGAGTTTGGCCGCGAGCCCAGCCCCGAAGAAATTTCGGAGAAGATGGACTTGCCTGTGGAAAAGGTTAGAAAAGTGCTGAAAATTGCAAAGGAACCGATTAGTTTGGAGACCCCGATTGGGGATGAGGACGATTCGCATTTAGGGGATTTTATTCCTGACTCTTCAGCGGTGTTGCCCTCGGAATCAGTGGTTAACACCTATCTGGCCGACGTTACCAGAAACGTACTTTCGACCTTGACCCCTCGAGAAGAAAAGGTACTTAAAATGCGGTTCGGGATCGACGAGAAAAAGGACCATACTTTAGAAGAAGTGGGTCAAGACTTCGACGTGACCAGAGAAAGGATCCGCCAAATCGAGGCCAAAGCACTGCGAAAGTTGCGACATCCAACTCGCAGCCGTATGCTTAAAAGCTTTTACGAATAGGCTGATTTAAATGAAACGAGTTTGTGTCTTTTGCGGATCGGCGATGGGGACCCGGCCTGAGTTTGAAGGTTGGGCCTTGTCTATCGGTAGCTGGATTGCAGAAAACGGATTTGGACTGGTTTATGGTGGAGCCTCGGTGGGTTTGATGGGCGTTTTGGCCAATGCCTGTTTGACCCAAGGGGGGCAGGTGACCGGTGTCATCCCCAAGCATTTAGCCAAAGAGGAGATTGTTCATCCAGGGCTGCAAAACCTTCTGGAGGTGGACAATATGTTTGATCGTAAGTCGATTATGCTCAAGTACTCCGACCTGTTTGTGGTGCTACCTGGCGGTTTTGGCACCTTAGACGAACTTTTCGAGGTCGTCACCTTAGCGCAACTCAAGCAACACGACAAACCGGTGATCCTTTTTAATGGGGAAGGGTTTTTTGACCCCTTGCTAATGCAGCTGAATCAGATGGTGGTTTCTGGATTTATCAAAGAAAAATACCTCGCTCTGCTCCATATCGCCAAAGACCTACAAAGCCTGTTTGCTCTGATCCGCAAGCATTCTGGTCCTCAAAGTTAAAGCCCCTATTAATCTATAGCTTGACGAGGGCACTAGAGAACCCCAAAATCCCTCAAAACGAACCCTAAGCACCTCACTAGACATGCAACTTGATCCTTTAGGCGATTGGAAACGAAGTGATTACCTGGAACATTTAGGCAAGGCCGACCTCGGGCGTCAGGTGACCTTGATGGGTTGGGTCCATAGCCGTCGAGACCATGGAGGGGTTATCTTTGTTGATTTGCGTGACCATACAGGGATGGCACAAGTAGTCTTTGGACCCCAGCATAATCAGGCCTCTTTCGAGCGGGCGCAAGAACTGCGCTCTGAATATGTGGTGGCCATAAAAGGCGAGGTCGTGGCTCGTTCTACAGACCAGGTCAACCTGAAAATGAAAACCGGTGAGATTGAGGTTTTTGTAAAGGAACTCAAACTGTTAAACGGTTGTACTGCCCTGCCATTTCAAATTGGCGACCTGCAAGAATCGATTACCGAAAAAAACCGGTTAAAAAACCGGACCTTAGATTTGCGCCGACCTCAAATGCAGCACAACCTGATTTTGCGCTCTAAGGCTGCCCATGTGATGCGAAATTACCTGCACGAACATGGCTTTTTTGAGTTTGAAACCCCTATTTTGACCCGCAGCACCCCCGAAGGGGCGCGTGACTATTTGGTTCCGAGCCGCGTCAATCCGGGGCACTTTTACGCATTACCCCAATCTCCCCAATTATTTAAACAGTTGTTGATGGTGGCTGGTTATGACCGGTATTACCAGATTGCCAAGTGTTTTAGAGACGAAGACCTTAGGGGCAACCGCCAGCCTGAGTTCACCCAGATCGACTTAGAGTTTGCCTTTGTGGCTCCTGACGACGTGATGACCTTGGTAGAAGGGATGGTGGCCGAATTGTTTGAAAAAACCTTAGCCGTTAAGGTGGAGTTGCCGATTCGCCGGATGTTGTATGCAGACGCCATGGCCAAGTACGGTAGCGATGCCCCTGATTTGCGTTATGGTTTAGAATTAACCGACCTGACCGAGCTTTCTAAAAACTGTGGGTTCCAGGTCTTTAGCCAAGCCGCTCAAAGTGAAGGGGGGTTGGTCAAGGTGATGTGTGTTCCTGGCGGGGCAGATTTTTCTCGCAAAGACCTAGACGATCTAACCGAGTTTGTTAAAATTTATCGCGCCAAAGGCCTTGCTTGGGTGAAGCTTACCCCTGAAGGCTGGCAATCGCCGATCACAAAGTTTTTTAACCCTGAAGAAATCGCCGAGATCAATCAGCGCACCGGGGCCAAGGTGGGCGACTTGTTGTTGTTTGGAGCCGACAAAAAACAGGTGGTTAATGACGCCTTGGGGAACCTTCGCAAAGAAGTGGCGCGGCGCAGAAAATTGGCCGAAGACGGACGGTTTGTGTTCTGCTGGGTGACCGACTTTCCCTTGTTTGAAGCGACCGAAGACGGAGGTTTCCATTCTTGTCACCATCCCTTTACCATGCCCGTGATGGAAGACATGGAGACCGCTAAACATCCGACCGATATCCGTTCGATAGCTTACGATCTGGTGCTTAACGGGGTAGAACTGGGTGGGGGCAGCATTCGTATTCACCGGCCTGATATTCAAAAGCGGGTTTTTCAGATGCTTAAAATTACGGACGAGGAGGCCCGTGAAAAGTTCGGGTTCTTGCTTGATGCGCTGGACCAAGGGGCTCCGCCGCACGCGGGATTGGCCTTGGGTTTTGATCGGTTGATGATGTTTCTAACTGGGGCCGAGTCCATCCGCGAGGTGATTGCTTTCCCCAAAACTCAGCAAGCATCTTGCCTTTTGACAGAAGCGCCAGGGAAAGTGGACCCTGCGCAATTAAAAGAGCTTAACTTGGCCTTGCGGAAAACCCAAAGTTAAAAGGGAGAAGGTGCATGGCTTTGAAAGTTGGCCTCGCTTTAGGTGGTGGGGCCTCTAGGGGGCTCGCCCACTTGGGGGTGATCCAAGCATTAACCGAAGCCAAAATTCCCATTGATATTGTCACTGGAGCCAGCGTCGGAGGGGTTATAGGGGCGATTTATGCGGCCCATCCCGACATTGACCGGGCTATAAAAAACGTAGCTGCGTTCCTCGAATCGGACGACTACAACCAAACCCGCCTCGACTTTATCAAGGAGTCCGAGCAGCAAAACAAGGGCTATTTCGCCCAGATCAAGCGTTGGGTGACCACCGGTTATTTTTTTGCTATCAGTACCACCCGCTCAAGTTTTATTTCCCGGGCTACCTTTGACTCAAATCTTAGCCATTTGATCCCAAAGATTCAGATTGAAGAATGTCCGATTCCATTAGGGTTGGTTGCGACTAACTTACTCACCGGGCAAATGACCGAGTTCACCGCTGGGGACCTGATGGCATCCGTCTTGGCTTCAGCGGCGATTCCAGGGGTGTTCCCCTCGATTACCATTAATGGACTCGAATATGTGGATGGGTCTTGGGTTGAGCCCCTACCTGTAAAGCTTGCCCGCAAAATTGGGGCGGATTTTGTCATTGCAGTTGATGTGGCGCCAAAAATGGGCACCGAAGAGGAAGACTTGGCCGACTTGACCGGCTGGGATGTGCAACTTAGGGCTGCGGAAGCTAGTCGTTTGAAGCTCAAAAACCACTGCTTGCTTGAAGCAGACTTTAGTATCAAGGTGGACTTGATGGACATTCATTGGGCCGATTTTTCCAGGCTCGACGAATGTGTAAAACGAGGAAGAGCCGCCGGATTTAAGGCGATTGAGGCCATAGAGCAGCAACTAAGGACAAAAAGGTTTAAGCGTTTCTTTGGGCTAGGTTAAAACCTTAAAATCCAGCAAGCCTATGCTGGTGGGCCTACCGCTTGCATTCTTACTATGGAATAGGCCCCTTGACTTCGATTTTAGTCTTTTAAAGGCCAAAGAATATCAATATAATCTTAGGAAAAACTAACAGCCAAGGGAGATCATGGCAGACGAAGAAAAAGAGGCATCAGGCGGTGGTGGTGGTGGCAAAAAGAAGCTGATTATCATTATCGCCGTTGTCTTGGTACTCTTGATCGGTTTGGCCGTGGGCGCGCTAATGTTCCTCGGAGGTAGCACAGAGGAAGCGGCGGCGGTGAAGCCCCCTGATCAAGCCGAGACCAAACTTGAAGAAGAAATTGCCTCGACCTCGCAAGGGGAAGCAGTCAAACTAATCAATCCCGTGTTTACACCCCCGCGCAAATATACGGTCAACCTACGCGATGGTAAACACTTTCTGTCAGTCAAGCTGGTGGCCGCGCTTGAAGACCCCAACGCCTTGATTTTTTTGGCACAACGAGAATATTTGATCGATGATATTGTGATCACCTTCTTGCAAAACCTGACCACTGAGGACTTGCGGACCCGTGCAGGCACAGAGTTAGTCAAGCGCGAGATCTTTAAAAAGGTTAACGGTATCTTTGACCAAGAATTTATCGATGCTTCCGAAACCAAAGACCGGACGCCTGTTAAAAAAATCTTGATCACAGAGTTTATACTCAACTAAGGAGGGAACCATGGGCGACGACATGGACTTCTCGGGGATGGATGACTCCGATTCGATTGACTGGTCTGACGTAGAAGCGGAGCTCCAGGCCAACAAGGAGATGATCAAGTCCGAGGCCAAACCGAAATCCAGCGGAGACGACGACGCCCTGGCCAGCCTTTTTGGGGGTGGAGGGGGTGACGATAAGGGGGACTCGGTTAACTCTGATGAAGGGGTTGGGGTCGATTTTTTGATGAATATCCCTTTGACCTTGCGGGTTGAAGTGGGTGCGACTAAAATGTTGATCAAGGACCTTTTAAAACTCGATATGGGTTCCATTTTAGAGTTAACCAAAGATGTGGGCTCGCCGATGGACATTTTGATTAACGACAAAAAGGTGGCCAAGGGCGAGATTGTGGTTCAACACGAAAAATTTGCCCTTAAAATCACCGATATTCTGGACAAAAAGGGACGTATGGCCAAGTTGAAGGGATAAAATGAAAGTGTTGCTTTGGACCCTTTGCTTCTTTTTTTTAACGCCTCCCCTCTTTGCCGCCGAAGAACCTGTTCCAAACGCCCAAATCTTAAAGGTCGAACCAAAGCTAGACGAAGACCGGCAATCGCTGGAATTCACCTTTGGCGGAGATTATTCGCAATCCTTATCCTACCTCTTTGATCCTGGTGTGTTCCAGATGATTTTGCCACACGCCAGCTTTGACCCCAAGTTGGCGATAACCAGGATCAATAATCAGTTTATCAGCGAGCTTCGCCTCAAACAAGAAGGCAAAAATACCATTGTTGAGGTTCGGTTTGCGGATACCAATTTTGATGCTGCTGGCAAAGCGATCCACCAAGCCCAATTTGAAAAGTTAACCCTTTTTTTATACAAAAAGCCCCCTGAACCCCAAGTCTTTGGCGGATCCCCGGCTCCCGCCCCCCAAGAGGGGGCAGAGACGCCTGTCCAGCCAAGGCTCATTACCGATAACCCGGTCGGTAGTCTTTCGGGATATGATATTTTTTTAGTACTTATCGCGCTGGCTCTGGTTTTGGGGCTCGCATACGCGGGGTTGTGGATATACAACCGCTACTTCTTAGACCGGTTAAACCTCAAACGAGGTAAGTACGAGATTCGTCTTGCTAGCCAATTTCATTTGGGGCCAAAGCAAAAGGTGGTGATTTTAGAGGTTAATGGCATGGCCTTCGCCTGTGGGGTGACCGCATCGCAGATTGGGGTTATCGCTCAAGTGGATCAGAGTGAGTTTAGCCGTTTCATGAAGGGACGGACTAATGAAACGATTGACTTTGCTGGTTTAAGGGAAGAGTATCGAGCAAGCCGATTGGCCCAAACCCAAGCGGAAAAGCCCCCTGAAGTTGAGGCAAACTTCGCCCGAGAGCTGATTGAAAAAATCAAAAAGCTCAAGCCAATCGATTGAAAACCCTAATATTCTAGCTATTCATGAGTAAAGAGAAAGTCGTGCTCGCCTATTCAGGCGGTCTCGATACCTCGGTGATCGTCCGCTGGTTGGTGGAAGAAGGTCACGAGGTTATCGCCCTTTGTCTGGACCTCGGCCAAAAGGTCGAGGATTTAGAAGCCATCAAAGCCAAAGGCCTTAAAGCCGGGGCCTCGATGGTGTTGATCGAGGATGTGGCCGAAGAGTTTGTCTCCCGCTTTGTTTTTCCCTCCATCCAGATGAATGCTCACTATGAGGGCACCTATCTCTTGGGTACCAGCCTCGCTAGGCCTTTGATTGCAGAAGCCCAAATCCATTGTGCCCAAAAATATGGGGCTACGGCGGTAGCTCACGGAGCCACGGGTAAGGGTAATGATCAAGTCCGTTTTGAGATTGGTTACCAGTCTTTAGACCCTTCGATTAAAATTATTGCCCCTTGGAAGATCAAAAAGTTTTTTGACGCTTATCCAGGGCGTAATGAGTTGATCGAATACGCGCACCGATTTGATATTCCAGTCAAAGCGACCAAGTCGCAGCCTTGGTCCTCTGACGAAAACCTGATGCATATTAGCTTCGAAGCGGGGATGCTAGAAGACCCTTGGACCAAGCCTCTGCCCGAGATGTTCGAGCTTTCCAAATCTCCCCAGGCAGCTCCTGATCGGGTGACGGAACTCACCTTGGATTTTGCGGATGGTGTGCCGGTAGCTTTGGATGGAAAGAGTTTAAGCCCTGCCCAAATGCTTACCCAGCTGAATCAAATTGCCGGGGACAACGGGGTCGGACGGATTGATATTGTTGAGTCTCGTTATGTGGGGATGAAGTCACGTGGGGTTTATGAAACCCCAGGGGGCACAGTTTTACATATGGCCCACCGGGCAATGGAATCAATCACCTTGACCCGCGACGTGATTGAGCTCAAGGATATGTTAATGCCCCGCTTCGCCCAAAAGGTGTATGCCGGGTATTGGTTCACTCCCGAAATGGCGTTGCTGTTAAAC
>MFNE01000026.1:190191-228317 GCA_001783695.1 Candidatus Lambdaproteobacteria bacterium RIFOXYD2_FULL_50_16
ATGCCAACGGTTTTATTAGACTCAACGCGCTGCCATATAAAATATGGCACCAAGCCCGCAAGCGGAGGTAAACTTGCGAACTTATCAAATAGAGGTTGCTGGGCTTCAACTCTTTGGCTATCACGGCTACTATGAGATCGAGGCTAAACAAGGGCAGTTGTTTTTGCTCGATTTATGGTTGGATGTGGAGTCGGTGGACACCCATTCGGATCAACTGCAATCCTATGTTGATTACGGTAAAATGGTTCAAGAGATGGTGCGGGTGTTTAACGCCAATCGTTACCGCACCATTGAGTCTTTGGCCGAGGCCATTTTAGAGGTGTTTATTGGGACTGAGGGGCTCAAAAAAGCCCGCTTACGTATTCGCAAACCTGAACCGCCAATTCCTCATCGGTTAGACCATGTAGCCGTGGTTTTTGAACGAGCCTACTAAGGATGTTACGCAAGACCTATATCGAGATTTCCCGCCAATCCTTTTGTCACAATATCGCTCAATTTAAGAAATGCTTGCCCCCAGGCGGGCAGTTGATGGCGGTGGTCAAAGCCGATGGGTATGGGCATGGAGCGGTCCAGACCGCATTGGTTGCCCAGGCTGAAGGGGTCGCTTGGGCCGGGGTGGCTTTGGTTGAAGAAGGGATCGAACTTCGTCAGGGCGGGGTGACCCTACCCATCTTGGTTTTGGGTGCTTGGCCCAAGGAAGCATTGCCCTATTTTGAGCAGTACCAGTTAACCCCTACCATTCACAGCCCCGAATCAGCCCGACTTTTGCAAGATTTCGCCAAGGCCAAAGGATATCAGCAGCCGGTCCATTTAAAGGTCGATACCGGGATGGGCCGGATTGGTTTTGGGCCGTCGCAGCTTTTTGAGTTTTGGGAACATTTTGACTCGTTTGACCATTTGCGGGTCGAAGGGATTGATTCTCACTTGGCAAGAGCCGATGAGGGCCTAGACGAACCCACGGTGACCCAATTTACCCGATTTAACGCCCTCATCGAGGGCATGGATGCCCGCTTTATGCCTCGCTGGACCCATATCGCCAATTCGTCAGGAACTTGTGATTTCAAAGATTTTGAGCGAGGAAATCTGTTTCGAATTGGGATTGGGCTTTATGGCCAGTTACCTTCGGCGCAACTCCGAAACAAACCCGACCTTAAACAAGCGATTACCTTTAAAACCGAGGTCGTACAACTGCGTGACTTCGAGGTAAACTCGCCAATTAGTTATGGCGGCACCTGGGTGACCAAAAGGCCTAGTCGAATCGCTTGTATTGCGGTGGGTTATGGTGATGGTTACTCAAGGGCTTTGTCTAATCGGGCTCAGGTGTTGATCCGAGGCCAGCGAATGCCCGTGGTAGGGCGGGTTTGTATGGATTTGACCTTGATTGACGTCACCGATTTCCCAGAGGTATGCTTGGGGGACCAGGTAGTGTTAATTGGGCGGCAGGGGGATGAAGAAATATTAGCTAGTGAACTTGCTGATATCATGGGCACAATAAACTATGAGGTCTGTTGCAACCTCTCTAAACGGGTCCCCCGTTTTTACCTAGGCTAACTATGGAATTACTCGATTCTGACCTACCGAAACTGATTCTGATTCCGTTGGTTGCTGCTTTGATTGGCTGGCTTACCAACTGGGTCGCGGTAAAGATGTTGTTTCACCCTAAACAGCCCATTAATCTGGGTTTGTTTACCTTACAAGGGGTGTTTCATAAACGCCAAAAAGACCTAGCCCGTCGGCTGGGCGACTTGATTGAAACCAAACTTTTTTCTCATAGTGACATCCACGAAAAGCTCACCAGTCCCGAGTTTGTAGCCCGTTTGACCCCTATCTTAGAAAGACATTTAGACCAATTTATTGCAGAGCGCCTTACCGGGATTCATCCTATGCTGGCTTTGCTGCCAGAGCAGATGCGAAGTCTGATTAAAGAAAAGCTGATGGAAGAATTTGAGGCTTTTTTGCCCAGAATGTTAGAGGGTGCCTCTGATTCTTTAGAGGATTTAATTCAGATAAAAGACGTGATCAGGAAGAAGGTGGAAGCCTTTGACGTCAGTCAGATGGAAGAAATATTGTTTTCGATTCTTAAAAACGAATTTAAGATGATCGAATATGTAGGCGGGGTATTGGGCTTTTTTATTGGGATCGCCCAGGTGATGATTTATCGGTATCTTTAATGTCTTTCGCGTTGGTGCTGTTAAATGGCGAGGCCCCTAGTTTGGCCTTGGTTCAGAGGTTTTGGGATAATGCGGATTTTAGAATTGCCGCAGACGGCGGTGCTAACCCCATTTTAGCATTAGGATTAAAGCCCGACTTGATTCTGGGAGATCTAGACAGCCTCGAAAAGGCTCCAGCCGGGGTCGAGATTAAAAAAATCGAATCTCAAAACAATACAGATGGTGAAAAAGCCCTAGAAGAGGTTAGCCGACGGGGTTTCAAAAAGGCGGTGCTATTGGGTGCCCTGGGGGGGCGGGCCGATATGTATCTATATAACCTATCCCTACCCCTGAAGTTCCCTCATCTAGCCCTAACCTTTTATACCGAGCAGGAACGTATTTTTTTAGCCCCCAAAACCTGTCTAATAGAGGGACCTGTAGGGGCTAGGGTTTCGCTTTTGCCTTTGGGGGAAGGGGTGGAAGGGGTAACTAGCCAGGGACTGGAATGGCCACTGATTGACCATACCTTGAGTGTCCACGCTTTTATGTCGATTAGCAACCAAATCAAAGCCCCTAATGCCCAAGTGCGCCACAAATCTGGGAATTTATTGATCTTTGTTGAAGAGATTTAACCTTAGGTTAAGGCCACGTCTTGCGCAACCAAGTCGTGTAGTTTGGCTAATTGGACCTCAGGGTGGTAACAGTCTTGAACCGTTTTGACGCCCTTGGCTCGAATCGCTGAAATATCATATTGCCCGTTTAAAAGATTTTGAATCAACTGGGGCAGTTCCTTTGGCTGGGAAGCGTTGTACAAAAATCCGTTTTCCTGGTCCTGGATAATTTCCACTAATGCGCCAGAACGATTCGACACCACCACCACCTCTCGGGCCATGGCTTCAATCGCCGTTAATCCGAAGGCCTCGGGAACAATACTTGGGACTACTAGTAAATCCAGGTTATCATAGATTTTTATTGTGTCCTGCTCAAACCCTGCGTAGGTGATGTCCCAACCACGTTTAATTAAACGGTTTATATGGCTCTGGAATTCGGCCCACGCCTTTTCTTCGGTTAAAAGGGGCTCCCCGTAGATCAATAATTTAATGGGCAAAACCTGCCCCCAGGACTCTAATGCAGTCAATATGGTTGACTGCCCCTTTGCTTGGCAAATCAAGCCAACAACCCCAATACGAATGGGGGTCTGTAAGAACGGTTTTCGCCGTACTCTAGGGACCTGGAAGAGCAGTGGAGATACCCAGTTAGCCACCGTGTGGATTTTGTTATATATAGCGTCGTTTTGATATTGTTTTTCTAAGGTGTTGGATACGGACAAGATCGACTTCACCGAAGGCAAACGACCAAAAAAGGTGACCACTCGCTTTTGTTGTCTGTCTAAGATCAAGTGAAGATGCCAAAATACCTTAAGTGGGAACAATAAAGACAACAAGCTACCGGACAAAAAGGTTCGTCCGCCGTTGCAATAGATGACGTCGATATTATATTTTTTGATCTTTTTACTTAACAGGTAGGTCGATTTAACACTGGAAAATAGGTATCTCGAAAGTTCGGTGATTAGGCTATTTTCGTAGGTTGGGCTCCAGGTGGGCACAGTCCAGTAGGAAAAACCATGTTCCTTGAGTTTTTTAGTAAAACTGCCTTCGTTTGGCACCGAAATATGGATGTCCCAAAGCTCGGACTCTCGGAATTTTTCCATTATATCAAGCAGAATCACCTGACCCCCGCCCACACGGTCGCCATATTGATCCAGAAATAGGATATTGGTCCTTCTAGGAGCCAGCTTGACCACAGGCAAGGGCCGGGAAATCCGGTGCCGCGCCTGCGACTGGGCTAAAGCGTAGATATCTAAGTGTTCGCGGGCTGATTTTTCCCAGCTGAATTTCTTAACGTGCTTGAGCCCCTTTTCCCGGTAATATTCTTGGAGATCGGTTTTTTCCGAAAGGTTTAAAATGGCTTGAGCCATCCCTTCGGGGTTGTAGGGGTCCACCAGGAGCGCGGAATCGCCCACAACTTCGGGAATAGAGGCGCAATTAGAGGTAATAACCGGGGTGCCGCAAGCCATGGCCTCTAGAGTAGGCAGTCCAAAACCCTCGTAAAAGCTGGGGAACAAAAAGAGTTGAGCGGCCGAATAGATTGCAGGAAGGTCGTCGGTGGGCAGGTAACCGGTGAAGATAATCTTATTTTTCAGTTTTTTATCTTGTACTTGTTCCTTAAGCCCCGGGATGCCGGTCAAAAGGTTTTTATACTGGCCTAAGATCACCAAGGGCGGCAGATCGGGCCTCTGTTCTAGGGCGATTCGGTAACTCGTGACCAGACCAAAGATGTTTTTGTGGGGCTTAACGTTGCCGATAAATAGGAAAAATTCTTTAGGCAACCCATGACGATCTAATACCGCCTGTCGGTCTGCTGGCACCACGGGCCGAAACAAGGGGTCCACTCCGTTATAGATAACCCGGATCTTTTCCTCTGGGATTTGGAAATACTTTATAATTTCAGATCGAGAAAACTCACTTACCGTGATCACATAGTCGGTTTTATTTAAAACCAAGCGCAAGAAGTCCCGCGAATATATTCGTTTCAAAAATCCTGGAAAAAACTGCCGCATGGCGACGTGGCAAACGTCGTGAACCGTGGTTATCAGCTGGCCAGGATAAAATAGGGGAGCGTTATAGTGGGGAACATGCAAAAGACCAAACGGATCGATCTTAGTGAGCCATTTAAATTGTTCGCGGATGGAATAAATTGGGTCGTTATAAGGACGAATGTTAAATTTGGAAAAACTTCTAATACCCGGAATATGCTCTTCACGGGCTAATATTTCAATAGGATGTCCACTTGCGATGGTATTGTAATGGCGAATTAAATTGCCAATGTAGGTCCCAATACCGCTTCCGTCGAAATGGCGGCAGTCGAGATAAACCGGACTTTGTAATAAATACTTGTTTTCGACGTTCATCGAGACCTTAGGGTATTGTACGGGTAGGATACTGTATGGACCCTGAAAAATAAAGTAAAATCCCTACTAGGTTAAACCCTCCCCTTGGCAGGAGCGATCTTAGTTTTAAGAGAAAAATAGATTAGGGCTCCAGGCATAAAAGCCAAGATTTGCAGGATCATATAAAAGTTAAAAACATCGGCCCCCCCATGATAACCGTAGAGTCCATAAAGTTGATCAAAAGCCGCATGCCCCAACCCCGCACCACCCGGTGCCAGCGGGATTACCGTAGCTATAAGACCCAAAGGCATCAGCAGCATTTGTGGTAAAAGCTCCATTGATTCAATCCCAACAAGGGGGCAGAGCAGGTAAAACAAGCTGGCCACAAAGCTATGGATGATAACGGTTAAAAACAAGGTTTGAAACAATATAGCCGGATGGTCCTCGAATTGTTTGAAACTTCGATAAATGGAAATTAAGTTTGGACCTAAGGGCATTTTTGTCAAAAGCCGGATTACCGGGTCTTTGCCCGCGGGAAAACGGATTAAAACAAGACTATAAAAACAAATAGTAAAGCCAGCCAAGGCGACAATAACCCAACCGATTCCCGAAAAACCGGGGGTGCTAAGCCAGTGAGGGTTAAAGGCCAAGGATAAACTAGCCATCACCACCAAACCAAAAAGCCCGGTAAAACGATCTAAAACTAAAGAGGTTAACGCCTTGGTTTTTTGGCCTTCTTCGCCTGGTTGAATCACATAAAGCGCTTTGACCAAGTCACCTGTGACGGCGCCGGGTAAGGCGGTGTTAAAAAAGAACCCAATCCAGCAGACCCCATGGATACGTCTAAAGGGTTGATTGAGTCCGACCACGCCTAAAAAAAGTCTCCAGCGCCAGGTATTAAGGGGCAAAAAAACTAGAAACATCCCGGCTAAAAGTAGCCCAAAAAATCCAGGCCGATCTATTAAAAGTCCCAAACGCCCGAGGTCAAGTTTGCCAGTAGTGATCAGGTAGTAAAACAACCCAATCGTGACCACACCTTTAAAAATCCAATTTACTATCGCGCGTAGATTCATCTTATTTCTCAAACCCGACTAGTTCGTCTGGGCCAATCTCTTGGTCTTGGCGCTCTGCCTGCCACTTCGCCACTAACTCCCCAAAATGGTCGATGATCGCACCTGGAGCGGATTTCTTTTTTAAAAAAAGTTCGGATTGGTTAATCGCAAAAAAATCTAACATCTTGTGTTCTTTAACCAGCAACTTGACCTGGGGCTCTAATTGAAAGCCTTGGGCCCGATAAAGGGCGAGGAGTAAACCCGAGATCCGGTAACTTGGGGAGGTTTCGATTTGGGAAGTGGTGTAATCCTCAATCACTTTTAAAAATTTAGCCCCGTTGGCCGAACCTGCGCCTAAATAATAGCGGTGAACCAAGGCAAAAGAGACAAAGTAAGCCCACCCCTCTGAATAATCGGCCAAAATCTTGGTTTTTCCTGGTCCACGAGTGTTGGTAAGGCCCGCCAGCCGAAATGCGATCCTAGAGCAGTTTAAAAGGTCGGTTAAATTTTCGTTTAAGAGTTCTAGGCTAGTTTTAAGGGCTTTGATCCGGGTGGCTTCTTTGAACCGGACTGCGGACTCGCTGGCTAGCACCTTATCTATTTCTTGGTTTAGTCTAAAACCCATTTCATAAAGTTTGGCGTAGAGGCTATGGCGGTATTGGTCTAAATACCGGGCGATCCACTTTTCTGGCTTTGAACCCTTAGGAAGGTTGTCTAGGAGACCGCGCTGCCATACCCAAAGGGGGAACCGGGCGAGTTCATCTTTTTGTTCCTGACTGAGGTGGGCTCCTTCGATTAAATGGAGTTTGACCCAGCCCCGCTTTCGAAGTTGTTGGCCGCGCTCTCTGATGGTGCGCTTCCAAAGGTGCGCTAAATCAGGGTTTAAGTCTATTTCTTGGTGGGCCAATTGGTCAAGCCAATGATAACATTCGACCAATTCCCCCAAATGCCCGGTGGCCAACTGCAACCGATCTTCGAGGGCATGGAAAAGGTTCCATTGTTTGGTTTCTTTAAAGAAATCGAAGTTTTTTTGCTCATGAGGTAGAATCAGACCACCGCGAGGTAGCATATGATCCATCTGGCCGACGAGTTGGTCAAAAAAAACTTGATCATCCGCCTTTAGCCGCTCAATCACCTTGGTAAACCCGCGTTCGATCAAAGACGCCGCTTGGGGCTGGTGGCTTTTATTTTCGGACAGGGTCTTAAATAGGGCCTTTTGCCCCTGCTCTCGTGCTTTTGGCCCTTTAAAGCCCCTGGCTATGGCTTCTTGGTCGTAGTAAGCCTCTAGCTTTGGGTCAAGGTCGCCTAAAAACCGTAAAAAATAGAGCTTTTCTTTAAAGTCAAAATCAATCGGAGCCGATTGATCGGGCATTAGGGAAAAAGGCGGGCGACTGGGGACGTTGGTGCTAAAAAAAAGGTGCCCAAAAAGTTTAGAACACAGCAGCCGAACGGTTTTTATGACAACTTCGGTGGTTTTTATTTCTAAAGGCAACACCAACTGCACCACCGGTTGACCTGGGCCTAACACCAGTTTGGCTGCGGGCAGCTCCATAGAGCCGGCTTTTTCACCAGATTTCTTTTCCCACTCGGCAGGCCCATAAAATTCCACTTTAGGCGCCAATGAGTTAACCCTAAGCCCCGCTTCGGAGGCAATAGCAAAACAAGCCAGAGCAATTTTTTTAATCGCCTCTTCGGCCTTGGGGTCAAGCCGACTGGCGTAGAAACTTACCGGAATCGGATAAGTTTTTTCTTCTTTGTGGGCATCTGCCCGATCGAGTTGGGCTTTAAAACGCTCTTTTTCTTTAGGATCGAAGCGCGAATCTAAGAGCGAATCGCCGATTCCGCCAAAACGACTTCCCCCCGGGGCCTTCATCAGAAGTTAAAGGGCTGGCCCAGGGTTTGGGTAATCTCGCGCGCTAGGACCTTAAAAAATTCCTCACCCGTCTTGTCTGCCACCCAAAGGTCTTGGTCTGGGTCATAGTTAAAGTGGAGACCCTGTTTTTTAGTGGCCAACCAGAGTTGGCTTAAGGGCCGCTGGCGGTTGATCACAAACACGGTGCCACTAGAAAAGGTAATACGAACGTTATCTGAGGACTCGAAGGCCTCGACTAGATCGGGGTCGTAGTCTTCGAAGGCGTCAAAAATTCGGTCGTAAACCTCTTTTGTAAGACGAACAAAATCGGCTGGTTCCAATGGGATCCCCCTTATTTTTGCCTTGGCCACAAGCCCCGAAGCGGGGTAGATTCGTTTGTCTAACCTTAGAAAATAATCTTGTATAAGTCCAGCGGCGAACATGGATCCAGGCAGCCTTCTATTATTCGGCAACCAACCTCTTGAATTAGAAGAGCGGGCCCAAGCACTGATAAAAGAGGCTTTAAAGACCAAAGAAGAGAAAGAGGCGTTATTTATTTTTGACTGCCGCGATTTTTTAAAGACCGATCAACAGGGGTTCCAGGTCGCTTTGCAAGACCTCCGCAACGCCGCTGAGATGGTCTCTTTTTTTTCTGAAAATAAGGTGTTGTGGATAAGGCATTTAGAAACCTTGCCTAAAAAAAAGTCCCCAATAGAAAAGATCAACAAAGAGTTAAATGAGATTCATTTATTTAAGTTACCGGTCATCGGGGGGGAGGGGTGGTTTGATGCGGACAGCCTAAGCTCAAGGCCCCATGGGCATAATCACATCACCGCTAAACAACTGGTTTTAGAGATTCTGCCCCTTGAACAGGGTGGATTTTATTTTGAGTTGGCCTTGCCTTGGGTCGGAGGATGGATTCACCGGCAACATGGGCAAGAGGCGGAAGCGGTTGGGGTGCAATTGTTTTTGGAGCAAAAACTCAAATCCAAAATCACTTTCGATAGACCCAATCTGGAAGAAATCAACGAGGACCCAGGTTCTAGTGGTTTAGTTAAAACCCTAACCGAGTACGTCTTAGACCCACCAGATGGGCTTAGACTGATTTTAACAGCTGATATTAAGAAGGAAACTGAACTCCCTAAAGACTTGGTTGCGGCGTTACAAAAAAATGGAAAAATCCAGAAATTAACGGTCGCTTATGACGATTTTTCACCGGTCACTTGGGTGCAGTCACGAGCGCGCGAGAAGAGGCTTAGTTTCAGTAAAGAAGCGGCGATGCAGTTAATCGAGATTGCCGGGTCAGATTTTACCACCTTAGACCACGAACTGGAAAAGTTGGTGGTGTTGCTTGGCCCAGGGGCTCAACCGAGCCCCCTAGAGGTGGCCGAAAAAACTGGGCATTCAAAGAAATATTCAGTTTTTTTAGTGGCCGAGTTTTTATCCAAAAGGGAATTAAACCACGCCCTAGAAGCGATTGAGCAGCTTTTAGGGGACAAAAAAACCGAGGCTCCCCAACTATTAGGCCTGATCGCCTTTGGTTTTCGCAAATTGATCAAGGTTAAGTGGCTATTGGAGGAGGGACTAAGCGCCAAACAGATTGGAGAGCGTCTTAAAATGCCAGAATGGCAACTCCGCCCGCTTATTTCGCAAGCAGAAAATTTTGGGCGTAGCGAACTGGAAAACATTTTAATTGAACTGTCTGAGCAAGATTTAGCGACTAAATATGCAGGCAAAGAGGCGGGTACTATCTTAGAAAATTTGGCATTTTCAATTTGCCGGGGGCTATTTGCTGGTTCGAGGCCTATCAACGCCCATTGGGTGCCCTAGGCCGTGTGGTCAAACCCCTTAAGAAATCCCCTCTGGTTTTTAACCCTACTAACCCTTTTGCAGTCTATTTTCCTCTGGCCGGAACCTGAGGCTTGGGGGTGGCTTTTAGCGGCGCAGGTTGCCGTTTGTTTGGTGGCTTTAGCCTTTAGGGGTTGGCGTCTTTATGGGCTGGTGGCGCTGGCGATTTTGGTCGGGTCTAATTGGGCTTGGGTGACTAGCCCAGGAATTGAGACCTGCCAAAGCTCAATTAGCTCTATCGAGGGATGGTCCCGCCAAGGTTACCAAAAGGGGATACGCCAGATTGAGTTGATCCGTCCTAGGTTGCAATGTGGGAATCAAGAACTTTATTTGGCGATGGTACAAGTGGAAACCAATTTGCCTGCCCAAGGTTGGTTTCAAGCAGGGGACCAGATTCGCTTTGAAAGAGTGGAATTACAAGATGACCGTGGCCTACCTCGGTTTAGGGCGTTTCCCAAAGTTTTTAATTTGTCCTCCCAAGCCCACCAATTGGGCCGTAGCCCGCTTTTGTTATATCTACAATCAAAAGCCCGCCTCTATCTGAGTCCAAAAGCTTTAGCCTTTTTTAAAGCACTAGGCACCGCCGACCGAAGTGACCTGTCCTCCTTATGGCGGAGACATCTGGGCCAAATGGGTCTGGCTCACCTTTTAGCCATTAGCGGAATGCATGTGGGTGCCTTGTTTTTGTGGGTTAATTTAGGGTTACGCGCCATTGGGTCCTTTCATGTCAAATGGATCCTAGAGGGCAAAGGACTTCTATGGGTGGACCTTTTGACCTTAGCCCTGGTTTTTGGTTTTTTACAATTAATAGACTCCCCAGTCTCCGCCCGGAGGGCTTGGGCGATGTTGGCTTGGTGGGTGGCGATTAAACATTTTTTACCTGCCCAACCCCTTTGGCTGGTTCTGCTCGGCGTAGGTCAATATATCTTACTTTCAGAGCCTTGGGCCTTAATGCAAGTGAGTTTTCAGCTTTCCTTTTTGTCGGTTGGTGGCATTTTTATAATCCTGCCACTCTTGCCTAGAATTGGCCTTTGGCAGGGAGCGATCCGGCGGTTTATAGGGGCTTTGTGGTCCAGTTTTTTAATGAGTTGTTGGTTGTTTATCTTTACCCTACCCCTAGTGGACCGAATACAACCGATACACTCCCTGATTTCACCGATAAATAACCTCATCCATATTTTTTGGGTCGGCTCAGTGATGATGCCTGGATACTTGCTAGTATTGAGTTTTGCTAGCTTGAGCTATGTTTGCGGCGGACTGGTCGGGGAGGCGTGGGTCTTTGAATTAGCCGAATGGCTTGGGCAAAGTTGGCAAATCCTGCTGGATTTAACTTGGGCCATCAATAACTGGTTTTTAGTGCGCCTAGATTGGCAGCTTAAAGCACCCTGGATCACGCTTTGGACCTTTGGCTGGGCCGTCGTTATAAGGGCCGCCATTTATTTTAGAAAGGCGCCTGCTCTTATGAAAACTTCTTAGTTTTTTCTTCATGCTCGGTCATACGATTCCAGCGGTTGAGCAGGTCTTTCATTTCTTCGGTTTTTCGCAACTTTTTGTAGATTGTCGCTAAAAACATAAATACGTCTTTATCCAACTTCATTCGAAAGGCGATTTCAAAATGCTCAATCGCCTTAGACCAATGTTTCTTTTGTAAATAGGCTCGGCCTAAAAGAATGTTGGATTGCCGGTCCTTTTCCTCTTGAATCGCCTTTTCGCCTTGTTTGTACACCTCGTATTCCGCCATTAAGCGTTCAGCCCTAAGTGGTTGACGCAAAACTTGATAAACCGAGGCCGTTTTTCGCACGGTTTCAGGGGCACGCAAGACCGCTAAAGCCTTTTCAAAGACCCCGGCAGAGGCTTTGTATTTATTATCTCTAAAAAAAGCGTCTGCTTTGTCGTAAAAAATATCGTGAACTTCTTTAAGTTTGTCTTTGGCCCCAGCGTGGTCAGGATCAGATTTAAGCACCCGTTGAAACGATTGGGTCGCTTCATCGAGGCTTTCTTGGGCTAAGTACAATTCTCCCAATTTCATTAAGGAATCTGAATCCTCGACCTCGGCGCAAACTAACTGGTACAATTTTAATGCTTTGGCCGAATCCCCGTCGTCATAGGCTTGATGGGCGATCTGGATCAACTCGCTCAAACGGTATATACCGTCTGACTTCTCTAAAAGGGCTGCCCCTATCGCTTGGTACTTTGCGGCCAAAAGGCGGTTATTGTGTTGTTTATAGAGTAGGCCCAGGTTGATGTTATAAAAACGGTTGTTAGGGTCGTCAGCAAGTAGCCCCATAAAGAGCTCGGCCGCCGCTTCCCAATCGCCTAATAGGTCAACTGCAATCGCTTTGCACATCGCTTGAAATTCAGCTTCTAGGCCCTTTTGCTCCATTAGCTTAAGCTGCTGCATGGCCATCTTAGCGTCTAGCTGAGACAAGGCGTAGATTACCAAGTTCATCCGGGTTCCAGCCATTTTTTTCAAACTAGGCTCTGCTTGGGCCTCGGCTAGTTCAATTTCTTTGAGAAACCCTTTGTAAATCGTTTCATTTGAGGGCTCTACAGGGGTTTCGTTAAGTTTTTTCAGCTCTAACAATAAACCCTTTTGTTCAACCAACTCTTGGGCTAATTCAGCCTTGGAAATGGCTCGGGACAATTCTTGTTTTTTAAGTAAAAGCCGATCCTCTAAAGCCGCTTTGACTTTAGCTTTTATTTTAACTTCAGTTTGGGGATCTAGTTGATAATCAGGGAGCAAATAGCCTCCTTGATTAGCAAATTTTTCAATAGCTGTGCGCACGTCATCGTCATATTTATTAACCTTGCCCATGCTGGCAGCTAGGTTATAAAAGGCGGTGGTGTAACTATTGTTTGATTTAAGAGCGTGGCGATAAAGGTTATTGGCCTGTTTAAAATTCTTCTGGCGACGGGCACAATTACCCACTTGATTGGCCAATTTGTAATCTTTAGGAAAGTTTTTAACTAGAATTAGGCCAATTGAAAGCCCAGCGTCGTAATTCTCTTTGCCAACAACTGCGTCAAACTCTTCACGTAGCCTTGGAAGTAAGACCTCTGGATTAAACTTAACCGCTTCTTCAAACTGGATCATCGCTTGTTTAAACATACGTCCATTCAACATTTGCAGCCCTTTTTCTAAGGAATCTAGGGCTTTGTCGGCACCGCCGGAGCTTTTCTTTCTAAAGGCGTCGAGCATGGTGGTCAGGGTGAAGTGGTTTGTTTAAACAACTTGTCGAATATACCGGAACTTTTAAAAAAGCTCAAATCTACTTGGCTAAAAGCCGGGTTTCTAAAAGGGATTGGACCCTAGACAACTCTGAATCAATAGGAGCCACCGTTTCCCCAAAAGAGGAATATTGCGGAGGAGGGCGGTAAGACTGAATTGGAATCCACCGGTCTCGTTGTTCTGGGTGAATCACACTTGGGCTGTCGTCAACTAGCCAAACCTCGTCCGCATTCTCAACCGAGTTTAGGTCTTTATAACCGCCCGGGCCCTCAATATATTCAAATTGTTCCAAAAACACCTTGGGCGCCGCTCCCGATTCGACTAGGCTTTGCACCACCATTAACGCCGAATCAGCACTTAACAGGGTGTAAACCACGACCCGCTCAAACTGCTTAAAACAAAACTCCAAGAAGTCATGCAACCCTGGTCTGGGGATAATAAGTCGGCCTTGCCGAGCAAAAAGAGTGCCTTCTAGGTCTAAGGCTAATACGGTCGGTTTCATAAAGTGGGTCGCATTAGAGCCAGCCCTTTACTTGAAGCTGGGCAAAGGCTACAATGAGGGAAATCTTTGGGAGCTAGTTTCATGTCTTTTTTTGTTCAATTTGCAGACACCTTGGCCCTCTTTTTGGTGTTTTTTGGGCTTATGTTTTTTGTGCTCAGACGGTTTTTTTTCTGGTTTTTTGCCATTAGCGAGCGCCAAGAACGCTTGATACGTATTGAAAAAACCCAAGAGCAAATAAAAGCGCAACTAACCCAGGTACAAGAGCAAATACGTCAACTTGCAGAGCAGGTACCTACCCTTGATTCCGCTAATACCGAGCGGCTTAGAAACTTAGTGCAAAGTGAACTTACCCCCAATCCGCCCCTGGTTAAAAGGGACCTAGCACAAGACTTTAGACCATTTAACCCAAAGGTTAAAGCTCAAGTTCAAGCGCGAATAGAGCGGGGTGAGTGTGCTTACTGCGGCCAGCCCGCTGCGGCCAGCTTTTGCGACTTGCAACACGAAAAGGCCTATTTCTCGGGCAACTACCCTGAACCTTTAAACCTACCTAACAGTTCGGAGGATTATTGAACAGGTTTTTCAGACTAGTATGCTTGGCTCTACTTTTGCCCAGTTTCGCTCAAGCAGAGGGCCAGTGGGCCGTTGGACCTGATGCTTGGGTTTCGAAAAAACCGGGCGAAAAATCCTTTTCTGGTTACCCGCCGATTGACCCTAAGCAGGTGGGGGTGCAAGCAGGGGACCCTTTAGAACGACGAGTGGTGCTGAACCGATTGGTGTTGTTGCTAAAGCCTGGAGCGGAGTTGGCGATATTTCAAAACGCAATGTTGCGCCAGTACCCTAATGAAAACATTAAGTTTGTTGGCCAAGATTTACGTTTAAAAACCTTGCAAGTCGAAATTCCTCCTGCACAGGCTGAAGACTGGAAAAAACGCTTTAGTGAACATCCAAGTGTGGAAGCGGTATTTTTAGAGCCAATTTTAAGGGCTAATAAACTCCCAGATGACCCCGACTTAGAGGATCAACACAAAGGACGTGCTTTGCGGCAGATTGACGCTAAAGGGGCTTGGGAAATCAGCCAAGGAGACCCAGAGGTAGTGATTGCAGTGGTAGATTCAGGGTTCGATGTCAAACACCCTGAACTGCGCGGTAAAATAAAGGGAATTTGGAACTCGGCCACCCGTAAATCGGAACAGGTGGGGGACGAAAAATTAAGGTTACATGGCACCCATGTGGCGGCGTTAGCGGCGGGTAATCCGGGCAACGACCAGGGGGTATCGGGCACCTGTCCCAACTGCTCCTTATTATTAATTCAAGCCGCCGACGAAGAGGGCAACCTCTCTATGTCTTCAGTGGTCAACGGGGTATATTACGCCGTCTTCAAAGGGGCCCAAGTGGTGAACCTCTCGTTGGGTTTTTATCCAGAGGTTAACGTGCAGGTACTCTCGGTTAAAGAAAAACAGCGGATAAGAGAATTGATTGTTAATGATTCAGCAGGGGAAGCGGCCTTTTGGAATCGATTGTTTGCTTTTGCGGCTAAAAACAAAACAATTGTGGTCCAAGCGGCGGGAAACGACGCCTTTTTGGCCGGGCTAGACCCGATGAAACGGAGCCCATTAACCTTGATTGTGGGTTCAGTTGGGCAAAATGGGCAGAAGTCGGTTTTCTCCAATTACGGACCGGAGGTCGGGCTTTCGGGACCTGGAGAAAAGGTTTATTCAGCCCTGCCGAGCAATAGCTTTGGCTTTTTAGATGGAACCAGCATGGCTGCGCCTCTGGTTGCGGGGGTGGTGGGGTTAATCAAGTCTGAAAAGCCAGAAGCCACCTCGGGGGATATCGCGCGGCTTTTAACGGAAACCGGCAGACCCGTGAGTTCGCAAGCGACTGAAGAAACGGGTCCTCTGGTTCAGGCTGGGGCCGCTCTGTCTAGGTTGACCGGCAAAGGTAAAGCCAGTTCAACCGCTGCTGTAGCCAATGAGTCTTGCGGGCCTGAACTGGCAAAATTGCGTCATGAAAATCAAAGATTACAGCAGGAACTGGCCGATATTAAAGAACAACTCTCCAAGGTCCTGGTCCTGCCTGAAGACCAAGAAGGTTATTCATTTACCAAAGGCGAATGGCACTCTGGGAGCAATCTGACCAATAAAAGTTACGAGCCAGTTAGACTCTTGTTTTCCTTTGACGGAATCGGAGGGGGGCGAATCACTTTTGACGAGGGGCCTGGAAAAAACTGTATTGCTAAGCTAAGGCTCGGTTTTGAGGGCAGTGCTATGTTAATTGAGCAGATCGAAGAGGCCCAATGTTTGGCCAGTGACCGAGCCTATCCTCCCTACCGATTTCGATGTAAAAATCGCGGCGTTCTTGGGGCCACCTGCCAAGTAGAAAACGAGACCCATCACTCTTTGCCGTTTCGTCTGTACCGAGAAACAGACCTAAATGAACCCCAGATCAATTAAGCCCAAATGAGCGATCCGATTTTGTTAGAAACGGTGATTTATGCACGTTGGGAATTGGGGGAGGATTTTTTCGATGAATACCTAGCCTACTTTACACAAACTTCGGCCCTGGTTTCCCAAGAGCTTTGGCATGCCTTCGAGGAGCAAAACTGGGAGCAATTCATGGCCAAGGCCCACGATTTAAAGGGCTTGTGTAGTAACCTAGGGCTCGCGCGTTTTGCCAAACACCTAGCATTAATGGAAAACCTTGCTCAGACTAACGAAATACCGAGCTTAAAAATAGCCTTAGCCCGCCTCAATAACCTCGCCGAAGAGGCGATTTCGGCGCTTAAAGACTACAAAGCTTCACAGGCCTAAATCCTGATAATAGGAGGCATATTCCTCGGCCACCTCTGGATAGCCTTTATAAAGCCAAAGGAAAAATTTAAAACTCGCCATTTTAACCAGGGAATAGACTGGCGTCGCTGAAACCCCGGCGATTAAGAGCCGCAACCAAAACGGGTCGATAAAAAGAAGCGCTCCTGCCGGTACCAGCCCCACAAAAATTCCCTCCAAAAGGACTCGTAAAGAAAAAAAGACCCAGGCCCGCCAAAACAGAGACCAATGGGTAAAGAGGTGGAAATAGAGGGTTAATTTTCGGGTGAAGCTGCCTTGATGTAATACGGCCAGCTTAGAGGAAAAACTGAGGCCCCCTAGGATAACGGGGCTGACCCCGCCTAAGAGAAAACCAAATAAAAGCAGCCCCCAGGCCCCCCCTAAAGCATGCCAAAAAAAGCTAGCCAGCGTAAAACTGATACCAGCCCAAAACAGGCCGATTAAAACTAAGGACCCCACCGCGACCGCGTCCCAAAGGATTTGTGGGCCTTTTAACGCCAAGAGACTAGCCCAGATCCCCGAGTCTTCGCGCTCGCCGCGGTGCATCCGTCTTAAATCACTAGAGGGCCAAATACTAATCACCTGTTTTGCAATAAACAGGGCCGCCAAGAGTCCCCAAACTTGGGGGGAAAGGGCCCAACTCCAAAGCTTGGCAGGGAACTCCTCAAAAAACCAGGGGGCGGTTTGGTCGCCCCAGGCTTTGAGTTGGTCCAAACCCAAGGAGCTTTTGTCCACTTGTACGTAAGATTTAAGGAGCCGGTCCGCGATAAACAGGAGAAAAATCAATAAAAAAAAGGATTTATAACGGACCAACTCGCGCACTGAATGGACCCCTATAAGGGTAAAAAGGGTTTTCATTTCAGTTAAAGGGCGGAGTGATCTGTTCTTTAGGGGTCACCTGGAGGTCGTTTTGACGATTTTTAGGCAAATGAAGTGTGACCCGGTGTTCGATCTCGGAGTAATAACCAATCGGATCAAAACGGGCTTTGACCAAAAGACCCCCTAGATCGTCCGTATCTGCCCAATACCGAATCCGGTGCGTATTCGATGGCCAACCGAATCCCTGGATTTCAACCTCAATTACCCCGCCAGTTTCTTGGTCCCAAAGCACCTTAAAAGATTGGGGTTTTTCGCTCATTTGCAACTCAATGCTTTTGATTCGGTCGTCAAAATAGGGTAGATCGGTCCGATCATTTTTGAAATAGGGGCGCCTCGTCATAAAGGCCATGGTGGCCAGCACTATAAACAGCACCATCCCCCCAAGCATCATCGCTCTTTTTTTGGGGTCCTTTAAGGGATCCCCGCCTTTTTCTTGGGGGCGGACCAGTAGTAAATGGAAAAAAAAGCTCGAGGCCAGCACCAACCCTAAAGACCAGAAGGCATCTGTGGGAAAATGACCACCTTGGACCATCCGGGCCTTGCTAATAAAGACGCCATATACTAGCCCCCCAATGACCGCCCCACCAGCTGCGAGGGGTTGGGTTCGGTAAAAAGTGGCTAGCGAGATAAAAATAAAACCAGAGGTGCAGTGCCCACAAGGAAAAGACTCTCCTCGTCCTGGTGTTCCAGGCTGGTAAAAAGGTAGATATTCCCAAGCTCCGCCAAACTCGACCACCTGTCTGGGTCTGGGGCGACCCCAATAGTCTTTTAAAATGGCGTTGATTAAAATCGTACCCCCAATCAATGCGGTTAAAAGCACCACCAGCCAAGACCGGCGATAAGGGGCCAATCGTTTTATCAGATAACTACCTGCCACTCCTAACCCAGCAATTAGGGTTAGAATTAAACTAGGTATCGTACCTTCCTCGTAAAGCCATTTGTAAGGTTGTTCTTCGGCCAGGAAAAAGCCACTTTCGTAATATTGGGAGACCCAGCGCCGATCAAGGTCGAAATATTCAGCGACCAATGATAGCAGCGTCCAGATAACTAGGAGCCCTAGGGGCCGCAAAAGACGTTTACCACTCAAAACTTATTCCCGGTCACGGGTATTTTTTTTGGGACTGATCCATCCTTTTTCCATCAGCCAGTAGTCAAAGCCCTTAGGAAACATCTTGGCCCAGGTTTTAATGATCTTGTACCCGACCATCAATAAAGCGATCAGGAACATCAGGTCCACAATCATCAGTTGGTTCATCGTTCCTCCGGGTTTTGTTATCTGTAAGGACTTAGGCGTGGTTTGTCAAAGCCTCGCCCTTGCCAAGACCATCTCGAATAAGGAATATTAGAAGGTCCCAGCTACGGAGCAAAATGACGTCCTTGATCCTTGCCATTAGAACCCTGACCCGGTTACCCATCCCTGGGGAACATAAAGGCGCTTTAGCCCAATCCTTGCCCTATTTCCCATTTGTCGGTGCGATTTTGGCCGCCCTATTGTTGGGGACTGGGTATGTGTGGAGTCTCACCCCCTTTTTTGACTGGTACCGCGGACAGGCCTTAGTTTATGTTGTTTTGTTAGCCCTTTTAACCGGCGGGCTTCACCTAGACGGGCTGGCTGATTGGGCCGATAGTTTTGGTGCAGATGGGGATAAAGAGAGGGCCCTTCAAATCATGAAAGACCCTGGCCTTGGGGCCTTTGGGGCGGTGGCATTGGTATTATACCTACTTTTGCAGTTGGAGCTTATTACCAAGCTGCTAGAGATGGGCTTGGGGCTTTGGCTGTGGGTTTTATTGGTGTTGAGCCGCGGAATGATGGTGGAGCTGATGTGTTTTTATCCAAACGCCAGGGGCTCTGGGCTCGGCCAAGCCTATATGGAAAGTGCTAACAAAACCCACCGACTCCTAGCGCAATTGTTTGCCCTGGTTTTGGTGTACCCATTTTTTGGGGCACCCGCCCTGTCGGCTTGGGGGGTGGCTTTTTTATGGACCCATTTTTTCGGCGTACTTTCAACCAAACGTCTTGGCGGGATTACGGGCGATCTAATTGGTGCTAATGGACTTTTGATTGAACTTATTCTGTTAATATTAGCCCTGATGCAACGGCCTGTTTGGGCTCCAATCTGGGGGGGCTGGTGATGACGAGCCTAGCGATTTTGGGAACCGGTTCGGACGTGGGGAAGTCCTTGGTGACCGCTTTGATTTTGCGCCTCTTAAAAGACCGAGGTATTCAAGCGGCTCCCTTTAAGGCCCAAAACATGTCCAACAATAGTGCAGTTACCTCTGAGGGCCTAGAAATAGGCCGCGCTCAATGGATGCAGGCAACGGCAGCGGGCCTGCTTCCAGAGGTGCTGATGAACCCGGTTTTAGTAAAACCGCAAGCTGATCATTCCAGTCAATTGGTGGTGATGGGCCGTCCCGTGGGGCAATTGGTTCGAGAACGCTATTTTGAAAGGGCTGAAGAATTAAAGGCTCAAGCTTATTCGGCATTCAGGACCCTTCGAGAAAAATACCCCAATATTGTGGTGGAGGGCGCTGGTAGTCTGGCGGAGGTAAATTTGCGGCACCGGGACTACATTAACCTGGGACTGGCCAGGGAATTTAATATCCCGGTGATCCTAGTGGCCGATATCGATCGAGGTGGGGTGTTTGCCCAAATCGTGGGAAGTTTAGAGATTATCTCTCCAGAGGACCGAGCCCTTATAAAGGGAATCTTGATCAACCGCTTTCGGGGCAGCGCCTTATTGTTTCAAGACGGAATCGACTGGATCGAAAAACGTACAGGCTTGCCGGTTTTGGGGCTTTTGCCTTACCGCAAAGACCTAAAGTTACCGGCTGAAGACGCGGTGGTGCTTGATCAATTGGTCGAGCCGCACAGGCCCACAGGCCCGGCGATAGCGGTGATCGCCTACCCTCGTATCTCCAATTTTACTGACTTTGACCCTTTGCAAAATATCCCTGGTATTGAACTGCATTACCTTAGAAAACCCAGGAACCTAAGCGATTATAGCCTTGTTGTCCTGCCCGGAAGCAAAGCGGTTGTTGCCGATCTGGATTGGTTAAGGGGGGAGGGATGGCTTGAAGAAATCGAAAGTTACCGAAGGGATGGGGGTAAAATTTTGGGGGTGTGTGGTGGGTTTCAGATGATGGGCCAACGTATCGAAGACCCGTTAGGGGTCGAGTCTGACCAACCCTTTGCCCAAGGCCTTGGCTTGATCCCGATGGTCACGGTTTTTTCAGCGCATAAGGTGCTTAAACAAAAAGGTCCAGCTTACGAGATACACCAAGGACAAAGTCATTTTTTAAGCGACCATCAACCCTGGCTGGGTGACGGTTGGCGAGGGGATGAAGGATGGGGAAGTTACCAACACGGGCTTTTTGAAGACCAGATTTTTTTAGCCCAATTTTTAAAACAAGCATTAGGACTAGACCTAGAACTACCAGCGCAATCTGATCCTTATCAAAACTTGGCTGAAGCCTTGGGACCCCACTTAGACCTGGACCGATTGATACAGATTATGGAGGCCGGGGCGTGACCCATTATCAGCATGGCGGGGAGGCCTATAAAGCCTTTGCCCGTTATGGCCTGCCCCCTAAACAGGTGATTGATTTTAGCGTCAATCTCTCCCCTTTGGGCTTGCCTTTAGGGCTTAAGACGGCTTGGGCTAAATTAATAAACAGCCTAGCCCAATATCCAGACCCGGAAGGGGCCGGTCTTTTTGAGTATTATAACACGCTGTATCGATTAAGCGAAACCAACCTACTACCCCTAAACGGGAGCATCGAGGGGATTTATCTGCTTCCAGTCCATTTAGGACTGAAACGGGTGCTAATCGCGCAGCCTGGCTTTTACGATTATGAAGCCGCTTGCAAGTTGGCCGGTGCAGAGATAAAACCTTGGCGACTCGACCTTGCTAACCAGTTTAGTTTTGCTGGTTTAGAAAAAGAGCTTGAGGGCGTGGACGCGGTGATTTTGGGTAGCCCTCACAATCCGACGGGACAGAGCCTAAAGCCTACACAAATTCTGAAACTTTGCTCGACCTATCCACATATAAACTTTATTATAGATCAAGCCTTTATAAATCTTAGTTGTGACCCAAAAAGCTTGAGTTTACTGGGGCCCGAGTGCCTAAGGCCCAATCTCTGGGTTTTACATTCGTTAACCAAGGAATGGGCTTTGCCTGGTTTGCGTTTAGGGGCGCTGGTGGGGCCTGATTCGGAAATTAGGGCCTTAAAAGCTAAATTGCCCCCTTGGCGGCTGTCGGGGCCTGCTTTGGCGGCTATCCCTTATTTATTAGGGGACACAGATTATTTAAAACAGGTTTACTCAACCCTCAAGCAGGAACGATCGCGCCTATTTTCTGAGTTAGCTTCTAACCCAAAACTTACCTTGATCCCCACTGACGCCAACTTCTTTTTGGCTCGTTATAACCCCCAAGAGGGCTTAGACCCCCTACTAAAGAGTGCCCTAGAAGCAGGGCTGATGCTTCGGGATGGGCGCAATTTTAAGGGACTAGAAGGCGCCTGGTTCCGCTTCGCTATTTTGGCACCTGCCCAAAACGACCGTTTATTAGAGTTTTTAAAATGAAACCACTGGTTACCCTTTTGACGGGCGGTGCCCGTAGTGGCAAAAGCCAAAAAGCCTTAGAACTGGCCCAAAAAGCCAAACACCCCTTGTTTGTGGCCACAGGCCAAGCGTTCGATGCTGAGATGAAGGACCGAATCGCACGACACCAAAGAGAAAGAGGCCCCCAGTTTGGCTTGGTAGAGGAGCCCACCGAATTAGCCCAGGTTTTACAAAGGCTTCCTCAAAATACGGATTTGGTTTTGATTGATTGCCTGACCCTATGGCTTAACAACCTTATCTATCAAGAGGGGGAGCAGGAGCGATATCCCCAAGTTGAGGCCTTGTTACTTATCCTGAAAAAACCACCTTGCCCAGTCATTCTGGTGACCAATGAATTAGGTTTAGGGATGGTGCCCGAAAACCCGTTGGCTCGGCGGTTTCGCGACCTGCAAGGTCGGCTCAACCAAGAGGTAGCGGCCCTGGCCGATCAAGTATTGATGATGGTTAGTGGTCTGCCCATTTTTTTAAAATCAGTTGATTGACAATCTAGTTTCGAGTGCTCAAGTTACTAGTTCCAGGAGGAAGTAGGGTGCGAATCCCTCACTGGCGCGCAACGGTGATGCAGCTTGCTGACAAGTCCGATCTTCCCTCATCCTCGCGTACAGGAGACTTGCCAGGGCTTGCCCGGGAATCTCCCGGAGATCAAAAACGGCGGACCCAATCCGCCCAAAAGTGAGCCCAAAAATGGAACTTAAAAATCTTCTTCAACAGATTAAGCCCGTCGATCAAAGCCTTAAACCCGCTCTTTTAGCCCATCAAGCGGACCTGACCAAACCTGCCGGCGCCCTAGGGCGTTTGGAAGAAATTGCGGTCCAATTGGGATTGATCCAAGGAAAGATTGAACTCAATCTAGGCAAAAAACGAATCTATTGTTTCGCGGGAGACCATGGGATCGCGGACGCTGGAGTTTCGGCTTTTCCACAAGCGGTGACCCCACAGATGGTTTTGAATATGCTTAGCGGCGGAGCGGCGATTAATCAGCTAACAGAGCAAGCCGGGGCTGAATTATTGGTGGTGGATATGGGGGTCAAAGCTGAATTTGAGGACCATCCCCGTCTGATCAAGGCCAAGGTGGCTTTGGGAACGGCCAACTTTTTAGAACAACCAGCCATGACCTTGGCTCAAACGCTCCAAGCGGTAACCACCGGGTTTGAACTAGCTACGCAAGCCCAGGCAGATGGGGTTAGACTCTTGGGAACCGGGGAAATGGGGATCGC
This sequence comes from Candidatus Lambdaproteobacteria bacterium RIFOXYD2_FULL_50_16, assembly GCA_001783695.1. Lineage (GTDB taxonomy): Bacteria > SAR324 > SAR324 > XYD2-FULL-50-16 > XYD2-FULL-50-16 > XYD2-FULL-50-16. The sequence continues at coordinate 213,320 of MFNE01000026.1, forward strand.
GAACACCACCTCCGCCGCAGCCCTAATGTCGGCTCTACTGCCGATCCCTCCTGCGCAAATTGTGGGTCGAGGTACCGGGATTGATGACCCAACCCTGGCTCATAAAATAAAGGTTATCGAAACCGCGCTCATCAAACACCAAAGAGCCTTGGCAACCCCGCTTGATATCCTTGCTGCCCTGGGTGGGTTAGAGATTGCGGGGATTGTGGGGTTAATCTTGGGTGCGGCGGCGAATCAGGTAGCGATTTTGGTAGATGGGTTTATTAGCTCGGCGGCGGCCTTAGTGGCGCTTAGGCTCAAGCCGGAAGTGGCGGGCTACCTCTTTTTTAGTCACCTTTCTGCCGAACAGGGGCATAAATTATTTATCCAAAAAATGGGGATTACTCCTTTGATTGACCTGGACTTACGTCTTGGGGAAGGCACTGGCGCGGCTATCGCGATGAATTTATTAGAGGCGGCGGTTTTTTGCCATAACCGGATGGCCACCTTCTCGGGGGCTAAGGTTTCGACCAAGTCTTTAAATATTTAGGGGCGCTAGCATAGAGTGGCTATAATCTTAGGGCTGATTTTAGACCGTATTTTGGGTGACCCGGTTTACCGGTTTCACCCGGTACGGCTTTTGGGTTCTTGGGCGCTGTTTGTAGAATCCCGATTACGGGCGTATGAATACACCGGGAGCCTCGCAGGCCTTGTTCAGCTTCTCTCGGTTCTTCCTTGGGTTCTAGGGCTGTTGTTGTTAGAAGCCTTCCTCAGGGGGCCTTACTACCTTGCCTTTGAGGTGTATCTGTTTTACAGCCTAATTGCTTGGGGAGATTTAAGGCGGCACGGAGTTCGTCTTTATCAAGCACTCCAAGCTGGTGACCTCTGTTTAGCGCAAAACCGGGCGCAAATGTTGGTCAGCCGAGACGTAAGTCAGATGGACTCGGGGGCCGCCGCAAGGGCCGGGATTGAATCCATTGCTGAAAACTGGGTCGATGGCTTTTTGGCTCCCCTGCTTTTTTTTCACTTATTTGGCCTACCAGGGCTTTTAATCTTTAAGTGGGTCAGCACCTTAGACAGTATGGTTGGTTATAAAAACCCAAAATACTTGGCTTGGGGGGGTTGGGCGGCTAGATTGGACGATTTATTTGTTTTTATTCCGGCTCGTTTGTCCTGGTTACTACTTGGGTTCACGGCCCTGCTGTTACCCAAATACCAGGGCTGGGCGGGCATACGTCTTGGTTTTTCGCAACACCACCTCCTGCCCTCTCCTAATTCAGGGTGGCCCGAAGCGACCGTAGCTGGCGCTTTGGGGGTTCGGCTTTTAGGCCCAGTTTACCGGGAAGGCCAGCCCCATGATTCACCTTGGATTGGGCTTCCCGAAGCCCCCGAAGCGGGCCAAGAACACCTAAAACAGACCCTTTGGCTTGCCGAAGGGGCTTGGGCTTTGGTGTTGATATTTGAGACTATATTAAATTGGCCGGGGTTAGTAAGGTGGTTTACCCTAGCCTTTGGGGCTGACCTAATATAATATCAACCAACCTATTTTAAGGAGAATCATGAAAAATACTCGTATTGTTTTTGTCGAAAAAGCGGAATGCACCAGTTGTCAACTTTGTGCAGATGAGTTGCCAGATGTCTTCCGAATGGATGAAGATGACCTAGCCGAGGTGCACCATATTGATGGGGCCGAAGAGGAAGAGATTCAAGACAGCATTGACTCCTGCCCAGGAGAATGTATCCATTGGAAGGATGAGTAGTAAATGTCCGCCGATTGTCTGGATTGACCAACCCGCTTGTGTTCAATGCGGGTCTTGTTATAAGGCGCTTCCCGAGGTTTTCGCCCCAGAAGACGACGGCACGGCGCTCGTCCATAACCCCAATGGCGCTTCGAAGGAGTTGATCCAAGAGGCGTTGGACCGCTGCGCCGGTGGCTGTATCCATTGGCGGTAAATCTTGCTTTGGCTAGGCTAAGGGGGTATCCTTGAAGCCTATCCCAGGGTTAACCAATGAACTCTAAGCAATCCAACTCCATAGAAGCGCTATTCCAGGCGCAAAAAGACGCTTTTGCACTCGAACCATTCCCTAGCGCCCGACTCCGTAAAAAAAGGCTTAATCGCCTTAAAACCCTTCTGTTGCAACATAAAACTGAATTAGCCGAATTAATCAGCCAGGATTTTGGTTGCCGAAGCCCTATTGAAACCGCGTTAGCTGAGGTATTTACTAGCTTAGAGGGGATCAACTATCAAAAAAGGCATCTTGGGTTATGGATGAAACCTGAGGACCGAGCGGTTTCTCTTTGGTTTTTCCCAGGGCGCTGCCAAGTTTATTATCAACCCAAAGGGGTCGTTGGGATCATCGCCCCCTGGAACTATCCCCTTTACCTGACCCTTGGGCCCCTAAGTACGGCCCTGGCCGCAGGCAACCGGGCAATGTTAAAATTGCCAGAACAAACCCCATTATTCTCAGAGCGGTTAGCCCAACTGATTGGACAATATTTTGCCCCAGAAGAGGTAGTCGCGGTAACCGGCGGCCCCCAAATAGGCCAGGATTTTTCGGCAATCCCTTGGGACCATTTATTTTTTACTGGTTCGACCGAGGTGGGAAAAAAGGTGATGGCCCAAGCGGCCAAAAATCTGGTGCCTGTGACTTTAGAATTAGGCGGCAAATCGCCCTGTATCATAACCCCCGGTTACCCCGCAGCAAAGGCAGCCGAGCGGATTTTGGTTACCAAGGCGCTTAACGCTGGGCAAACCTGCATTGCGCCTGACTATCTTTTGGTCCCCAAAGGGGAGTTAGCCCCCTTGATTACCGCCTTTAAAGACACCATGGCGCTCCATTACCCCAGTGTTGAAGGCAATCTGGACTACACCTCGATTATTAATAAAAAACACTTTGATCGTCTTGAAGCACTCTATAAAGAAGCGTTAGCCCTAGGGGCCAAACCAATACCCCTATTAGAGGGTCCGGTTTTTTTTGGAAAGTCCCGGAAGATTGTCCCCACCTTACTGACTAACGTGACGGGCTCGATGCGAATCATGCAAGAAGAGATATTTGGTCCTTTTTTGCCTATCCTTGAGGTTGAAAACTTCGACGCCGCGCTAAACTATGTAGCTCTGCAACCAAGGCCCTTGGCGGCTTATTTATTCAGCGAGAAACGGGGGCAGGTCAAGCGGTTTTTAGAACAAGTGCACGCTGGCGGAGTGGTGATCAATCACTGTTTGTACCACGTCGCCCAAGACGATCTGCCTTTTGGGGGCTTAGGGCCCAGTGGTATGGGGCGCTACCATGGTTTTGAGGGTTTTCAGACCTTTTCTAATGCCAAGTCGGTTTACCGCCATGGGTTTATAGACTCGGCTAAGTTGACCTATCCCCCCTATGGTAAAGCAATTGGACGCCTATTAAAACTCATGTTATTCCGATGATCCTAAGCCGACGAGATTGTTTTAAAACCGGAATTTTGGGTAGTTTGACCCTGGTTCTAGGTCCTTTTAGTACCAGCGCTTTTGAGCTAAACTGGCTCGATCCCAAAGGTGCCGCTATCTTCCGCGCCTTGATCCCGCAATTTTTAGAGGGAACCGAGGTTTATGCGGTGCAAGATGTTTTAGAAGGGGTGGACCGGGCGATAGGCGGGCTGGAACCCGCAACCCAAGCTGAATTAAGGGAGCTTACTAATCTCCTATCGTTCCCACTTACCCGGTTTTTCTTAAGCGGCCTTTGGTCCCCTTGGGAAGAAGCCCAGGCCGAGCAATTAAAAGCCTTTTTGGACCGCTGGCGGAATTCAAGATTTGCCCTGTTCCGCGCCGGATACCAAGGAATGGCGGAACTGGTAATGGCCTCCTATTATGGCAATCCTAACGGCTGGTCTGCAATCGGCTACCCAGGCCCTCCGGTGCTAAGCAAATGAATATCACTCAAATGGGGGTTGATCGCCTCCGCGCACCCTTAGACGCCTCTGCGCTGGCTAAAGATTTGTATTTAGAAACAGAGGTGGTCGTGATAGGTTCAGGGGCAGGTGGCCTAGTGGCGGCCGAAGCGCTAGCTAAAGCGGGGATTTTGACTTTGCTGGTCGAAGAAGGCGATTGGGTTGGGCCGCAAGATTTTCATATGCTTGAGTCAGAGGCCTATCCCAGACTTTACCAAGAATCGGCGTCGCGCAAAACCGCCGACAAGGCGATTAAAATTTTACAGGGTAAAGGCGTTGGTGGTAGCACCCTGGTAAACTGGGCCAGTTGTTTTCGCCCTCCCCAAACGGTTTTAGACTATTGGCGGACTGAACTGGGTATCACTGGCACCGAAGCCTTGGCCGCCCCTTTAGACCGTTTGGAAAAACGCTTAAATGTAAACGCTTGGGATAATGCCAATGCGAACAACCAAAAATTAGAAGAGGGTTGTCAAAAACTCGGTTACCGCTGGGGAGTGATCAAACGTAACGTAGCTGGATGTTTGGACTTGGGGTATTGCGGTATGGGCTGCCCGCTAGGGGCCAAACAAGACCTAGCCCGAACCCTCTTGCCAGACTTCTTGGCGGCTAAGGGCAAGCTCCTTTACCGGGCGAAAGCCCTGAAGCTGGTTGAAAAGGGGGGACAGATTGACGAGTTATTGGCCCAAGCGGTGGAAGGCTCAGGGCTGGGCCCAGCCCAAATCAGGATCAAGGCCCAGGTGTATGTTTGCGCGGCCGGAGCAATTAGTGGCCCTGGCCTAATGTTAGCCAGTCACCTGCCCGATCCGCACAACCAACTTGGGCGCCGAACCTTTTTGCACCCCGTTAATATTTCAGGGGCTTTTTTTAGCGAGCCCATCGACGCCTTTGCCGGCGCGCCTCAAAGTCGCTACTCAGACCATTTTATTAATGCCGCCCCTTTGGGGTTCAAATTAGAGGTGCCTCCAGTTCACCCGATCTTGGCCGCAACCACGCTGGATGGGTTTGGTCCTGAATTCCGGGCGAAAATGGAGCGGTTTAACCATCTGCAAGTGATGCTGGCACTACACAAAGATGGGTTTCATGCAGATGCCCCTGGTGGGCAAGTGCGCTTAAATGACTATGGCAGGCCAGTCCTTGATTACCCGATAACCCCAACCCTTTGGGAAAGCTTTTTTGCGGCTTATGAAGCCATGGGCGAGATCCAGTTTGCCGCTGGGGCCCAGGCGGTTTTACCCATTCACGAACAGGCAAAGACCTATAAAACGATGGGCGAACTCAAAACCGGATTGGCTGGGCTTGAGCGGGCTCCACTAATGGCGCGTCTGGCTTCGGCCCATGTAATGGGCGGTTGTGCCTTGAGCCCAAGACCAGAGACCGGGGTAATTAATTTGGACGGGCGACACCACCAACTAGAAAACCTATGGGTCGCCGATGGCTCTGTTTTGCCCACCAGTTTAGGGGTCAATCCTCAAATGACCGTGTTTGCCCTGGCGACCAAAATCGCGGATGCGCTGGCCAAAGAACTTCGTCCCTCTGTTTAAACTTGTTTTTCCGATGGAAACTTCGCCCTGTTTCGAGTAAGTTTAGCAAAAAACACCCTCCTAGAATGCCTTAAATGCGACGGTTTTCCACGCTCCTCTTTTTGTGTATGTTCCCCCTATGGGGCTGGGCAATGCCGCCGCGGGTCTTAATGCTTCACGCCGATTCCGAATTACATCCTTGGACCGAGGCGATTGAGGCGGGCTTTAAAGCGGGATTGGAATCTAAGTTAGGCCCGTTTATCAGCCAACATTACCCGGTTGGGAGGCTTGAATCCAGCGACCCTGAAGCGGGCTTACTGCTGCTGTCTTTACTTAAAAAACAACCTGAACCTGATTTAGTGGTCATTTTAGGTGATGAGCCCTTGGACTGGGCGACTGGAATGGGTCGTTCTTGGTTGGCGCAAAAGCCGTTGGTCATTGGAGACAGCCTTAATTTTAGCGCATTGTTTCTCTCAGGGAGCCAAAAAATTACTGGAGCAAAACTAGACCCCGATTTGAGGCAGGTCTTTTCCAAGGCGTTGGCACTATTTCCTAATACAAAGGAGGTTTTGGTTATCAACGATTCCTTGGGTAAAGGCGCTCGACTTAAGCCCTACTTCACCCAGTTGGTCGCAAATTTAGAAAAAATCGATTTTGTATTTGTTGAAAAAGGCGGACCCGAGGTCATTGAAGAGGAAGTAAAAAAATTAGGTCCGAATAGTCTGATTTTTGTGGGGTTTTCTACGTTGCTGGCTCAAACGTCTGATCCGCAAGGGTTACTTAATCGTTCTAACTTGCCTGTAATTGGGTTATTTGCGCACCAGGTGGGTCGGGGAATGCTGGGGGGGCTGGTATTTGATGGGGAAGCCCTGGGCCGAATTTTGGGGGGGCAAGCAGCGGCCTTATTAAAAGCCAAGCCTTTTTCCGAATACCAAGCGGTTTGGACCAGTCCCAAAAAATATCTCTATTCAGCCCCTGACTTAACTCGTTTTGGATTAGACCGCTCTGATTTACCTGAAGGTGCCCAATTGATCAACCAAGATGCGCAGCCCGTAGAGCCAGGAGCGCCACTTTGGAGCATTGTGGCCATTGGTGGTCTTTTGATGGTATTGTTTTATTTGGCCTATTACTACCTCAAAAAAACCAAAACCGAACGAAATCTAAAGCAGGTTAATCTATGGCTAGAAAACCAAGTCAGTCGATCTACCGATGAATTAGAACAAATTTATCGCCGCATTCACGCAGAGCTTTTAGAAAGAAAAGGGGCCGAAGAAGCATTATTCTTATCGGAACAAAGGTTTAAGGCCTTTGTGGATCACACTCCCGTGGGTATTTGTGTTACCGATGTAGAGGGTGGAATTGAATATGCCAACCAGGCTTTTTGCGAACTCTTTGGGATTAAATTGGAAAGTATTTTTGGCAAGTCGGCCAAAGAAGTACTACCTGCTGGAATTATCGGGCAGCCCCGAAGCTCTGAAGACCATTTAGAGGTTCCAGTTAAACTACCGGGGCGGGGAAACCTAGTTTTATTGACCAAAGGGGCGCGCTTTGAGGTCCCAGGAGGCGAGCCGCAAGAGATTACCTTTGTGCTTGACATCACCTTTCAAAAACGAATTGAAAACAAGCTCCGCTCAGCCAATGAGGAAGCTAAACAGGCGGTAAAAGCGAAGGCCGAATTTTTAGCCACCATGAGTCACGAGATCCGCACGCCCCTCAATTCGGTTTTGGGTATGTCCAAATTAATCCTTGGAACCGAACTTAATGAAGAACAAGAAGAACTGACCCAAGCGGTGGTGCAAAGCGGGGAAAACCTGTTGCAGATCTTAAACGGGATTTTGGACTATTCGAAAATCGAAGCAGGCAAAATGCCTATTCACTTAGGGCGGGTTGATCCGGTTGAATTGATTGAGTCTGTTATAGAAATGATGGAAGTCCAAGCAAAGGCCAAGGGCTTAGAATTGGTTTGCCAAATCGAACCGGGGAAAATAACGGCTATTTATTCTGACGAAATCCGGCTTTCGCAGGTCCTACTAAACCTCTTAGGCAACGCCATTAAGTTTACTGATCGAGGGTATATCCAGGTTGAAGTCAAAGCCAGCGAAGAGAGCTTTTTGTTGTTTAAAGTCAAAGATACGGGCATAGGTATTGATGAAAAGGACCAATCTAAACTCTTTGAAGCCTTCACCCAAGCTGAGCAAAATAACCAAGGTCGGCCTTCGGGAACTGGGCTGGGGCTGGCTATTTCTGCGCGGCTTATCAAACTTTTAGGGGGACGGATCTGGTTAGAAAGTCAAAAGGGTCAAGGGACTAGCTTATTTTTTATCCTGCCTGCTAAACCCTTTGAACGCCCAATTAAAGACTACGAAAGGCCGGGGACACTGGGGCCAAGGCGGGTGTTACTTGTAGGGGATTTTGCGCCTAGGAACCTCGTTCTTAGCGAATTGTTGGAATTTTGGGGCTTACCTACCCAAGTGGTGCACTCTAAATTTTGGAACCCTGAAATTTTAAAAGGTCCACTCGATTTGATTTTGGTAGATCACAATTTAACCGAGCCTGAACCGGGAGAATTGCTGGCTTTGATCCGGCAAACCGCCTCTTGTCCCGTGATGAGTATAGCTCCAGCCAGCCAAGCCCGAAAAGACCGTTTAGGTTTGGCGCTACCGCTTAAGCGGGCGAACCTTTATCAGGGGCTTCAAATGGCCCTTAGTGTCCAACAATCCCCTAAAAAAGCGGTAGTGCAAGCTGGGCAGTATCCCCAACTCGCCCAAAGCCTACCCTTGGCGATATTAGTGGTCGATGACAATCCTTTGAATCGAAAATTGACCCAAAAGATGTTGGCTCGCATGGGTTATCTAGCCAAGGTTGCCCAATCGGGAATAGAGGCGGTGGCCTTGGCCCAATCGGGCGGATTGCAGCTGATCTTGATGGATATCCAAATGCCCACAATGGATGGTTTGGCCGCTACCAACCTGATCTGGGAAACCGTAAAGGCTAGCGACCGACCGAAAATTGTCGCTTTGACCGCCAATGCCAGTCCTGAAGACTTGTTAATTTACCGTTCCCGGGGCTTTGACGGTTGCTTGTCCAAGCCTTTGATGCCGGAAGAATTGATCGAATGTATCAGCCTATGGGCGAGATTTTTTAATCAACAAGACCAAACCTCCGAAGAAGCATGAAAAAGAAACTGGTGATTACGGCAGGGCTTTTGCTTGGGTTATATACGAATCTACTTGCAGTAGAACTGGCTGAATTTGAAAAATGCAATAATGTTCATCGGCGATATTGTCAGCCAGGGGCTCACGAAGACAAGACCAACGAAGAACTTTTAAACACTAAAAAAAAGGGCTATAAGGTCACGATCCCCATGATCCGCTACGTCGCCCAGAAATACAGCCCCAATTTCAATCCGGCGCCCATCCCCGCTACCCCTCCCTGATCTAATAAACCAAGACCAACTGGCACAAGCGATGCATAACTTCTCCTTAAGAAACCCCTTTCTTAAACCTGGGAGAAGGCTTTATGGACTCAATCTATTCTTTAATGTCGGCCCTCAAAGGCCAGCAGCGACAGATGGACGCCGTAGCCAACAACTTGGCCAACACCGAGACTCCAGGTTATAAGAAAGACTCGGTCTTGTTTCGGGAAATGTTTTCTGAATATGCCGAACAGGATAGGGAATCAGACCAAGAAAGTTTTGCCCATGAGGAGTTTATGTCTCCCTTAGGCCGTGGCCATACCTCTTATGTAATGCCCGACCACGTATCCCCAAGGATGACCACTGGGCGTATCACCCCTACCAATAGCCCCTTTGACTTAGCCCTGCAAACCGATGGCTTTTTTACGGTCGAGTCTGATCGAGGATTGGCCTATTCTCGTAATGGGCGGTTTTTGCGGGACGCGGCGGGGTACTTAGTGACCGGCAACGGCGAGAGGGTGATGGGGTATAATGGGCCTATCCAGGCCAAAGGAAAACATTTTTCAGTTGGAACGGACGGCACTGTTTTGGTGGATAACCAAAAGGTGGATGTGCTTAAAATTGTTCGTTTTGAACAGCCTGACCGGCTAACCAAGATGGGCAATAACCTTTTTGTCCCCAGTTCTGACGCCCAAGCGCCCATCCTTCAAAAAGAACCTTTGATTCAACAAGGGGTTTTTGAAGGTTCCAATGTGGACCCGGTGCAAGAATTAACCGAAATGATCAACCTCAATCGCCACTATGACGCCGCCCAGCGTGCCCTTAGGGGTAACGACGAGTTGACCGAACAAGCCATAACGATCGCTAGGATATAACCCAGAAGGAGATAGCCCACTATGATGACCTCATTGTTCACCAGTGCCACTGGGATGAGCGCTCAGCAAGCTCAAATCGATACCATCGCCAACAACTTGGCTAACGTGAACACCAACGGGTTTAAACAAAGCCGTAACAACTTCCAGGACTTGTTGTACTCCAACGAGATTGTGGCAGGTTCGGCCACTAGCTCTAACACCATCAGTCCAACGGGCCTACACAAAGGGCACGGGGTTAAGTTGACTGGTACCCAAAAGGTCTTCACCCAGGGCAACCTTACTCACACGGGCAACGATTTGGATATTTCTATTGATGGCGATGGATTTTTTCAGGTTTTGCGGCCAAACGGCTCGATATCTTACTCCAGAGATGGGGCTTGGCAACGCGACGCGAATGGACGGGTGGTCAACTCGGACGGATACCCGATGGAACCCGAAATTGTGGTGCCTCCTGAAGCCACTAAACTGGTAATTTCTCAAGACGGCGTGGTTCAGGTATTAGTCGGAGACGACCCGACCCCCACCCGGATTGGTAACGTTCAGTTGGCTAAATTTATTAACCCAGCGGGTCTAAACCCGATTGGAAAAAACCTTTTTATGGCCACTGCCGCTTCGGGCACCCCGGTTACCGCTGATCCGGGCCAGGATGGGATTGGGATGGTTAGTCAAGGATTTTTGGAAAAGTCGAACGTTTCGGTGGTGGATGAGATGGTAAACATGATTGTGGCCCAACGGGCTTATGAGGTAAACAGTAAGTCGATTCAGACTTCAGATAATATGTTGCAAACTGCTGTTAATATAGTCCGTTAGGTTTAAGGAGAACCCATGATCCGACCCATTCATTCGCTACTGACCGGTCTCGCCCTTTTGGTCCTGGCCTTTTTCCCTGGCTCCCCGGCTGAAGCTGCGGGAATTGAAGGGGCTCAAGTAATCGAAATCCGCGTATTGCCAGAAGCAGCGGTGTACGGTGAAAGCTATCAACTAGGCGATATTGCCGAATTGGACGGGTTTGATATCGATTTGATCCAGAAGCTGGCAACCGTCGAAGTGGGCAAAAGTCCGCTACCTGGGCGTAGCCAACGGGTGACCAAAAGTCAGATTGAATCCCGGCTAAATGGACTGATCCACCCAGATCAATATCAGCTCTTAGTGCCTAAAACCGCGCTAGTTTCTCGGGCCAGTATTAAGATCTCTGGGAGTCAACTAAAAGAGATCATTTCAGAAGAAATTACCAAACAATTTAAAGACTTTAAAGAGGTTAACGTCACCTTGGTTAGTCGCATAGACGACCAATTTGTTCCCAAAGGAAAGGCTAGCTACCGAATCGCTCGGATTGGCCAACCGGTCAAGGCTGGAGGCGTGGGAAGCTGGGCCGTGGGCCTAGAGGTGGACACCAAGCTATTCAAAAAACTTGTAGTACGCGCCAAGGTTGAGGTTATTGACGAGGTGGTGGTAGCTAAGGACGATATTCCCAAAGGGAAAACCATTGAAGAGGCAGATCTGGTTACGGTCGAAAAAGACGTCTCGAAATTGCCCCAAAACTACCAGTCTAGCTCGGAATTAGTGGTAGGCCAACAAGCGAAACGACAAATCAGCCAAAATGAGTCGGTGCGGGTGAGCTTAGTTGAGGAACCAATCGTATTAGAAAAGGGCCAGCCCGTGAGGTTGGTCTATCAAAACGATAAAATCTACCTTTCTAACATCGCCATTGCCTTACGTTCGGGCAAAAAAGGGGAAGTGGTCCCAGTGCGTACGGTCGATGGGAAAAAGACGGTTTACGCAAGGATAGTGGACTCTGAGCAAGTAGAAGTGGCTCTATAGGAACAAAATGGAAAACAAAACCTTAAAAAACGCGCTTTTTATTCTGCTGATGCTTGGCCTGCTGGCCGGTTGCAGCGAGAACCGAATGCGTCTGCCCCAACCCAGCACCCCTCCACCCCCACCTCCCCCGCCGGAAGTGGATTATACGGATGTGCGCGAGCATAGCTACCGAACCCGAACCTCGATTCCTTCGGAAGAAAACCGCTATGAAGGCAGTCTTTGGCGAGACGAATCGAGCTGGGGTAACCTCCTTCGTGATCACCGGGCTCGTTTTAAACGCGATGTGTTAACCATCACCGGTTTAGAGGATATTATTATTATCTCAAAACCAGAAAAAAAGTCGGAGGCGCCTAGCGCCCAAGCCTTAAAACAGCCCGGTATCGAAGGGGCTGCGGCCAAGGCCAATCAGTTGCTTGACATCGCCCAAGCGGTGACTGGCGAAGACAAAATCGAAGCCGAGCAAAACGAGGTATTGTCTGCATTAAAAACCATTTCTGCCCGTGTGGTTAACGTTCTGCCCAACGGCAACATGGTCGTGGTCGCAGAAAAAATTGATTATCGGCAGCAAAACTCGGTTCGTTACTTAACCAAGATCCAAGGGATCATCCGGCCAGAAGATGTGTCCGATAAAAACGAGATCGAAGCCTTGAAGCTGGCCCGTTCTGAGGTGCAGATCAAAAGACAGGTTTCTAGCCGAAGCCTAAACCTTGGGGCCTTAGCACCTATCGTAGGCAAGCAAAGCGCCGGATTAATGGACCGCTTAGGGCATATGACAACGCCGACCAGTGGAAACCGGACGCAAACGGTTAATACAAACAAGTAGCTTTACTAAAAGGCTCCGTTCGGGGCCTTTTTTTTGTCCTTTTTATCCCCTGGTTCCCTCTAGGTACAACCCGTGCATTTATAGAGTTAGGCATCCCCTCATCTAGCCAAGGATATCGATGAACAAAGGCCGCCTTTATCGCCTGCTCTGCATACCTATTTTGGGCTTACTCGCCCTTACCGACATCGCCCAAGCGGTCCGTATAAAGGATCTAGCCGGGGTGCGAGGTATGCGAGAAAACCAATTGATTGGCTTTTCGATTGTTATTGGCCTTAATGGCACTGGCGATACCGAAGAGTCCCTAATGCCCCGAAAGCCACTGCGTAACGCATTGGAGCGAATGGGTATTTCAATCAATCTATCCGAAATTAAAGGCCGATCTTTGGCCGCAGTTATGGTGACGGCAACCCTACCCGCTTTTGCCAAACAAGGGCAAAAATTGGACGTCACCGTTTCCGCTTTAGGGGACTCTACCTCTTTACGGGGGGGGATCTTGGTAATGACCCCTTTAAGGGCTCCAGACCGAGAGGTATTTGCTGTAGCCCAAGGGCCAATCGTTGATATCCCCATGGGGGTCGAGCTTCCCGATGCTAGAAGTACTATTGGATCGGTAGAGTTTAAGTTTGATCCTAAACGAAACATTGTTCCTACTGTGGGCAAAGTCGTGGGCGGGGCCTTGGTTGAGCGCGAAATTAACTTAGAACTAAACAGTCGCACTCGGATCTTTCTAAACCTTAAAGAGCCCGATTTCACCACGGCTTTTCGATTAGCCAAGGTGATCAACCGCAACCTAGGAGACGGTTCCGCCCGAGCTAGTGACGCGGGTATGGTTGAGGTTTCGGTGCCTTCGAGTTACTTGGGGCAGACAGTCGAGTTAATGAGCCGGATTGAAAACATGGAGATCGAGCCCGACGCCATCGCAAAAGTAGTACTCGATGAACGAACCGGTACTATTGTAATGGGCACCCATGTAAGGATTCTGCCGATTGCGATCTCCTACGGGAACCTAAACATCCGTATTGGCGAAAAACCGATTTCTGAAGCCGAGCGTAAAGCTGCTAGGGGTAAAGAAATGGTTGGCGAACCTGAAGAAGAGGGCAATGTAATCCTCTTTAAAGGGGGCGTGGATATTAAAGAGGTGGTCGATGGACTCAACAAGATTGGTATTTCCAACTCCGACCTGATCGAAGTTTTAAAAACCATCAAATCGGCAGGTGCATTACAAGCCGAATTGATTATCAAATAAGGAATCCATGGGTCTCGACGTCAACGGTCACATCGCTCTTTACAAGTTAAAAGGACCTACACCCAAATCCCCGGTGGATCAACTGGCTAAGTTGGTCAAAAAAGGAGAGATGGAGCAGGGCGAGAAGACCAAGTTTAATCAAGAGCTTAAAGAGGCCAGTGATGGCTTTGAAGAGATTATGGTTAAAAAAATGATTACCTCTATGAGGGCGAACACCTTCAAGGTAGGCATGATCGACGGGGGCCCAGGTGAAGAGATATTCCAAGACATGCTTGACGACAATTACTCAAAGTTGATTGTAAGTAGCGGTAGTTTGGGCTTATCTGATCTGCTTTATCAACAAAACAAAAAATAAATATTAAAGGTTTACCCAATAGCAGCCGATAAGTAGGCAGGGCCACAAATACGGTGACCGGTCCGAAAAAAAAGATTAAAGTTTTCCTTAAAAGTTGCCGATAGGGAAAAAAGGCTAGAAACCATATCATTCCACAAAAGGGAACCATGAAGATAAACGGTCAATACCCGAAGCCGACGGCTGGCGACCGCAATGTCCAAGGGGCTACGACAAATGAGGCTAAAAAAGCCTCTAGTCCTGTTATCCAGGCCCCACAGCAGAAATCGATCCACCCAGAGCTTACCTTAAACAAGGTTCGGGCTAAGATCGAGGCCGAGCCGGACATTAACCAAGCCAAGGTAGATGCGATTAAGGCTAAAATCGCCAAAGGGGAATATAAGGTTGACGCCAAATTATTGGCTGCCAACTTAATTAAAGGGTCTCTCTTAGAAGACCAATAACCTAAACTTCTATGATCTTAGACACCCTCATAGAAAACCTCGAATCCCAGGTCGAGTGGCATCAAATGCTGCTCGACATATTGGGGCTAGAAGGCGAGTTAGACCAGCGGGTTATGCTGAACGACTTAGAGGATGTGCTTTGCCAAAGAGACCGCATTGGGGAGCGGATCAAAGCCTTAGAGGGCCGCCGCCAAACGGTGGTCGCTAAGCTGATCGACGATCTTGCTTTGCCGCCAGCAACCAACCTCGAGGGTATTGCCCAAGTGGTGGAGCCCCTTAAGGCCGAAAAGTTGCGTAAACTTAAAAATCAGCTGTTGTCTTTAATCGGTCCGATTCGCGACCGAAGCCGCAAAAACGCAGAGCGGGCCCAGGCTCGTCTGAACTGTTTCACCGAAGTGTACGACGGGGTGCAAAAAACCTTTGATCGTCGCCCTACTTACAGCCCTTGGGGACAGATGAAAAAGCCCCACGGATCGGTCTTCCTGGCCAAATCTGTATAAAAATCCATCTTTTTTGATTAAACTTTAACCTCTGGCCCGTTTGTGCAGGGGTTTTGCATTATATCCTTTAGGAGTCCCCGCTCGTACTCTGTCCATCCT
>MFNE01000026.1:228332-247207 GCA_001783695.1 Candidatus Lambdaproteobacteria bacterium RIFOXYD2_FULL_50_16
GGTTCCTTCGAAGTCGGCAAAAAATCCATGTCCGCCGCCCAATTGGGCCAGCAGACCACGGGCCACAACATCGCGAATGTGGACACCGAGGGTTTTTCCCGCCAGGAGACCATCCAAGAAACCGCTAGCCCCAATAACGGTGGGCGGGGGCTGGGTGTGGACATTCAAGGGATTCGCCGGAATACCGATGGTTTTGTCAAAGATAAAGTGGTTGGCGAACAGACCAAAGTAGGCAGTTGGGGTATTCGTAATCAAGTGCTGACCGAAGCGGAAACTGTTTTTACCGATCTGGACGGCAACCGGTTGCGCGGGGCTTTAGACGAGTTTTGGGATTCCTGGAACAACCTAGCTCACGAGCCTGAGTCGGTGACCATGCGAAAGACCTTGGTTTCTAAGGCTTCGGCGCTTTCAGAACGGTTTAACACCTTTAATGCTAGACTAGATCAAATGCATGGCGACCTGAATGGAAGGGTGCAAGCAAAGGTATTGGAGGTCAACCAATTAACTAGGCAAATTGCCGAGCTAAACAAACAGGTTGAACAACTTGAAAACCAAGGCCGCCCGGCAAATGATGCCCGTGACCGCCGCGAATTGATGCTCACCCAGTTGTCCAATTTGGTAGAGGTCCGCTACTTTGAAAATGAGCGGGGCACCATGGAGGTCCAGGTGCCCAATGGGCAAGCTTTGGTCCATGGGCGCAACTTTTACGATATGACCGCTATTAACAACTCTGAGTTGGCTGGCGACTTTAGACTTGGGCTTAAAACCCCAACCGGGGTTGAAAACGATGTGACCGATATTGTAAAATCCGGTGAGATCAAAGAATTGATCGATCAAAGGGACGGCAACATCCAAAACTATCAAGACAACATCGACCTGATGGCTAAGGAGTTGGCTTTTCGGGTCAATAGTGTTCACTCGGGGGGCACTGGCCTTAATGCGCTGCGGTATAACGAAACTAGCGCCTACGCCCTAAACCCAGAGGCCCTAAAACAACCCCTACCCTTTTTGCAAAACGGCTTTTTCGAGATTAAACTTTACGACAAAGACGGCAACGCCGAGCAGCTGGTTCATGTGGATGTAGAGGGCGGCAAAGACACGGTTGAAACTTTGATCGAAAAGATCAACCGGGCGGCTGGGGCCTATGAGGTGGACGACCAAGGCAAGGAAAAATTAAAGGAAAAAACCCCCTTTAAGGCCACTATTGGGGCCGATGGAGCGGTTACTTTCCAAACAGATATGGGTCGCCAGTTTCATTATAACGGTGACAGCTCTAATGCCTTGGCTACCTTGGGCTTTAACACCTTTTTTCAGGCTCTAGGCGGAGCCGGGGATATTAGGGTCAACCAAGAGTTGCTAGACGACGAGATGAAAATTGCCGCCGGATATGACCTGGTCCCTGGTGATAACCGGCTGGCTAGCGCCATGGGCGATTTGCGCATGCATGGGGTTTTAGGTGAGTCTGGTGACTTAAGCTTTGATGAGTTTTACAACAGCCAAGTCACAGATATCGGTCTGAAGGTTCAAGACTCTAAAAAAGGGATGGATAATCACGGCGAGATGCTTTCTCAATATCAAGCCCTTAGTGATGGAATTTCAGGGGTCAACCTCGATGAGGAAATGGCCAATATGGTCAAGTACCAACGGGCTTATGAATCCTCGGCGCGTTACATGAGCACCGTCGATGACATGACCCAGACCTTGATCAACATGTAAGGAAGCAATGCGCGTTACCGACCAGACCAAACTTAAGGCGGTACAGGGTAACCTGAACAAAAACGCCGAAGAACTACAGAATCTAATGGTAGGTATGTCCAACGGTAAAAAGTTGAACAAACCTTCAGACGATCCGGTGGGGGCGGCTATGGTTCAGGATTTCAAAACCAGCATTGATCGCTCTAAAAGTTTGGAAAAAAACCTCGCTTCTGACCGGGTCTGGCTAAACTCTACCGAAACCGCCGTCGGCCAAGTAGCCGATACCTTGGTTAAAATTAAGGAAATGGCCTTAAAGGGCGGAAACGGTGGCGTGCCGAAAGAAGAGCGAACGGCCCTGGCTAAAGAATTGGAAATGGTCACAGGTGACTTGGTTAAATTGACCAACAAAAAAGAAGGCAAACTTTACCTATTCAGCGGTACCAAAAGCCTGACCGAGCCGGTACTGGTTAATAAAAGGTTAAAAGAGGCGGAAATTGTTTTTGACGGGCTTCGGGTGAAGTCGGGCAAAAAGGTCATTATTTTAGACCAAAACAAACCGGTTAGCAAAACGGTACCCGGATTTAAGCCCGGGAGCTTTACGATTGAGGTTAAAGCGCCTGAAAAAGCGGTGGCTCCAGAAGGGACGGCGCCAGAGGAGACAACGCCAGTTGAAGCGGCTCCAGTTGAATATCAAGTAGATGGCCAAGGCAACCCGATTTTAGATGAAGCTGGCAACCCAATCCCGGTAAATGGGGCGGCCACAGAGGTGGCCTATCAATTGGATGAGGCGGGTAACCCGATTCTCGATGAGGCGGGCAATCCTATCCCTGTTGCTGATGCGGGGCAAAAATATCAACTTGATGAGTCTGGCAACCCGATTTTAGATGAGGCCGGCAACCCAGTCCCCATTGACGCGGAGGCCGCCAAAGCCGAAGCCGCTAAACTGCCCGCGACCCCGCCAACGCCTGTTAATCCCGGTCAAGTGACCATTAAACTGACCGGTGAGGAAACCCTCAACGACGTGGTTAAGTTGATTAACGACGCCTATATTGAAGAAGGGAATTGGGAGGAAGATCCAGATAGCCCCTTGGGTTATAAAACCAAACTTTTCGCTCATATTGGCCAAGACAACAATATTTACCTAGACCCGGCCAAGGACCATCAGTTCCGCTTTGGCTTGGACGAAACGGGGTTGATCAAAAATTTGGGTTTTCACCTCTTAGGCAATGATAAACCCTTGCCAGTTCAGGTGCCAGCAGAGGCCGAAGGAGAAGCGGAAGCGGTCGAAGAGACTCCCGCCCCAGAGGGCGCCGATGAGGCCCCCCAAGACTTTGCCCAAGAGATAGTAATCCCTTTTGAAGAGTATAAACCTTTGTTTAAAGGCTACTCAAAAGAAAATTATATTGTCCGGGTGGTCAAGCCGGGGACCTACGGCTCTGCTCAATATGCGGTTAGTGATGACGGCGGTAAAACTTGGGGGCCCAGGCAAGTTTTGCAGCAGCAAAACGAGGTCTATAATCCCGATGGAAAACCTTCGGACAAGGTTCGGTTGCAGTTTGAAGCCGAAGGGCATCCCTACTTTTTAGACGGGGTCGAATTCCACTTTTCGGGTAATGATTTTGTCGAATATCACGGAAATGATGTAATAAAAGAGGTGCCTATTGACAATGGTATCAAAGTTGCTTTGAACACCACCGCACCCCGGCTTTTCATGAAACAAGAGGATGACCCGGATTCGGTCAATACCTTCGAAGTCTTGAATCGCCTGATCGAAGCGTTGGAAGAGGACGAGCAAGATACCGTTCTCAAAAGCATCCAAGACTTGGATAAATCAGTAAATCAAGTCTTAAAGGAGCGGGCCGAGATAGGCCAAAGGGTGCTGGAACTGGATTCTAGCGGAGATCGGTTGGCACAAAATATCGACTTTAAGTCAACCGAGCTTTCAGACATTGAAGATTTGGATTTAGCCAAAGGGTCAATTGACCTAAATAAGGCTGAAATGAAACACCAAACTGCTTTAGATGCCTCTGCCAGATTAATTCAGCCAAGTCTGGTCCAGTTTTTGAAATAACATTCTTGAAGCTTGACTTCAAGGATTACGGCAACCTGCTCGCCATGGAGGGCGTATGCTGATCCTAACCAGGAAACTGGGAGAGTCGATCACTATCGGAGACGACATTAAAATTCAGGTGTTAGAAATCAAGGGCAAGCAAGTGCGGCTCGGGATTCAAGCACCTAAAAAGTACTCGATCCACCGCGAAGAAATTTATCAGCGGATTCAGGAAGAGAACAAGTTAGCGGCCCAACAAAGTCCGCTTAGCTTAAAAAGTATCTCGGAGATTTGGAAGAAAAAGGATTAGTCCCCTACTTCCACTCCAGTTAGGGCTTAAGCCCGATAATCCCCAAGGGGACAACTTCAACGTGAGGCGCGAAATGAAGTTCGAAACCACCCGTTTTGGTTCGATCGAAGTCAAGAGTGAAGATATCTTGATTTTCCCAGAGGGCCCTTTGGGCTTCCCTGATTGCACTAGGTTTACCTTGATCGAAGAGGAAAAGTCGCATCCTTTTAGGATGTTACAATCCTTGGATAACCCGGCTTTGGCCTTTGTGGTGGTCGATCCTTTAGTGGTTCGTCCTGACTATCACTTTAATGTCACCTTAAATGACCTAAAGCTGATTAAGGCCGACGACACTGAGTCTTTGGTGGTCTATACTATTGTGACCATGGCCAAAGAGATCAAAGACGTAACCGTGAATCTGCAAGGCCCCTTGGTAATTAACCCCGAGGCCCGTCTGGGTCACCAGTTTGTCTTGATTGACTCGGATTATACCACTAGGGAGCCCCTGCTCCAATCGTCTTCATCGGCGAATATGGAGGGCAGTCCAATCAAAGAAGAGCCCCAGAAAAAAGCCGTTTAAATTCGGCAAAATAAGGGCCTGGACCCTATCCAGCTTTAGTTGAATATTAAGATAAACATCTTTTATTTGACAAGAGCTTCGTTAAAAGCCAAGCTTTCAAATAGGCTCGTTACCTTTGAACGCTGGCAGGATAACAAGATGGGAAAGATTTACCAGAGCTTTGCTGAATGTGTCGGGCATACCCCGTTAGTACAGCTTAATCGCCTCAGCCAAGGGGTGGGCGCGACTTTGTTAGGCAAGATGGAAATGTTTAATCCAGGCGGTTCTGTAAAGGACCGCATTGGATTAGCCATGATCGAAGCGGCTGAAAAAGCCGGTCTGATTTCCAAAGACACAACCCTGGTTGAACCAACCAGCGGCAATACAGGCATCGCCCTCGCGTGGGTGGCTGCCGCCAAAGGATACAAACTCATTTTAACCATGCCCGAGACTATGAGTCTGGAGCGCCGAAAGTTATTAAGCGCCTTAGGTGCTGAATTGGTTTTGACCGATGGCTCTAAGGGGATGCGTGGGGCGATTGATAAAGCCACCGAGCTTTCGAATTCGGGTGAGCATTATTTTATGCCCCAACAGTTTACTAACCCCGCAAATCCCGAGATTCACCGCCAGACCACAGCGCTGGAATTGTTGGAAGATTCAAACGGTCAGATCGACTATTTTATATCTGGCGTAGGCACAGGCGGCACCATTACCGGTGTGGGCGAGGTTTTAAAAGAGAAGATCCCTGGGATTAAAATTATCGCGGTCGAGCCTAAAAACTCGCCGGTCCTCTCTGGCGGTGCGCCGGGTCTGCATAAAATCCAAGGGATTGGGGCTGGGTTTATTCCTGAAGTTCTGAATCAATCGGTTATTGATGAAATCATTCAGATTGGTGACGACGAAGCCGCTCATATGGCTAGGCATTTAGCCAGTGCTGAAGGGATCTTGGCCGGGATCAGTTCGGGGGCGGCTATTGCTGCTGGCCTGCAACTAGCCCACCGAGCCGAAGCCAAGGGCAAACGAATCGTGATGATTCTGCCTGATACGGGCGAGCGATATTTATCGACTCCCTTGTTCGAGGGCTAGTCGGTTTTATTTAGGTAAAATTAAAAAAGGCCCTGTCCAAGTTAAATCGGCAGGGCCTTTTTTTTAGGCAGATTATGCCTAGTAGGTTCTTCGAAGTTGCTGGGTAATATTTGCCGGTTACCCCAGCAATTCTCGCCTAGCCACTCATAGCCCGAAAATCCCCCTTAAACCCCTAGGCGAGGCCGCCTTGCCCCTTTGGGCGGGTCAAGAGCAGTTCGGCGATTTGAAGGGCGTTTAAAGCCGCACCTTTAAGTAACTGGTCTGCAACCACCCACATAGCCAAGCCGTTTTCCGTAGAGATGTCTTCGCGCAGACGACCCACATAGGTCAGGTAACTGCCGCTAATCTCTTTGGGGGTGGGGTATCCACCTGGCTCGCGCCGGTCAAATACCTCGACACCAGGGGCTTTTTCCAAAATCGCTCGTGCTTCTTCAACACTTAATTTGCGCTCGGTTTCGATCTGGATCGATTCCGAATGGGCCCTAAAGACCGGCACACGCACACAGGTTGCCGAGACTTTGACGTTGGGGGCGCTCATAATCTTGCGGGTCTCATGAACCATTTTCATCTCTTCCTTGGTGTACCCATTTTCCAAGAAGACATCGACGTGAGGGATCACGTTAAAGGCGATTTCGTAGGGGTAAATCTCGTGTTTGAGCGGATTGCCAGCAACATAGTCGTGCACCTGAGTTTTTAATTCCTCAATCGCCATAGCGCCGGTTCCCGAGACCGACTGGTAGGTCGAAACCACAATCCGCTTGATCCCCGCTGCCAAATGTAACGGATTTAACGCAACCACCATCTGAATGGTAGTGCAGTTGGGATTGGCAATAATTCCGTTATGTTTAAAGGCCTCTTCTGGGTTGACTTCGGGCACTACCAAAGGGATAGAGGACTCCATGCGAAAAGCAGAAGAGTTATCCACCACCACCGCACCCGCTTTCACTGCCGAAGGAGCAAATTCCAAGCTCCGCCCTGCTCCAGCCGAAAACAGAGCTAAATCAATCCCTTTAAAGCTATTGTGGGTCAGTTCTGCAACCTTGATTTCCTGGCCTTTGAAAGTTAAAGTCTTGCCCACACTGCGGGCAGACGCCAAGAGGCGTAGTTCAGATACGGGAAAATTTCGTTTTTCTAAAAGCCCGATCAAATCGGCCCCGACCGCCCCGGTAGCCCCGGCAATGGCAACTTTCATGATTTTTTAGGAAAAGAGGTGCATAAATATGACAGGGCAGGATAGTCGAGTAGTCCAGAGTTCGTCAAGCCTCGTCGTCACCCGATTCGGGTAGGGCTTTTTTGGAATTGACGCCTAACTGCTGTAACTTTTTTGCTTGCCCCACAAGATTATCTTTTCCCTCACTCAAGCGCCCAACCGCTTCTCCATGGGCCTTTTGAGCCCTGGTTAAATGTATTCCCACATCTTCCATAGCCTCTGTAAAAAGGACAAACTTGCTGAGCATCGACTCGGCCTGCTTGGTTATTTTTTGAGTGTTCTGGCTTTGGTATTCCTGTCTCCAGAGACTCTCCACCATCTTAAGTACGATAAAAAGCGTGGAAGGACTCACCAGCAAAACGCGGGCGTCAAATCCAGTTTTAAACAGGGTTTGGTCCTGCTCTAATGCGGCAAATAGAGCGGGCTCGATAGGAACAAACATTAAAACAAAGTCCAAGGTTTTGATTTCTTCGATTTGCTCGTAATTTTTCTCTGACAATAGCTTAATATGCCGTTTGACTGAAGCGGCATGCTCTTTCAAGTGGCTCTGCTTTTCATCTTCAGCCTCCGCGTTGTAGTAGGCTTCGTAGGCAGTTAGGGAGCATTTGGCGTCAATTACTAAATCCCGCTCTTGATTCAAATGTACAACTGCGTCTGGACGTAGATTACCATCCACGGTGGAGTAGTTCTTCTCCAGTTCGTATTCGTGACCTAAGCGCAAGCCCGATTCTTCTAAAACACGGCCTAAAATAACCTCGCCTAAACGACCTTGGGTTTTGGAGTCGTTTTTGAGGGCTTTTGTCAGGTTGTGCGTGTCTTGGGATAGTTGTTGGTTGAGGTTTTGCAGGTTTACCACTTGTGCTAGTAACGAAGCCCGCTCCTTTCCTTCGGTAACATATACTTCCTCAACTTTTGCTTTAAACTGATTTATTTGCTCCTTTAAAGGGCCAATCATCCCCTTTAATTCCTCTTGATGAGTCACGGAGAGCTTTTTGCCTTTTTCCTCCAAAATCCGGTTGGCTAAGAGTTCGAAGCGTTCCTCTTGGCGTTTGAGCTCCTCCGCCTTGCCCTCGACCAGCAAATTTAGTTTTTCTTGGGCGGCCAGAAGTTTTTCGTCGAGCTGGGCACGGCTGGTTCTAAATCCAATATTTTCCTCTGCCGTCTCTGCTTCTTGGAGTTTGGTCTCTGCAAGTTCAGCTTTGATTTGGTCTAATTCTTTTTGCCGATCATCTAAACGTGACTGGGCTTGGTCGTTTTTCCCTTTTAAGGTCAATGCCCAGATCAACAAGGCAACTGCTGCTGTGCCCAAAATCAGGGCGATTAAATAGGCTTCATTCATTTAAATAGCTCTAATAATTGGGGCGGAAGGCCGGGGCGTCCGTTGATTTTAAGGCCGGTGCCAATGATTTTTGCTTTGAGCACCGGGGTCTGGTCGGGCATTCTAAAAATCGCCTGTTCAAAACAAAATCGCAGCTTTGTTTCTTGGCGTAAATGGACGGTGACCACAAAACGGTCTCCTGAATGAAGGGTTTGTAAATAATCTAGTTCCGCCCGCAATACCACCAGCCGGTACCCAGCCTGATGCAGCCCCGCAAAATCGAGGCCCAAGGTTTTTAGGTATTCGTGGCGGGCGTGTTCCAAATACCCCTGGTAAACCCCGTTGTTAACCATGCCCAAGAGGTCCAACTCATAGTCGCGGACCGACATTTCAAGAAAAAATGCGCAATTTTTAAAGGGATTGGCCATTTTCAAAGGGCTGTATGGTTGCTATCTTAGGGCATCCTAGCCTTAGAAAGGTCTTTAAGCAAGTTGGGGAATGATGTTGGAAATCCTGCAAAATCGGTGGGCCAAACGGCAGTATCAGGGGCGCCTAATCCACCTGGTAGAAGACCAGTGGGGGCGGATCGAAGTGATTGATCGGCAAGGAGAGCGGAGCCTGCATTTTGGCCGACCAGAGAAACAATCTGCCATGGACCTAACCAGCCCTCACCGCCTGCTTTTAGACTATACCCAAGCGATGATATTGGCTTTAATGTTACGCCCAGAAATCCCTTCAAAAGTCCTGTTTTTAGGTTTGGGCGGGGGCTCGATGGTGAAATATTTACTCCGCCTCTTCCCGCAAATGCTTATTGAAGCCGTAGAACTTCGGCCCAAAGTGGTGGAGGTAGCCGAGGAATTTTTTTATTTACCTAAAAACAAAAATTTAAAGGTGATTGTTGGTGACGCTCAAGAATACCTAGTCCAGGCCCAAGGCGCCAGTTATGATTTAATCTTTGTGGACGCCTTTGAGTCAGGAGGCATTTCGGGTTCCGTACAGGGGCCTTTATTTGTAACGGCTCTAAAGGGGGCTTTGAGTAAAAACGGGCTAGCCGCCTTAAATCTATGGACTATGCCTGAAGGCCCCTTTAATTTAAGTTTTAAACTCCTAGACGAGGCCTTTTACTCACAGGTACTCTTCGCGAAGATTCCTGATCGGACCAACTGTATTTTGTTTCCCCTAAATTCGGGTCTTAAACCCCCAAGCACCGGCCAACTCACGCGCCGGGCCAAGGAATGGGAGCCGAGCTTTAATATTAACCTACCCCGCTGGGCGGCCCGAATGGCCGAAGACAATCTAATTTAGCCATGAAAAAAAGGGTTCAAGGTCTGTTTTCTTTTCTCAAATCCTCGCCCACCCCTGGCCAGGTGGTTCAGTCGTCAAAGAGCCTCTTGGAGGCGGCCGGTTTTGTGGCCCTGGGGGAAAGAACGACTTGGAAGCTAAAACGGGGCGGGGCTTATTTGGTGGAGCGGGGTGGTAGTTTGATTGCCTTTAGATTAGCTGGGAAGGCAGAGGAGGGCTTTCGAATCTTAGGCGCACACACCGACTCACCAGGGCTCAAGGTTAAGCCCAGAGGGGATTTAAAAAAATCGGGCCACTGGAGTCTGTCGGTCGAGGTTTATGGGGGGGTTTTGCAATCTAGTTGGTTTGATCGGGATTTAAGTCTTGCTGGTCAGGTGGCGTACCTCGACAACCAGGGGAAAGCCCAATTAGCATTAGTGGACTTTAAACGGCCTTTAGCTATCATCCCAAACTTGGCCATCCACCTGCGGCCTAAAGCCAACGAAGGGTGGAAGATTGAGCCTCAAAAGGAATTAAGCCCACTCTTAGGGCTTGATAAAAAAGGAAGCCTTAAAGAATTGTTGCTTAAAGAGTTGGGCCCAGATGCTAAAACCCTACTGGATTTCGACATGCTCTTGTACCCAACCGAACCAGCCACATTGGTGGGGGTGGAGGAGGAGTTTATCTCTGGGGCAAGGCTCGACAATTTGGCCAGTTGCTTTCTTAACATAGAGGCCTTGATTGCTTCGAAGTCAAATAAAAATCAATTGATTGTCCTGAACGATCACGAAGAGGTGGGCAGCGGTTCAGCCGTAGGAGCGGGAGGGAATTTTTTAGAGTCGGTTTTAAGCCGAATATTGCCCGAACCCGAAGCCCGGGCCCAGGTCTTGGCGGATAGCTGGTTTTGCTCGCTAGATAACGCCCACGCCCTTCATCCGAATCATCCAGAGATGCATGACCCTGAACACGCACCCCTACTGGGCGGGGGGCCCGTGATCAAATCCAACGCTGGGCAGAGCTATATCACGGATGCCCAAGCGAGCGGATTTTTCCAAAAGTTGTGTTTGCAAAACAAAATTCCCTATCAACACTTTGCAGTTCGTTCTGATCTGCGCTGTGGCTCGACCATTGGTCCTTTGACCGCCCGCCAGTTGGGGCTTAAGGGGCTCGACTTGGGGCTTCCTAGCCTGGCCATGCACTCCATCCGCGAAACCATCGCTGTGGCAGACCTGGACCACATGGCTGCGGCACTCAAGGCTTGGTTGGCGGAGGATTAGGGCTAAATAGACGGGGGATAAAACGACCGGTTTGGGCGCAATATTGGCGGTAATCTTCACCAAATTCCTGGAGCATTAAACGCTCCTCGCTTTGAATGATCAGGTGCCAAACCGGATGTAGTGCCGTCAAAAAAATCAAGAAACTCCAGTCGTCGGCCCACAAAGCCAAGCCCAATCCAAAGGGTCCAATGAAACCAGCGTAAAGCGGGTGTCTGAGCCATTTAAACGGACCCAAAATTGTTAGCTCTCGCCCTCTTTTCTCTACGGGCAAAGCTTTAACACTCCAAAGGATTAAGCTTACACAACCGAGTACCCCTATCATTAAAAAGGCCAGTCCAAGGGTTGGAGACCCATGGATCTGGCCTAATTGAAGCTGCGCTTGAAAGTAAAAGGTGAGGGCTGTTCCAACCAAACTAATCAAAGCCCCTTTCGGACCAGCGCCAAAAAGACGTTCGTACCCTCGCAAGGATTAAGCCTCCCATCGCAAGATTGGCTTGCGGTTGGCCAACACCTCGTCCACCCGCCCGACAGCGGCGGTTTTGGGGAGGGCGGCTAACTCGTCGTGGCCTTTTTTGCCAAGCTCAATCAGGGTCTGGGCGAACTGATCTAAGGTCTCTTTCGACTCGGTTTCCGTAGGCTCGATCAACATCGCGCCCTCGACTACCAAGGGGAAATAAATGGTTGGTGGGTGGTAGCCCGCCTCGATCAAGCCTTTGGCTAGGTCTAAGGTGCTGACGTGGTTTTCCTTTTGCCGTTTGTCGGTTAGTAAAACCTCGTGCATGGCCCGGTGCTGTTTAAAGGGCACCTCGAAATGGTCTTCTAAGAGCGCTTTTAGATAATTGGCATTGGTTACAGCGTTTAGGGTCATCTGGCGCAAACCCTTTGGCCCTAAGCTCCGAATGTAGGTCCAAGCGCGGATCAATACGCCCACGTTGCCATAGAAGCTCCTCACCTTGCCGATCGATCGGGGACGGTCGTTGTTCCACTCGACCTTGCCGTTTCGCTCGACTAAAACAGGCTTGGGCAAGAAGGGCTCCAAAATAGCTTTAACCCCAACCGGCCCAGCCCCTGGACCGCCGCCCCCGTGGGGGGTAGCAAAGGTTTTGTGGGTGTTAAAATGGAGTACATCCGCCCCAAAGTCGCCAGGGCGAGTCACGCCAACCATGGCGTTCATGTTGGCCCCGTCCAAATAAACCAAACCACCCCGAGCATGGACCAAGTCGCAAACCTCTTTGATTCGTTCCTCAAACAGCCCGCAGGTGTTGGGGTTG
Source organism: Candidatus Lambdaproteobacteria bacterium RIFOXYD2_FULL_50_16 (assembly GCA_001783695.1). Taxonomy (GTDB): domain Bacteria; phylum SAR324; class SAR324; order XYD2-FULL-50-16; family XYD2-FULL-50-16; genus XYD2-FULL-50-16. Next base: position 240,369 of record MFNE01000026.1, read on the forward strand.
GTAATCATGATCCCGGCGATTTTTTCATTCATCATCTGATCTAAGGTATTCAGGTCAATCAGCCCGTCTGGTCCCGAAGGCAGGGTGATTGCGTCCAAATGGCAGATCGATGCGGAACTAGGGTTGGTACCGTGAGCCGAATCGGGGATCAAAATTTGAGTTCGAGCCGAATCCCCTCGATGGTTGTGGTAAGCCCTTATCAGCATTAAGCCCAAAAGCTCCCCATGAGAACCGGCAGCCGGATGCAAACAAACTGTATCCATGCCACTGATCTCAGCCAGATCATTTTGTAGTTCAAAGAGTAAGCGCTTTAATCCTTGATTCGAACCGTGGGGGGCGTAGGGGTGCGCTTGGGCGAAGCCATCCAGGTTAGCGGCGACTTCGGCCATCTTGGGGTTGTACTTCATGGTGCAACTGCCCAAGGGATAAAATCCCCCGTCTAACGAATAGTTCCACTGGCTTAAGCGGGTGAAGTGGCGCACCACTTCTGGCTCGGAAAGTTCTGGAAGATTAGGGGATTGGCGTAGATTCCCCCCAAGTAATTCTTCGTCGGAAATAATCGGTAAATCCATCTCGGGCAGTTCAACACCCCTTTTGTTTTGCCCTCCAAGCTCAAATAACAAGGGCTCGTGAAAGACCAAACCCGCTTTACCTGGATTCATAGTTCCCCCAATTTGGAAACCAAGAGGTCGATCTCGGCTTTACTGTTAAGCTCGGTAACGCTGATCAAAATACCGCCCTCGGTCTGTCCAAAGCGGGCTAGATCAACCCCAGCCATGAGTCCCTCATGAAGCAATTTATCGATCCAAAGCGTGGCATTACAAGGCAGTTCTAAGCAAAACTCATTATAAACCCGGCCCGTATAGCGCGGTTTTAGTTTCGTTTGGCTCCTGATCTGCTCAAGCGCATAACGAGTCTTGCTCATGTTGATGCGAGCCAGATCCTTAAGGCCCTCCTTGCCCAACAAAGATAAGTAAATGGTCACCCAAAGGGCACAAAGGGCTTGGTTGCTACAGATGTTACTGGTCGCCTTTTCGCGCCTTATGTGTTGTTCCCGAGTGCTTAAGGTCAAACAAAAGGCTCGGTTCCCCCGCGAATCTTCGCTTAACCCACTTAAACGACCGGGCATTTTGCGCATATATTCTTTTTTGCAACCGAAGACACCCAAATAAGGTCCACCATAACTCAGCGGCAGCCCCAAGCTTTGCCCTTCACCCACAAAAATATCAGCCCCATGCTGGCCAGGGGTCTGGATCAGCCCCAAGGAGGTCATCTCAGGTAAAACCGCGATGTTCAGCGCCTTGGACTTGGCTAAAAGCGCCCCGTGAGCCGCTTGATCCTCAATCACCCCGTAGAAGTTAACCACCTGCAACACCGAACAAAGGGCGTTTTGGTCGAGTTCTTTTTCTAACAACTCCAGATCGGTCTGACCGCTGGAAAGCAGCGGAATGGTGACGATCTGATAATCCCCAAAGCTCAGATAGGTTTTAATCGTTTCGGCGTATTCTGGGTGGAGCCCAGCCGAAAGTAAAACTTTGTTGGGTTTAGGATTAACCCGTTTTGCCATCATCACCGCTTCAGCCGCTGCACTGCCGGCCTCATACATACTAGCGTTGGCCACTTCCATCCCGGTGAGTTCGCAAAGTAGGCTTTGGAACTCAAACATCGCTTGTAGGGTCCCTTGGCTCACTTCGGGCTGGTAAGGGGTGTAAGCGGTCAGAAACTCGGCTCGGCTCACTAATGCCGAAATAGCACTAGGAATAAACCGCCGATAAGCCCCAGCCCCTAAAAAACTAGGCAGGTCTGCCGGATAGTCGGCCGCTTTGGCCTTGAGTTCCTTAAGTAGTGCATATTCGCTTTTAGGTTCGACTATTTTAAGCCCACCTTGCAGCCTTAAAGATTCGGGAATGGCGCTAAACAGGTCGCTCGCCTGGGAGACGCCGATTTTATCGAGCATCTCCTGATTAGAGCGGGAGTCATTGGGGAAATAACGCAATTGGTCTAATCCTCGGCGCAAAAGGTTTGATACTCTTTGTGGGTCATCAACTTGGCCAATTCTAAATCGGCTGGGTCAATTTTGAGTTTGATCATCCAACCCTCGTCATAAGGGGCCGAATTAACCAGATCAGGTTCTTCTTCTAGGTCTTTGTTTACCGACAAAATTTCGCCGCCAATGGGGCAAAAGATTTCGGAAACGGCCTTTACTGATTCAATATTACCCACCGTTTCGTCTGCGTCGATAATGGTCCCTTCTTCGGGCAATTCGACAAAAACAATGTCGCCTAATTTATTTTGGGCGAAGTCGGTGATTCCCAACGTCACTTCCGTGCCGCTGATTAAGATCCACTCGTGCTCTTCGGTGTATTTGAGTTCCGGTCGAACTTCCATGAGACTCCTCTAGTTTGGTAGGACAAGAATTGATCTTTGATTCGGGCAAAAAAAAAATCAACCCCATTTTTTCTCTAGTTATGCTTTTTTACTGGTCTTCACAAAAGAGCCTTGAATCAATTTAGCTTCCAACACCCGGTCTCTGACCTCAATCCCAATTATTTTACCCGGTTGCGCGTGTTCCGCTTTGATCCAAGCCATACCGATACCTCCAGAAAGGACCGGAGAGTGGCTTCCGCTGGTGACCTCGCCAATCAATTCGCGAGAATTTAAATCCACCACCTTGCAATGATTCCGAGGGACCCCTTTGCCGACCAAAACAAACTTGACTAACTGTTCCTTTAGCCCGGCTTTTTGAGCAGCTAACAACGGGGAGCGGCCAATAAACTCTTTCTCTAAGTCCATAAACCGGGACATGCCGCAGCCTAGGGCTAAGTGTTTGTCATCGATCTCTTGCCCGTACAGGGGAAAAGCGACTTCCAAACGCAGGGTATCGCGAGCTCCCAGCCCGGCAGGTTGAAGCCCTTCTTCTTGGCCTAGTTCCATCAATTTTTCCCAAAGCCACAGGGTATGCTCTTGATCTATAAAAATCTCAAACCCATCCTCGCCGGTGTATCCCATGCGGGCGATTAAAAGCTCTTTGCCATCAATCAAGTCCCAGTCGAAAAACCAGTAACCAATCTTGGTTAAGTCAATCTTCACCAATTTTTTAAGAATCGCTTCCGCCTTGGGGCCCTGAATGGCGATTTGGCCGGTGGCGTCCGACTTGTCGGTTAAAACGACCTCCCCTTTTATATTTTGAGCTATCCAAGCGTGGTCCTTGTCTTTGTTGCTGGCATTAACACAAAGTAAGAATTTGTCGTCGCAAAGGCGGTAAACCGAAAGGTCGTCCACAAAGGTGCCGTTTTCGTACAACATGGGTGAATAACGCACCTGCCCAGTTTTCATATCCCCAAACCGGTTGGGCAAAAGGCGCTCAAGGTTGGCTAAAGCGTCTTTGCCTTCTAAGTAAAGCTCTCCCATGTGGCTGACATCAAATAAGCTTGCACCTTGGCGGGTGCGCATGTGTTCAGCAATGATACCTTCATATTGGATGGGCATGTCCCAACCGGAAAAATCGACCATTCTTGCACCATGGTTGTGGTGCCACTGGTTCAGCGGTGTTTTTTTCAAAGAGCCTCCAGAGGTTATTATTAAAGGGAGTAGGCTGACGCTATCTGAAATTCAAAATTTTAGAAAGGCCCATTTGGGGCCTTAGGCCTTGCAATCCCCTGGAAACCTCGGTTAAGGTTAAGCTCAAATCCTATCAAGAGGCGCATGTATATTCCTATCGACCAATTCACCAAAGACCAAAAGCTTTGGTATGGCCGATTGATCGCTTCTGCGGTTAAGATGGATGGCGCGGTTTCACCAGACGAGATCGAGTTTGTGATCCACACGCTGCATTTTTTAGACAATGAGCAAAAGGCCATTGTGCAGCTGATCTTAAAATCCAAAGCAGATATCCCATTTAACACCACCCCCCCGCCTGGAATTAAACGAAAGCATTTGGCGATGATTTTTACCGAATTGATATCGCTTATGGTTTCTGATTCCGAAATAGCTAATTATGAAAAAAGCTTCTTGTCTGAATTTGGCGTAAACTGCGGTTTTTCTAAAGAAGAGATTGAAACCTTTACTCAATGGGCGGGACTGGCTTTTCAAACCGAAAAAAAGCGAAGAGAAATCCTGGAGAAGTTTTAATGCGCCTCCTCTATTTTGAGGCTCCCGCGGGCATTGCGGGGGATATGTGTTTAGCTGCTTTGGTGGGCTTGGGGGTGGAGCCGGCCTTTATTGAATCGCGCCTACAAGGATTAGGGCCGATTCGCTTAAGGTTCCAGCCCGTGGTCAAAGCCGGGGTTTCGGCACTGAAGCTGGAAATCGAGGCCCAAAGCCCGCAATTTGATCACCATCACTATAGGGATATTGTAAAACTAATCGACCAAGCTGGACTTGAAGAGGCCGAGCGAGATTTGGCCCAAGCGATTTTTAAGGCGCTTGCGGTTGCCGAAGGGGCGATCCATGGGGTTGCCCTTGAAAAGGTTCACTTTCACGAGGTAGGGGCGATTGATTCGATTGTAGATATTGTTGGCACCGCTATCGCCATAAACGCGTTAAAACCGGACCAAATCTTATTTTCACCCATTGCTTTAGGTTATGGCGAGGTTGCCATCAGTCATGGACGATACCCGGTCCCGGCTTTGGCCACCTTAGAACTACTCAAGGGACTCCCTGTTTACGGTGGGAATCACCCGGTCGAATTAACCACCCCAACCGGTGCGGCCATCGCCAAAACCTTGGCCCAGGGATTCAGTCCGGGGATGCCCTTAATGAGCCTAGAAAAGATCGGGTATGGCGCAGGCACGAGAGACCTAAAAGACCAGCCTAACGTGCTCCGCGTGTCCCTAGGTCTAAGCCGCTAGGTCTTGGCCCACCAACAAATACCCCCCTTTCTGCCAATCCCGAAACACCTCAAAAGGTAGATTGGGATTGAGGCCCTTTTTTTCGACCAAGGGTTCTAAAGCCGGGAACCCAAGGTCAGAGTCGAGCGGCAAATAAGACGGGTCTTCTAACAACGACTGGACGATTTCTTCGTCACTGACAAAGACTAGAAGGGTCATCGCATAGCTCCTAAAGGGGGTTGCGTTGGGTTTACTTCGACTGGTGGTGAGCCTCAAATTCGCCTTTGAGCCGGACTAAAAGTCCGGTGTCCTTTTTTTCCTGCTCATATATCAAGGTTTCGCCTTGGGGACCCTGGCCAATATAGGTTTGGGTGAGCGGTAAAAAGGCGTTGTACTTTTGTAACATTTCCTCACTCCCAAAAACATAGTAGCGACCGTCGTTATAAATGGCGATAAACGCTTGGTCGGAGGCGGATTTACCTTCGCAGGCGGGGGCGCTTAGCTTGAAATAATCACAAACCTGGCCTAAAAGTTTATCTTTAAGCTCGTCCCCTTTTTTCTCCATCTCCAAAACCACCGTCTCCCCTTTGGGGCCTAAACCCAAAAAGGTTTGGGTATAGGGAAGATGAGGATGGTATTTTTCGGTCAGATCTGCGCTGCCCACTACATAGATCCGGCCATTTTGGTGGATTTCCAGGTATTGAGGCGCTTTGGCTTCGCTGGAGGGCGAAGAGCTAGTGGCGGCGCAGCCACTTAACAAAAATAGGCCCAAGATCAAGGTGTAAAAAGACTTCATAGTCGCTCCTAAGGTAGGTTCGTTGGGGGAATAACGTTGGTATTAGGGCTATCCTGCTCGCAAATGTCCTCAAAAGACCTAGAAAAATGTAAGATTTACGTTAAGGATTGGACCCTTTCTTTGGGGGCTGGTACAAAGGAAAAACTTTTTTAAGGGAACCCATGAACGACCACCAATCCCCCAGCCCCGAAGACATTAAACAGGCTCATCTTTTCTTAGACGACCTGAAAGACGAGCTACTTGCTGGCCATAGCCCTGGCGAAGTTTATCAAAAATTAATTGAACATGGGATGTCCAAAGAGCAGGCCGATGATGCCTTAGATCACGCGGTGACCCATTTGATGTCCGACGAAACCCTGCTTTTAGACCGGATCGAGGACGACCAAGAGCGGACCGAACTGGCCGACTTTATTGGTGCCGCCAAATCCGAGCCTGAAGAAGGCTTAAAAGCCCGCGCCTGGTCCCTAGCCGGGGGCTGCGCCCAAGGGGTGCTGATCGAAGGCGGTGGCGGCCAAGGTATGACCGACGAACATTTAGGCGAGGTGGCCAACGGAATATATATCTTGATTTCCCAAGGCTTGGCACCTAAAAGGATCGAACAACTACTGATGGTCCGTGGCCTACCCGAACGCTTCGCCCAATGGGTGGTCAAGGTCACCAAAGAAGCCGTCGAACAAGAAAAACAAGACGAACCCCAGGCTTGAGGGGGGGAAAGGTTGCCTAAACAAAGCACTTTAGGATATAATAATGCTAGCATTTAGGAGCGCCATGACCCACTTAACCCTAATTGAAGCCAGCCAGTCGTTAGAGCGTTTGGTCCAACTAGTGACCGAGGCCCACGAACCTGCCTTGCTTACGGGTAAGGAAGGGAACGCCGTTTTAATCTCGGAAGAAGATTGGCGCTCTATTCAAGAGACCCTGCATTTGCATACTATTCCCGGTATGGTCCAAAGCATAAAAGAGGGTATGAAAACTCCGTTAGAAGATTGCGATTCCGAGCTAGACTGGTGACTTGGCAGATTGCATATACCCATCAAGCCAAAAAAGACGCCAAAAAGCTTGCCCGTTCAGGTCTTAAGTTGAAGGCTGAGAAATTGCTGTCTGTGTTGAGCCAAGACCCTTTTCAAACCCCTCCGCCTTTTGAGAGCTTAATCGGCGATTTACAGGGGTCTTACTCGCGCCGAATTAATATCCAACATCGCCTAGTTTATCAA
>MFNE01000027.1:0-7142 GCA_001783695.1 Candidatus Lambdaproteobacteria bacterium RIFOXYD2_FULL_50_16
GCTTTGGACCATGCCGGGGATCATGGAGAGGTGCAGGGTCTCTTGGATTGACCGCCAGTCCTCTTCTGAGACCAAAACGGCATTGGTCCGTTTCCCGGTAAGCAGTGCGGGCTCATGGCTTAACGCCACTTGATCTACGAGCTTAAACAGGTTCTTGCGGGCTTCGGTGATGGAAATGGCGGTCATAGGCACTCCTGAGTTCTTTGCCCTGAATGTACCTAAAAGCGTACGCTATGGCAAGCCTTTTGCCTTTCCAGCTTTCCTTTGTTGATTGGAGGGGGCTGGCTGGGCCAGAAGGGTTACTGGAATTTCACCGAACATCGGCAGGGGACTTGCTTCGGACGAAACCCAATCGCTGTAATTCTCACCCCCCCTTGAGTTAACCCCTGTAGAAAACCACTGTCTGGCCCCAAGCCGTTTCCCTGTTGAAATCCTTGGCACCTTGTTAAAGGGGTTACGAAAATGCGTCGAGAAGTACTGATTTTTTCAAGTTCAGTGATTAGTTGTCCCTCCAGTGTGTTAAATGAATCACCTCCCCACCTGAATCCTTTGCTGCTGTTTAATTGGGATGAGGCGGTTCCTATATCTGCTCAATACTTTGTTGTACAGTTGATGATCTTTTTCCGAACGCACTCCAATTACTAAGGCGTAGGGAATTTGCTGGGGATCGGAGTTTTTTCCTCCTTCGTCGCGGTGATTGTAATAGATGTCAAAACAGGGGTTTCTCAATGTGCCTAGTCGCTTGTTTTTTTGTCCTTTGCGGGTGGTCTCCCATTTCAAGCCCTCAGATCGCAAAACCTGCTCGGGTACATCGTGGTAGTCCTTAGTTGAAAAAAAGTTGGATTGGGTTTTGGGGTGAAAAGAACGTTTACCCGATTTTTTGTCAATATTAATCTTCTGATCATGGGGGCGAAAAACGATTTCCATCCCCCCTCGGGTATAGGCACCTGGGTGTTCGGGATCTACGTCCGATAAGATTACCAAAGTGGCGGTAATGGATAGAGTGCCAATCAACGGCTCCTCAGACAAAGGAACCGGTGCTCGGAGAAAACTCCCAACTGGTAATTTCCCTTGAAAGAGGATCAACGCTTCATTGTCATCGCAGGTGACGAGCAAGAGTGGGTTTTCCTCAATCCGGCCCCAACCCACTTCTTTTACATCGTTTTCACCCTGTTCCGCTCGGTGGACTAGTAGAGCCCGAACGGCCAAGGGGCTAAGTTCGTTACTCCGTTGCGCTAACACCGAGGCGGCGGTACGTAACGCGAAGGGTGCCGCGAAACTGGTTCCTTGGGTTACGGTTGCGCTTTTTGAGCCTTCTAGGACAGCGAAACCTTGAGGGAATAAACCACGTGCAGTTAAACTGCCACCAAAAGCAAGGATGTCTGGTTTCATCATACCAGGGGCTCGGCCAGGGCCCTGAGCGCTGTAGGGTGCCCTCGACCAATTTAAATCGCGGCTATCTGCTGCTCCCACACAAAGTAGATTAACGCCATCAGAAGGGGGGCAAATTCGATCTAATCCTGCTTCTGAGTCCCGTGCCCCATTATTGCCAGCTGCGACGAAGGCTAGATGCCCAGAAGTGGCGAAATGATCGTCTAAAACAGAGGTCCATCGAGTAACCTCGTCGTCGTCCACAGCCATGTCTGGACCAAGACTTAGGTTGACCAATTGATAGTTTTCTCCCTCCTTTTTCAAAAATTGGTCAATCCTATCGAGTATTGCCCAAGCTTCAATATCATTTTGCCAGTCTTGGTCTAAAACTCGGACATGGTCAATCAAACAGGCGGGAGTATCAGAAGTTTTATCAGGTTTTAAAGGGCCGAAGAGTGCGGCACTGGTGACAGCTAAACCGTGCATTTCAAGAGAGGAGTCTGCTTTCCCCAAGCCTACGGGCTCAATCAAACTAACCCAAGGAGAAATTACTTTTAAGGTGGAAGCTGGAATGCCTCCGTCGAAAATCACTGCTTTAAGTCCCGGTCGAGCACTCCACCATCAGGCAAAACAATTGGGAAACTGCTGGCCGCCCTTGTGGGCGGCGGGTCAAAAGGGCGGAGATGCGGCAACTGTCTAGCGACACGCAGAAAGGAAAATTGGGCTAGTTTTTTGGCCTTGGACTTCGACATGTGAATGGGCACAAAGGTCAATCCATGGTGGTCGCGCATCAATTTCTCCGAGACGTCGATTTGACGCTCACTTGCAAAACGAATAAATGCTGCGGCGATTTTGGGGTTTTTTGCGCTGTGAAGCACCACTTCGAACCAGGTGTTTTCGTCAGTTTCAGGGAGGGAACGTAACTTGTCTTCAGCAGGGAATAACTCCAAAGACTCGATTCCGAGGATTTCCTTCTGCCAGCCAGATTCTCCACCCCAATTGGGCAACTCAACGCTCCAACGTTCGAAAGACGCGATATTCCCAGCAACGAAAAACCGTTCAGTCGTTATTTCTTCCCCACCCTTATTGTTGAACTTACGTATTAAAGGGTTTTTAACTGTCCGGCTTCCCACAGCTTTAAACCCGAAAGATTCCATTAATTTTTCTGGGAAATAGGATTTCGCCAAAAAATCGGGATGCATTGTCATCGATGCAACAGCCAATTTTTCTGGAAAAGCATCAGGCGGTACCTTTTTCATTTCTTGAAGCATTCCTTTGATATCTCCAGACAGTTTTTCTTTCTGCTCTTCAAACGAGTATGGGTAATGTTTAGCCCCTCCACCGGATTTCCTTAATTCATGAGTAGTTAGCGTCTCACCATGGCCTAATAATAAATTGTGTTCGCGTGCCATTTCATGCCCTCTGGTTTATTTATGTTTCCTCAAGGTATCCCTTGAAATTGACAGAATTTCGGATATTTTTCTCTCCGAATAGCCTTCTTTACGTAAATTAGCCGCAAGCTTAAGCTTCTTTTTGGTGTCGTGCCCTTCTACGGCATGAAACAATAGATTGTCCATCGCAGCCATGTTGTCATGCCCGGCAAGTATGGCTTCACGTTTGACAATGTTGGCCGCTCTCGTAATATCAGAAAAACTACGGTTTTCGAATAAGGTAGTCAGGGTTTCCAACCGCTGAATTTCCCCTGGAAACAGAGTTTGCAACAGGCCTTTGATGTCCTCTTTACAAGGAAAGGGGAAGACAACTACCCTGTCAAATCTGCGCCAGACAGCAGGGTCCAGAAGCTCGGGGTGGTTGGTTGCCGCGATTAGTATGCCGTCGTCCGGCCAGTCATCCACTGTTTGAAGAAGGACAGTCACTAGACGCTTTAACTCTCCAATTTCCCCAGACTCATCGCGACGTTTTGCGATGGAATCGAACTCATCAAGCAAGAGGATAGAAGGTTCTTGACGTGCGTGATCCAGAACGGCTCGCACATTGTTCCCTGTTCGCCCAAGGAAGCTGCTCATTACAGCCGCTAGATCAAGGGTATAAAGCACCATATGAGTACGCTCGGCTAACCACTTAGCTGCCCAGGTTTTCCCAACTCCCGGCGGACCGACAAACAGAATCGAGCGGGTGGGCGAAAGGCCAACAGCGCGCAGGTGTTCAATTTTTTCTCGTTCCAATAGAACATTGTCGAGTACCACTTGCACAACAGCGGGCCAGAGTGGATCGATTGGTAAAACAGGAGCTGGATCGCGCCGCAATAATTCTAGGCGGCTGTCTAAGTCCACCGGCATAGTTCGAATGCCAGCGTCCCGGACCAAGGTCTGTTTGGTCAGCGCCGAATTAAGCCGGTCGATGGCTTTTTCCAGATCTGGCCGCTGCTTTTTGATAGCACCAAGTCCGCGCTGCACGAGCGCATCAATGTCCGAAGTACGAAATGGAAGCACCATGCGGGCCAAATGGACAAAATCCTTCTCTATGTCTGGCATTAGTCCACCCTGTAAAATGTTTAACCATGGGTTTTAATAAGCCTAGTGGACTAGTAATGTCAATATTAAAATATTAGTCCACCTAGTATATACGTATGGGCTGCATTATGTAACGCCCCGCAATAATGCATTCAGAGGCGTACCGTTTCACCCTTCCATCTCCCCCTTAAACAGTTCCATCAGGTAGGCCTTTAGTCTGGCGGGGTCGTTTTGGAAGAGGCCTAGGGCGACGACGGCGTTTCTTAGTTTTTCGTAGTGGCTGTTGACCTTGGTGGACTTGGAGGTGAGGCCTAGGTAGCGGTCGAGCTTTCGGTCCAGCTGGTTCAACGCTAGGATCAAGTCTCCTTGTTGGAGATCCCCACCCAAGTTTGTGCTGGCTCCGCCCGGTGGCCGCCCGGCCTCTTCACCTAGATCTTGGTCCACTAGGTGGGCCAAGTATTCGGTTTCCCTTTTAAATCCATTTTTTTTGGCATGGGCCAGGACCTTTTTTTTAAAGGCTGGCTCGACTCGATACCGAAGATATTCCGTTTTTGGCATATTATGCACCGTGCTACGCGTTACCCCCTTTTGGTAAGCGGAATAACCCTAGCACAATAGGTTTAAGAAGCACAAGCGCAGCACAACGAAGCACGGCCTAAAATTGTCTCCAAAAGCAAATTAGGCACCCCCCTCCACCCCTTACAAAGCCTTTTTCCACCTTGCTCTTCGAGCGCAGGCGGGAGATTTGGAACTGGGCAGGAGAGCCTTCGGAGGGACCCTTGCAAGCGGCGCAGCCGATTGCGTTGAGTGTACTCATTTTTTTTTCACCACCCAGAATGAAGTCCCCCCCACCATCTGCCCAGAGGGATAGTTGCCCGACCTCTAAATCAAAACCGTTTTTCGATCAGAACCCGGTGAACGGAACCTCAAAATCATTGGCGCGCAATGGAACCCTGAATGAAGACCCAAACCTAGCATACAAGTCCGAAAAGGGTCTTGGTTGTAGAACCTGAACAAACCGGCAGGGCTGGCTAGGTTTAACGGGGGTTTTTCCCAAAATTGGGAAAACCCCTGAAAGCGATTAGGTGTTGCTTGGGGTACTGCCGCGAAGGGTTCCGCCCTGGGAGCCGGGCGAGTGGTTTGGGTGGGTTAGGCTTGGGTCTCTGCCCAGTCGGTTGCGGTGGTGAAGATGAACCGACAATAGTCGCCAGCTTGGATGGCTGCTTTGATCTGGCGACGGGTGTCCATTTCCAAGGCAGCGTCAAAGGTGACGTCTCCGTAGTAGTTGACGTGGAAGTAGTCGGTTTCCATTTCGGACTTATCGAAATTGTATTGTCCATGGATTGCTTTTAGGACGTGCAAGATTGCTTCGCCCTCTTGGGTAAAGCGTTTCTTGCCAGGGTGGGCCGGTTGCAGAAAGCTAGGCAATTGGTCGTGGAATTGGCGGGTATATTTGATATGATACGGGTTCACAAACTCAACCCCGCCACAATCAGTCACCCGAATATCAATCGAGCATCCGCCCGAATAAAATTTACAGCGGACCGACGTCTTAAGCCCCTGGGGAAGGAGTCCCTCTTTTTTAGCCTGCTTAATGTCCGCCCGCATCAGGGTGGCGATGTCGGTGATCTGAAGTTCCTGGTCATAACGGTTTCCATAAGGGAAACGGACTTTGGCTTGGTCCTTATTCAGGAGGGTAAAGCCTGTAGTCGCTTGGATCGGGTAATTTAGTAAGGTTTTGATTTGCATGGTTTTCTCTTTGGTTTTGGTTTTAGGCTTGGGCAAAAAGTTCAATGGTTCCTAACCCAGCAAACCGGTCAATCCAACCTTGTTGGTTGACCAGTTCCTTTGCTTCTTCGGTGGTCAAGGTTTGGAGTGGTTCGCCCTCAACGGTCAGGGTCCAATCGTCTTTTTCTTCGTTGATTTTTAAAAATCCAAAAGAAGTCATTTTTAACTCCGCTCAGTTGGTTAACCGCAAGTGATGCGTTAGGTGAGGCCCCGATTAACGGGGCCGGGTTTAGTGGTTGGGCTGGTTATTTCAGGCCGTTTAGGTAGGTTTCGATTTCGACTAAACCCGCGTAGTGCTGGCAGCGTTCGGTGCTACCCTCGTTCCCGGAGAACTGAACCCGGAATTGGCAGGCGAATGAACTATAGGGCCTGGTGCCGATGGAGGCGAGCCCGTAGGATACGGTGCACCCACGCCCTTTATTGGTCGAGTAGCGGTAGATTTTGAGCGATTTGGCGTTGGCCAGAGCTTGGACGGCGGCAAATTTGGTTTGGAATGCGTTCATTTTAATCTCCTCTGAGGTGAGTCTTTTGTTTGTTTGTTTGTTTGTTTGTTTGTTTGTTTGTTTGTTTGTTTGTTTGTTTGTTGAGATTATAATATCAAATATTTTAATAACTGTCAAGCAATTATTAATAAATATATTAATAATTAATGTTGACTTTGAGCCTATAAAAACCGATAGTTAGCTTAACCGAAAAACAAAGGTAAAAATGGTTAAAAAAAAGACAGGTTCAACAGTCAATTTAAGAGGGGCTGATGTAGAACGGCTTCAATTAATTCAAGCCCTTGAAGCTGGTCCGAGTTTATCGGCTACGCTTGATAACTTGATCCAATCTGTTTCCCTTCCTGATGATTTTTTGGCTCTTTCTGTTCCAGAGTTAAAAGGGGTTGCCTTGAGTGATCAAAGCCTAGATATCCTCAATCAAATATCTGGCAAAAGCTCAGGTAAACCAACCCAACCGGAAGCTTTACGTTTATTGATTGATGAATATTGCCGACAGCACCGAATCAAGCCCAAATTTGCGGCTTTCAAGGCTTTTAAGATGGATATCTCCGATTCTACCCACTTCGCCCTTTCCCTCCTACAACTCCCAACTTACACCCCCTTAAAAGCTTTTTTTTCCCCATCTGGGGCGAGGTGGTCTGATGAAGATTGGACTGATGCGGATCAGAGGCTTTTCGAGCAGATCACGTCCGAGGGTAAGGAGATCAAAATCCCGAAGTTGGCCACCGAGCTGGCAGGAACCAGTCTTTTAGGGCGTTTGGCAGAGCTAGGCCTGCCTGTAAGGCAGCAAGCCGAAGGATTGTGAAAAAAATCGAGCGCAGCGAGCAACCAACTAGGGGCCGGAGTAAAGGAGGCCCCCAGAGAGGGCGGCCCGTTAGGGGCCGACCGTTTTGCCGCCCTATCAATGCGGTAAAACTCCGCTCTTGCCGGTTGGGGGAGGGGGACCGACCGGCAACCGAGCCCTTGGGCGAGGCAAACCCGAGGCGAGCGCAGCGAAACGAGGCAG
>MFNE01000027.1:7201-7492 GCA_001783695.1 Candidatus Lambdaproteobacteria bacterium RIFOXYD2_FULL_50_16
AACTCAAAAAGGCGGAAAACGCTCATCGCTCGACCATCTCCACGTCAGGCTCCCCGCTGAGTCAGCAGCAATTCCGCCCCGGCGGCCAAGAGGGCGCTGCGGTCTTCGCCGGTCTCCGCCCGGTATTGATCCAGCCGGGCTAGGACCTCGTTAGGTAGGGAGACATTGACCCGAGTCTTTGGCTTGTACTGGTGGAGCAAGTGTTCGTCCACCGGCACGGGGACCAAGCGTTCGCCAGGGGCCAGCTTTTTTTCCAGCCTTTCAGCCTTGGTGGGCCGGGGCCATTCCTCT
>MFNE01000028.1:0-199 GCA_001783695.1 Candidatus Lambdaproteobacteria bacterium RIFOXYD2_FULL_50_16
GAACCCAGTGGTTTGGGTGGTGTCGGAGGCCAGGGCCACCCCCGCCGAAGACTTGGCGTCGGTGGTTACCTTGACCTTATAAGTGGTGCTGCCGCTGAGGTCGGCGGATGGGGAAACGGTAAATATTTTTTTCGCCGTCCCGGCAACAATATTGGTGCCCATCTTGACACAGGTCGAGAAGCTGTCGCTGCTCACCTGG
>MFNE01000028.1:272-13447 GCA_001783695.1 Candidatus Lambdaproteobacteria bacterium RIFOXYD2_FULL_50_16
TAATATTTTTAGACACGGCGACGCTGGTGTCCCCATCGGCGGGGGAAATACTGGAGATGGTGGGCGTGCTACTGCTGGTGGTGGTAGTAACCTCCGGGGCCCCTTCGGTAATGGTGGTGGATTCTAAGGCCGAGTCCTGTAAATTTTGCCCTCCACAAGCCGAAAGCAGTGCTGCGCAAAACAAAATTACTAGGGCTTTTGGGGTCGTCATTGGCGTTCGCATAGTTCGTTCCTAAAAGCTCATTTGGAAGGCCAAAGCAGGCCGTCCTGGTTCATTAGAGGGAAGCATAGCCCATCGATAGGGGCTTTTGGGGGCCTCCCCCATCGCGCTTGAATCGCCACCAAAAAAGATTAGATAACCCTCCCAAAGGGCAAAAACCACCGTCAAACTATCATAAAGGCTTACGTCTGCCTTGGCAGCGGTCATTTCGCTTTGGTTGGTGTCATATTTAGCCTTGATAGTGTCGCGCTCGCTGGTCGAGTTGGAGGCGTCATACTGGGTCTTTAGGTCCTGGTTATCGGTAGCCAAGGTGTTATAGGTACTGGCTGCACCCACCGAAAGCTGAGAGAACACCAGCGCCCCCCCGCCAGCTAGTACATGGCTCAACCAACTGGTCCCGCCGCTGCTTTCGCTAACCTCCTGGGCGGGAGCTGGTTCTACTTTGAGCTTTACCTCTTTACCCGCCAGTTCGCCAGCCAAGACCTCTAGGCTGACATCTAAACTGGAAAGGTCGGAATCGTGTTTGATCGTCTTCGAAATCAGAATAGCCCCGTTTTGGATATCCATGATTTTCGAACTCAACATATATTTGTTGTCGGTGATCTTAAAGAGGCTGGTGGAGATGACCCGGTCCACCCCTAATTGCTCCCCGATGATGGTGGCGCACTCGTCGCGAGAACAGCCGTAGGCTTTTTGAATCTTGTCTGGGTCCATCTTGGAAACATCGGCGCTAGAGGCCAAGTTAAACTGGGCGACGTTAATCAGGGCCGCCCGGAACATATCGGAAAACGCTTTGACCTGATCTGGGTTTAAGTAGGTCGCCTCAATATCCAGCACGGCCACCAAGCTCTCTTTGGTTTTTTGCTCCGTTGCGAATTCGACAGACGCTTGGGCGATGACCTCGCCTTGCAGACCGTTTAAAGCCGCGAAGCGCACCGTGGTCGTTTCCCCTTTTTGCTCATATTCCCCCTTGACCATTAAAGCCTTCATCAGGTTAACCCCGGCGATGGATTCCGAGAGAAAGACCAATTTAAATTTTGGGAAGTGTTTCTCTAGGGCTAAATATAGCTCGGTCTCGATTTTTTTAGCGACTTGATCGGTTTTTTTATTGTGTAGGTTAACTACCTGAATAATAATCGCTTTTTCTGAGTTTTCTTCGATTTTCGGTTTGCCTTTAAGTTCAAGGGCCGCCTGGTCCATCGCCTCTTTGAGGTCGGCGGCAAAAAGGGCGGGGCTTAGGAGCAACAAAGCCATCAAGCTGGCCAGCGCGCGGCGGATTGGGTTCATAATCAAAGCAGCTTGTTGATGATGTCTGTAAGGTCTTTTTCTAAGGTTTCCTTAAATCCTTTAAACTCGTAAGCGATAACCCCGTCTTTATTAATCACTACAATCCGGGGCAAGCTATAAACTTGGTACTGTTTAACCGCCTCGCGCTGGTTAGGCAGCATCATTGGCACTTCGATCTTTTTCTTGGCAATAAACCGGCTCATTTCATCGTTAGAGACTTCTGTATCTACGTTGACGTAAATCAAACGCACCGGTTTGCCTTCATAGGAGGCCGCAATTCGGTTGTAGGTCGGGATCTCGCGCATGCAGGGCACACAGGTGGTGGCGAAAAAGCTAAGCACCACTACGTTGCGTTTGATTTCAGGCACATATTCCCCGTTAACCTCGACTTTTTTGCCCTGTTCGTCGGTTTTAAAACCAAACTCCTTCATTAGGTTGTTTAGCTTCATCAGACCAGGGCCATTAGCCGTTTTTCCAGACAAAATTGGGGCGGGTACCCCAACCATACTTTTGGTGTCCGTTTCAGCCCAAGCACCGCTGTGGCTTAAGCCCAAGAGGAGCGCCGATAACAAAAGGATACGCATAGATGATCTTCTTTTTTAAAAGGTGACTTTTTGCCCTGCCGCTTCTTCGACACTCAACTTTTTACCTGAAATTTCCACCCCTTGCAAGACATCGCCCGCAATTTCGGACAGGGGCATGATCGCCCCCATCACGTCCACCGTCGAGGATTTACCCGCCGGAACGTCGATCTCTTGTTGGTTTTTTAAAGAGCCCAGACTCACCAAACCCTTCAAGGTCGAAACCTTGGTTTGTTCGACCACGTCTTCCACCACAAAATCGGTCCCTTTGACCCCCACCACGGCGCGCACCGTTCTCACCCTAAAAGTGGTGTCCGACCGCTTGGCCACCAAGGCCCGCAGCTTGCCCGTAAGTTTAAGTTGGATCAGCGGGTTAAGGGAAAGTTTGGCTTTGGGAGGGGCCGAGACCTCTAGGGTCGAATCTGGGCCCAAATAAACCACGTCGCCCGTTTCAAAAACCAATTTGAGCTTTCCTTCGGGCCCGGTCTCAATCCGGTCCCCTTCGATCAGATCGGTCTCTTTATCGCGTAAGTCCTTGATTTTACCATCTCGAACCAAAGAAACTGGTTTGCCGATTAAATGCCCAACCGCTACACGCTCCAGCCCAAAAGCCAGGCTGGGCAGGGCTAAGGCCATTATTAAAACAAACCATTTTATTTTCATTCGAAATCCCTGGGAAGTTTAAGAACACATAACAGAGCAAGCGATCTTCTACAATATTTATAGTATTTTTTGCACGGTCATTTTGGGTCAATATACTGCTAGGCCTTGCCCACCAAGGCTCCAGGCCTAGGGAATATTCCGTAGCCCGGTGGTGCTAGGGACCCTGGGCACCCTTGCCAGTTGCCCCTAAGCTTGCCAAACTGGAGCTATATTAAGAGATAGCTTCAATGAAACAAGAGTTACACAACCACATTTACCTCTGCCGTCACGCTGTTGGTACCCCACTCGAACTCGCCCGCCGGGGGCAAAAGCTGGGGCTAGAGGTAATAGGCATTTCAGATCACGCTGCCTTGCCAGATAACCGTTGGCCCGATATTCGGATGAGTTATTCAGAACTCGACCTATATGATCAGTTGATCGAAGATGCCAAAAAAGCGGTGCCTGCGATCCGTATCCTAAAAGGGTTTGAATGCGAAGGGCTGCCCGAATATTTTACCTATTATAAGGAAGAGCTTTTAGAGAAGCGGGGCTTTAACTACCTGATAGGCTCTGGGCATTACATCTGGTTAAAAAACCAATGGCAGTCTAGTTTTTCCTGCCTAAATCAGCCTCAAGCTTTGGAACTTTATACAGAACAATTGGTGGGGATGATCGAATCAGGGCTGTTCGCCTTTATTGCCCATC
Source organism: Candidatus Lambdaproteobacteria bacterium RIFOXYD2_FULL_50_16 (assembly GCA_001783695.1). Lineage (GTDB taxonomy): Bacteria > SAR324 > SAR324 > XYD2-FULL-50-16 > XYD2-FULL-50-16 > XYD2-FULL-50-16. The sequence goes on from MFNE01000028.1 coordinate 3,708, forward strand.
CTGATCTTTTTGGTCTGTGTTTTGAAAGCTGGAACCTTAGATTAGAGACCGCCGCCAAGGCCATTGCCCAGGCCTCCAAAGCTAAGGGCGTGCCTTTGGAGATAAATGGCAATGGCTATTGGCGCAATCCTGTTGGTGGTCGCGCCCCCTTTCCTTGGGCCTCCTTTTGGGAGGTAGTGGCCCAGGTGGGAGCGCCAGTTGTAATCAATTCAGACGCTCATTCCCCAGACCAACTTGGGCAAAATAAAAAACAAAGCCTCGCGCTGGCCCAAAATTTAGGGTTAACCCTTTGGGGTGTTCAAGAATTGGGGCTAGGAAAAAGCCTTCAAGCAGGCTAATATCTAAAAACCAACGGGGGAGTTATGCGCTTTTGGATCGGTTTTGGTCTTTTATTATTGGGGCTGCCCAGCCTGACTTGGGCTCGGGATTTTCATTTTTGCTCGAACTACTCCTTGCAAAAACTATACTTAGCCTACGGATATCAAAAGGGATCGACCTGGGTTAGCCAGGGCTGGTTTGTGATTTATCCAGGACGCTGTGTCCCAATGGAAGCGCAAATTGAGCAAGGCAAGTTTTACTATTTCGCCTATACCGAATTTAAAGACCATAGTTTCGAAGGGGATCAACCGCTCTGCGTCGCTGCCAAACCCTTTACTATTACCACCAATCCCGGTCAGGAGGACTGCGAGGCCCGCGGGCATTACACCCGCAACTTCAAGGCCTTCGATCTGGACCCATCGGGGGAGACCCGATTGTTTTTAGAGCCGGTAACTGGCCCCGAACTTAAAGCGGTGCCCTATGCCGAAGCCACGCCCATTCAACTCAAAGAATGGGCCGATAAAAACGACAGGGCTGCCCAAAACGAACTGAACCGCCGAAAAGCCGAAGACAAAGACAAAATTATCGTCAAGCCCAAGTCCGAAGACATCCTAGAAGAAGCCCCCCCTGAACAAGACAAAGGGGCCTTTACTCCTTAAGCTTAATCACCTCTACGCACAAAAATCCCTTGCCATATTTAGACTGGGTGCTTAGGATGAATGGTTTACAAGCCTGGGCATAAGGTCCAGGACCACTCAACCTATTTTTACATTCTTCTTTCGGAGAACCGGAACATGGCTGTTATTTCCATGAAAAGCCTTTTTGAGGCTGGGGTCCACTATGGTCACAAGACCGAGCGTTGGCACCCTAAGATGAAAGAATACATTTACGGCAGCAAAGGCGGGATTTATATCCTCGACCTCCGTAAATCGCTTGCCTCCCTTAAAGAGGTTTACAACCAAGTATCTTCCTTGACCGCTAACGGCGGGCGTATCCTGTTTGTGGGCACCAAGTTTCAAGCCCGCGACATCATGGCGGAATACGCTTTGGCATCGGGCAATCACTATGTGAACCTGCGCTGGCTGGGCGGGATGTTGACCAACTTCCAGACGGTAAAGGCTTCGATCGCCAAGCTCAAGAAATACGACGAGCTACGCGGCCCCGAAGGCAACTATCCGGGCGTACTCAAAAAAGAAGCCAGCCGCTTTGAAAAAGAACGCAAAAAACTCGAAGCCGTTTTAGGTGGCATCGCCGACATGCGGAAAAATCCAGTGGCCGTGTTTATTGTGGACCTGCGCCGCGAATCGATCGCCCTTAATGAAGCCAAGAAATTGGGTATTCCGGTGATCGCTGTAGTTGACTCTAATTGTGACCCTCGTGGGGTGGATTTTGTAATCCCTGGCAACGACGATTCAGCCCACGCCATTGAGCTTTACGCCCAGGTGGTTGCCGCTGCCAGTATCGAAGGTCGCAAGACCTATGAGGCCACTGCGGGCAAGGTTGAGCAAAGCGAAGGACGCGGTTCCAAAGCAGCTCACGCCGATGAGGCCGAAGAGGTTGATGAGGACACCGACGAGCCCGAAGAAGGCGAAATCGCCGAAGTCACCGAAGAATAGTAAAAAAGCCCGGTTCGCCGGGTCAAACATCCAAGGGGAAAACAGCGATGGCAGATATTACTGCGGCAATGGTAAAAGACCTGCGCGAGATGACGGGCGCGGCGATGATGGACTGCAAAAAGGCGCTTGTTGAAAACAACGGCGACATGGAAGCGTCCAAAGAATTTTTACGTAAAAAAGGTCAAGCTATGGCCGACAAAAAGTCGAGCCGCGAAACCAAAGAAGGGGCTATTGCCCTGGCGCAAAACGGGGACAAAGCGGCCTTGATCAAGATCGCCTGCGAAACCGACTTTGTGGCCATTAACGACGACTTCCAAGCCTTTATCCAAGGCTTGGCTGACGGGGCCTTAAGCAAAGGTGTGGGCAATTTCGCTGAAGATTTCAGGGGCGAATTGGTCGGGGCCATTGCTAAAATGGGCGAAAACATGAGTTTTGTAGAAGGCGTTTCGTGGGAAGCCAAAGCGGGTCACGTGATTGGCGGTTACCTACATGGCAAAGGTAAGATCGGGGTATTGGTCGAGCTGCAAGCCGGTGGCGACCTCAACAAGGCCCGGGAAGTGGCCAAGGATTTGGCTATGCATGCAGCCGCGTGCAAAGTTGAAGCCTTGGAAGAGTCGGAACTAGATCCGGCTGTTTTAGAACACGAAAAAGCCTTTTTGATCGACCAGGCCAAAGATTCGGGCAAACCGATGGAAATCATCGAAAAGATGGTTTTGGGTCGTTTGCAGAAGTTTAAAAAAGAGATTTGTCTCTTGGATCAAAACTTCGTCAAAGAGCCTGATAAAACGGTAAGGGCCTACCTCAAGGACCAAGAAAAATCGGTCGGTGGCCCGCTAAAGGCAACCCGATTTTACAAGACTAGCTTCTAGTGTTAGTTAAAAAGGGGATGAGATTTCATCCCCTTTTTTTTTGCTCCCAGCCTAAAGGTTCCTAAAAACATGTTAGAAAAATACGGTCGCATCCTGCTTAAACTTAGCGGTGAGTACCTTGGAGGCCCTGCCAAACAAGGGTTTGACTTTACTATTATCGATTCGTTAGCCCAAAAGCTGTGCAAGGTGCACGACAAAGGCTTTGAGGTGGCCGTGGTGCTGGGTGGGGGCAACTTTTTTCGAGGCGCTCGCGACCTGCCGGTTAAGATGGACCGGGTGGCGGCCGATCATATCGGGATGTTGGCGACGGTGATGAACAGCCTTTGCCTTAAAGAATGCCTGATAGCCAGAGGCAAAACCGCGCGAGTGATGACCGGGCTTAACATCCCAGCGGTCGCTGAAGCCTTTGAAAAAAGGGCCGCCTTAAAGATGTTAAGCGAAGGGCACATCCTGATTTTTGGCGGAGGGACGGGCAATCCCTTCTTTTCGACCGATACGGCCGCCATTTTGCGTGCCTTGGAGATCGAGGCCCAGATCGTAATCAAAGGGACCTTGGTTGACGGGGTTTATAACAAAGACCCTAAAAAACACAGTGACGCGGTGCGCTATGAAAGCTTGCGTTTTTCAGAGGTTTTAGAGAAAGACTTGAAGGTCATGGACCCTGCTGCCGTGGCATTGTGCCGGGAAAATGATTTGCCTTTAGCGGTCCTAGACATCACTGCTCCTGACGACCTTTTAGGTTTTTTAGAAGGCCGACCTACGGGCACCCGGGTCCATTAACCGGCCCATGACCTCCAAAATCCCTCCCAAAACCAAGGGCTTAACCCGGTTGGTTAAAGCCCTGTTTTACTCGATTGACGGCCTTAAGTCGGCCTACCATACCGAAGAAGCCTTTCGCCAAGAGGTTTGGGTTTTGATCCCTGTTATGGTTGGGCTCTGGGGGTTTTTACCCTTTTCTTTGGGGGTAAAATTGGGTTTGAGTGGGGCGGCGCTGTTGTTAATTTTAATCGAATTGGTCAATACCGCCATAGAGCGACTGGTCGATCTGGCTAGCCCAGATTATCATCAGTTAGCCAAAGAAGCCAAAGACATAGGCAGCGCCGTAGTGCTTCTTAGCTTGACTTTTAACCTCTTTTTATGGGCCCTTGCCCTTTGGCATTATCAGGATTTAATTCTCGGATAAACCTATTTGTATTCTGCCAAAATCTGCTTCGAAAATACCACTTTTGTTAAATCAATTCGGATCGGATCAGAACCGTCAAATTCGGCGTAACCGGTTTCGGTTTCATGGCAAATCACCTTTTTTATGGGCAGACCCATGGCCTCGGCTTCCTGAAAAATATGCCGGGACATTTGCTCGGCCGTGGGATTGTAAGGCAAGATCATAAAACGATTATTTAACTTGGGCGCCATCTCGACCAATGCAGGGTCCTGCTCCCAGACTAAGAGGCTGTGGTCAAAGCTATCCATAAAGTTGTTAAACTTGTCTTTAAGTAGCTTAAAATCCATCAACATCTGGGCTTGGTCTTGGGTCTCGCCGGTTAAAAAAACCTCAAACTTGTAACTATGGCCATGAACTCCTTGGCAGCGAGCCGTGTAGGCCATGGCCACCCGGTGGGCCACCTCTGCTTTGAAAAGCTTGCGAATAATCATTTTAACACTCCTTTTTTCCTCTTATCATAGGTCCCTAGGCCTTGCCAGACAAGTCAAAAGACATTAACCGGTAACTTATACAACGGCCTAGCCTATTTTTTGCGGCTTTTTTAGCCCCCCTTGCCCAAGCACGCCTGCCCGTATAGATTAAGGCTTGACCTAGATAACCTAATCCCCAGTTTGCGATGAAAACCCTAGTTTTTTTGCTTAGCCTTTGCTTATTGGCTCCGACCTTAATGGCCGAAAGCCTTTATAAAATCGACTTTACCGAGATCACCTCAGGGCACGAAGACCAGTGGCTCCACTTGAGTAACTTCGATCTTCAGCAAGACGCTAAAGACCGGCTCAAGCCTACTTCCGACGAGCGTGGTCTGGTTTTAAACATCGGTGAGGATTGGTTGGGGGGGATGGTCCAAAGGATAGATCAGCCGAAGGCCAAAAAACTTAAAATAGTTTGGGGCGTGGATAAATATCCAGCCGCCGCAAACTGGGATATTGGCCAAAAACGCGAAGCCGCCCTAGTTTCGGTTGCCTTTGGTGTGGAGATGAAGGATTCAGGGGCTTATCTTTTGCCAAAGATACCGTATTTTGTCGGAATCTTTTTAGGCCAGAACGAAAAGGCAGATAAGTGGTATAAAGGCAACTATTACCAAGAATCGGGGGCTTATATTTGTACCCCTTGTGGCAGCGCGCTTGGGGCCGAGGTGACTAGTGTGATCGACCTCGATGAGGCCTTTAGGGCCAGCTTCCCTAATGCAGGCCCTCGACCGCCAATCAGCGCCTTGGGCATCAGCTTTGACACCCGGCCTACGGGCAATATTTGGGGCTCGATTTACGAGAAGATATTCCCAGACAAAGAAAAGGTCCATAGTACCGACTACGCCAAGGTTTGGATCAGGTCGATTGAGTTTTTGAGCGAATAACGTGCAGGTTAGCGAGATCTTTTATTCGGTCCAGGGCGAGGGAAGTCACCAGGGCAGAGCGGCGGCGTTTGTGCGGTTTTTTGGTTGCGACCTAGACTGCGACTTTTGCGACGAACCACTGCACCGCTCGACCCAAACCCAGATGAGTGAAGGCGAGATTTTGGCGGCCATTGAACCCTGGCCCAGCCGACTGGTGGTCTTGACCGGGGGCGAACCCAGCCTAGAAGACCGAAATCACTTGATCACCATTTTGCAACAAGCCGGATTTGAAGTGGCGGTGGAAACCAACGGCTACAGCTTTGAAAACATCCAGACCGCCAACTGGATCACCTACAGCCCCAAAGACTGGGCCCAGATCCACTTCGACGCCCCCTTTAGCGAACTTAAACTGGTGGTCCAAGCGACCGACGACCCAGCGCAAATCACCCAAATCTTAACCCAATCCCCGGCCCCCGTTTTCTTGCAACCTATGTCCCTTGCGGGAGACCCCGCAGCCTCCAAAGCCAACGTCACCTTCTGCCTAGCACAAATCAAATCCCACCCAGATTTGCGGCTAAGCCTAGGCCTGCAACGGTTCTTGGGGTTTCATTAGTGGCTTTTTATTGCGCCAAGTTACCTTGATCAATAGATGAAAGCCTTCTTTTTCAAAAATGAATAAAACGGTGTACAATGGAATTGTTGTGATCTTCCTGAAGACTAGGCGCTAAAAGTTCTCTCTATGAAATTATTGTTATAAAAAATTAGACAACTTCCTCAAAACACTATACGAAGAAACACAAAACATGTAGTTTGAGTTTGTTAGGTAACGACTCAAAAAAAGATTCGACCGAACCCAAACGGAACTATGGACCCAGAGAAACTAGACCTTCTACCTCTTGAAACGCCCAATGCTCGAGCGCAAGAGGAACGGGCTCTTGCACGTGAAGATTCAGACGAAGAATTTTCCAATTGGCTCAGAATTGGCAACACCGAAAAACCGATTGATAGCGTGAAGATCGTGAGACCCTTAAATCTCTAACACGCCTTACAGGATGAAAGGCCAGAATACATGGAACGTAACAAATTCAACGAGATTTTGGCCGCATTAGGGCGTACAATTCAAGAATTACAAGCTGCTAAAACAGGGGTTATCCTAATTAAGGATGGTTGGCAAGACCACCTATGGGACCGTTACGAAAAAACGCGAAGAGGTTTTAAGGCGAAAACTGCAAAAATGCCGAATCAGCTGTTTGATCGGCACAAAATCGGGGCCGTTTTGGCTAAGGTTATCTTAGAGGAACGTCCGCTTTTGCGAAATTCGTCGCTTCCGCCTACCAATAAACAACGACTGGCTAACGAACTTCTCGCCTATGATGCGGCTATCATCGTTTTATGGTCCTACCTAGTCGACGAAGGCGAAAATCCGTTGGTAAATCCTAGGCTTCGAAAGCTTTTAGTGCAAGGTGGTATCTTATACCCATCCTGCAATCATGGTAGTTTTCGGATGAATTTGGTAAGTGCGTTCGCCCATTGTGAGATCCTAGGCAACGATCAGTTCAGCGTTTTCTTTCTGGCCAAGGTGTTGTTCCTTTTAGAGGTTACTAACCTTACCGCTTACAAGATCAAGCTCTTCGAAAACGGCCATCCCCTACCCGCAGCTTAGGCCTGCAAAGGTTTTTGGGATTTCATTAGCGCGTTCCAACCCAAAGTTTGCTGCTCACTTGTTAGTAACAAACTATTTTACTGCTCACTTTTGGCGTTTTTTGAGCAGCAAAAGTTTTCTAGGAACCGGACGTCAAAAAGCATCATGCCCATCAGTGAGGTTCATTTTTATAAACGTTTAAAAAAGGAAAAATAGAGTCCTATTTGTAAGTTCAAGTCTCCACCGGCTTAATCCGGTGGAAGCTGAGTTGTTCGGCGGTGAGGCGGACTTCGATGTTGTCGCCGGGCTGGATGGTGCCGTCGAGGATTTTGTAGGCTAGCACGTCTTCTAGTTCTCGCTGGATCAAGCGTTTTAGGGGGCGGGCGCCGAATTCGATGTCGAAGCCGCGCTGGGCTAGGTGGCGCTGGGCCTCGCCGGTGACACTGAGCAGGGTGCCGCTGTTTTGCTCTAGGCGGCGGGCGAGCAGGTTCACCTGCAATTCGACCAGCTTTTCGACGGCCTCCAGATTCAAGGGCTCGAAGACGATTACCTCGTCTAAGCGGTTGAGGAGTTCTGGGCGGAAGCGGGTGAGCAAGATCTTGCGGCTGATCATGGGGTGGACCTTTTTTTGCTCTTGATAGGTCTTTAAGATCAACTCACTGCCCAAATTGGTGGTCAAGATCACGATGGCGTTTTTAAAATCGACCTTGATCCCTCGGGCGTCAGTCAAGGTGCCTTCGTCGAGGATTTGCAATAAAATATTAAAGATCTCTGGGTGTCCCTTTTCAATCTCGTCGAACAAAATGACGCTATAAGGCTTGCGCTTGACTGCTTCGGTTAGCAGCCCCCCTTCGTCATAGCCAGTATAGCCCGGCGGGGCCCCCATTAGCCGACTCACGGCGTGTTTTTCCATGTATTCGGACATATCGAGGCGAATAATCGCCTTTTCGTCGTCAAAGAGGAAACCCGCCAATTTCTTGGCCAATTCGGTTTTGCCCACCCCGGTAGGTCCCATAAAAATAAAGCTGCCCAAGGGCCGGTTGGGGTCTTGAATCCCGGTGCGGGCCCGGCGAATGGCGTTGGAAACCGCGATCAGGGCGCGGCGCTGGCCAATCACCCCTTGGGCCAGCGCCTTTTCCATATTAAGCAACTTAAATTGCTCGTCCATCATCATCCTAGAAACCGGAATCCCGGTCCATTTGGAGACCACCTGGGCGATGTCCTCTTCGTCGATCTCCTCCTTTAAGAGCCGGACTTGATTCGACTCATTGAGCACCTTATTCGCTTGATCTAGTTCTCGCTGGAGCCCATCTTGTACCCCATATTTGAGTTTTGCCGCCAGCTCTAGGTTGCCCGCCCGCTGGGCCTCAATCTCGGCCTGTTGGGTGCGTTCGATCTCTTCTTTTAAAGCCCGCATTTTCGAGATGATCTCTCTTTCCCCGTGCCACTGGGTCTTGAGAACATCCGCCTCCTTTTTGCAACGGTCGATCTCTTTATCGAGTTGTTTTACTCGCTCAATCGAGTCCGAATCCTCTTCTTTAATCAGGGCAGCCCGCTCGATTTCGAGTTGCAGAGCCTTACGCTCGGTTTGGTCGATGATGGTGGGCATGGAGTCGATCTCGATGCGCACCTTGCTAGCCGCTTCGTCCACCAAGTCGATTGCTTTGTCTGGCAAAAAACGGTCAGGGATGTAGCGGGCGGCCAAGCGGGCCGAGGCCAGGATTGCCGAATCTTTGATCCGCACCCCGTGGTGCACCTCGTATTTCCCTTTAAGCCCACGCAAAATGGCTATGCAGGCCTCCACACTAGGTTCGCGGACCAAAACCTGTTGGAACCTACGTTCTAAAGCGGGGTCCTTTTCGATGTGTTTTTTAAATTCTTTAATGGTCGTTGCCCCGACGGTGCGGATCAAACCGCGAGCCAGGGCGGGCTTAAGCATATTGCTGGCGTCCAGCGCCCCTTCGGAGGCACCTGCGCCGACCAGGGTATGGAGTTCGTCAATAAACAGGATAATATGCCGCCCGTTGGTCTCTAGCTCTTTGATCAAGGTCTTGAGCCGGTCCTCAAATTCGCCCCGGTATTTAGCCCCGGCAACCATCGCTGCTAAGTCTAAGGCCATGAGGCTGCAATTTTTCATGGATTCGGGGACGTCGCCCCGGTAAATCCGCTGGGCCAACCCTTCGATGATGGCAGTCTTGCCCACCCCTGGTTCCCCGATCAAAACCGGGTTGTTTTTAGTACGCCGAGAAAGCACCTGAATAACCCGTCGGACCTCTTCGTCGCGACCAATAACCGGGTCAAACTTGTTGGCCCGCGCCATGGCGACCAAATCGTGGCAATATTGAGAGACCGTGGCTAATTCTGCCGGGTCCCCGCCGCGGCTGGTGATCCGCTGGCCACCTCTGGCCTTTTCAATCGCTTGGCCCAGCCGGTTTCCGTCCAGACCTTGGGAGCGCAGCATAATGCTGGCTTCGGTGCCCGTGTTGGCCAAGATCCCCAAAACCAAATGTTCGGGGCCTAAAAACTCATCGCGCATCCGGTCGGCCTCGTATTCGGCCTTTCTGATACACTGTTCGCAGGAATAGGAGAGATAAACGTCTTTGCCCGGACCGGCAGCCGGGTCTAGTTGCCCGATGTAACGCTCTAATTCTTCTCGAAGCTCCTTAACATTAACCTTCAGCTGACCGAATACCTGGGGCAAAGGGCCCTCGCCCTGGCGCAAAAGCGAGACCAAGAGATG
>MFNE01000028.1:13461-23377 GCA_001783695.1 Candidatus Lambdaproteobacteria bacterium RIFOXYD2_FULL_50_16
TTTGCTGTTGGGCATCGGAGACAATCCGGTGTGAGAGGTAAATCGCCTCTTCGGCCAAGCGGGTAAACCGCTCCATGTTTAAGCTCATCGATCCCTTGTCTGGAGTAGGGGTTAAGTGTAGCTAGCTGTCAGCACTGGATCAAGGCTTGGGTAGGGTTTTTTTCGGTAAAAAGTTTTTGCGTGGGCAACTAAGAGGGCGTGGTACTCTTGGAATAGGTTTACATCCGGCTCTAGTTGCTTATGGAATAAGGCTTGAAGCTTATGGTAAGGGACCTTTGGATCGCACAAACCCAGGTTGCCCAATATCCGCCTGGTGTAGGTGTCGATCACAAAACTGGGTTGACCTAAGGCGTAAAGTAGGATCGAGTCCGCAGTTTCTTCACCAATCCCGGTTACTTTAAGTAATAATCCCCGCGCCTCAACCATGGGCAGGGTCCGCAATTGGGTAAACGGTTGGGTAATAAAAAACTGGGCAAGGTTGATGAGGTAGCGGGCCTTTTGGTTAAAGTAGCCTGCCGGTTTAATGGCCAAACCCAAGCTCTGAGGGTCGGCAATGGCGATCTGCTCCAGGCCAAAAAAACCGGCTTCCTTTAGCCCGGTCAGGGCCTTTTCGACATTGTTCCAGGCGGTGTTTTGGGTCAAGACCGCCCCTAGAGCAATCTCTAAACGCTCTAAATCGGTTTGAGGAAGCTCAAAATGTTGGGGGTGATATCCGGCACCACTTAAGTGCAGCGGCCACCAACCTTGAGGGCCGTAAGCCCTCAAGAGTTGGAGGTAAAGGTCTGCTAGGGTCAAGGTCCTGGCTATTTGTTAACCGCTTCTTTTAAGGTTTTGCCGGGTTTAAACTTGGCAACCTTAGTAGCAGGGATTTTAATTTCTTTTTTAGTTTGGGGATTGCGTCCCTTGCGAGCTTGGCGGGTGCCTACGCTAAAACTACCAAACCCAACCAGGGTTACAGAGCGTCCCTTTTTAAGAGCTTTTTCTACCGTGCTCAAAAGTTGGTTAATTACCTCTTCTGAAGCCGACTTGGTGAGTCCCGATGCTTCGGCTGCTGAAGCGACCAAATCGGCCTTTGTAATATTCTTGCTCATTATTTTCCTCTTGATTGTGCCGTTTTTTAGCGCCCCCTCCTCATGATAGAGCAACCCCGCACCCCACGGCAGTGGCGCAGACAACCGCATCGCCTTGATACAGCAAAAGCAAATAGAGTATCAATGGCAAACTATTCAAAAATTAAGGGCTATTTTTCGGGTTTCCCCCCCAGAGCGTCAGTTGACAAAGGCACCCAAGCCCCGCAGGCTGGGACTACTAAAAATGATAGGGGCTAGCCGGGCGTACTTACTTGCGATAGGGTGCTCCCAGGAGAACCAATGGAAAAAAATATATTGATCCTAGGGGCCACTGGTTTTATTGGCCAAGCGCTAGTCAAACGGCTAGAAGACCGAGGGGACAAGGTTTGGGCCTTGGTTAGAAACCCGGACCATGCCCGCATAATCTTGGGTAAAAAAACCCGGCTGGTTATCTCCAATGAGGAATTAGAAGAGGTGCCCCTTGAGGCGGTGGTTAATCTGGCCGGGGCTCCGATTATGGACGAACCTTGGGACGAAAACCGCAAAGCGCTGCTGATTAATTCTCGAGTGGGACTGACTGAAGATTTGGCCCAGTGGACTATGTCGCTGAAGGTAAAACCCTTGGTTTGGGTCCAGGGTTCGGCGGTGGGATTTTACCGGTTTACCGAGGAAGCCCAAGATGAAGACAGCCCAGTGAGCGAGACCTTTTTAGGCCAGCTTTGTCAGGCCTGGGAAAAGGCTGCCCTAAGAGCCGAAGCCTGGGGGATTCGGGTCTGTCTAGCCCGTACGGGGATGGTTTTGGGTTCTGGAGGTGGGGCCTTAAAAAAGATGGTTCCCCCGTTTCAATATTTTGTTGGCGGACCTTTAGGTAACGGTCGGCAATGGATGCCTTGGATTCACTTGGAAGACGAGGTTTCGGCGATGGTGATGATGATAGACAACCCCCAAATGCGGGGCCCCTACAACCTAGTCTCCCCTGAGCAAGTGACCAACGGCCAGTTTTCCAAAGCCTTAGGTAAGGCGCTTGGACGCCCGGCGCTGTTGCCTGCCCCGGCTTTTGTGTTGCAACTGGTTTTAGGCGACCGAGCCCATATGATTTTAGCTCCCCAACGGATTGTTCCCCGCCGACTAGAAGAGGTGGGATTCGAATTCCAATACCCCCAATTAAACGGGGCCCTTAGCCAACTTTTCCAAAAAGCCTGATGTCTCAAGAATTAACCGCCCTAAGCCCACTCGATGGTCGCTACCAAAGCAAAGTAACCGGATTGATGCCGATTTTTTCCGAGATGGGGCTGATCCGTTTACGTCTAAACGTCGAGATCGAATGGCTAATTGCTTTAAGTGAGGAGCCAGGAATAGGGGAGCTTTCCCCCTTGAGTGAGGAGCTTAAAAAAAACCTCCGTGGGCTATATCAAAACCTAAGTTTAGAACAAGCCAGCCGAGTCAAGGAGATCGAAAAAACCACCAATCACGATGTTAAAGCGGTGGAATACCTGATTGGTGAAACCCTAGAGGCACTGGGCCAGGGGGCACTCAAGCCGTTTGTCCATTTTGCTTGTACCTCGGAAGACATTAACAATTTGGCTTATGGGCTGATGATCAAAGAAGGGATCACACTGGTGATTTTGCCTGCTTTAGAATCACTCCTGGTTACCTTGGAGCAAAAAGCCAAAGAATATCGCGCCGCCCCGATGATGGCTCGCACCCATGGTCAACCGGCCAGCCCCACGACTATGGGTAAGGAATTGTATAATGTGACCCAGCGCCTAGACCGTCAAATCAAGGGCTTAAAAACCCAAGAATATTTAGGTAAGATCAACGGGGCGGTGGGTAACTTTAACGCCCATGTGGTTTCTTATCCCAACCTAGATTGGCGCAAATTCGCCGAAAAGTTTGTGACCAGTTTGGGCCTGGATTACAACCCTTACACCACCCAGATCGAACCCCACGACTACCTGGCCGAATTGTTCCATAATCTAATTCGGGCTAATACCATCCTGCTTGACCTCTGCCGCGACCTTTGGGGTTACATTTCCAACGAAGCCTTTGTTCAGGTTCCGGTTAAGGGCGAGGTGGGCAGTTCGACGATGCCTCACAAAATCAACCCGATCGACTTTGAAAACGCCGAAGGGAACCTAGGGCTGGCCAATGCCCTGTTAGAGCATTTAGCCGCCAAATTGCCCGTGAGCCGCTGGCAAAGGGACCTTACTGATTCGACGGTGCTGCGAAATATGGGGGTGGCTTTGGGATACGGGTTACTCGCCTATCAGTCCGCCGCCAAAGGGTTAGGCAAACTCAAGTTAAATCAAGCTTTGATCCAGGAGCAACTGGCAGGGGCTTGGCTGCTATTAGGTGAGGCCTTGCAAACGGTAATGCGCCGTTACCAAGTGCCCGATGCTTACGAAAAGTTAAAGGAACTCACTCGCGGCAAAACCGTTGGAGAAGCCGAAATGGCCCAGTTTATTGACAGCCTAGACCTGCCCTTTGAGGTCAAAAGCCAACTTAAAACCCTGCGCCCAGAAACCTATTTAGGATACGCAAAAGACTTTTAAGCCTAGCCAATTAACATAGCGTCGCCAAAGCTGTAGAAGCGGTATTGCCGCTTCAGCGCCTCTTGGTAAGCGGCTAAAATCCGTTCTCGGCCTGCCAGGGCGGCTACTAACATCAATAGAGTGGACTTGGGCAAATGGAAATTGGTCACCATGCGGTCCACCATTTTAAATTGGTATCCAGGATAAATAAAGATATTAGTCCTCCCGCCCCCGGCTTCCACTTGACCCTGTTTAGCCGCCGCCTCTAAAACCCGTAAACTGGTGGTGCCCAAGGCCACGATCGGGCGCTTTTGGGCCTTTGCTTGATTGATTTTTTTAGCCGAGTCCTCGGGAACATTAAACCCTTCCGCATGCATCTGGTGTTCTTTAATCTGGGTCACCCGTACGGGCTCAAAGGTCCCTGGCCCTACCATCAAGGTCACCGGAACCAGTTCAATCTCTTGTTTTTTTAAACTAACTAAGAGACGCTCGGTCATATGTAACCCAGCCGTAGGCGCGGCTACCGCTCCATAATGTTTGGCAAATTGGGTTTGGTATTGGGCTAAATCCTCCTCCCGGTCCCCTTCGACTCCGCGGGCTTGGTGGATGTAGGGCGGCAAGGGCGCCAAGCCATAGGTTTCAAGGTCTCTTAACAATGTCTCTGGGTTAAAAAATTCCAAAATAGGCCGGTCTTTGGCATCCCGGCCTAAATAGCGAGCCCCAATCGCCCCTCCGGCAAAGGCTATGTCTTCCCCTGGCTTTAATCGTCCTGCCTTTTTAACCAGCGCTACCCAACGTCCAGGTAAAATTTCTTCTAAAAGCAAAGCCTCCAACTGGGCCCCAGTCTGCCGCTGGCCCAAGAGTCGAGCGGGCAACACCTTGGCATCGTTGATCACGAGTAAACTTCCTGGTTCTAATAAGTGAGGCAGGTCGCAAAACTGGTAATCTAAAAAATCCCCCGTCTTAGGCACCGTCATCAGCTTTGACTGGTCCCGCTCGGCCAATGGCTTGGTGGCGATTAATTCATTGGGCAATACAAAATCGAAGTCGGTCAGTTCCATCGGTCCTTTAAAGTGAGTCCGCCTAGCTTGAACAAGCCCTTAGCACTGGTCAAGTCTGGGCGAGTTATTCTTTATTTATTATTCTAAAAAGACTTGCTATAGGTTTAAAAAAAATTTCTTAGGAGCTTTAATGAAAAAGGTAATCTTAGTATTTTTAGTGGCGCTTGTATTAGCAAGCTGCGCAACCGTTAATTACGCGCCGGTCAACGGAGCCTTTTATACCGAGATCAAGGGACCCTTCGGAGTCACTGGCGAACCGGGCGGATCCAAAATCGGAGAAGCAAAATGCACCACCTACCTGGGCATGTGGGCGACTGGCGATTGCAGCCTGGAAGCGGCGATGACCCAAGGGGGTATCACGAAAATCACGCACGTCGATTTTGTAGGTAAGTCTGTACTTGGCGTGGTAGCCAGCTTTACCTTGGTTGCCCATGGAGATTAAAATTTAAGTTTTTGGGGCTTTAGCCGATAAGGAAGGGAACCCAATGGAGTTCCATGAATCCCTTACTGCTGCGCCCCAGAATTATACAAAACCCCGGCTTTGCCGAAGAGCGCCATAGCCCAACCGGCGGATTTGGCGACCTGCTTGATTCAGCAGAATCTTCAGCCCAGCCCAACCGGGCCGAAGTGTCATTATCTTGGGCCTTGTTGGCAGTCAAACAAAATCTCTCTTTGCAAGCAGAGATGCACCTCCAGCCAGAGCGCCGCTATTTCTGATTGATCCCCATCTAGGCAAATGCCGCCTTGATTTCAATATCCAAAGCTGTTACCTTCCAGACTCAAAAGGTGAACTTTACCCCAGTCAACTTAGCCTCGTAATTTGCCCCATGTCTGGATTTAACGCACTCAGGGAACTGCCTGAAGGCCCCGGTTACGGACCGGGCGATGTATTTGTGCTGTTTGGTGAACTTTTCGCTCGCGGCTACGCCAACGGCCTTGTGGAACAAGCCAAAGAGCGTGGCATGACCCTAATCGGGGCGACCGTTGGCCGCCGGGATAAGGACAATGTGCTTCGCGCCTTAGACCCTGATGAACTTGCCCAAGCCGAAGCCAATTTAGGCGGAAAAATCCTCAATTACCCCCTATGGGCTGGTTTTGACATGGACGCGCCCACAGGCGGGGTTTCTCCAGCAGATATGATTGCCAAGGTGAAACCTACCGAATGGCAGGATTTTAAACTCGATTGGGACCAGATCAAAGCCGCCCAGGAAGCCGGGATCAACCGCTTTCGGACCAGTCTTACTCAAATGGTCAGTGAACTTTCGGGCCTGATCCCCAAAGGGGCAAATGTCTTATTTGCGCACACCATGGCGGGCGGGATTCCCAAAGCAAAGGTTTTTTTGGTCTTGATTAACCGGGCAGTCAAGGGATCGGGAGAACGCTATTTGCCCAGCGTTGACCTTTGGGAACATAGCGATTTAGGCCACTTGGCTGCCTTAAACTATGACGCTATTACGGCGGACACCTTTTTAGAACTATTAAACTCAACCGGGGGCATAAGGGAACAGGTAGCCCAGGGCGGCGGGAGTTGCAGTTATTCAGGGTATGGATACCATGGGACTGAGATCTTAGTCGGAGGGAAATACCAATGGCAGACCTATAGCCCTTACCTACCCGGTTGGTCCAAGAAACGCTTAGAAGATCACGC
Organism: Candidatus Lambdaproteobacteria bacterium RIFOXYD2_FULL_50_16; assembly: GCA_001783695.1. Classification (GTDB taxonomy): domain Bacteria; phylum SAR324; class SAR324; order XYD2-FULL-50-16; family XYD2-FULL-50-16; genus XYD2-FULL-50-16. The sequence goes on from MFNE01000028.1 coordinate 19,772, forward strand.
CCGACAAGCCTTTAAACAAGGCATTAAAGCCTGTATCTATAACTGCCCAGAGATACGCACCAATTCGAGCGACCTTTTTAGCGGGGTCGAGCTGCCTTTGTATCCTCTGCTTAGTGCTTTAATCAAAGAAGAGGGGTCTAACTTCGCCTACTTGCAGACCCAAATCTGTCAGGACAAGCTTGTGGACGAGGAAACCATCGAAAATCTGCTTAACAAGGTGGACGCCTTCCATACCCACCCCTTGATGCAGCCCTACTACGCCGATTTTGACGGCTGGCCCAAGCACAATACCCGGGAAATGGCCGAATATATGCTCGAACAGTCGGACCTGATTATGGCCCTGAATCGAGACAAAAAAGATTTGGTAACAGACCACTTAAGTAATCTAGTACTCGAATCCTCAGGACGAATTATGTTTAAAGATATCACGAATCCCAAAGCCCCGGTCCAGTGGCTTGGGCATGATATCATTGCAAAAGACCTCAACGGGGCGCACTGATGGTTCGCTGCCTGCTGGGCTGCGTTTGCTTAGTCCTCTTTTGCGCCTCCCCAGTCTGGGCACTTAATTCTTGGACCCTCGTCAAAGGAGACCCAAAGACCAGCCGGGTTTCGGTTTACCATAGCTTTCAAGAAGGGGTCTTGTTAGTGGCGATTGAAAACCAAGGCCCTTTTACCTGCCAGCCTAATCGTTATCTAATCTTTAACGCTAAAACCAATCAAATCCGCCAAATCAAAGCCAGCCAACTCTTGTTTGGGCCTGATTTTAAATCCTTGGTTTATTTGAGTGTGACCCAGGTAGGCCCCGCCCCCGCCGCTCGTTTGCCGCGCTGGGAGCAGGAGATTCGCGCTTTAAGCGAACGCACTCAAGCTAGCCCCGCGCTGTTAGAAGATACGGCCACAATCGGCGGCAAAACCCGCTGCTGGCAACAACCGGTGCTCGAAGACCTAGAAGGCAACCCAAAACAAAAACTCGAATTCCTGGCCGCCAATCTTTGCGCCGAGGGATGGTGCAACGAGCTTCAATTCGAAGACGCCGACCACTTGCGGCTGTGGGCCAAACTAGAACGGGGAATGGTGGACTTGGTGCGCCTTAATCTAACCAGCGGGCAGGTTGAGCGGATTAAACAATCAAAACCCTTCCCTTATAAAGCAAAAAACCTGGAGCATGCCCCTAGGGCCAATCTGGCAGCCTCTGAAAAGCCCAATCAGCAAGTCAACTTGGCCCCTGGTATTCGGTTAATTTTGGAGCAATCGAAAAAGGCTTGGGTGGTTAAACTTTTGGGTCCAGATCAAGCCCCAGCCCTGGCTGGGCAGCGGCTCCAGGAGGCCCAACAGGCTCAAGGACAAGGGGAGTTTGATTTGGCTTTACTCAAGGCCGGGCTTGCCCACTGGCTCAACGCCAAGGATTTTGATATTCGGTATTTTCATCTAATCGCTTTGACTCAAGCGGGCGGAACGCCTTTCCTTGATTTAGAAAAAGACTTTGCCGGGGCCGAACGCAAAAAGGCTTGTGGGCGGATTCACTTAGACGACGCGTTTAAAGAAGCCAAACAAAACAAAACCTTCTCGGTCCAATTCGCGAAAGCCTGCCCCTAGTGGGCCTTGTACCTTCCATTTACCCTTGGCCCAAGCAAAAAAAGCTCTCCCGCTGACGCAGAAAGAGCCTTTTTATAAAACCTAACCAGACGAACCTTGATCAGCTAAAAATCTTTTCGATTTTTTCGCTCATAGTGGCTGCGTCGAAGGGTTTGACCACGTAGTTCGAAACCCCTGCCTTAATGGCGGCGATAATATTTTCTTGGAGTGCTTCGGCGGTTACCATCAAAACAGGAATGTGTTTTAAAGATTCAGAACCACGAATCTCTTTTAACAATTCCAGACCAGACATTTTGGGCATGTTCCAGTCGGTAACCACAAAATCGAACTTTTCTTTGTTTAATTTAATCAAGGCTGTCGAGCCATCATCAGCCTCGTCAACGTTGTTAAATCCTAACTGGCGAAGAATGTTTTTGACGATCCGGCGCATAGTCGAAAAGTCGTCAACCACTAAAATCCGCATATCTTTGTTTGACGCCATGTAGCACTCTCAAATCTGTTTCGACGGTTTTCAAAAGCCAATAGCCGGCCTGCGGGATTAACCCCTAGCTGGCTTTCTATAAAATTGGCAGCCCTTAGTCAATATCTTTTAGCTTTCACGTAATTTTAAGGGCGAACCTTTTAAAGATTTTGCTACTGGATTCATTTTTTTCTTGTCAATGGTGAACATTTGTTTGATTATGTACGTGTGTTCACTGGAGGCGATATGGAACGGGAAAAACGCATTGCATTTGTGGTGATCCTGGTCATGGTCAGCTTGACCGCGTCGGTTTTTATGGTTTTAGAAGCGGGGCAGTTTTATCAAAAACTTTACCCCCGCTCTGCCTTCCCTTATATGGGGTTTTTAGCCGCCGGACTGAATGAAGTTTTTATGGCCATTATGGCCGGGGTTTGGCTTCCCCCCAGAAGGGGAAAGGGGCACCCGGCTAATTATTTGTTTCGGTTTTTGCTACTGTTGCTGTTTATGACCACCGTCGGAGGGGCGAGCTTTAATGCGATCTACTTCCAAGTGGGCCAATTGGCTTCCCAAGCAAATAACCGAGCCATTGTTGAAGTTCTTCGCCAACAGGTGGCCGAACATGACCGTAGTTTAGAACTATTTTACGCCCAAAATCAGCGGGTTAATTCGGCGTTAACCGTAAAAAACCAGATCAAAACCAAAGAACGCTTGGTTGAGGCCTTGGCCGAACAAAAAGCGGTGAGTGGACTTTGGGCGGAGGTTGTTTTTTTAGTGGTGCTTCGGTTTGCGGTGCAACTGGCTAACCTTAGTTGCGTCTGGCTCGCAGGCTGGACTTGGCGAAGAAATGAAGATTCTTTTGAATCCAAAACACCAAGCCCCAGTTTGGGTAATTCAGCACCTCCAAACCTAGCACGAAAGGAAACTGCCCCTGTTCGAAACAAGGATACCCCACTCGATTTATTACTTGATGGAAGTGTTGCCGGAATAGACCTAATGAAAAAAGACACGACTCATTCTAAAACAAAGTCGAACGTAAACAAGGCGAGTCGTTCCTCAAATTCCAATTTGGAAACGCCAGCACAAACTAATATAGGCTTACCTGATGTCCCAGCAGGGATTCAAAATCAGGCCCAAGGACCTGTAGGTTTGGGTGTTTGTGAGGGTGACACTGCCCGAATAACTGGTCCAACGCCTAGGTCGCCCGAATGCCCTCCCTTGGCAGATTTGGCCAGCCCGAATCAGGAACAATCTATAACTGGTGTTTGGTCGCCAGTTTCTCAACTAGTGGGAAAGGTGGCCTCTGATTCGTTTATTAATAACGACTTGATCCCTAATTTAGCTTCTTCTAAGGGAGAGAATAGCGAGGAGCCCCTTTGGGTTTTTGCGGAATCATTAAGCGAAGTCGCCCAACTAAGCCCTTTAAGCCCAGAGCAGACGCCAATTTTGATTGCTAAGCAGGAGGCACGCAGGTCTGCCACAGCTTTAGCCCAGTCATCCCCGCGAGCTGTGGTCGCCGCTTTGGCAAATAACCAACCGGCCCCCCGCTCAGC
>MFNE01000028.1:23393-27854 GCA_001783695.1 Candidatus Lambdaproteobacteria bacterium RIFOXYD2_FULL_50_16
AGTAAAAATACCAAGGTCTCGCAGCCCGCCAGTCTGACCCAGAGGGCAACCAGTTCGGCAGAGTCAGAAGGAACCTTTCAAACCCCTTCAGACCCTCCTGCAAGGGTTAAAACCCTAAACTTTGCCGAAAAAAAGCGGGAGTTGCGCCCAATCCAAGATGACTCAACTCTGTATGCTTTGCGCGGACAAATCACTCGCATGGTCTCTAGTCGCAATGCAGACGTGCCTTTAAGTGCGTTTGCCCATTACATTGGCGAGTCTGCCAAAGACTTAACCGAAATTTCTAATCTAAAAGTTCCGCTACGCCCTGAATTGGAAGATAGGTTAGAACGGTTAGCTGAAAAAATTAACCACTTGCTGCAAGAACAAATCGCCACCAATTGGTAGGGCTGGGTTGGATCGGCTAGGCCAAGTGGGCCAAAGGAGCCCGAAAGCCGGTTATAACCGCGTTTAAGGTTTTATTTGTTGAGAATTTTTGGGTTGGAAGTGGATGCAGACTGGCTTGGCGACTGGGATAGACCCTTTGATTTAGGGAGCCATAATTAAGACGACTTCTGTTTCTTAATTGGCTTTGGCTTTACCTCTGTTGGGTCTTAAGATAAGGTCAGCGTAAACCGATGGAGAAGGATGGGAAAAAAAGTATTGGTCCCTATCGCTGATGGGATTGAAGAATTAGAAACGGTCGCCCTTTGTGATATTTTAACCCGAGGTGGTGCCAAAGTGACTACTGCTTCGGTCGAACGGAACCGGCAGGTGACCGCTTCTAGGGGATTTAAACTGGTTGCAGATCGGCTAATAGAACAAGTGGTTGAAGAAGATTGGGAGTTGATTGTTTTGCCCGGTGGGGTAGGCGGTGCCAGAGCCCTTTCACGCTGCACCCTCCTGGTCGATTTACTCAAAACCCAGGCCGATTTGGGCAAAAAATATGGAGCTATTTGTGCTTCGCCCGCCTTGGTTTTGGCCCGTCATGGTTTATTAGCAGGCAAAGAGGCAACCTGTTATCCCAGTTTTGGACATCACCTAACAAAGCGTAACATTCAAAAAGTGGTTATCGACCAGAACTGCGCCACCTCCCAAGGTCCAGGGACTGCCATCGAGTTTGGATTGTCCTTAGTTGAGTGGCTCTACGGGCCTGACCGACGGCGACAGGTCGCTCAGGGGATGCTGGCTTAACTCCCTACGGGCCTTTATACATATCTAAGTTATTATTATTATTATTATAGAGTAAGGATACTGAATGGTTGACCGCATTTCAATTTCAAGCTTCCCGGCTCCATGTTTCACCGAAACTTGGACCTCTTTAAAGCAATTATTAGGCAATAAATCGGGATACAAAGCAGAAAATTACGGTGCCTGCTACTATGCTGTGGTCGTAAGACATCGTTCAGGGGGATTGGCTGAACTTGGGCCATTTTGAACGCGTTTATTTGGCGTAATTTAATATATATCAAATGGATAAAATATTTAATAGGCGAGATTCCAGCCCGTTCTGCGGAGCAAATAGGCAACAGCCTTAAAAAATTAAACGCTTGTATAACCTTGGAGAAGGCGGAAACCAAAGGGCAAAAAAAAAGCCCGAAAGGGCTTAGGAGTAGATCGGGGGGTTTAGTGCCCGCTTTTGGCGGGCACCACGGAAATTCTTAGCGAATTACCGAAACGTTTGCAGCGGCTGGGCCTTTTTGACCTTCTTCGATTTCGAAAGTAACATGGTCACCTTCTTTTAGGGTCTTGAAACCGTCACCATTGATGGCTTTGTGATGGACAAATACATCTTTGCCTTCAGGCCGCTCGATAAAACCGTAGCCTTTTTCTTCACTAAACCACTTAACTTTTCCTTCTGCCATGGGTAAATCCTTAAAATCGCGTTGTTATCGGGGTCCAGATTGTTTCCTGCAACAACGACGATGATCCGCATGACGGAGAAAGCGTGGCCGGCTACAAAGGTCTAGAACCTCATTTGTTAAACTGGAACAGACTAACCTGTAACTTTATCCTTTGTATAGCTTTTTTTTTAAAGACAGTTACATTTTTTTAAACCCTTTGCTCAAAGCCCGCCCACAGTGCTCCCACAGGCAGGGCTTTAAGGCAAATTTATTCAGGGCGAGCTTAAACCCCTAGTTTTTTTAGTGGTGCCGAGTTCCCCGATGCGCCAAGGTGGTAGCCGTGGTTTTTTTAAGGCGCCTTCCAGGCCGCATTTCCGAAGGGTGCACCACCGCTGGTTCAGCAGCAGGTTTCTTTGCCGTCTGGGGCGCTGGTCTTTCATGCCTTGCAGGGCGAAAGGCCGGGGTCACTAGATTGGCCTTTTTAATCATCTCGTCAGGAACTGGGCTTGAATAGACGGCATGTAGGGGCAACTTCTTTTTGATCAACTTTTCAATCGCCTCAAGTTGGTCATGTTCGGTTTGGTCGCAAAAAGAGATGGCGATGCCCTCTCTCCCCGCCCTGGCGGTCCTGCCGATCCGGTGTACGTATGATTCGGGGTCTTGGGGGAGGTCGTAATTAATTACATGGCTCACCGAATCAACGTCGATCCCTCTAGCGGCAATGTCAGTCGCCACCAACACTTGAATCCGCCCTTCTTTAAAGTGATTTAGCGATTTCTCGCGTGCCGCTTGGGTCTTATTCCCATGAATAGCGGCCGAAGAGATTTGATGTTTTTGCAAATCCCTAGCAACCCGGTCTGCCCCATATTTGGTCCTAGAAAAAACCAAAACCCGAGCGGCTCCTGATTCCTCTAAAATACTCCGAAGTAAATTGGGTTTTTCCTTTTTATCGACACGCACCAACTGTTGATTGATTCGGTCCACCGTGGTTGATTCAGGATTCACCTCAACCCGCACTGGGTTGTTAAGCAGGCTAGCGGCCAAAGAGGCGATACTTTTAGGCATGGTTGCCGAAAAAAGCATGGTCTGGCGTTTTTTGGGTAGGGTTCGCTCGATCTTGCGGATATCATTAATAAAGCCCATATCCAACATCCGGTCGGCCTCGTCGAGTACAAAGACCTCTACCTGCGACAGGTTCACCTGACCCTGGTTCATCAGGTCCATCAACCGCCCAGGTGTGGCAACCAAGAGGTCGGCCCCGCGCAGCATCGAGCGGATTTGGGGATTTTGGTTCACCCCGCCGTAAATCACGGCCATTTTAAAACCTAAATTAACCGAATAGGCTTCTAAATTTTGGGCGATTTGGGTGACCAACTCGCGGGTGGGTGCGAGGATCAACGCACGCGCTTTGCCTGGCCCAACTTTTAAGGGCTCACTAGCAAAGTGGTGCAAAATGGGCAGTGAAAAGGCGGCGGTCTTACCTGTGCCAGTTTGAGCGATACCTAAAAGGTCCTTTTTTTGGAGCAGTTGTGGAATTGCTTGGGACTGAATGGGGGTGGGCGTTTGGTAACCAGCTTGTTCCAGGTTTTTCAATATTTCTGGAAACAGGCCTAAATCTTTAAATGTTGACAAATTTTTCCTAAGGTTCGGGCCCAATTTGAGGGCCTCGGTTGGCCCAGGTGGCGGCTTAAGCAACGGCGACCTGGAGAGTCCAACCAGTCCTGATTTTGCCCAACCTTCCAGAGTTAATTTCGAAAGTGGGGCCCGGACCCTTCAGGATTCTAAGCCTGATTTAGTCTGGATTTAGTCTTGGCTTGGTTGGATTCCTGACCCCAAAATGGGCCGGGAGTGAGTGCGGGATAATCGTGGGGCCTACCCATGACCGAATACTGGCGTAACCGGTCCATCCCGCTGGGTGGCATTTTCAACCCCAATAGTGCTGTGCCCGGCGGGATCGGTCAAGCTTTATCTTTTCAACCCCTTATTTTAACGATAGATATCCTGGTGTTTGCTCATATCGGCCCACAATTTCTTCAGGCAACAGATCGGAAGCCTCAAAGGTGAAATAAAACAGATATCCAATCTTATCCCCCTTAACCGCCGCCCCCACCCAAAAACGGTACCCAGACTCGATAGGACAGCGCAAAAGGAACTTGTAAGAGGCAAAGGCTCCTTCTTTAAGCTGCCCCTTGGCCTCGAAGATTCGTTTTAGTTCGGTACAAGAGCGGGAATTGGCAAAATCATTAAAGATTTTAACTGGTGGTGTCCGAACGGGTAAGTGTTCTAGCTTTGCTTCTTGGCCAGCTTCAGGGCCTTTCCAGTACTCCACTGTTTTTTGTTGAGCGCTCCCGGCTTTAAGGGGTTCATTGACACTTTTTTCCATTTGCCAACCCATAGGCCACTGCACTTTAAGGTCTTGAGCCCAAAGGGAAGGTGAAAAAAAGATCAACAAAAAAAGGGGGAGCAGCGATTTCATAAACACCTTGGCTTAAGTTTGCCTAACCTTAACCTATGGGAGGCTAATGGTCAAAGTAATTGGGGGGGATTATAGTGGACCCCAAAAACTGGACAATCGGTTAAGATAGAATCCGAAGCAAACGGAGAAAGATGAAACGCAACCGATTCAGCAAGGAATTCA
>MFNE01000029.1 GCA_001783695.1 Candidatus Lambdaproteobacteria bacterium RIFOXYD2_FULL_50_16
AAAAATACTGCCGAAATGGAGTCTGAACTCCAACGCCTTTCCAAAGATATCGTCGCCAAACTAGAGGCGCTGGGGAAGTTGGTTTAGGGGGGGGCTAGCCTAGATAGGAATCATTCTGCTTTTGGTGAAGACCGCTGGTCCACGGGATAAGTCGTCGGTTTGCCGCCATAAATAAGAGCCTTGAGCACTCGCAGACCCAAGTCCTTTTTCGACCTCTCCGCTTTCCTCCCCTCGCATTTGCTCCTGTTTTTCCCAAGAGCCCGCCTATTTCCCATCCAGCAGATTTAGCGGCTAATTAATCGTTTTAAATGCTCTGTCCGCAAGATAAATTTACAAGCTTAAATTTTAGTCCGCAATATTTATTGACAACGATTTTTTAAATTTTCTTATTGTTGCAACCCCCCATTCAATCTGCTAATTTCGCGGGAACGTTTGCTCTGGGCGGTATTTTCCAAACAATCACCGGAGATAAAATTCAAACCTTAATTAATAATTGGCGGAGGTTAGATGATTCACTTTGAAAAGGTTGAGGTCGAAAAGACCATCAAAGATCTGAATTTAAACAAGTTAGCCCGAGATGCGGGGTCGCAAAGCCCACCCATGCCCCACAGCGATGATGTCCGTCCTGATGCCAACGAACTTAGGGTTGTTGAGTTTGTGGTGGAGCAGGTCCAAAAAAACCGGGAACAGGCCAAAAATTGCCTCCAAAGCCTGGATATAGACCGGGACAAGGTGGAAACGGATATTGACAAAAATGAGCTTGTATCCCTACCCAAAGAGGTGGAAGCAGAACTGGAAAACCTCAAAACCGCCGAAAAAAATAGTATCATTGAGGCCTATCAGGCAGAGCGCAAGGCAAAGCGCCAATTGCTGCGTTTCAAGGCCGATCACCAGCGCACCGCCGAGGCCGACTACCCCGATTCTAGTATCCTGCATTGGTCTTTATTGGTGGCCGCGGTTTTAGCCGAGTCGGCGGCCAACAGTTATTTCTTTTCCAAAGACAGCGATTTAGGGATCTTAGGCGGCCTGTTTCAAGCGATGTTGATTTCGGCGCTTAACGTCGGCTTGGCCGCCTTGTCTGGGGCCAATGGGCTGCGTTTGATCTATCACATTAGGCCCTTTAAAAAACTGATGGGAGCTCTCTGGTTGGGGCTTAATGGCGGGGTGTTGGTGTTAATCAACCTCTTGGCCGCCCATTACCGCTCTCAACTAACCATCGATATTGACCATGCCGCCGAATTGGCGGTGAAGGCCTTAATCGCCTCTCCCCTTAACATCACGGTCTTTGACGCCTGGGTTTTATTTGGCATGGGGTTGATGTTCGCCACCTTGGCGGTGATCGAGGGGTTCCGTTCGGACGATCCCTATCCTGGTTATGGCAAGATCACCCGGGTCTATAAAAAAACCTTGCGGTTTAGCGACGACCTCCGGCGAGCCTATCTGGACCAAGCGGACCAAATCTTTTTGGAGAGTTTTCACCAAATTAAATCGAGGACCGAGGAAAAGCGGGTGTTGGTCCGCAGGTTTGAACAGTTGCTAGAAAACAGCAAGGAGGTGATCAACGATTTTGAACAGTCGGTATCGGCCAACGAGGAGGTTTGCAACGCCTTAATCGAACATTATCGGGACCAAAATGTTCAGGTGCGGGATAAAAACCCGGCACCGGCCTATTTTGAGGAGCCGGTCTATTTTGACCCCAAAAAGGTGCAGCTCAAGGACATCAACTTTAGCCGAGATGAAAAGCGTGCGGCTGAGTATTTGGATTCACTCGAACGGATAGGGCAAGACCGTGAAAGGATTAAAGAAATTTTGGACCAACGGCGGCAAACATTTGCCGACGGGGCAGAGGGATTCTTCCAAGAACTCGAAACCCTCGCCGAGCAAAAAATCAAAGCCGAAACCAACTCGTAGAGTGGGGTTAGGGGGTGCTAGAAACACCTCCTCATCCACCCCGGCGGCCAACCGCCAGGGCTCCCAGTTTAGCGCTCAAGACCGCAAGGGCCTCAAGATTGCCGGGGTCTCGATCGCGATTATGATCGGACTTGGAGGATTAGCAATTTACTTGGCCGGTCCCAAACCCGACCCAGAGACCCTTTGCCCAGAGGACCGTCCCTTGGTCGCCCATACGGTGGTCTTGGTGGATAAAACGGATCCCTTAACAGAGGGGCAATTTCGTTATTTAAAGGAAAAAATATTAGGCGCACGGGACCGGCTGGTGCAGTTTGAAAAGTTTTCGATCTTTGTGCTAGACGATAAAAATTACATGAGTCCAGAACCACTCTTTTCGAAATGCAACCCTGGGCGAGGGGACGAGGCCAACCCTTTTTACCAAAACCCGCGCAAGATTCAAAAGAAGTTTGACGCCTTCTTTGAGCAACCCTTGGAAGACACCTTAAAGGACTTAAAATCGGTGGGCGTGGCCTCTCGCTCTCCGATTATGGAGATGATCCGGGAGATTAGCTATCGCAAGGATTTTTCAAACCAGGTGCCCGAGCGGCGAATGATTTTGGTGTCGGACCTGATGGAAAACATGCCCGACCATTACACCCAATACGCAGGCACGATTAACTATGAGTTTTTCACCGAACAGCCCTACGCAGGTGAACTCAAAGCCAATCTGTCCCAGGTCAAGGTGGATATAGGTTATCTAATGCGAAATGGAATGGGTCTGCAAACCAACGACCATGTACTGTTTTGGTATAAGTACCTAGCCGCCCAGGGGGCTTCGGTGTCTGGGATTCGGAAGGTTCGGTGAATTTAACATAAATCCTATTCGGGGTGTTTAATAAATGTTTGGTAAACCGTCTTTTTTATCTACTGTTGTTATCGGCGCCATTTTAATTGTTTGGAGCAATCTGGACCATTGGAATCCTTGGGCTCAGTTGATCTGGCCTTTAGTGCCGATGGGGATTTATGGCTTTAACCTTTATGTTTACATCACTCGTGGTAACAGCGGCTCTGCCGACTTGACCGATAGCATCTATTACGTAGGGTTTTTGTTTACCCTGGTTTCCTTAGTCACCAGCCAAATCCATTTTCTTTTTACATCCAAGGAAGTAGACCTCCCTCAATTAATCGGTAACTTTGGCATTGCCCTGACTACCACTTTGGCGGGGATCACGGGGCGGCTGTTTTTGGTGCAAAAAGTCGAAGAAAAAGGCTCACCCGCAAACCTTGGCGAATCATACGATCAAGTAAAATTTAATTTAGTAGCTGAGGTGCAAAGTTTTATTGATTCCATGAAACAGCTTAAAAAAGAGCACCAGACTTTTTTTGAGGAAGCCCTGCCCGGGACTACGGGGGCGATTGAAGACTTGCCTGGCATTATCGAAAAAAATCTAACCGAAGTGGGCAATAACCTGTCGTCGCAGTTTTCTGAATCCTTTGGTTCGGTCGCCGAGGAATTGAACCAGATGGTAACGCATATCAATGATCGCAATAGCGTCTTGGCCAAACAGCTAGAGCAAGACCTGACTAATAATGGGAAAGTAGCGGAAAAGGCGTTAAAGGCATTTGAAAGTCAACAAGAGGACAGTAGGAAGGCAATTGTTAGATCGATTGAAGATTTCCAGAAAAAACTGGAACAGTTCAAACCCCCTACGGACCTGTTTAAAGAAGCCTTTTCGGCCTATTTCTCCGACGTGAAGCCCGTCTTAAAAGAAATGAGGGAGGCGATCAACGGGTTTAACCAGAAGACCACCAATCAAGGGAAAAAATTAGAAGAATTAACGATTGTCTATCAACAAGTGGCCGATGTAATGGGGCAGATGCCTGCCAGGATCGAAGGCTTTGTGGAAATCCCCGCGCAAATCGGCCAGGTGAACGAACAACTAAAAACCTTCGCCGAAAACCTAGGCAAAATCCCTAAAATCTTTAAAGACACCAGTGAACAAAGCGAAAAGGTGACCAAAGACTTAAACGGTTACGCCGAGAGTATAAAATCCATAGCCGAAGCTGGAAAAGCCTATAATGTCACGGCGAAGGAACAAAATAAAGAGCATCAAGCCGCAGCCAAAGCGGTCAATGAGGCGACCGAGGTTTTTTTGAAAACCTTGGTCGAATCACTCAAATCCCTTAATGACGCCTTTAAAAAATGAACGATCAAGAGCCCGAAAAAAAGAAATATGCTCGCAGTGAACTCTTAAGCACCACCTTGACCGAGCTGATGTTGATGCTGGTGTTTTTGCTGCTGATTTTGACGGTTTATGCCTTTAATGAAACCAGCGATTATAAAAAAATTATTCCAGATATCAAAGAACCAGAAAAAATTATTGCTGAATTAAAATTATGGGAAAATGCAAAAGATTTTTTAAAAGCAGAGGGTATATCGACCGAAAATATGGCTGCCGAATTGCCTAAACAATGGAACGAATTGAAGGCCAAAGAAAAGGAGTTGGCAGAAAAAAAGCAGATTATTGAAGAAAATAAGGGGTTGCTTGAATTAGCGAAAAATAACCCGGCGCTTCAAGAAAAGCCTAAATTAAAAGAACTAATTGGCAATTTGGCCAAGGTGGACCAAAAGACCGTAGAAAATTTACTCGTTATGGACCTTAACGATTTCAAAGAAACCTTCACCAAAGCAGATACCCCTTTATATTGCTGGAAAGATTCCAAGGGCGATCATATCAAGCTTTTTAAGGTCACTTTTAATGACGGCGACCAGCTTACCATTGAAAGAGCGACTAATGATGAAGTGCCGAAACAATGGTCGATACTGGTGAGTTCGGTTAAAACTGGGACGGTCAGTTTTAAGGATTTTGTTTCCAGTTCCCAAGCGTTAGTAACCAAAGGGTCGGAACAGAAACCCAGGTGTAAACACTGGATCAAGTTAACGACTAAACCAGCGGACGATAATCAGTATCGAAGGATGAAAGAGTTAACTAACAAATTCTACTTCTCACTCCCTTAACCGATTATGGCCGCAGATTATTCCATTTTACTTCAAAGTTTGAAAAGTGAAGCTGCTGAATTAGCTACTAATATAAAGGGGCTTATTCAAAACATTAAGGAGCTTAAGGAAACCATTCGTGACCTATTTAAAGATAAGAAGGATACAAAAAAAAGCTTCAATGGCCCTAAAAAATGGTTCAAAAGACTCTGGGAATATCTCTTTGACACAGACAAATAAGCTTTAAATCATAGCAAAAGGACACAGTGGCAGCTAGCAAGCTTGAAAAAATTGAAAAATTATCGCCTGGAACATTAAGGCAAAGACGTAACCTGTTAATCGCTTCGGTTACCATGTTTATTTTGATCGAGGTATTCCAGAAACTAGGAGATTGGCCCGCATTTAATGCAATTCCTTTTTTAGGTATCACTTTAGAAAAAGAGGTTACCATTCAAGATGGATTGGCGGTCACGTTAGCTTATTTTTGGGTGCGATATCTTCAATATTTGATTCAATTCGATTGGTATCAGTTCAGACTTTATCTGCGCGAAATAAACCATGATTTAATGGCAGAGTGGTGGGAAAAATTTTTGGACCACGGAAACGAAAATAAATTCATGCGCGAGAAAGAAAAGGTCAAAACTAGGGCAGCAGCGGATGATTTGATGCCCCATATTTTTCACAAAAGCGTACATCGTGATTGGGCTAAACCATTTCTACTGAAATTTAATTCTGCAAGTAATGAGTACATAAGGTATGAATTTATTTTACCAAATGGGGCCAAAATCTGGCTCGAATTTTGGAGCCTTGTCCATTTGTTGTTTTTTCGCACCTATTTAACAGATTATATCTTCCCTGCAGCATTTGGATTATGGGCATTTTTGGGTTATTTAAACCCCTACCATTGGGGCTCCAGTCCATTAGTATTTATTCGAAGTGATAATTTTCTACCTTGTGTGAAATATTTTGTGGGCATTCTGGCATTTGCTTTAGTCGCAATTATCTTTTGGTTTTGGATGTTCAAGCAGATTAAACCAAATGAAGTTACCAACAATCCAAACATTGACCAAACCACATCGAAGGGAGTAGAGTAGCCCCAAGCAGGAGGTGTATGAAAAGAGGTTGGCCCAGGGGGGTCTTGTCTTTATGGGTGGCGGTGGCGTTTTTGGGGGCGGCGGTTTGTGCTGCGGCCCACTCGCCTTTGTCGTCTTTGGGGGCGGCGGTTAGCCTTTCGGATTCGGCTAAGCAGTTGGCAGCGCCTCATTCGGCGCATGGGCAACATGCAGTGCATTTACAGCATTTAGCGCCCCTAACCTCCGACTCCTCCCCTGCTGATCACCCAGATCTACCCCCAAACCCTGAAAACTGTTGTATTTTGGTGGCGACCAAAGGGGAGTTGGTTGGGCCTTTGGAGGTGAGTCTGCCTACATTGCCGCTGGTGCGCACCCCTAGTTGGACTTTGAATAATTCCTCGGCGGTCCGCGCCCTAGCCTTACCTGCGCTGGCCACTTCCGCCCCTCCCCCAAGTCTTTTCGCCCAAAAAACCTTGCTTCTTTGTTAGGTCGCGCCCGCTGGGGTTAATCCCAAAACGGATCGCTATGACCTTACTTAGAAGGAGTTTTTATGTTTCGCGCCCTTATACTGATCGCCCTCCTAGTAGCCCCACCGCTCCTAGCCGCCGAGCGTTTTACCGTCGGTGATCTGGGTATTGAACAGGTTACCTTAAGCCCCGATCCGCCCGAGGTGGGCGATGCCACTTTGTCCTTCAAACTCACCCAAGCCGACGGCAGTCCGCTATTAGGCGCTTCGGTCGAGGTCGAGCTTTTTATGCCCGAAATGGGCACCATGCCCAAGATGAGTCTAAAAACCCCCGCCGAGTCCCAAGGCGAAGGACTCTACAAGGCCGAGATGGAACCGGCGATGGCCGGCAGTTGGGAGATGCCGATCCGGGTTAAAAAGCCAGACGGGCAAATGGTCGAGTTTCCTTTTAGTATAACTATTGGCAACAGCGGGGTGATCTACAAAGGCCGGCAAGGCGAGGCCACCAAAGGCGGGGCAGGTAAAGGGGTTTATCTATCCCCACCTCGCCAGCAGATGATTGGCGTCGAGCTGGGCCGGGTGGAACGCAAAAACATCAATCGCAGCCTGCGCACCGTTGCCCGACTGGTCTCCGACGAAACCCGCGTATTCGATCTGCAACTCAAATATTCGGGTGATATTGAGCGGCTTTATGCAAACCGCGAAGGCGAATTTGTTCGTCAGGGCCAAGCACTCTTTGCGATTTATTCGTCCGAACTTTACGAGGCGCAAGAGATCTATCTGCAACTCAACCGTGAGCAAAAAAAGACCCAATCTGATCACGCCCTCTTTAGGAGTGCTAAAGAAAAATTAGGTCTGTGGGGCTTTGGCGCGCAAGAGATTGCCGAGCTTTCCAAACTCAGCCGACCACCTAAAGCGCAGATCGTCAAAAGCCCAGTTTCTGGCTTTATTTTGCAGAAGTTTTTAAGTGAGGGCGGCTATGCAACTCGCGGCAAGCCGATTTATAAAATCGCGGACCTGTCCAAACTTTGGGCCTTGGCCGAGGTTTTTGAGCAAGAGGCCCAATTGGTAAACAATGGTGATCGGGCGAAGGTAGAGTTGGCCTACAACACCGGCACCGCGGTCGAGGGCCAAGTGGACTATATTTACCCCTACTTAGACGAACGCACCCGCACCCTTAAAATTCGGGTCCGTTTAGATAACCCCCAGATGGCCTTCAAACCGGGGATGTATGCGAATGTAACCATTTTAAGTGACCAACGAGAGCGGCTAGTGGTACCTCGCCGGGCAGTGTTGTTTTCTGGAAAACACCAATATGTCTTTGTTACCGAAGGGGACGGCTATTTTGTGCCCAGCGAGATCCAAACAGGCCTCATCTCTGGCGACTGGGTCGAGGTGATCGAAGGGCTTAGTGAAGGGCAGCAGGTGTCCTTTTCGGCCAATTTTTTAATCAGCAGTGAAGCCCAGCTAAGAAACGCCTTGCCCCGCTTCGGTAAACCAGGAGGCAAGCCATGATTGCCGCCATTATCAGGGCATCGGTCAAACATTGGATTATGGTATTAATCGGGGCCTTGGCCTTGAGCTTTATAGGTTACCGGGCATTGCAACGCACGCCGTTGGACGCCATTCCTGACCTGTCTGATATCCAAGTGATTGTCTATAGCGACTGGCCGGGACAAAGCCCAGATTTAGTCGAAGACCAAGTGACCTACCCTATTGTCACCGCCTTGATGGGCGGCCCCAAGGTGCGTTACGTGAGGGGGCAGAGCTTTTTTGGCTTGAGTTTTGTTAACGTTATCTTTGAAGACGGCACCGATCTTTATTGGGCTCGCAGCCGGGTGATGGAATATTTAAGCGCGGTTAAAGCTAAACTACCTGAAGAGGTGAACCCCGTTTTAGGACCCGATGCCACGGGCGTGGGTTGGATCTATCAATACGCGCTTCGCGATGTCACTGGCAAACGAAGCTTGGCTGATCTACGGAGTCTTCAAGACTGGGTGATCCGCTTTGACCTAAAGGCAGTCCCAGGTGTGGCCGAGGTAGCAAGCCTTGGGGGATTTGTTAAACAATACCAAGTGCTACTCGACCCATTGCGACTACGGGCTTACGACCTATCCATTGAGAAGGTGTTGATGGCTGTGAAAAAAGCCAACCTAGATGTAGGCGGACGGGTTTTAGAGGTTTCGGGGACCGAACATTTTATCAGGGGGCGAGGTTATATCAAGGGGCCAGAGGATTTAGAAAACGTGGTGGTGGCCGAGTTTGAGGGCACCCCTATTTTTTTAAAACAGCTGGCTCAGGTTACCCTTGGCGGCGAGATGCGCCGAGGGGCCGCCGATTTAGACGGAGAGGGGGAGACTGTAGGGGGGATTGTGGTGATGCGTTGGGGGGGCAATGCAGAACAGGTGATTATTGCCTTAAAGGAGCGTTTACGCCTCCTGCAAAAGTCCCTGCCCGAAGGGGTGGAGATTGTTACTGTTTACGACCGTTCCATACTAATCGAAGACGCGGTGGCCCATCTTTTATTCAAGCTTAAAGAAGAGGTCGCTATTGTTAGTTTGGTGGTGATCCTTTTCCTTTGGCATTTTCGCAGTGCCTTAATCGCCGTTTTGCCCCTGCCCGTGGCGATTTTGGTGGCCTTTATCCCTTTGGAGCAGACCGGCTTGACCGCCAATATTATGTCCCTTTCGGGCATCGCCATTGCCATTGGAGCGATGGTTGACGCCAGTATTATCCTGGTGGAAAACGCCCATAAAAAGCTGGAACATTGGGAGCAAACCGGGCAAAAAGAGCCGCGAATCGAGGTGATTGCCGAGGCGATGGTAGAAATGGGCAAGCCCCTGTTTTTTGCGCTGTTAGTGATCACGGTCAGCTTCCTGCCGGTCTTTGCCTTGACCGGCCAAGAAGGGCGGCTCTTTAAGCCCCTGGCCTTAACTAAAACCTTTTCCATGGCGGCGGCGGCTTTTTTGGCGATTACCTTAACCCCGGCTTTGGCGGTGCCTTTTTTACGCGGGAAAATCCATCCTGAAAACCTCCATCCCATATCAAAAATTTTGCGCCGAATCTATAGCCCGGTCTGTTGGTGGGGACTCCGGCATAAACAATGGACCTTGGGATTGGCTTTGTTCGGGGTGCTGACCATAATCCCCGTAAGTTTGCGGTTAGGCTCGGAATTTATGCCGCCCCTCAACGAGGGGACCCTGCTTTACATGCCGACGGCAGTACCTGGGATTGGTATTGGGGAGGCCTTGGATATTGCGCGGCGGGTGGGTAAAAAAATCAAAGAGGTCCCGGAAGTGGAGCATGTCTTTACCAAGGTTGGACGCTCAACCAGCGCAACCGATCCGGCGCCCATGTCTATGATCGAATCGGTAATTACCTTCAAACCTGAATCGAGCTGGCGGCCAGGGATGACCTTCAAAAAGTTAAGTGCCGAACTAGACCAACTCTGCCAGATCCCCGGCATGCCCAATATCTGGTGGATGCCCATCCAGACCCGGACCGAGATGTTATCCACCGGGATTCGTTCGGCGATTGGGATCAAGGTCTTAGGCCCCGATCTGGAAACCATCGAGGCGGTGGGCAACCAGATAGAACAGGTGGTCTCGAAAATTGAAGGTACCAAAAGCGCCTTTGCCGAACGCTCCACGGGGGGCCATTTTATCGATTTTGAGGTGGACCGGCAGATGATTGCCCGGTACGGACTCTCTGTCGAGCAGGTCTTAAAACCCTTGTCTGTGGCCGTGGGTGGAGCCAATGTCTCTACCGCCATTATGGGCCGGGAACGCTATCCGATCCAGGTACGCTATCTGCGCGATTACCGCGACAGCTTGGAAGAGCTCGAAAAAATCCTCATCCCCACCCCCAGAGGGGCTCACATCCCCATTAACCAGTTAGGCAAGATTGTGGTCAAAACCGGTCCGCCGATGATCCGCGACGAAAACGGGCGCTTGGCCAACTTTGTATTTGTCGATATTGACCGGGAGGTGACCAGCCTAGGCGACTATGTCGAAGAGGCGAAAAGGCAGGTCGAGGCTCAAGTAAAGGTGCCTACGGGGGTGACCCTGGTTTGGGCCGGGCAGTATGAACACTTAGAGCGTGCCAAAGCCACCTTGCGGCTGGTGATCCCGGTGACCTTGGGGCTGGTGTTGTTAATCATCTTAATTAACACCGGTTCCACCGCTGAAACCTTGATTGTGCTGTTGGCGGTGCCCTTTTCCTTAGTCGGGGCCTTTTGGACCTTATGGGCGCTCAACTACCATTTGTCGGTCGCCGTTTGGGTGGGGATCATTGCGCTGGCCGGGCTAGACGCCGAAACCGGGGTGGTGATGTTGCTTTATTTACGCCAAGCGCATGACCAATGGGCCAAAGAGGGCAAAATCAAGGGAATTGGCGACTTTTACCAAGCGGTCTATGAAGGGGCGGTGCAGCGCATTAGGCCCAAGATGATGACCGCCTCAGCGATTTTGTTTGGCCTGTTGCCGATTATGTGGTCGTCGGGCACTGGGGCGGGAATTATGAAACGGATCGCCGCCCCGATGATTGGCGGGGTGGTGACCTCGGTGGTTTTAGAATTGTTGGTTTACCCGGTGATCTTTTCTTTATGGAAAGGCCGCCAATATTACCCTGGAAGTTTTAAAGACTTCCTCCTTTCCCAACCTGAACCTCAAGAGCCCACATGAAAAAGTTGATCCTGCTCTTTAGTCTGCTGTTTTTAACCCAACCCCTCTGGGCGGCCGATTTGGCCAAGCTGGGTCCTAATAAAAAAACGGAGTTTGTCTCCAAACACCACCTCTTTATCGCCCAGGCCCCTTTGGTCCCGGTTGTGGTGGGAGAGGCGGAATTTGAAATCACCTTAACCGACCAAGCGGGGCAGGCCTTCAGTGGGTTTACCTTAGAGCCGGCCAGCCTAGAGATGCCGGGGATGGCGATGAAAGCCCTGCCGGTTCAGGTAACGCCTATCGCGCCCAACCGTTTTAAGGTTCACTTAACCACTGAAATGGCCGGGCTTTGGCAGGTCCGCCTGCCTTTAACCGCCGGTGGGCAAAAGGACTGGGTGCTAATCAAATTCGTGGTCCAATAAGGAGTTAATATGAAACCGCTGGTTTCTTTGTTATTTGTTCTGCTTTGGACCTTCCCCTCCTGGGCGGGACCGCCGCCGGAAGGGGCCAACCTCAAGCAGTTGATCGATTACGCGTTAGCGCACAACCCAGGCTGGCAAGCGAGTCAATCGGGGCTGGCCCAAGAGCGGGTCAAGGTGGAAGAAGCGGGCGGTTGGCCGGAGCCGATGCTTCGGCTCGAAACCTGGTTAGCCCCCCAAAGCCAGCAGTGGATGTACAGCCAGCGGCTCCCGCTGTGGGGCGAAACCGGGTTTAACCAGGAGGCGGCTAGGCTCGAAGCGGAGGCCGCCCAATATCAGCATGAGGCCAACCGTCGAAGGTTGGTCCGACAGGTGAAGGCCACCTATTATGACCTATGGCTGCTTTCGGAAACCCCGAAATTGTTGACCGAAAATCAAAAGACCATGGAACGGATGGCTGAATTGGGCAGCTTTGAAAGCCAGCGTAACACCGACATGCTCGAAGGTATCTTCCAAGCGCAAGCCAAGATTGGCGAAAACGCCTTTGATTTAATCAAGATGCAGGATCAACTCTTAGACGCCCAGGTTAGGCTAAATAGCCTCTTGGGGATCAACCAAGGGCCCTTGATCCAAAATCTAGCCGAGCCCCCGATGCCGGAGTTTAAGGCTGACCTCACCCAGTTGATCGAAGCCGCCCGCCAGACCAACCCCGAACTCTTAGCCCTAAACCGGGGGACGGAGGCGGCGCAGCAACGAGGGGATTTGGAAAATCGGATGCGTTATTTGCCACGTTTTGAACTCTCCTTGACCTACGAGCGGGCGGGGATGGAGGGTACCGGCAAAGACGCTTACGCTTTAGGATTGGGAATGAACCTGCCTTTTTTCTCCAGCGCCCAAGCCGGCAAAGCGGAGCGCGCCCAATTAGAAACCCTAAAACAGGGGCAAATTAGCGCCCAAAGGCAGTTGAACCTGGACCAAGAGGTGACCCTCGCCTACAACCGGGCCCAAAACTCTAGGCGGTTGGTTTCGGTGTTTGAAGACCAATTGCTCCCCCCGCTCAAGCGCTCCTACCAATTGGCTGAACGGCTATACGGAGTGGGCAAAAAAAACATGATGACCGCGCTTAAGATCAAGGCGCAGCTAGTCAACATGCAAATCAAGGATATTCAAGCGAAAACCGAATATCTAAAGGCCTTGGTCGAACTCGAAGAATTGACCGGCCAGCGCTTTGATTAGGAAGATTGGTAAAATTTCCCCTAGGCAGTCAGGCGGGAGCCGGTTATTTTAGAGAGAACCTAAGGGGAAAATGGAAGCAAAAAAAGCGATTTTTGCGGGCGGCTGTTTTTGGTGCACCCAATCGGAATTTGACGGCGTAAATGGAGTCCTAAGCGCGGTTTCTGGATACACCGGGGGCTGGGCAGAAACGGCCAATTACCCAGCGGTTTGCACTGGGCAAACCGGCCATATTGAGGCGGTTGAGATCACTTATGATAAAGCTTTGGTGGGCTATGAGGCGCTTTTAGCGATTTATTGGAGACACATCGACCCCACTGACCCAAGTGGTCAATTTGCCGACCGAGGCTCTCAATATGAAGCGGTGATTTTCTATTTTGACGAAGAACAAAAGTCGCAGGCCGAGGCCAGCAAATTAGCTTTAGCAAAATCAGGTCGTTTTATAAAACCCCTGGTCACCCGCATCGCCCCGGCTCTACCCTTTTACCCAGCCGAAGAGAACCACCAAGGCTACCACTGCACCAACCCTGGACATTACCAACGCTACCGCGAAGGTTCTGGGCGGCAACCCTTTATCCGAGCGCATTGGCCCAATGAAAGCAAATAATCCAGACCTAAAAACCCGGCTAACCCCGCTGCAATACAAAGTCACTCAAGAGGAAGCGACCGAGCGCCCTTTTGAAAACGAGTATTGGGACCATCACGAGCCAGGGATCTATGTAGATATCGTATCCGGCGAGCCCTTGTTTAGCTCCAAAGACAAGTTTGATTCAGGCACGGGCTGGCCTAGTTTTTCAAAACCCTTGGTTGCAGAGAATCTGGTCCTAAAAGAGGACCGTAAACTTTTTTCAACCCGTATTGAGGTTCGGAGCAAGGCGGGGGATTCGCACTTGGGTCATGTTTTTAACGATGGTCCCAGCTCCACGGGGCTGCGCTACTGCATCAATTCGGCGGCCCTTCGATTTGTGCCACTCGCACAAATAGAGTAAAGCGGACCCCGTTTTCCAGACAATTCCCCCCGGCATTTTAAGATAGGACCGAGTGATTTTTAGGTGGGTAAGCTCAGGATGGGGTCTTGTCCAAAGCGCAACTCGGCGGGGTTTCCTTATTGATGTGAATGCTGGGTCCGATTAAAAATGTATAATTCCAAAGGCCTAGTAAAAATAATTTAGGTCACTAGGTGAGTTGCCTAATAATAACTCCGATGGGCTTTGTTGGCTAAAAAAATGCGGCCCAACCTTATTGAGTCAGGCCAGGGTGGCCTGGGGACCAAATTCCAAGGCGAGACAACAAATGTCGTCCACCCGCTTGTAATCGGCCCGGTATTGGTCTAAAGCAGAGCCCAACTGTTCCAACTCTTGGGCTAGATCGCTGTGGTGTTGGGTTTCTAAAAATCGAGCCAATCGTTTAAAGCCAAACCCAAAGCCTTGTTCCCCACCTGGTTGATCAATCAAACCATCACTGGTGATAAAGATACGGTCCCCTAGGCCTAGTTTATGAGAATAGATTTGATAGGTATGATTAGTGGGCGAGTTTTCGTAGCCCAGTTGGACCCGGTCGCCCTTGAGTTTTATTAGTTCGCCCTTTTGCCAAATAATAATGGGCAATCTGGCCGAGGCAATCTGGGCTAAACCAGTGTTCAGGTCTATTTTGCAACAGGCCCCTTCCAGTCCATCGTCCGTGATCCGGCGCTCCTTTTGCAACCCCGATTTAACTAATTTAGAAACCTCGTTTAAAACCGCTCCAGGATCGTTTAAGTGTTGCTCGACAATAGCCCTTCTAAAACTAGAAAGCCCAATCATAGTCATCATCGCCCCAGGGACTCCATGCCCTGTACAATCGGCGGTCACCATCCAGAGGGTTTGGCCCTCTAAATGGACAAAATAGAAGTCACCACTAACAATATCTTTGGGGGAATACAAGGCCTCTAAGCGGAAACTTTCAAAATCGAAATGCCGTTCAGGGAGGTACGAATCCTGGATGATTTTTGCGTAGCGAATGCTGTCTAAGGTGCGCTCTTGTTCTTCTTGCAACTCCTTGGTGCGCTCGATCACCTTGGCTTCTAACATTTTGGCTTGATTTTCTTTTAAGACAATCATTTCTTGTTGCGACTGGATCATCCGGGCTTTGATAGCGTTATAGCGTGCCCCCAAAGCGCGGGCGAGCAGTACAATCTCGCCAGCTGAACAGATTTTAACCAACCAATTGGCGCTCCATGGGGATAAACCGAAAAACCAAAGCCCAAAAAAACCAGCCGTAAAGCCCGTGAGGCCGACAAGATAAACCCCCCACGCGGTTAGGTAGTATTTCGCCGCCTCATTGCCCGCAAGGTGAGAGTGGATCCCGGCACCAATTAATAACAGTGGGAGTAAAAAGCCCAAGGGGGTTACTAAATATTCTAAGGATTCTGGTTGTAAAAACCACCCAAAAACCAGCACCCCGATTGAAAAAAACAGGTTAAAATTGAGTAGCCGGTTCCAATTGGGGCAAACCACTTTGGTGTGCAACATCCGCTGGGTAAAAACCGTAAACGCCACCGAGACGGGAAGGGCCGAGAGGTAGGACCAGACACTATAAAAGTTCATATCCTCGCTCCAAACCACCCCAAAGCGATCTATTCCAATAAACTGGAAAAAACCGAAGGTGAGCATGGTAGCTACATACCAGAGATAAACCGAGTCTCTGATTGATAAGAATAACAACAGATTGTATCCTATCATTATCGCTAAGGCCCCATAATACCAGGCAGCTAAGATGCCGTCCCTAATGGTGTCTTGCCAATAACTACGCTCGTCCAACAATTCGAGCCATTCCACATGCCAAACCACTGCGTCGGCCCGCACCAGTAAATCTACTGTCTCATGCGCTCCCAATTGAAAATCAAACAACTCGTATTTTAAAGCGTATTCCCAGGGCTTTAGGGTCTGAAACTGGCTGGCCGAATCTTGAGGGCGGTGGAGATATACTGCGGTCTTCATGTCAAAAAGCCCGGTTCGCAAGAGCCAGTCTATGGTTTGGTCAGTGGGGTTAGTGATCCGCGCTAAATACCAAACCGGGGCTTCATGGATTCCTAAGTTATTATAGGGCTTATTAAGGGGTTTAAATTCCCTGCGTTTTTCAACTGAAAAGAGTTGGCCCGGTTCTAGGTTTTCTAGGGGATCGTCCAGATAAAATGCTTGCGGACCTATGAGCAGGTGGCCGGGCTTGATCTGTAGATTAACCGGTTCAGCCTGAACCTGAAAGCCTGATAAAAAAAGCCCCAACACCAAAAGCAGCAACCCAAATCTCCTCATTTTTAGAGCCACTGTATAGGGTTGGCATTTTGCTTTAAGTTCAAACTAACCCTCTTTTTGCAAAACCGAAAATCGGAGGGCGTCCAAGTCCTCTTTAAACTCCAAACCATATTCTTGGGAAAGGTCGTTTCCGGCTTCAAAATACCAATTGACCTCAATGGCCGCTCCCTTTTTGGCCGCCTCATTGAGCAAATCAAAGAGGTTCATAAATACCTTTAGGCTACTGCTGTTAAAATAAGCCAACAAAAGGTCAACAGCCAACTTTTTGCCCCCTGGCGTTGCCAGATATTGGGTTATCCGATCAAACAGGGGATTATAAAACTTTGCCGTATTTTCTGGATAAGATTCGCCAATAATCTCTAAATAATGGGCTTCTTCATCAAAGCGGATTTGGGGGGTAGTCTCGGAGGACTCAATTAAGAATAGGTTCATTTTGTTTTAAGCGCAAACGACTGTTTTTAAAGAAAAAAATGAGTGCTCTGCATCGACCTCGCTAAAATTAAATTCAAAGGAGTCACTCGACTTGCGAGCCATTTCGATCAAACCCAAACCCGCTCCCTTGGAGTCTGCTTCGGGTGTTGAATGAAGTACTTCTTTATAATGAGACTTCAATTCGTCACGGTTCATACTGCTTATTAATTCCAGACGTTGCCTTAAAGGGGGAACCTTTTCTTTGGTAATTTGATTGCCACAAAAAATATGGTAGCTATTGCCATCAAACCCTACACACAAGATTCCTGAACGTACATTTTCCCCCGATGGATCAACTGGGTAATGTTTTTCAGAGGAGTAGTTGATGATGTTTTGGGTCTGCTCGATCACCATGGCAAACACCCGCAGCACCGTTCCTTTGGATACGTCATTTAGCTGCATCTTCTGCTTAAGAGCCTTTCCAATCTGCACGACAAACTCGTTAGACATAGGGCCGTTAAATGAAAAAAACAGCTCCTTTTCCGAAAACTCTTGCCGAAATTTGGGTAGTTGATCCAACGCGAGCATGGGGCTCCTACAAAAATTAGTTTAGGTCCGTTTTGGTCCTGGGCTCGTAGGATACCCTTATCTGATCAAAGCCTAGTTTGCAAAAGAAAAACGCCATAACCCCCCTTGGTTAACGTTTGATCGGGCAGAGAACAAAAGGCAAACTCTGAAAATCTTCCGCTATTTCAGTGCCATGTTCTTCGGCCAGTTCGTTATCTTGGTCATAGTGCCAATTGACCAAGATATCAAGCCCAGCACGGGTTTGCTCTTCTAATTGACCCAAAAGGGACAAGAGCCATTTAAGGGTAGAAGAGTTAAAATAATCCAGTCTTATATCTACCTGCACTTGAGATTGATCAAGTTGTTCAAAAAAATCCTTGATCCAATTCGAAAGCGGTGCAAAAAAGGCTTGCGCGTTTTCTGGGTATGAATCGCCATAGATTTCCAGACGCCTCGATTCTGGGTCAAAGTGGATGCGAGGGGTCGCCGATCCTTCGGCAATAATTAACGGTTTCATATAGTTCCAGGGTTGCCCGCAATAAGGGGTACTTATAGGTAGAGGCTAGCAAATTTTTGGCATTAGAGTAAGTCCGAATTTACCAGGGGGGTACCTGGGCCTCCCCACTCTGGCGCAACTTGCTCCAATAGGAGGGATGGGTTATCATCGGAGGCAGAAAGTAAATAGACCTTGATCCTAAAAACTATGCGCCACTTGTTACTCTTTTTGCTGATCCTTGGCGCAACCTTCAACGGGGCTCTTGCTCAACCAAAAAGGGTGCTGTTGTTACATAGCGACCATAGCCCTATGGTTTGGGCTGACGATATCACCCAAGGGGTGATCGACGTGCTCACCCCGCGGCAAAGGGGGATCGACCTAGTGGTCGAGTTTATGGATTCTAAACGGGTTTTTCGCCCAGATTATTTAGACCAGTTAGCCATACTTTACCAAAACAAATACCAAACTAGGCACCTTGACCTGATTATCGCGGTTGACCGTGCGGCTCTGGACTTCTTAAGGGAGCACGGAGATCAGGTTTTTGCAGGTGTACCGGTGGTTTTTTGCGGGATCAATGAATATGATTCAGAGCGGCTAAAGGCCAACTTCACCGGAGTTGTAGAAGGTCTTTTCCCCCTAGAAACCTTAGAGCTAGCCCTTAAGCTCATGCCCCAAACCAGGGAGGTTTATGTGGTCCATGACTTCGGGCTATCGGGGCTCGGATGGGCCAAAGCGATTAAAGAAAAAACCAACTCTTTAAGGGGCCAAGTCCAATTTCGCTATAACCCACCACTCGCTTTAGAGGCCCTGGAAAAAGAAGTGGCGCAGCTCAAGCCGGGGACCATTGTTTTATTTAGTGTTTATTCACAAGGGCCAGCAGGTCAATTTATTTTGGATTTCGAGGCGATCAATCGCTTGAGTGGAGTAGCGAAGGTGCCCATTTATGGGATGCTAGATTATAATTTAGGTCAGGGAATTGCCGGGGGGGTGATGATTAATGGTTACACCCAAGGGACTGAAGCCGCCAAATTAGGCTTAAAAATAATTGAAGAAGGGATCAATCCCGGCCAGATACCGGTGGTCCACTCTAGCGCCAACCGGCCCATGTTTGACTTTGGGGTTCTCCAATATTTTAATCTTTCAGATAAATTATTGCCCTCCAACAGTTTAGTAATCAATCGCCCAGTTAGCTTTTTTAAAGATAACAAAGAATTATTGCTGGTTGGGTTGGCAATTATCGCGCTGGAAGCCACGATTATTTTGTGGTTGATTTGGGCGTTGCGGGCTCGGGCGCAGGCGGAAAAAGCCTTGGAAACCAATCAAGCACAATTAGAAGAATTGGTTACCCTACGGACCGAGGCGTTGCTAAAAAGCAACCGAGACCTAGAGCTACTCAACCAGGAAAAATCTGAGTTTTTAGGAGTGGCCGCCCACGACCTTAAATCCCCCTTAGGCGGGATTCGGGGTTTTAGCGAGTTGATCTATGATGAAGCCAACAACCAAGGATTAACCGAGTTGGCAACCTTTTCACAATACATCTTAGACGCATCGGGCAAGATGTTGGGTTTAATTGACAATCTATTAGATGTCTCCAAGGTTGAAACCCTTTTGGCCCCCAAGCTCGAATTGCTTTCGGCCAACCAGATTGTGCGAGAAGGGGTCGAATCCTTTGGACCCCAAGCCCTTTTAAAAAACCTAGAGATTCGGCTCGATTTAGCCGATGAAAACCCCCTCTTTTTTTCCAATCGCCACTGGCTGGCCGAGGTTTTAGGGAATCTGGTATCTAATGCCCTCAAGTTCAGCCAATCTGGCAAAAAAGTGTTTATCTCCACCCGCTTAGAAGCCGGCCAATGGACCAGGATTGCGGTTAGAGACCAAGGACCGGGGTTGACCAAGAAGGACATGGAAAAACTTTTTGAAAAGTTCCAGCGACTTAGTGCCCAACCAACCCAAGGGGAGGCTTCTACGGGGCTAGGGCTATACATCGTTAAAAAAATTACTGAACAGATGGGCGGAAGGGTTTGGTGCGAGTCAGAACCAGGCCGGGGGGCCGAATTTATTTTAGAGTTCCCTTCAGCAAAAAGCGAGGAGCCCAGTCTTAAGGCGGATCGAGCGTGAATGCAAAATATTTTGCGGAATCAACACTTTAACTAGATTTACTTGATTAAATTTTGTTAGAATATACCAGCAGATAGAGGGGGGATATGAACCAAGAATCCTTGATCGACTGGAACGAACGTTTTCTAACTGGAATCCCGTCAATAGACGCACAGCATCGGGCGTTGGTAAATATCATTAATACCCTGCAGGTGGCGCTAAGCTTTGGCGACGCCCGCCCGATCTTAGGGGGGTTGTTTAGCCACTTGCAAGAATATATAGAGTCCCATTTTGCCTACGAAGCCAATTTACTGCAAAACAACGCTTATCCTCAAACCGCCGAACACCTAGCAGAACACTACCGTTTCACCGCAGGGGTCGCCGCGCTTATTGAGCAATATCACCAAGACCCATCGGTCGAACTTGCCCAAAAAACCAAGGCCCACTTGTTAGACTGGTTGGTAAACCACGTTTTAGAATCCGATTTTGCCTACGCCCCTTTTTTAAAATCCTGCGGAGTCGCATAGGTCGGTTACGGCAAAACTCTTACAAAGGTCGCACCGCTCGGTGGTTACCTCTTCAGCGGTTACCTTGATTAAGGGAAACTGGTAGAATCGAGGGTCATTGATCAGCTCTTCTCCTCCCTTGCCCACAAAATACAACCACCGAAACTGGGTGGGTATCTTGCGTTTTTGCAAAAGTGCCAAAACCTCTAAAAGCTGGGTTTGTGACGCAGAATCCAGTTTATTAAAACAAACCTCAAGTTGCAGATTTTTAACCTGGTTTAGCTCGATTAAATCTCCCATCCGCTGCAACAGTTCGGGGCCGCGTGGTAGGTAAAAAGAACCAGAAAGTTTTAGGATTGAATTAGGCGCGTCAAAGCGAAAATTTGGTAGGCCAAAGGGACAATAAGACATACAGGTCCAATCTGAGATTGGACCTAACTATATCAGTCTAAAGGCAATTGGTCTAGCAACCTTTGCAAAGGCTACAGGCTTGTGGGTTGATAGCCACCATCTCACATTCAACCAAAGGCATTTGGTGAAACATTTCCGGCGAGATCAAATTCCCAGCCGAGCTGTCTGCAAAATAAAGCCAGCGGAAGCGGGTTTTGATTTTGCGGTTATTCAGCATATCCAAAAAGCCTAATAAACCCGAAAGCGAGGACCGATCCAACCGGACAATACAGGCATCGATTGTTAACTGTTTTAGATCGTTACGATCAATGAGATCAGTTAAATGGGAGAACATCTTGGAGCCATTCGGCGGATAGTAAGGCCCACTAAGGTTTAACTGTTGCTGACCCGCGCGAAAGCGGAATTGTGGTTCTTTATAAAGGCAGGCAACCATAAATTCCTTGGGGTTTGAGGTCTGTGGGGTATAGTCTAGGGGCAAAACCCTAGTTTGCCAAGGAAAAAATAGGGTGAAATCCGGCAAAATCGGGTAGGCCTAATTTGCAGGGCGGGCGATATTGGCTATAGTGGACCCCTAAAATCCGGCAAAACCACCTTGGCGAAAAACCTCCAGCAATGCCACTGAAGAGGCTCCCCGCGTAAGAGTGGGGGCCACTACAAAGTCTTTTGGAAGTGAACCAAAGCCGCGTAAACCGGCCTATTCGATATTCTGGATCTGTTCGCGGAGCTTCTCAATTTCCGCTTTTAACGTGACCCCGATCTCGGTGATCCTTTGGTGGGAGGCTTTACTGCAAAGGGTGTTGGCCTCGCGGTTGAGCTCTTGCATCATAAAGTCGAGCTTGCGACCTACAGGCTCGCCTGCCTCTAAGAGTTGGCCCAGGTGGGTCAAATGGGCACTGAAGCGTTCCACCTCTTCGGTGACATCCGCCCGGTCCATATAGAGGCCAATCTCTTGAATAATTCGGGGGTCATCTAAACTGATTTCGAGTTCGAGTTTGGCTAGATTTTGTTTGAGCCGAGTTTGTACCGCCGTTAAGACCTCTGGCTCTAAAATGGACACCTCGCCAATTAATTCTTCCATTCGCTTTAGATGGCCCAAAATTTCAATCTTTAATAGCCCCCCTTCGGTGGCCCGCATCTCGGATAACTTTTGAGCCCCTAACTCCAAGGCTTCCCCAAATAAAGCTAGGTAATCAAAATCCTCGGCCTGGGCACCGTTGTAAACCAATAACCCCTTAACCTGCATCAACCCCTCAAAACTCAACGAGACCGGACGGCCCAACTGGGTTTCTAGTTGGCTTAAAAGCCCTTTGAATTGACCCATCGCTTTTTCATTAACCTGCAACCGATCCTCGCAGCCCTTTTCTTCCTCTAGGGTAAGATTAATATCCACCTTGCCTCGGTTGAGGTGGGTTTTGAGTCCTTTTTTAAGTTCCTCTTCGAACTGGCCAAAGCTTTTGGGCAGATAGATGCGGGTGTCTAAATGCCGATGATTCACCGAACGCATCTCCACCTGCACCGCCCGCCCTTCCCGGCTTAATTCTACCTTACAAAACCCGGTCATCGACTTAATCATTGTTTTCTCTTGGAGGACTGGGTTAACAGACCCAGTTTTTTAAAGGACTCTTAGGATTTCTAAAAAAAAGGAGAACCGGAAGCGACAACGGGTAAGCTTTACGCCCGAACAAAACCCAAAGGCCACCGAGCCTCTGCTACCGGCCCAACTATTTGCACTCCACCGGCTTGCCGTTGGGGCCTAAAAGCTGGGTCATAGCGATTCCGCAGCCAGGGCCGCAAAAAGCCACAACCGCCACTTTAACTCCACTGACACATAAAACACTGACATGGGTACTAGGAACCGAGCCCTTAACCAACTCGGTTACTTGTTCTTCTGCGTGAGCTACGCTAACTAAACTTAAAAAAAGTACCGCCGCTAATAACCGTTTTTTCATAGTGCCTCAATAGGTTGGTTTTTGATACCTGTAAGCTAGCCGGATCACTTTGGCAACGCTGCTTCTCCCTCTTTCCAGGCTTGGCAAAAGCCGCTAGGTTATAAGGGCCATCTCTGGGGACCTATGATCTTATTGCTCGATAACCAAGATAGTTTTACCTATAACCTTTTCCAATTGATCGAGGGGCTAGGTCAGAGGGTCGCGGTCTTGCGGCCTAAGGGACTGCAAACTTGGGCGATTGAAGCTTTAGCACCTAAGGCCCTGATAGTTTCCCCTGGCCCCGGGCGGCCTGAAGAGGCCCAAGACTGCTTAAAGTTGGTTAGCTACTTTAAGGATAAATTACCAATTTTAGGGGTTTGTTTAGGTCATCAAATACTTGGGCAAGCCTTTGGGGTTCCTTCGGTAGAAGCTAGCCGACTTCTCTATGGCAAGGCCGACTCCATCCTTCATCAAAACCAGGGGCCCTTTGCCACCCAAGAAAACCCAATTCTCCAAGCGCGTTATCATTCGCTTGTGCTT
Organism: Candidatus Lambdaproteobacteria bacterium RIFOXYD2_FULL_50_16; assembly: GCA_001783695.1. Taxonomy (GTDB): domain Bacteria; phylum SAR324; class SAR324; order XYD2-FULL-50-16; family XYD2-FULL-50-16; genus XYD2-FULL-50-16. The sequence continues at coordinate 22,990 of MFNE01000029.1, forward strand.
AAATCGTTGCCCAAAGGCTTTGAGCGTTGGGCCTGGGACCAATCGGGAGACCTTATGGCCATGGGGCACCAGAGTTTACCGCTGTGGGGTTTTCAGTTTCATCCTGAATCCTTTATGAGCCCCTCTGGACGGCGTTTAGTGGAGGCCTTTTTTGAGCGGATCTAAACCCATAAAGGATTTAAATTTTGAGCAGGCTTACCAGGTACTCGCCCAGAGCCCAGAGCGACTCTTTGCGACCGCCGGGGCTGGATTTAGTCCCATGCTGGCGCTGGCCCCGATTGAGCAAAGTAACCTTAAAAACCGCCAAGAAATTTTGGAGTTTGGTTGGCGCCATCAGGGGCACCTAATTGCCGGAATGTTCAGCCACGAACTGGGAGAGGCGCTCCTAGGCCTGGATCCCCGCCCGAGCAGTTATCCCCTTTGTGAGCTGGCGGCCTTTGGTGCTTGGCTCGAATTTAACCAAGAGCCGCAAATGGTTTGGGTGGACGAAGAAGCCAAAAATCGTCTGGAGTGCGCCCTACACCAACCAATGGCGAAGGACAGAACCCTTCCAAGCCTGCGTATGGACCTACCCAAAAATTCCACCGCCCATTCCCAGGTGATTCAGCGGATTTTAAGCCATATAAAGGCAGGTGACTTCTACCAGATCAACCACTGCTTTTTATGTCACGGCACCACCAATGCTCCAGCTCGCGACTTTTTCTTAAAAGCGCTATGTCCAGAACCAGCCGACTTCACCGCCTTTTTCGAGGGCAGCGAATACGAGCTTTTAAGTTTGTCCCCAGAGCGGTTTATTCAGACCCAAGGCCAGATTATCTGGAGCGAACCCATCAAGGGGACCCGGCCAAGGGGTGCAACCGCCGAGGAGGATCAGCGGCTCTTAGACGAGTTAAAAAACAGCGCCAAAGAAAAAGCGGAACTCCATATGATTACCGACCTAATTCGAAACGACCTTGGCCGCTTGGCCGAGATCGGTTCGGTAGTGGTCACCGAACCTCGGCAAATCCGTTCTTTGGAGCAGGTGTTCCACGGTCAATCCCAGATAAAAGCTCGCCTCAAGCCCCCCTATTCGGGGCTCTTGGCCTTGCTAGAGATGTTGCCCGGTGGTTCGGTCACGGGCTGTCCGAAAATTCGCGCGGTCGAGACCATCGCCCAACTCGAATGGGAGCCGCGCGGGCCCTATACGGGGGCCTTTGCGGTGATTCAACCCAATGGGGACTTGAAAGCAAGCCTTTTGATCCGTAGTCTAGTCTTTAAGGGAGCCCAGGTCAGTCTGGGAGTGGGTGGCGGCATAACCATTGACTCAATGCCAGAGCCCGAATGGGCCGAGGCTTTAGCTAAGGCAAACAGTGTGATAAATAGGTTCGAGCGATGATAATTCACTTTGAAGGAAAACGGGTCCAAGGAGCTGCATTGCCCTTGACCAGCGACTCCGTCCAATTTGGCCGAGGGGTTTTTGAGTCTTTTGCTAGCCTAAAAGACGGTCGAGTTTTTCTCTTAGAGCGACACTTAGAGCGATTGATCGCCGGACTAGAGACCACCCGGATTCCCCGCCGACCAGGCCGCGTCCAGCTTCGTGGTTGGCTGGCAGACCTCTTGGCCGAGGCCCCCGAGGGGCCGCAACGGCTTAAAATAATGGCTTTTGCCGAAGGGGTTTGGTTAAGTGCTACCCCGCTAGAGCCCGATCTCACCGGGGCTTGGCTGCTTTTGAGCCATTTGGGTAACCGAAGTCTGTCTGGAATAAAGGCCACCGCCTATTTAGAATCCCTACTAGCTTGGGAAAATGTCCGAGAAAAGGGAGGCAACGAGGCGTTACTCTGCAACCATCATGGGATTATTTACGAAGGCAGCCGGACCAACTTTTTTTGGATATTAAATGGAAAAATCTGGACCAAAGAGGAAGGAGTCCTGCCGGGAACAGTCCGCGGATTTCTCTTAGAAGACGCCCCGACGGGCATCCACCTAGGAACTCTCAAGCTTAGGGAATTGGGTGGATTAGAAGGCGCTTTTGTGACTAATTCGGTTTTAGGGATCAAAGAGGTTAACCAGATAGACCAAATAAAAATCCCTAAAAATTCGCTAGTTTCCGAACTCCAATCCTGGTTTGACCAACAGCGTCAAAAATTGGCGCAAAAACCCTAAATATTTACGGGTATTAGGTATGAACCTAAAAATGAAATATCGGCCCTTTGGGCTGACTGGGCTCCAGATGCCTGTCTTGACCTGCGGGGGAATGAGGTACCATTACAAGTGGCAGGATTTAAGGCCTGACGAAGTGCCTCATGCGGCGCAAGAAAATCTGGCGAAAACCCTGCACCGCGCTTTTGAATTGGGTATTAATCATTTCGAGACCGCCCGTGGTTACGGAAGCTCGGAGATGCAGATGGGGCAGGTCTTGGGCGATTTTCCTCGCGACCAAATCATCGTGCAAACCAAGGTAGCCCCGGCTAAAAATAGGGCCGATTTTCGCCGTAAATTCGAGACTAGCTTGCAGCTCCTGAAGCTAGACCGGGTGGACCTTTTGGGGATTCATGGGATCAATAACCCAGAGACCCTGGACTGGAGTTTGCGCCCTGGCGGAGCGTTGGAGGAGGCGCTTAAGCTTAAGGAAGAAGGGCTGGTGGGGCAGGTCGGGTTTTCTAGTCATGGGCCGGTGGAGATTTTGCTAGCGGCGATAAACACGGGACTGTTTGCCTATGTGAACCTGCATTGGTACTGGGTCAACCCCTTCACCCGGCCGGCCGTCGAGGCCGCCAAGGCCCGCCAGATGGGGGTTTTGATTATCAGCCCCAACGACAAAGGGGGCCGCCTCTGGGACCCGCCCCCAAGCTTCCGCGCCTTGACCCAACCCTTAGAACCGATGGTTTTCGGCGGGCTTTTTTGCTTAGCCCATCCTGGGGTTAACACCCTCTCCATCGGCGCGGCGCGCCCTGAGGACTTTGAGGTGCATCTAAAAACGGTGGCGTTGATCGAGCAAGCGGACGAACTTTTAGCGCCCATCTTAAAACGCCTCGAAGCGGTCCAGCTAGAGGCGCTGGGCCCCCAGTGGCGGGGAGAGTGGTGGCAGGGGATTCCCCCCTACGAAACCTTACCCGGCCAAGTGAACGTCGCCGAAATCTTACGCCTTTGGGTCCACGCCAAAGCCTTCGGCCTCGTCCAGTGGGGCCAGTCTCGCTACAACATGCTCGGCCACGCCAACCACTGGTTCCCCGGCAACCCGGCGGTGAATTTTAACGAATCCGCCCTCCGCGCCAGCCTCAAAAACCACCCCCTCCAAAACGAAATCCTCCCCGCCCTAACCGAAGC
>MFNE01000030.1:0-9501 GCA_001783695.1 Candidatus Lambdaproteobacteria bacterium RIFOXYD2_FULL_50_16
GCTTTAGACCTTGGTTTGTTTTAAGCTGCGAGTGATGTTTGTTGAATAAAAGCTCGTTTTAACCAGCAAGGTCGGACGTAACTCTAAACCACCCTGCCCTTTGGGTTGAGTAGGTAAACCAACAACTCACTTAAAAAAACACAAAACTGGGCAAAAAGCGCAGAGGTTAAAACAATACTCAAGATCTTGGGCACGTCCTGGCCGATTAGTGCCCGCAAGAGACTTTCGCCTAGTCCAGGCAGGTCAAAGACCACCTCCACGATCATAGCACTAGAAACAATCAGTGGCAGTTTCATAGCGGTCACCGGCAAAATGGTGATCAAACTGTTCCGAAAGGCATGCCAGCCGACATACCCGGGACGGGGCCAAAGACCTTGGGTCTTGAGGCCGTTGGCAATGGCGCTTTCAATATACCGGGAGCGAAGCTCTCGGGCATGGCTGTTTTGGGTCAACCTAGCTACGTCCACCGCGAGGGCGCTGCCCAGGCCTAAGGACACCACTGCCAAAAAGGTACTAGAATCACTTCCCCACCCTAAAAACAACAGGTAAGCCAATATATAGGCAGGCAGAGAAGAGGCCACAAAAATAAGCCCTTGGACCAACTTAAAAGAATGCCAAGTTGGACCCGAAGGGGGACCGCTAAGCGGCTCAAACTCCAAGGTGGCATCAAGAGTCCCTAAAAAAACGCCCAATCCCGCCGCAATCAAAAACGAGATGAGGCAGAGGGTCAAACTATTTTTGACCCTCAACCAAAACTCTTTAACCTCCCACTCACCGGTCCCTTGATCGGAAATCGGCATTTGGAAAGCCAGGGTAGAAGTGATCCAGGTGAGGTAATGGGACATCTCCCATTTTCGAACACTCACCTGTTCTTCCACCTTGGCGTTTGGATCAACCAGCCGTTTGGGCGGTAAGGCGCTAAGGCAGAGGTGAATACCGAAGGTGGTTAACAAAGCCACCACCAGCATTCGGAGTACCAACCGCCTTGCGACTAAAGTTAATAGACCGCCCAAAACGCCTCCTTACTTGTCTGCTTGCCAATCCGTAATCGTCCCTAAGAGGGCCGCCGGATCAACCAAGCTTACGTCGCTGAATCGAGCTGCGTAATAAGCTCGAGTTGGCAAGGTGAACAAATACACATATGGCGCTTCCAAAGAAAGGGTCTGGTGAACTTGTTTGGACAAGGGGAGTTTTTGCTCCCAAAAGGCACTGTTTTCCCAAGCAGACAAAACCTTGTCTAGTTCGGCGTTACTATAGCCAGAAATATTCTGGGCGCTACCTGTTCGGAACAAGGGATTGATATTGTACCCCTGACTGAAACCGGTGTGTTTAACCAAAGCCAATTCAAAGGTGCCGTTGGCCAACTGGGTGTCAAAAGCCCGACCAATCCCTTTAGCTTGAACTTTTAGTCCGGCTTCGCTTAAGTCTTGAACGATTTTGCCTGAAAAACGCTCCATAGCGTTAGAAGCCTCTTCGGGGTAAATCAAGGTCAAGTTGGTGTCCGCAATCTTAGCCAGTTCCTTTTTGGCTAATCCAGGGTTAAAAGGGACTAGATCAGGGAAGCTCTCATATTGCCGTTCAGCATTATGAGGGAAAGGCCCGTGGTTGACGTACTTACCCGGCTGGTCTGGCCAGACCGTTGTTGCTACAGCCGCCTTGTCGATTGCACTGGCCATTGCCCGGCGCACCTTGACATCGGTAAAGGGGGCTTTTTTGTTGTTCATCGCCAGGGCGTAAAAATAATGAGGAACATAGTCCGCATTTTTCAGACCAGCCTTAGAAAGTTTGTCGTGTAGGTCCGGGTCAGAGCTTAAGATTAGGTCTAACGAACCTTCCATTAACATCTTGGCTTGCTTCTCTCGGTCCGCGACCAAGGTGAAGGTGACCTGATGGATGGCTTTGGCGGTTTCTAAGGTTTTGGCATCGGCCTTGTCGAGATCAATTGGTTCGCCGACCCGGCTTTTAAGAACAATCTCGTTGCCTTCCCATTTTTCCACACTAAATCGCCCCGTACCAATAGGCTTGCGGTTAAACTGCTGGGCAACTGGATCGTTTTTCAGATCCTGGCCCATCGGTTTGCCGAAGTAGGTGGCAGGGATAATCTTAAAGGGCAATACCCAACCGATTCGGGCAGGAGCAACAGATTCCCGGAAGACAATCTTAAAGCTGGTTGGGTCGATCACCTCGATCTTTTCAATCAACCGTTCGATCCGCCCGGCTAGGGGAGACTCGTTGGCTGGATTAATGATCGTTTGGTAGGTGAACAAGATATCGGCAGAGGTCAACTGGTGGTTGGCCGCATCGCTCCAGGTTTTTTTCCCATCTAAGATAACTTCGTAAACATTCAGCTTTTGACCATCTTGCATAAACTCGCTAGCCGCACCCATTTTAAAGTCGTCGATCCTTTCTCCAGAAAGGTTGGTCAGTCCGTCAAAAACCAACTGGCCTACGGTCTGCGCTGCTTCAGACTGGGCTAGCACAGGGTTTAGGGTTTCAGGGGCTTCGTTAAGCGCCACCACCAAAGTGGTTTTGCGGGCAATTTTGGAGACCAAATCCTTGTGGGAGATGATCTTGTAGCCGAATCCAACTGCGGCAAGCACCACCAACGCGGCGGCACCACCAATTAAAATATTTTTATTCATAGGTTACTCCTTCAATGAGTGATAAGTCTAATGGACCACTGGGATTTTGTAGATCACAGCTTTGATTTTATAGTCGTTCCCTGCTCGCTCGTTCTCCACTTCCGTGTAGAACCGGCCCCCTTTGTATCCTTCGGTGTAATAATGTTTCTCCCCACTCACCGCTTGAGGCATGGTCAAAAGGTCGCCTTTTTCGGTGGAATAGTTCCGCAGGTAGGTCGCTTTGTCATCTTTGTTGATAACAACCTCTAAAGCGTAAATGTCTTCTGCTTTAAGGTTTTGTTTCTTCAAGATCGGAAACTGCGCCCCGCCTTGGAATTTAACCTTTTCGCCCAGTTTAGAAAACGTACCAGCACCGGTAGAGGAATAACCAATCACAACCACCAACGGCTTGAGCGGGCGGCCTTTGGCTAAAAATTCCATCCAACGCCGTTTCTTCTCTGCTTCAGCTTTTTGCCGGGCTTCTTCGGCCTTGATCCGAGCGATTTCTTCTGCCTGTTTTTTCTCTTCTGCTTCTTTCATCTGGGCGGCCAAAAGGCGGGCTTGTTCTTCCTCATACAACCGCTTGGCCTCTTCTGCGGCTTTGCGCTCGGCTTCCATCTGCCGTTGGATATCCATCGCTTGGGTCACAGCGGCCATCATGGTCGAAAGATCTTCGGTTTTGAGATAGAGGCCCTTGTAAGCGTTGGTTGCGGCGGTTGCGGCAATAAAACATTTTTCCGCATTTTCATAGTCGTCCGCTTGATAGGCTACCTTGCCACAGCCGATGTTTTGGTCGTACTTGGCCTGTAAAACCTTGCGCTCTTCCTCAATGGTCTTCATCGAAGCCTCGACAATAGCGGCCAATGCTTTGGAATTTTTAACCCAATTGTCTTTAGGCCACTTGTCGGCAGCCATAATTGCGATGCGATTTTGGACCTCACTCCGCCGGTCCCCTTTGGCTTTGGCGTCTTCGGCTTTTTGGTTTAATTCGGTCATCTTCACCGCCGCATCGGCTTTGTCCATCAAGTCTTGCTGGTTCAGCGGACCCCATTCCAGCTTAGCTTGGTCATACTGGTCTTTAGAAAAAAAGTTCCAGCCTCGCGAAAGCGGGCTTGAGCAACTACTAAAAATTAACACCAGCCCTAACAATAGGGCCAAGGTCAATATTGCATTACTAGGTCGGCTATTTCGCTTTAGTTTCATCCCCGTCTCCTTTGGGTTTGGTTTATCTAACAAATTGGGTGTTCCAGTTCGGTCCAAAGACCGTTATCCAAAACTCCCCAACGCTATAGCTGCATGAATCAGCCGTATGGTTGCCGCTGCTTTAGGGCGCTCCAACACCTCCTCCACTAGGCCAGTTTCTACCACCTGGCCTTGGTCCACTACCCAGACCTGATCACAGATTCTAGAAACTAGACCGATGTCGTGGGAAACCAGAATACAACTCAAAGGATGTTGGGGGTCTGCCTTGCGTTCTAACATCAATTCAACCAACCGCTGTTGCGCGATTAAATCCAGGTTATTAAAGGGCTCGTCTGCCAGCAACAGCAAAGGCTTGACCCCAAAGGCCCGAGCCAAGGCAAACCGTTGTTTTTGTCCGCCGCTTAGGTTCCTAGGGCGCTCCTTTAACATCCGTTTGTCCAACAAAAGCCGCTCAAGCAATTGATCAAAAATCGATAAAATCTCCTGGCTACCTAGCCCCAAAGCGCTAAAACATTCGGTCAGGTTTTCTCCCAGGGTTTGGCTAGGGTCAAAGGTGTCAGCAGGTTCTTGAAAGATGGTTTGCAGATTCCGAAAAAAGGCGCTTCGGTTTTTTGTCAAACCATGTTCCACTAGGCTTTTGCCGTTAAAGCGCAGTTCACCTTTATAGTTTTTCAACTCTTGGGTCAAAAGCTTAACCAAGGTGGATTTGCCCGAACCCGAGTTGCCCACTAGGCCAACAAATTGGCCGGGAGCTAGTTGAAACCCAACGTCTTTAATGGCGGCGATTTCCCGCCTTTTTCGAAACCCGCGTTTAGTATAGGTAAAACTCAACCCTTTGGCCGTGACCAGTGATTCTTGGTCCCTTTGGATCGGGCCTTTTTGGGCGGTTTTTTCGAGCGCCCTGATCTCTTTGATCTGCCCCACGATCTCCGCCAGTTTGGGGTGGGCAGGGTTAGCGAGAACCTCTTTGATACTGCCCACTTCAAACAGCGCACCTTGGTGCATAAACAAAACCCGCTCACAACCCAAAGCCCGCAGGACCCCAAGATCGTGGGTAACAATCAACAGGCTTTGAACCCTTCCCTCGGCTTTGAGCTTCAGTAGGCTTTCGACCAAACCGGTAACCGTAACCGAGTCCAAGGAATTAGAAGGTTCGTCGGCTAGCAATAACGCCGCCTTAGCGCAAAGACTCATGGCGATTCCAACCCGTTGGCGCTGTCCACCAGAAACCTCGGCTGGATATTTGCCTTTGACCAGCGAGGGTTCGAGGCCCGCTTCGCTAAGGGCTTGATCAATCCGGCCTTCGACCTCTTGGGGGCTCAAGTGGGATTCAACCGCCAAGACCGCCTCAGAAAGCTGCCGGTCGATCTTTAGTGAAGGGTTGAGGCTTAAGGCCGGCTCTTGGAAGATACAACGAACTTGGGGTCCTCTTACTTGCTCCAAGGCTGTTGGAGCAAGCCCGTTGATTTTAGTAGGCCCTAGCCAGATTTCCCCTTCCTGATCCCAGTGGCTGTTGTTTAGGAGTTGCAAGATCGCTTTAAATAAGGTGCTTTTCCCGGCCCCTGATTCCCCTAAAAGGGCGACCGTTTCGCCTGGATAAATAGCAAAGGACACCCCCGCGACCACTTCAAGGCCTATTCGCTTGAGCGTAAGTCGAAGATTATTAACCAAAAGGACTGGCTGGGCTGGTTTCATCCTAGTCCCCAGTTCCACTACTAGACTGGGCCAACCGTTGACCAAGGGCGTTTACCCCCATGATGCTAATCAAAGTAGCCAAAATCGGAGGTAACACAATCCAAGCGTTTTCCCCGAACAAAATCGACCTTCTGGCCTCAGCCAAGAGCTTGCCCCAAGACTGGTACCCGCCAGTTCCGAGATCTCCAAAGCCAATCTCAAAGGCAAAACTCAAAGCCGATTCTAATAAAAGGGCAGATCCAAACAAAAAGGTGGTTTGAATCAGGATCTCAGCGGTGCAATTTTTCCACAAGAGGTTGTAAAGCAAGATCTTAGTGCGATTAACATTTGAACTTTCCAGGGCCAAAACAAACCGCTCTGATTTGAGCAGGAAAATTCGGTTCTCGATAATCCTGGCGATGGAGGGTAAAGAAGAAAGGCCAATAGCCACCCCGGCGATGGGTAAAGAGTAACTGTCGATGAGCCGTTCCCCCGCCGACGCTGCCGCCCAAAAATTATAGACTCCTAATACAATCAGCACAAAAAAGATTTGGGGAACAATCTCGTAAAACTGTACTACCCAAAAGCATGGATATTTGATCCAAGGTTTTTTGGAGGTGAGGCCTAGACCAAAGGGGATCCCTAATAACAAGGCGGTTAAGCAACAGTAAAGCCCAACGGTGTAGGCATTTTTGCCACCTAAGACCAAGGTCGCCAAAATGTCCCGCCCTTCATAATCACTACCCAACCAAAGTTTTGCCGATGGCCCCAGTATTTGTTGATAACCAGAGGCGGCCGCTGCTTTGAGGTAAAAGTCTGGGTCCGCATAGCCTAGACAGGTAAACCCGTAGATCGGCAAGACCAAGAGTACCGCCCAAAGCATAGAACGCTTGAGGTTAAACACGAGATATGCGAGGCCGGTCATAGACAGGAACACTAGACCAAGCTTAACTGCATGACCAGAAAAAGGGCTAAAAACGGCGAAAACAAAAGGCAGGAAACCGACCCAACAAAGTAGTACCAAAGGATGAAACCATCCCTTTGGATTTAGCGGCATAAGGTTGGGGCGAGCAAGCGAAGGGGACACGTTTTAACACCCAGTACAAACAAGGCCAACACCCGAATAGGGAGGATTCCCTATAATTTAGTTGAAACTAACCGGTTCGTTTCTTTTTGTCTAATTAAATTGTGTTGGTATCTTGACGGGCTGAAAGTTATCAAAATTGGCTGAACAGGCCTTGTGATTAGCTTTAGATCGTTGGCTTCCTATTTGGGAGATTGGTTTATCTGGAGTCCCGCCCCCTTCGTTTTGGTTGAAAACTGGGTTCTTTTTGCCTACCCTGGCTAGCGCACACGGCCCCCTTTTTTCCTAAAAAACCCACCAAAGCTACTTATGGGCACCCGTTACGCAGCAGGTAGTCCGTCAAATTCCCTAAAGCCCCGGCCAACGGTTGCAGCCGACGCGAAGACAAGGTTTTTCTGGCAAACTAGCGTCAAAGCGGTCCCAGGCTTTAGACGGCGAGGCCAAAGGTCCCGCTTTTAACTCGTTTTGGCCTCGATTTTTGCTCAAAAAAAAACCGCCCGAAGGCGGCTTTTTTCCAGAAACACCTCCCTACACACCAAACAGATCGTCGTTTTGGCCACCTAAATCGCCAAAAACATCGGACGAAACTCCCTGATCTGGCTGATCCTGATTGGGATCGATGGTGCCGTCGTCCAAAAGTTGGCCCCCTTCAATTTGAGCGTCCCAGCCCGAATCGACCCCATTTTGGGCGTCAAACTCAAACTCCTCCGCTTGTACTGCGTTGGCCCAATCGACTCCTTGATTCTCCCCACTATCGATCTCGAAGGCCGCAGCTTCGACTCCGTCGTAATCCATCCCAGCAGAGTCCGCCGCGTCCGCAGCTAAAGCATCAGCCGCATCGGATTCAGCTTGCGCTTGGGCAGCCTCGGCAGCCTCTGTATCGGCCTGGGCTTGTAGTTCATCGGCTTGCGCTTGCGCATCAGCCAATTCTTGGGCCTCTTGGGCGGCGGCGGTGTCAGCTGCTTCCGCTTCATCAGCTTCGACTTGAGCCTGGGTGTCTGCTTCTTCAGAAGCCACTTGAGCAGCGTCAGCTTCAGCCTGTTCTTGGGCTTGGGTTGCAGTCGCATCTTGGGCTTGTGCGCTAGCTTGGGCTTCGGCGTCTGCTGCTTCGACTACGTCTTGGGTGGCGGCGTCTGCTTGGTCTGCCTCTTGAGCCGCAGTGGCGTCTGCTTGAGCAGCCAAATCAGCCGCATCGGTAGCCGCCACATCGGCCTGATCTGCGTCAGCCTGGGCTTGGGCAGCTTGGCTAGCCTCATCGGCAGCAGTGGCGTCCGCTTGATCCGAAGCTTGAATTGCTTCTGATTCGGCTTGATCGGCCTGGGCTGCTGCCTCTTGGGTGGTGGTTTCCGCTTGGTCTGCCTGGGCAGCCGAAGCTTGGGCCGCTTCATCTGCATCTTGAGCCGCCGTTTCAGCCGCTTGGGCTCCATCAGCGGAGGCTTGGGCATCGGCTAAATCAGCCTGTGCTTGGGCCGCTTCATCAGCCGCTTGCGCGGCCTCAGCCAAGGCATTGGTCTCAGCTTGATCTGCTGCCAAGGCAGCCTGATCGGCTGCATCACTAGCCGCTTGGGTGGCACTCAAATCAGCCTGGGCGCTGGCCTCGGCTTGATCGGCAGCTTGGGCAGCAGCATCCGCCTGGGCGGCTGAGCTTTGAGCCGCGTCCGCTTGAGCCAATGCAGCCGACTCGGCTGCATCAGCCGCTTGCGCGTCAGCCGCCGCCGCTTGAGCCTGCTCGGTTTCCGTCGCAGCGGTGGCTTCGGCTTGAGCCGCATCCGCCAAGGCGCTAGCCTCGGCTTGATCGGCAGCTTGGGCCTGACTGGCAGCCGCGTCTGCCTGGGCAGATTCGGTTTGAGCCGTTTCGGCAGCGGACTCAGCTTGTTCTAGGGCAGCCGATTCAGCTTGATCTGCCGCCAAAGCGGCTTGATCTGCCGCATCGCTAGCGGCAGTGGCCGCATCGGCGCTTGCCGAGGCCTGAGCCGCGTCCGCTAAGGCAGCCGCTTCAGCTGCATCCGCTTGGGCGGCCGCCTCCGAAGCAGCGTCCGCTTGGGCCGATTCAGTGGCCGCAGTGGCCACTGCCGCATCAGCCGCATCGCTGGCAGCGTCCGCATCCGCTTGGGCCGCGTCCGCTTGAGCCGATTCGGTCGCAGCCGTGGCCGCAGCCGCATCATCTGCATCCGAAGCAGCCTGGGCACTGGCTAAGGCAGCCGCTTCAGCTGCATCCGCTTGGGCGGCCGCATCCGAAGCAGCGTCCGCTTGGGCTGATTCAGTGGTCGCCGTGGCCACAGCCGCATCAGCCGCATCCGAAGCCGCACCTGCGTCTGCTTGCGCAGCGTCCGCTTGGGCTGATTCAGTGGCAGCGGTGGCCGAAGCCGCATCCGCTGCATCCGATGCCGCTTGGGCACTAGCTAAGGCAGCCGTTTCAGCCGCATCTGCTTGGGTGGCTGCATCCGAAGCGGCGTCTGCTTGCGCCGATTCAGTAGCCGCCGTGGCTGCCGCCTCCTCAGCTGCATCACTAGCAGCATCTGCATCCGCTTGAGCCGCGTCTGCTTGCGCCGATTCAGTCGCAGCCGTTGCCGCCGCCGCATCAGCCGCATCCGAAGCCGCTTGGGCACTGGCTAAAGCAGCCGATTCAGCCGCGTCCGCTTGGGCGGCTGCATCATTGGCCGCGTCCGCTTGGGCGTTTTCGGTAGCCGCGTTTTCAGCAGCCACATCGGCAGCCGCGCTGGCGGCATCCGCAGCACTAGCCGACTCGGCAGCCGCCGCACTGGCTTGAGCACTGGCCTCGCTGGCCGCATCGGCAGCTTCATTCGCAGAAGCCGCGTCGCTGGCCGCTTGCTCTGCGGCAGCCGCAGAATCAGTTGCCTCGGCTTGGGCCACCTCTGCTGCCGCTTGTAATTCAGAAGCATCCGTCTGGGCAGTAGC
>MFNE01000030.1:9510-11876 GCA_001783695.1 Candidatus Lambdaproteobacteria bacterium RIFOXYD2_FULL_50_16
GTAGCCGCGTCGGCTACAGCGGCAGACTCAGCTGCGTCAGCGGCATCCGCTGCGGCTTGAGCCGCGTCCGCATCAGCCTGCGCCGAAGCGACTTCTGATTGAGCGGCGTTCACTGCATCATCAGCCTGGGCGGCGTCTGCTTGAGCCGCTTCACTGGCAGATTGGGCCGCTTCGGCAGTCGCATCAGCGGCACCAGCGGCGGCTTGGGCGGATTCTGCTGTTTGGGCTGCTTCTGTTGCGGCGGCGGCACTTGCGCTTGCGGTCGCTTGAGCCGCCTCTGCGGCAGCACTAGCAGCGGCTTGAGCAGCTTGGGCATCACCAGCGGCGTCAGCCATATTGGCAGAAGCACTGGCAGAATCGGCGGCAGTTTCAGCGGCTTGATCAGCTTCACTACTGGCACTAGCTTGGGCTTGATCAGCCGCATCTGAAGCGGCGGTAGCCGCCTGGGCGGCTTCGGCAGATTCAGCAGCCGTTTGAGCAGCCTCGGCAGCAGCAGAATCAGCAGCCGCTTTAGCCGCATCAGCCGCGTCAGACTCTGCGGCGGCAGCAGCAGCGGCCTCAGCAGAGGCTTCCGCAGCCGCTTGAGCGGCCTGGGCAGAGGCGGTTGCCGCAGCAGCGGCTTCAACAGCAGCGGTGGCGGCGGTGGCAGCTTCGGCGGCAGCAGCGGCTAGATCATCAGAACCATCTTGGTCGTTTTCTTGACTATTTTTATCGTCGTCATCGTCCTTGTCGTCGTCGTCGTCGTCGTCATCGTCATCATCCTTCTTGTCCTTCTCGTCCTTATCGTCGTCGTCCTCGTCATCATCATCGTCGTCGTCATCCTTCTTGTCCTTCTCGTCCTTATCGTCGTCGTCCTCGTCCTCATCATTTTTATTCGCAGCAGCTTGCGCCACGGCCTGGGCCGCTTGGGCAGCCGCAGCTTGAGCGGCACTCGCGGCGGCTTGGAGTTGGGCGGCTTCCGCTAAAGCAGCGGCAGCGGCTTCAGCAGCCGACTCGGCGGCAGCCTGTGCGCTGGTTTCAGCGGCTTGCGCTTGGGTAGCAGCTTCACCAGCTTCGCTCGCGGCTTCCGCTGCTTGGTCTGCTGCTGAAGTGTCGGCTTGTGCTTGTGACAAGGCGGCAGCCTCTGCTGCATCAGCAGCAGCAGCGGCTTCGGTAGCTGCGTCAGCAGCTTGCTCCGCCGCCTCAGCGGCGGCGGCATCGGCTTGAGCGGTTTCTGCGGCAGCAGCAGCCTCGGTGGCAGCGGCGTCCGCTTGCGCCGTAGCGGTCGCAGCCGCTTCGGCAGCGGAGTCAGCAGCCTCGGCAGCAGCGTCAGCCGTAGCTTGAGCGGTGTCTGCGGCATCTTGGGCCGCTTGAGCAGCCGCATCTGCTTGATCCGCAGTTGCTTGCGCCTGTGCAGCGGCTTCACTAGCGGCAGAAGCCGCTTGGTCAGCGGCATCGGCAGCCGCTTGGGCATCAGCCAAATCTCCGCTAGCCCCTTCTAGCGCCTGATTGGCCGCAGCAGCTTGGGCGTCAGCAGCGTCAGAAGCAGCAGTAGCTTGGGCCGCTTGAGCCTGAGCCGCATCAGCCGCCGATTGGGCCGCTTCCGCGGCATCAGCAGCAGCCGAAGCAACTGAGGCATCGGCGGTGGCTTCTGCTTGTGCAGCGGCACTGTTGGTTTCAGCCGCGTCCGCAGCAGCTTGGGCGGCATCAGCCGCTTCAGAAGCAGCAGAGGCAGCGGCGGAGTCGGCAGCAGATTGACTGGCAGCGGCGTCACTGGCGGCTTGGGCCGCATCAGCAGCAGCGTCGGCAGCAGCAGCTTGGGCGGCTTCGGAAGCCGCATTAGCGTCAGCTGCTTCGCTGGCTGCGTTGGCCGCTTGGGCGGCTGAATCAGCCGCGTCACTAGCCGCTTGGGCGGCATCCGCAGCGGCATCCGCAGCGGCAGACTGGGCCGTTTCAGCGGCGGCATTGGCCTCAGCGGCATCTGCATTGGCTTGCGCCGCATCGGCAGCAGCCGAGGCTTGGGCTGCTTGAGCGGCTTCCGCAGCGGCGCTCGCATCAGCGGCGTCACTAGCGGCAGTGGCCGCAGCAGCCGTTGCTTGAGCCGCGTCACTGGCAGCCTGGGCGGCTTCAGAAGCGGCGTCTGCTGCCGCAGCTTGGGCAGCTTCGTTGGCGGCATTGGCATTGGCAGCATCACTAGCAGCCTGGGCGGCTTCGCTGGCTGCTTCCGCAGCGGCAGCTTGGGCGGCCTCACT
Source organism: Candidatus Lambdaproteobacteria bacterium RIFOXYD2_FULL_50_16 (assembly GCA_001783695.1). GTDB lineage: Bacteria > SAR324 > SAR324 > XYD2-FULL-50-16 > XYD2-FULL-50-16 > XYD2-FULL-50-16. The sequence continues at coordinate 11,742 of MFNE01000030.1, forward strand.
CGCAGCAGTGGCGTCAGCCGCATCACTAGCGCCAGTGGCGTCCGCAGCCGCTTGAGCAGCCGCGTCCGCAGCCGCTTGGGCGGCGTTGGCCGCATCACTAGCGGCTTGGGCCTGTGCCGTTTCAGCAGCAGCAGT
>MFNE01000030.1:11883-90322 GCA_001783695.1 Candidatus Lambdaproteobacteria bacterium RIFOXYD2_FULL_50_16
GCAGCGGCAGCTTGGGCCACTTCGGTTGCAGCGGCAGCGTCAGCCGCATCGCTGGCGGCGGTGGCCGCAGCCGCAGCCGAATCGGCTGCGTCACTAGCGGCTTGGGCGGTTTGGGCAGCAGCGTCTGCCGCGGCAGACTGGGCGGCTTCGCTCGCGGCCGTCTCGGCGGCAGCATCAGCGGCAGCTTGGGCAACGTTGGCTGCATCAGCGGCAGCCGAAGCTTGAGCCGCTTCGCTCGTAGCAGAAGCATCGGCCGCATCACTGGCAGCGGTGGCATCAGCGGCGGCGGCTTGAGCGGCAGCAGATTCAGCTAAAGCGGCCGCTTCAGCCGCATCGGCTTGAGCAGCGGCCTGATCCGCTGCGTCACTAGCAGTAGAGGCTTGAGCAGCAGCAGCTTGTGCCGCATCGGCAGCCGCTTGGGCGTCGGCGGCCTGGGCCGCTTCGGTAGCAGCAGTCTCGTCTGCCGCATCACTAGCAGCAGTGGCTTGAGCAGCAGCAGCTTGGGCCGCATCGGCAGAGGCTTGGGCGTCGGTGGCCTGGGAAGCTTCAGCAGCGGCAGTCGCGTCCGCAGCATCACTGGCGGCGGTGGCTTGAGCCGCCAGATCCGCAGCCGCTTGAGCGGCTTGGTCGGCAACAGCAGCGGCTTGATCGGCAGCGTCACTAGCAGCAGTCGCCTGGGCCTGAGCCTGGGCCGCAGCGGCTTCGGCAGTGGCCGCATCGGCGGCAGCTTGATCAGCAGCATTGCTGGCAGCCGTGGCATCAGCTGCTTGAGCAGATTCGGTTTGGGCAGCGGTCTCAGCAGCGGCAGCTTCCGCCTGGGCGTCAGCCAAGGCTTGATCGGCGGCGTCACTGGCGGCAGTGGCCGCTTGCGCCGCTTCGGCAGCAGAGGCAGCAGCGAGATCAGCAGCAGCACTCGCAGCAGCGGCTTCAGCAGCAGCTTGATCGGCCGCATTACTGGCGGCAGTGGCATCGGCTTGGGCGGATTCAGCTAGGGCCGCATCAGCCGCCGCTTGTTCTGCTTGGCCTAATTCAGTTTGAGCAATCGCTTGAGCCGCTTGGGCGGCTTCTTGAGCTAATTCAGCAGCGGCTTGGGCATTTGCTGCGGCTTCAGCAGCAGCTTCGGCCTGTCCGGCCTCAATAGCGGCTGTTTCTTGAGCGGCAGCTAATTGAGCCTCAGCGGCGGCTTCGGCGGCTTGAGCGGCTTGACTAGCGGCAGCAGCAGCAGCGGCTTGCGCTGATTGGCTGGCGGCTTCGGCTTGGGCGGAGGCGGCAGAAGCTTGAGCAGCGGCGGCCTGAGCGGCTTCGGCTTGGGCAATCGCGTTGGCCTGTTCTACGTTGCCCGCAATGGCATCAGCCAACGCCTGGGCCCCATCTGCATTAGCCTGAGCAGCATCGGCAATGGCTTGTGCCTCGGCGGCAGCATCAGCAGCTACTTGAGCAGCAGCAATGGCGTCTTGGGCGGCAGACTCTAACGCGGCTTGAGCTTCGGCTGCGGCCTGTGCAGCTTGCGCCGCATCGGCAGCCGCTTGAGCGGCAGCAGTGTCAGTCGTATCTGTCGTATCTGTAGCTGTCGTAGTTGTATCGGTGGTACTAGTTGTCGTCGTAGTTGTTGTATCAGAGGTAGTGTCCGTGGTGGTATCAGACGTGGCAGTTGTGTCCGTGGTCGTGGTGGTTGTAGTGACGGTGGCCGGGTCAAAGGTGGCGGTAGCGCCTGTAGTGGGTGTAGCGGGAGCTTGGTCTGCAGGTGCGGTAGAAGCCGCTTCAGCAGCGGGGGCGGCTTGGTTCTGGCTGACTAGAAATTCTTCTGGGGCGGCGGACTGCTGGGCTTGAGTCGAGGGACCAACATCCATACCGAAACCGCCTTGTTCAGCCGCTTGCTCTTCTTGAACATCTTGGGTTTCTTGATCTGTGGCTTGAGGGGCAGCCTGAGCATTTTCAACCGCTTGATTCGCCTGGGTTGCTTGGGCATCTTCGCTTGCCTGGTCACCTAGGTCTAATTCAGAAGACTTCGCGCTAGAAAAGTTGGAGGATATAACCCCTTCTTGAGCTTCCTTTTCGAAGGTGGCTTCCGACTGTCCCACCACTACGGGAGCCGCATCACCAGAGGCTTCTTCCCCTTCGATCTTGCCTTCCTCTTGGCCGCTGAAATTCTTCTTTTCAACGTCCGCAAGGTTAGTGAGTTCGTCAAACTCGATGGTTTCTTTGGATTGCTCTTTGCCTTTGCCTTTTTCTTGATCAGCCATGTTCCCCTCAACCGATTATGGGCGCGTGCCCGTTATTTTTCTGACTTGAATATAGCACAAAACAGGCAATTGACAATAAATCATTGCAGGTTCGCGCTGGCTAATGTTGGGTAATGCTCGTTTGTTGCCGGTTTAATGCCCTTTTATGGGAAAGTACGCCCACTTTTTAAAAAATAAAAGTGGGCGATTTCCCTGAATTATCGCTCAGTTAGAGCCCGCTGGGAGGAAGAATATACCGGCTTGAGCAGGTAATGGAAGATGGTTTTACTACCCGTTTTGATACTGGCGTCTAAGGTCATGCCCGGTAATATCGGGTTGGCGCCAGGGACCTCCCCTAAAAAGGGTTTTTCAAAATCGACTACTGCTTTGTAATAAGGCTGCCCGGTCCGGTCCAAAAAGGTAGCCGCCGAAATCTCGCGCAGCACCCCAGCCATACCGCCATAGCGAGAATAGTCGTAGGCCGTGAACTTGAGTTTGACCGACTGTCCAGGTTGCACATGGCCAATATCTTTAGAAGAGATCTGCACCTGCGCGAAAAGCTTTCGATCAATGGGGACAATCTCCATGATCACTGCCGCAGGGGGCAAGATCCCGCCTAAAGAGTGGGCCGAAAACCCGTGAACCGCCCCCGTTGTTGGGGCGCGGATGGTCAATAAATCCAGTTTTTCTTGTACTAAGGCAAGTTCACTGCGAACCAAGGCCAAGTCTTCATTGTTTTTGGCCAATTCCTTAAGGGTCTTTGCATTTTCGGCAATCTCTTCCATCTTGGCCTTGTATTGCTCAACCTGATTTTGAAATGCGGCCCTGCGAATATCACGATACAAAACCAAAAGCTTTAAAATCTTGTCCTGATCTTTTCGAAACTGCGCTGATTGTGGGTCATCTTCAGGGACGGTTTCACTAAACTGAATGACCCCTTTTTCTTCTATATAGGATTCTAACCGCCGCTTTTCAGCGACCAAATATCGCTCCTGGGCTCGAAGCTGTTTTTGTTGGGCACGAATTTCTGGGTTGTCTAAAACCAACATAGGTTGGCCCTTCTGAACGATCTGTCCTTCTTCAACAAAAATATCCAAAACAATCCCGCCAGAAATGTGCTGTACCGGCTGTATTTGCCCGGTGGGGATGATCTCACCTTTGGCCACGGCAATCTCGTCCACCTCGGTAATCATCGACCAAGCTAAAAACATCACAAATACCGCCAAGGAAAAGGCCACGATCAACCTCGTGATAAAGGCCCCACCTGACTCCTCTAACAGAATCGACTTGGAAAGGTGTTGTGATTCGAGTCGTAGAAACTTTTTAAGTCGTTCCATAGTTTTCCTAAGCGCCCAAAAATTTGGGCAATATTTCCTCTTTGCTGCCGTAGGCCCGCATGCGGCCCTTTTCGAGCCAGAGGATTTTGTCAGCTAGCTCGATAAAACTCAAATGGTGAGTGGCTATCAAGATGGTTGAGCGGCCTTTGATTTTTCTAATCTCGTTTATAAAGGCGGCTTCTTTTTCGGCGTCACCAGACAAACCAAACTCAGGGTCGTCAAATAAAACCAAGCTGGCCTCTTTTAAAAACACCCGTGCCAGACTGATTCCTTTGCCTAATTTTTCGGCTAACTCGCCCATAGTACGGCTGTTGGCAAAGGTATTAAACCCTTCAGGCAGTTCCATGATTTCGTCATAAATCGAGGCTTTACGGGCCGCCTCCCAGATCTGCTGACTAGTGGCGGCAGGATTGGCGAGGCGCATGTTTTGGGTTAAGGTGCCATGGAAGAGTTGGTTCGATTTGGGCACGTAACCGATTGATTTACGAAGTGTAATCGGGTCAATCTGGCGCAGGTTCATGTCGTCGATCAATACCCGCCCCGCTTGCGGGTGGTAGTAACCTAACACCAACTTGAGCACCGTCGATTTACCCGCCCCATCATGGCCAACAATCGCCAAGGTTTCTCCCTGTTTTAGGTCAAACTGAACCGCCAAAAGGGCGGGTGGAGCCTCGGGATTGTAACGGATGGAGACGTTGTTAAAGGCCAGTTTGCCGTGAATACTTTTGGTCAAAGACATGTTTGTGTCGATCCGGGTTTCGATATTCATCGACATTAGCCGGTCCAATTGGTTGACACTTTTGCCTAATTTTCCGACCTGAGTGATAATCCCCAATCCGGTCTTTACCGGCGCTAACACCCGCCCTAAAAGTAACATACAAGCCATCAAAGCCCCAACCGACATCCCCCCGCCAATCACCTGATACACCCCAACGGTCATGGTGGCCAAACTGGAAAAGGTCACCAGTGATTGGCTGGTTGTACCAATCAATGCGTTTAGGCGGGCGGCGTAAAAGCTGTTTAAGGAGGCCTTGGCCGAAATTTCCCGGTATCTCTGGCAAAAAATACTGGCACTACCGGTAAACTTAATTGCCTGAAAATTCGAAAGCATATCGAGCAAAAACTCTTGCCGCTCGGACGCGGCTTTAGAGGCCTTGGCGTTGGTTTGTTTAACCAACGGGTTGATAGCAAAAGCGAAGGCAATAAAGATTAAAATGGAAATGGTCGGAATATAGGCGACCGGTCCGGCAATAACTACCATGCCCACGATCAGCATGATCACAAAGGGCAGTTCAACTAGGGCCGTAAAACCGGGGCCTGCGAAAAACTCGCGGATCGATTCAAAATCCTTAATGTGAGAGATTTGGCTGGCTAAGCTAGCCTCTTCGGTGAAGCCCGGTGGCAGATAGAGGATACGCCTCAGTACTTCAATCCCCACAATATTGCCCATACGCACACTTACAAAACCAAACAACCGACTGCGAAGCACACGAAAACCAAAATCGCCGATCACAAAGATAAAAATCCCCATAACCAAAAACACCAAGGAGTAGGTCGATTCGGCAACCAACAACTCGTTATAGATGGTCATAACAAACATCGGAGAAATAAAGGTAAAAACCGATAAAATAAAGGTAATGATCAACCCTAACATAAAGGAGACTTTAAAACGCCCTAGAGCCTTGGCGAACCATTCTTTTTGGGGTTTTAAAAATTCAATTTTGTCTGATTGCAAGGACTCGAATAACAAGGCCAAACCTTTGATCGGCTCTGAGGAGATTTGTTTGTAGGTGGCCGACTTACCGTCAAATATTAGTAATTTTCCCTCGACCTGCTCCACCAATACCTGCGCCGTCCCCCCTTCGGGCACCCAAATACAGGGCAAAAGCCTGGGGTCTAGGTGATCAAGCTGGGTTGAAACCCCTTTGGATTCAAACTTTAGGATGGCCAAGGTGTTACGGAATTCGGCCAAGTCCATCTTCGAGGCCATGTAGCTATGAGCTTCGGCCAATTGAGATTGGGTCCCTAACCAACCCAAACTATCAAGTAAGGGAACCAAGCAATTAGAAAAGGGGCTCCGCTTTTTAAAACGGGTTCTTAATTTAAATCGAATGGACGATTCGTCGGGCCGGTTCATCTAGTAACTTATGTCAGGGTGACTATAAAGCTCGAAGTCCACATCGTTGATGTGGTTAATCCAGGGCCTTAAAACCATCGTTTTCACCTTGGGCGAAAAGGCTAAGTTTCCCACTTTAAGGTGGGAGCGTAAATCAGCTAAGTCTTGCAAAATTTCGTCGTGTTGCCTTTTGTGCTCGCGGTACCTAAAAGGGATCTCCAGCGCCAACCAAGCCTCTTCTTGAGCAAAAAACTGCCTACCTAGGTCGTGTATTTTTTGTAAGAGGTACACCGTTTCTTGGACCAAATCATCAAGGCGCGTCTCGCCGATTTCCCATGACTCAATAACCAACACCAAGTCTAAAATCTTATCGGTTAGTTTTCGGTGGGACTCATCCAGCCAGTCCATACCGGTGCTGCGCAGGAAATATTTGGCCTCGTTCCAGTTGCGCACCTGTTTTACTACGGTGGTTAAAATACTCGCCTCCGCGAAGGTCTCCGCATCCACTTCGTTTATATGGTCGATCCAGACCAAGATCAAAGAATCTCTAATTTCTTTGACAATACCAGCCCGACAACGGACCAAGTCGTCTCGTAGCGACTCTAATTGTTTAATAATGCGGTAATGTTCTTCAAGGTGGAACTCTTTATTGGGTAAATTGAATCGCTCAATGAGCACCCGCTCGCGAGCAAAATGTTCGGCCATTTTAGAGGCGATAATCTGGAAATGGTCTTGAAGCTGCGCCCCTAATTTATCCGGCAGGAATTGAAGTGCCTTGTTTAGCTTGATAATGGAAACCAAAATATCTTTGTGATCATGGTCCACATATTCAATCCCGAGGTTATGGATTAAAAGGGCCACATGGTCCCACTTTTCCGCGTGGTCCACGATGTTTTGGTGCCAGCGAGAAAGGGTGAAGGTTCGTCCGTCGGTTTTGTTGACATGGGCGATCATCCAGTCTTGTAAGAAAAGTTTTAAAAGCTGGCCGATCTTGAGTTTGCCTGCTTTAAAGTCCGAGATCATCCCTTGTAGGGTGTCGATAAAATATTGGTGTTCTTCTTTTTGCTGTGGGCCACCCTCTAAGAGGTATTGCTCTATCATCCACTCTTCGCGGTCAAACTGTTCGGTGACAAATTCCAAAACACCTTGGAGAAGTTTTCCTTGGGCTTGAATAAAATCCATGTCCCTGGGTTCGTCTTCAAGTAGGTCTTGCAACCGGTTGTTTTCAAGTACAAATAAAACCATTTGCTTGAAATATCGCTGCATAAAAAACACACCTGTACGAATAATAATTTTGCCAATATCAGGTTGCACCCTTGCAGTCTGCCAGACCCAACGCTCCCAAGACTGTTGCCGTCTTTCTTCTAGGGTCATGTCTTTTTCTTCGATCATCAGCATGGCTATTCCTTAGGAGAAAAGAGGTTGATCTCGATATTGCGTGGCCGAGTCTGAGTAGAGGCCCCCATTTTGGTCAATCGGCCCTTTTTAAGGCTAAAGCGGCGGTCGGCCTCGGCTAAATATCGCTCATGTTCGCTAACCAGAATTATCGTGCAGTTGCCCTTTAATTTATCGAGTACAAACTTAAAGACCCTTTTTGAATCCACATCGGCCACATCCAAGACCCGGTTGATCAAAAAAATTCTTGGCCTGACTACCAACGCGCGAGCAATGGCAATTCGGTGCAACATCCCCGAGGGCAAGACGCTATTGGTATGACCCCCGACCAGGGTTTCGTATCCCTTGGGCAACTGGGCCACCATTTCGTCGAGTTCAATTAGGGAGGCGGCATCTAATGCGGAGGACTTTTTGCGGGTATCAAATAGGGTGATATTTTCTAAAATCGTACCCCGAAAAAGGTAACTGTTCCCCGAAAGATATTCCATCCGACCTTGCAGGTTAGTATGATCCCATTGGAAAATATCATACTTATCAATCAACACCTGCCCGTGGCTTGGATTGAAAACGCCACACATAATCAAAAGCATATGGTTAGTGGCGATGGTATCGGTAGAAGAAATGCCAATCATCTCGCCAGGATTGATGGTCAGGTTGATTGACTCTAAAATCGGCTCACCTGTGTTTAGATTGTGGTAAGAGACGTTTTTAAGTTCAATCTCCCCTTCAATGGCAGATGGGAAAGGGGGGGCTCCAGGTTTGGTGTCAGGCTCGGTACGGGCGATTTTAGAGATTTTTTCTTGTAAAAGATCGGCTTCTGAAAGTTTTAGCCAAAAGGTCGCCGCTGCCTGCACCGGGCCCAAGGACCTTCCACCTAGCATGGTGCAAGCCGTCAGCCCACCTACCGTCAAAGTTCCTTCTAAGACCCGCCCTGCCCCAAAACCGATGGTGCCAAACATAATCGCTTGAGAAAACAAAAACCCGATGTTGCTAGGCATGGCGTTCCAAAAGTTCACCCGCATGTTCGAGGTAGCGGCGTTTGCCTGAAGCCGTTCATAACGGCGCAACATCTGCTCTTCCATGGTCAGGCTTTTGACCTGGCTAATGGCGTCTAAGATCTCAATAATAAAGTTATATCGTCGGTCGGTCTGGACGGATTGTTCATTTTGGGCGGTTTCCAGGCCCTGTTTGAAATATTTAATAACCCATAAATAAAGCAGAATCATAACAATTGGGAACAACACCAACCATCCACCTACAAAGCCAATCGCCAGCAGGAATAAAACCAAAAAGGGCAGGTCTAAAAGCATTTGGAACGCTTGGCCGGCGTAAAAGCTTTTAAGCTGGCCCACGGTGTTCAGCCGGTCGAGATGAACCCCCACTTCTTCCGATTGGAACCGGGCCAATTGACCCGATAAGAGGCGATTGACCGCAGAGCAGCTAAGTAAGTGTTCAAAACGGGCCGCCATCCAACTACTGATCCAGCTTCTGGCGTAGCGCAGCGCCCATTCTAAGCTAAAGGCGATGATACAGCCAAAAACCAGCCAGATTAGGGTATCTGTGGTATGGTTGCGGATAACTCGGTCATAGACCTGCATCAAGGTTAGAGGCAGACCTAAAGAAAAAACGGTAATCAAGCCAGAAGCCACTGCAATCTGTTTAGAACCGACCCAAAGGTGTTTCATCGCCTTGAGTTGCTCAAGCAGGGTGCCCGGATTTTTAAAGTGGTCGATTAAATCGACCGGTGCTGTTTCTTCAGGATTGGTCATCGGCCTTATAGAAACCTGGTTAAGGTGAAGGACTCCGATTATGCAAAAGACGGTCCTTTATCCCTATAAAAACCCGCGAATTCAACCTGCCTATTAGTCGAGTTTTTAGATGTACCCTAAACCGCTCCCTTTTATAGGGCACTCTCCTTAGGTCAAAGTGCCTATTTTTTGCATAACCTTCACCCTATATCCAATTTTTGGCGCTTGGTCCTTGATCACTAAGGGTTCAGCGGCAATTTACCCATCAGCAAACCTTTGACCTTTTTCAAATCTTCCGCTAGGGTGAGGCCAATTAAATTGCTTGGCGAACAAAAAGGAACTTAGTTTATTTTTTGGGTATAAAAACCCAGGGAAAACTTCCTTGGTCTGCGACGGTACTCGGAACCTATGAGGGGAATTGGCGTCTTTTTGCTCTTTTGCATTTGGTTTGCTCCTGAACTAAGGGCGGTAACCCTACAAGAGACCTTGCAAAACGGTATGGCCTCGGAAGAAGCGCAGTCTGAATTTTCCAGGAGTCACCAGGCGATTGATTATCGGGCAGAGGAGGTGGACGAACTGACCGTCAAAAGCAAACTGACATCAAAATTTGTCCGCTCTCGTAATGATTTGGCCGACACCCAAGACGTGGCGGTTACCGCTTCAGATAAATTTACTAGACAGGTCGCCTATACCCAGACCTTTGACATGGGCCTTGAGTGGAGCCTGACCCACTATGACCGAGATGAAAACCCACTTAATTCGGGTTCGTCCAAGTCTTTTTATGGCAAGGATATTTTTGATATTTCGATGGCGATTTGGGGCTCAAGACTCGATAAAGAACGGCTGACCTCCCAAAAAAGGGAGATTGAGTTGGAAGGGGAACAGGCTAAAACCAGCGGGGTCGAACGGCAGTATCAGGTTGAATTGGCAAAGGCCTATTTGGATTATTATCTGGCTCAACAAGAAGCCCAACGCAAAGCAAAATTAGCCAATCTGACCTTTCAAAAATTGCAGTTTATGGAATCCATGGCGCGGCGTGACGCTCCCATGGAATATCAAAACCTGCAAATGGAAGCCTTGCAGGCAAGGCATGAAGAGGCCCAAGCCCAGGTTAGGGCGGAGCATTTTAAACAACTTTTAGAACTCGCCCAAGGTTGGCCGGTTAAAGACGAGGCTCTACTAGAAGAAGCACGGCCCCGGATGTTAAAGGCAGAAGAATTGGCCAAACTTTACCAAAACGGGGATCAGGTAAAGGTGCTAGCCAGAAAAATTCGCACTGCCGAGCGGGACCTAGGGATCGAACGGGCAGGATATCAGCCCGAAGTGATTATTGGGGGATTTACGGGCCGCACCAACAACGGCTCCCAGGACGGTTTTAGCAAAGGAACCTATGTGGAGATCAACTACCGCTTCGGCGGCGGGGGCTGGGAAAAGGCCTCGCGGTTAGCTTTGGAGCTTGAAGAACTAAACCTTGATCTGGTTGACTTAAAAAATCAGCAGGTGCACCAAGCGGCTGCGGATTCGGCTGAACTCAAGATGGCGGCTGAGATGGTGGTTATCAAGACCAAACAATTAGAGATTGCCCGGGGGATTACCAAGCAATCGTTGCAATCCTTCGGGGTGGGGCAGCAGGGGCATTTAGAACTGGTTGGCTACCAAGAAAAGGAGATTAACACCGAGGCTGGATTAGACAAAGCCAAGGTGGATTTATGGAAAAAACTGGCCGATATCGCCCAAAAGGCGGAAGTCGATCTTTTAGAATTGGCCGGATGGCCTAGTTCGTCTAATCAGCCGGAAAACTTCCCGGCACAACCATGATCGAGACTTAACAATGAGATACTGGCTTTCTTTGATCTGCTTAATACTTTTCGCCTCTTCGGCGATGGCCAAGGAACTGGTGATCACCCGCGACAATACCCCAGAGTGGAGTTTTGACCGCCCGATCTGGGCTGAACTGGTTTTAGGGGAGGTCGTAGCCCACAACCGCGCGGTGGCCAACCTAATGGCTCACTATAAAACCCAACCCTTGCTAAAAGCCTTAAGCGACGAAGAGTCGGCCGCCTTAGGGCATGGCATGGTCTGGTGGGATTTTCGCGCCTTGCCTAAATACCCTTTAAACAACAGCCATGGCCTCTATTTCGAAGCTAATTTCCGCGCCACCGAAGACGACTTGACCCTCAAGTCGGGGATGATGCTAAACAAACGGCTTTCCTGGCTTTTAGAACTACGAGAACGTTTAAAAGAGCAACAAAAAGAATTAGAAGACGCCAAGGCTGGACAGTTTGTTAAAATGGCCCAAGCGACAGACCGGCTTTATAACCTTTTGGGCCAAATCAACGTCAACAGCCCCATGACACCTGCGCCTTTTAAAGACGGTTTAGAAGCCCTGCTTAACAAGCAGTCCGAAGCCCGCCAAGCGCAAATCCGTGCGATTGAAGACGAGGTTGACCCTTTAGCCCAGCTTAACAAACAAAGGGCCTTTTTTGAAGCCGAACTCAAACGCAGAGAAGAACTACTGGCACACAACACCCACCTGTTCCCAGTAAAAGACGACGAGGCCGGGCTTTTGGCCCAAGCCGAACGGCTCAAAGCTGAATTTAACTTCTTTTTAGGTTCTATCCGCATCTATGAAGCCCAACTTAACCGAGAACGGGCTAGAGCGTTTGAGGAAGTCCGCAGGGAACTAAAAGCCAAACAACCAGAACCGCCAGATCGTGAAAAATATCCGGCTCCCGAGGCTTATGCCAAGGCTCAAGAAGAGTTCCGCTCGGCGATTCGGGCTAGCTTAAAAGAGCTAGAGGTCACCAAAAGGCAAAACCAAGCCTTAGAGGCTTTAAAAGAAGCGGAAGCAAGAGTGTGGTTAGGCGAAATGGCTACCCAAGTTTTAAAACCACGGCTAGAAGCTTTAAGTAAGTTAAAAAACCAGCGGGTGACCGTAGAGGATAAAGACCTCCGTTTTGTGGTTAAAGGATTGGATAAGGAAGAGCTAGGGGTTCGTTTTGGTTATAAAGGAGCCAATTGGGACCAGACTTTCCCTTCACAAACGATGTTAAATAAGGACGATTTTACTGTAGCCGGGCTTTGGCGGCTGGCTAGTCCTGATGAAAAACGGATGTACTTCACCTTTGCCGGGGTAACCCTAACCCACAAGCCCGATTCAAAGACACGGTCCTATGAATTAACCGACCCTCTGCCCTTTTCTGAAGAAGCGGTTTACGAAAAATATGCGATTGCCGACACAGATAAAGCCCGGATCGAGACTAAAAACCTCAACTACGCCCACCGAATGCAAGACAAGCTCTGGGACAAAGAGCTAGGAATGGAGTTTGTTTTGGTGGACGGTGGCTGTTACCAGATGGGTTGTTCGCCCAAGCAACGTCGCGACGCCGATGGTAATCTTTATTCTGCCAATGAGTGTGAGGAAAACTCTCAACCTGCTCACGAGGTCTGTTTAGATTCGTTTTTATTAGCCAAGTTCGAGATTACTCAAAAAATTTGGGAACAAGTGATGGGCTCCCAACCCTCCAAGTTTGCTAAGGGACCCGATTTCCCGGTCGAGTCGGTCACCTTGACCGACGTGCGTGCCTTTTTAAGTAAGCTCAAGTCCCAAGGCAAAAACTACCGCCTGCCGACCGAGGCCGAGTGGGAATTTAGCTGTCGAAGTGGCAAACAGATGGACTATGGCACCTCTTCGGGCGCGGCTAACCACGATCAAGCCAACTTCGAATACACCGGAGGCCGAGACCGGTGGGGCGAAACCGCGCCCGTGGGCTCTTTCCCGCCCAACCTCTTGGGGCTTTACGACATGAGTGGCAACGTTTGGGAATGGGTTGAAGATGGCTATGACGCCAACTACTATGCCTCCAGCCCCAAAAACAACCCTCTCAATCAACAAAGTGGAGCCAACGTGCTTAGGGGGGGGTCTTGGCTAAGCCATAGCTCGAATCTTAGCTGTTACAAACGGGTGATCAACGCCCCCGAATACACGAACTTTACCGTTGGTTTTCGGGTGGTCCGCGAGGACGCCGAGGGTAATAAACCTGAAGCGGCTCCGGCGGCCAAGTCCAAGTAAAAGCGATGCAGTTACTCCGCCTTTTAGATAAAAACCTCGAGATTCGGGTCGCCTATTTAAGTATGGTGGCCCGAATGGCAAGTGCTGATGGCACCTTGGATGACGAAGAATTAGCCTTTCTGCGTCATAAATTAGAGGTGTTTGCCATCCCAGAAGCCGAGCAAACCCAAATCTTAACCCCGGCTAAGCTAGACCCAACCGAGTTGCAAGCGGTTTTTCGAGAATTGGTCAAAGAAAACCTGCATTACAGCTTTTTGCTCGATCTGATTATTATGGCGGTCGCCGATGGGCACATCCAGAACCGGGAGCGCGAAATGTTGCAAAAGGTTAAGCAATACATTGGCATACCCAGTTCAGATTACCATAACCTTATCAACTTCGCTCAGGCTTCAGCCGGTCGCGACGACATCGAAAAGATCGATCCCGCTCACCTCAACGTTTTAGAAAGTTTCTACCGCTGGGCCAAAGAATTCTTGGTGCCCCTTTACGACCAAACCGGTTTTGCACTGAACCCCAAGGTGGACCAAGACCTCAAGGAACTCTTTGAAGAACTCACCGCTGAAGATCAAGACGAAGACTCGGATTTGCTGTAGAAAAAGTATTACCTACTTGACCCAAGTCTTTATCTTAGGCTTGCTTAGCCTGACTTTAATTGGATGCAACCCCATGACCTCTTCGGAACAAACTAGAGAATCCAAGATTCAAACCTCCCCCCAATATCAGGGTAAAAAATTCGTCAATCCCAACGGCGCCCCCCATTATTCATTGGCCGACTTTTGGCTGATGGCTAAAAAATATACGGTTATCCCCAGGGTCGATCCCAAGCCCATCGGCGAGATTCCGGTGGTGTCGGTGGATCCCAAAGATTGGCTAAATCTGGACCCAAAAGAAGTCTTTTTTAGCTGGCTTGGGCATTCTAGCCTCCTGATTAGTCTGGAGGGGAAAACGATTTTGGTGGACCCGGTTTTAGAAGAGCGAGCGTCGCCTTTTAGTTGGATTGGGCCCAAACGCTTCCACCGGGCCCCGGTGAGTGTGGCCGGGTTACCCCCGATTGACGTGGTTTTAATCACCCATGATCACTACGACCACTTAGAAGAGCCCACCCTGCGGGCACTGGCCCAAAAGGTAGGCCTATTTGTGGTGCCCTTGGGGATTGGGGCACTACTCGAAGAATGGGGGGTAAGCCCTGAAAAATTAGTGGAACTCGACTGGTGGCAGGCCCATCCGTTTGGACCTCTGACGCTAACCGCGACCCCGGCGATCCATTATTCTAGCCGTAGTTTGTTCGACGCCAACCAGCGGCTTTGGTGTTCCTTTTCACTGGCAGGGCCGAACCGCAAAATCTTTATTAGTGGGGATTCGGGGTATTTTGCAGGGTTTAAAGAGGTCGGCGAACGACTGGGTCCCTTCGACTATACCTTCTTGAAGATCGGGGCCTACGACGAGACCTGGAAAGATGTTCATATGACCGCTGAAGAGGCGGTGGCGCAACATCTGGATTTAAGGGGCAATCTAATGGTCCCCCTGCACTGGGCCAGCTTCGATATGGCGCTACACCCTTGGTACGAGCCGATTGAGCAGATGCGGGCGGCAGCGGATTTGGCAAGGGTGCGCTACCTAACCCCCCAAGTGGGACAATTTATTGGCCCCCAACCTCCGCCCCAAACCCTTTGGTGGCAGCCTTTAGCTCCGGGTCACTCCTTTTAGGAGATAGGTCGTTTGGCGGTTTTTAACTAGGCCAAGGCCGGCTACGGTTCTCGCACCTTGGCCCGTTCGCCTTGCGCCCAACTCTACCCCGCCCTAAACCCTTTGTTAACCTGGCTTTAGCCCCAAACAGGCGGGCTTTTGAGCCCGCCTCTGGGTAAATAACTTTTGCTTTTTGGGGGGCTCTAGGGATAGAGTGGGGGCAACTTGAATTTTGGGAGGGGTTTATGAAAGAGATTTTTGATCCGATGGTTTTATTAACTGCCTTAGGTGTACTGGTTGCTGCCATTGGGGTATTTGTAACCTATCTCCAATATGATAAGACAGCCGCCAAGTCCCCAAAAATCGATCCCCAAATCATTCAACTCGATTACCAAAGCTCCATCACAAATTTAGCCCATCCAGGGATGGGTCTTACAGGGTCCCTTACTCAAATCGGCCAACAGATCAATCATAATTACGGCCTCACGGAATCACAACTACAGGATTTAATTAAAAACGTAATAAAGACTTTACCTAATGAAAATGAAGCCAGTCAGAAGTTGGAAAAATATATCCGTTTAGCGTCGGAATACAAAGAGTTGGCAGAAAAAAACTTGGCAGGGAACAAACTAGCCCAAGAAGCGCAGGAAGCGGTGACTGGTGGGCGGCTCGACGAGGCCTTGGCCCTCTACGACCAATCCGAAGCCGCTTGGGCAGAATTAGGGGAGCAGGCCAAAGCCTTCCAGGCAGAGGAATACTTTGAGGCCGCCAAGATTTTAGAGTTCCAATGCAAATACCCGCCTGCCCTTCTAAAAATCCAAGCCGCCCTCCAACTAGCCCCCAACCGTTGGGAGTTTAATAACCTTTGGGGGGTTTTGTTAGTGGATACAGTGGACTATCAAGGAGCGATCCAGGCCTTCCAAACCGCCCAAACCCAACTCCCCAACCCCCAAGGGGTGGAAGCGGCGAGCCTATTTAACAACCTGGGTAATGCTTGGAGTGAGCTAGGCGAATATGCCAAGGCCATCGAATTTTACGATCAAGCCTTGCCTATCTTTAAAAAGGCCCTAGGGCCAGAGCATGTTTCTGTGGCCCAAACCTATAACAACCTGGGTACTGCTTGGAGTGATCTAGGCGAATATGCCAAGGCCATCGAATTTTACGATCAAGCCTTGCCTATCTATAAAAAGGCCCTAGGGCCAGAGCATGTTTATGTAGCCTCAACCTACAACAACCTGGGTTTGGCCTGGGCAGCGCGGGGCGAATATTCCAAGGCCATCGAATTTTACGATCAAGCCTTGCCTATCTATAAAAAGGCCCTGGGGCCAGAGCATGTTTATGTAGCCCAAACCTATAACAACCTGGGTACTGCTTGGAGTGATCTCGGCGAATATGCCAAGGCCATCGAATTTTACGATCAAGCCTTGTCTATCTTTAAAAAGGCCCTAGGGCCAGAGCATGTTTCTGTGGCTCAAACCTATAACAACCTGGGTAATGCTTGGAGAAATCTCGGCAAATATTCCAAGGCCATCGAATTTTACGATCAAGCCTTGCCTATCTATAAAAAGGCCCTAGGGCCAGATCATGTTTATATAGCCCAAACCTACAACAACCTGGGTATTGCCTGGAGAAATCTAGGCGAATATGCCAAGGCCATCGAATTTTACGAAAAGGATTTGAAAATTACTCTAAAGGCCCTAGGGACAGAGCATGTTTCTATGGCCCAAACCTATAACAACCTGGGTACTGCTTGGAGTGATCTCGGCGAATATTCCAAGGCCATCGAATTTTACGAAAAGGCCTTGTCTATCTTTAAAAAGGCCCTAGGGCCAGAGCACGACTATCTGGCTCAAACCTATAGCAACCTGGGTACTGCCTGGAGTGAGCTAGGCGAATATGCCAAGGCCATCGAATTTTATAATCAGGCCTTGCCTATCTTTAAAAAGGCCCTAGGGCCAGATCATGTATCAGTAGCCCAAACCTATAGCAACCTGGGTACTGCCTGGAGTGAGCTAGGCGAATATTCCAAGGCCATCGAATTTTATAATCAGGCCTTGCCTATCTTTAAAAAGGCCCTAGGGCCAGAGCATGTTTATTTAGCCAAAACCTATAACAACCTGGGTTTGGCCTGGGAAGCGCGGGGCGAATATGCCAAGGCCATCGAATTTTACGATCAAGCCTTGTCTATCTATAAAAAGGCCCTAGGATTGGACCACCCTGATATAGCGGGAACCTCCTTAAATCTTGCCCTGGCATACGAGGCTCAAAGTGAGCGGCAAAAGGCCTTAGTTTATGCCCAACAAGGGATGGCGATCTTTGAAAAAAACTTCGCCCAGCTTAACCCCAACCACCCCGATCTACTTAAAGCCCGCCGAGTCCTAGCCCACATTGAGGGCTCAACCCTCTAGCCCCCCACTCCAAAACCTTACGGAGCGTTCCCCCTTGCCAAAGCGGTCTGTACCTGTTGCAATCGGTCTCCGGTTTTTTAATTGGGGTTTTGCGATGTTTCGGTATCTGTTTTGGCCTATTTTGCTGGTGCTTATTGCCACCCAACCCTTGCCCCTGTTGGCCCAGTCGCTGGCCGAGGTTGAGGGGTTGGCGAAGGACTTTTATTTGCGTGGTGAATATTACCGCTCTGTTACCGAATATCAGCGGCTGGCTTTTTATTACCCCCAAAAGGCCGCCCAAGCCCAACTGATGGTGGCCCGCGCCTTGATGGCTGGCGGGCGGCAAGCCGAGGCGATTGCGCTTTTAGAAAAACGGGTACAGCTTAACCCCTCCGACTGGGAAGCGTTGATGCTTCTAGGTTTGGCGCAACTAGACCAAGACCAAGCCGCGCCTTTCGGCCTGAGACAAACCCAGGTAGAGGCAGCGATGGCGCATTTTTCGAGGCTGCCTAGCGGTGAGCCAATGCGAGAGCGGCTATTTGATCTAAGCCAAGATTGGCGCGAACGCGCGCCAGTTGCCCGCCCCAATCCGGCCTTAGCAGGCGGGCTTTCGGCGGTGATTCCGGGCGCGGGCAGCGCGTACCTAGGCCGCTGGCGGGAGGGGTCCTACGCCTTTTTGATCACCGGGCTTTTTGCTTTGGGCTCAAGGGAAGCCTACCAAAGCGGCCAGCCCGCTCTGGGAGCGGTTTTAGGCGGATTTGGGCTGGTGTTTTACGGGGGCAATATTTATTTGGCCGTCAATTCGGCCCACAAGCTTGGCGACCAAAACGAAGCCCAACAATTAGAACAGTATAGGCGAAAACAGGGGGCCTTTTTTATCCCTGAACAGCCCCAAAAACCAGGGCGCTACTAACCTCTAACCTTGACCCAAGTCTAGGACCTCCATGAGCGAACTGACCCCCCAAGAGCGGGCGATTATCAAAGAAGAAGAAAGCCGCTTGGCCAAACTCCAAGGGCTTAGCCGCTCCCAAAGTTACGCAGGCAACCGCGAGGCGCTGCTTCGGCAAACCATCGAACTGCGCGAATCTTTAAACGATGCCAACGAAGACGATCTGCCCCATTTGACCGAACAGATCAACCATTTGATGAACTTGGTCAACCAATCTGATCAGGCCGACGCAGTCGGGTTTAACCCGAAAAATCCCTACTTCGCCCGGCTGATTTTAGAAGAAGAAAACCGGAAACTCGATCTTTATATCGGCACCCAAGTCTTTTCAGAGCGCGCCGCTGGGTTACAAATCGTGGACTGGAAGGCCTCGCCTATCGCCTCCTTATACTTCCGATATCAACAAGGCGAAGAATACGAAGAAGAGATCGGCGGCAGGACCGCAGAGGGGGAGATTAAGCTCAAAAGGCACCTGAAGGTCGAGGAAGGCGAGTTGGTCTTGATCGAAGAAGAGGGCTTGGCCCTACACAAAGAACCAGACGGCACCTGGGGCCGAGGGCGGGCCGCACACTTCCGCCTTGGTGGCGGCTCTGGCCAAGCGAGCCGCGCCGAGCGCGCGGTCACCGAAGGCCGGGGGCATCGGCTTTTACCCGAAATCACCGCCCTAATAGACCCCGCCCAATTCGAACTAATCACCCAACCGGATTCAGGAATCCTCGCCATTCAAGGCACCGCCGGGTCGGGAAAAACCACCGTAGCCCTACACCGGGCGGCCTGGCTCCACCAAAAAGACCCGAAAAAATTCGCGCCTGAAAAAATCATGGTCATGGTTTTTAACCGCGCCTTAGCCCGCTATATCGGCCTGCTTTTGCCTAGTCTAGGCACGGACGGAGTGAACATTGAACATTTTGATCATTGGGCTGGCGAACATCGCCAAAAACTTTATTCGGGGCTTTTCCCTAAAGGTCACAGCCAAGAAACCCCGGTGGCAGTAATTCGCCTCAAGAAACATCCGCGGTTGTTAAAGTTAATCGAAGATTTTGCCAATAACAAAAAGGCAAACTTGGACCAAACCTTAGCCGAACTGGTTAAAGCAAAAAGTCTGGGCACCCTTATTCCTAACGCTTTGGCCTCACTCTCCTTTGTTGATCAAATCACAGCCCTGAGGGATTGGGTGCGCGGCCAAGGGCGGCTGGGTGGACAAACCTTTGCTTATTCAGGCGAGGTCAAAGCCCTGCTTAGTGAGCTATTAGAACAACAATCTTTAGAACTTGAAGGCAATAAAAAACAAATAACTTTAGAATTGTACGATGAATTTTTCTCGGACTTCGAAGGGCTCCGTCAGGCTTTTAGTGGGCTTGAAGAACTAGGACCAGAGCGGCTAGAAGAGGCCATTAATTGGATAAAAAGGGGCTGGGTCGCTCGACAAGAAGGCAGCATCACCGAAGAAGACGCCGAGCCAGACACCTTACTTGACTACGAAGACGACCCGATTTTACTCTATTTTTGGGTGTTATTTGCTGGGCCTATTGAGAAACAGAAATACGCCCATTTATTAATTGATGAGGCGCAAGATTTAAGTTTGGTCGAACACAAGCTGCTGCTTTCTTTAGCCAAAGACCCTAAGTGTGTCACCTACGCTGGTGACCACCACCAACAAATGATCCAGTATAATAACTTTCAAAGTTGGGACTGGCTCTTTGATCAACTGGGCCTGCCAGGGCAAAAAATTAGCAATCTGAAGGTCAGTTACCGCGCCACCCAAGAGATTATGGAATTTGCGATGGGTATCTTGGGCAAATTGGCCGAAGATGTAACCATCCGGGCCATTAAAAATGGCCCCGCCGTCGAACTACACCGCTTCGCCCACCAAGGCGAACTCGCCCGCGCCTTGGCCGAAAACCTCAAAGACTTGGTGTTAAATGAGCGCAATGCTTCGGTCGCTTTAATTACTTTGAATCAAAAAAAGGCGAAAGAATATTACGATATTTTGTACCAAATGGAGATCCCGGGGCTGCGTTTAATTGACGATCAAAACTTCAGTTTCACCGCCGGGATCGACATTACCGACGTCACCCAAGTCAAGGGCTTGGAGTTTGATTACGTAGTGCTTTTAGACGTGGACGCGGTGGATTACCCAGAAAATAGCTATCACCAATATCTGCTACACATCGGTGCCACCAGGGCTGCTTACCAGCTTTGGCTGATGAGTTACAAGGAGCCTTCGTTGCTTTTGCCAGCGTCGATGAGGTAGTTTATTGTTACTTGACTTGGTAATAAAAAAGGTACATCTTTAATCTATTAAAAATTTACATTAAAGGCCCCCAATGCAAAACGAAAACATCACCGAATTCCGCAAGCATTTACCCGATTTTTTTAAAGCCCGCCAACGGGTGACCATCAACCACAAATCAGGGGCGATGGTTTTGATCCCGGCGGAAGAGTTAGAAAAAATCGAATTTCAGGCGATTGCGTATGAGATGGACCATATTCGGGCCACTCAAAAGCTTTACTCTGGCGAAGAAGTAGAGGCAATGCTTGCGGAAGTCCTCAATCGAAAAAAATAAAACGCGTTACAAAGGCGTTTTTAATTGAAGGACACCCTATGTCAAGATGGTTTGAAACGGCACTCCAGCATTACTTGGAATTGGCGAGTGCCCCCAAGGACAGCACTAAATATCAACTTTTTATCAAGATGACCTCGGCAATACGGCAAATAGAGTCCCGGCCAAGTTTGGGCGAGCTTTTGCCCGAAAAGCCTGCAATTATAAATGGCATTCGCCCGACTAGCTACCGCCTATATAGCGACCCCCAAGGTTCCTTTCGTCTGGCATACGCAGTTTTGGAGCGACCTAACAAAGAAGTCGAAATCCAGATCGAAAATATCTATTTGGAACAATCCCCCCTCAATTAGTGGGCACTAAATGAAAATTCTGGCGGATGTTGTGACCTACTCGGCGGATAGAGCCAGAAACCACCGCGTCTGGCGCGTGAATCAAGACCGGTTGGCGGGCTCGGATTGATTGCAAAGCGAGACTGTCGTATTCCACAAAACCCACGTAATCCAGGTTAATCCCGAAGTATTTCATACTTGCCTGCTTCATCGAAAAGCCCACCCTTACATCGTTGGGGGTGCGGACCTGATTTAGCACCACCTTGGGTTTAAAGGCGGCAATTTCGTATTTTAAAGTTTCCCCTGCTTGGGCATTTATTTCACTAATTTTATAGATTAATTCTGCTGGAGTCTTAGGGTTGTCTTCGTGTTTGGATTCGGTGACCTGCTCTAAAAAGGCTCGGACCCCTGAGTGCACCATTACGTTTTTCAGCTTCCGATAAAAGGCCGATTTAATAAAACGGTAGGTGTTTTCAACGCTGGTAGGTTCAGGCGCGGTGATCAAAATCCCCGAATTGGCCATTAAAAACAAGTCTAACGTATGAGAGGCAATTCCTGCCCCTAAATCAATCAATACATAGTCCGCCTGAACCCCTTGGATCGCTTTAATCAACCGCGATTGCTGCATCTGTTTCGGGTTAGCCGAACCAATCACGTCGTGGGCTCCAGAAGCAAGCCTTAGCCCCGGGATTCCCGTTGGAATCATGATGTCTTCTAAAGCCAATTGGCTCGACTTTATAAAGTCGGATATGCTGACCCTAGAATAAGAAACCCCAAAAAAGGTATGTAAGTTAGCCCCGCCGAAATCAGCATCAATCAGAGCTACTTCGTTGCCTTTTTGCGCAAGATCAATGGCCAAGTTGGTGCTGAGGAAGCTTTTTCCCACACCACCCTTCCCCCCGGCAATCGCCCAAATTTTCTTTTTAGCTGTGTTCATGATTCAAACAACTAGTGCCGATCTGCGGCGCCCCTCCTTGGGCGTAGGTCCGTTCCTTCCGTTTCGGGAGGGAGAGACCGGCTGGTCGGGCTTGGTTGTGCAATAGTCAATCCAAATTTGGCATGCTAGCTTATTAAATCTTTGGACTTAGCCCTTTTTGACAAGCTTTTGGGTTCTAGTCTTGCCAATAGCAGCTAATGGATTTAGGATAAACGCCTTAGCTAACTCGAGAATAAGACCATGGCCGTTCTAAAAGTACTGACCTATCCCGATCCCTTTCTGAAAAAAAATGCCCAAGAGGTAACTGTTTTTAATCAGGAACTAAAGGAATTGGCGGCGGATATGGCCGATACTATGTATGACCAAAGTGGCCTTGGACTGGCCGCACCGCAAGTGGGCCAAGGGCTTAGGCTTTTTGTGGCAGACCTCACCTACCGCCCCAATGACCCGGAACATCCGCGAAACTGGATCGCTTACGTTAACCCGATGATCAAAAAGGGTGAAGGCGAGCAATTTCTTGAAGAAGGTTGCCTTTCGGTTCCTGAATATCGGGCTGAAATCAAACGCTTTCAGAATATCACCATCGAGTATAACGACCTAGAGGGAAACCTAAAAAAGGTGACTGCTGAGGGTCTTTTTGCGGTTTGTATTCAACATGAGATGGACCATTTGGCAGGCAAATTATTTATTGATTACCTGCCGCCGCTGAAGCGAAAAATGATCCAAAAACGCCTTAAAAAATTGGCCGAAGAATAAGTGGCTTTTTCATAACATCGCCATTTTACCCGTTCGATATTAGTATATCATATTGTTTTAAAAGGATTAATGGATCTACTCCTGGGGATTGACGAGGCCGGGCGGGGGCCGGTGTTGGGGCCTTTGGTCCTGGCTGGGGTTGTGGTGAAAAATTCTCAACTAACCCTTTTACAAAAATGGGGAGTAGCCGACTCGAAAACCTTTGGGGCTGGTGCCAAGGCCATAGCCCGACGGGCCGAGCTAGCCGAACAAATCAAAGCCCAATTTCCCTACCAGATCGAAACCGCCTCGGCAGAAAAGGTGGACACCTATGTGAGACGAGGGGGCCTAAACGAACTAGAGCGCGAAATGGCCAGTCGGATTATTAGGGCCTTCCCCAATTCCCAAGTGATGCTAGACGGGGCGGGGCTCTTTGGGCCTCTGTGTGGGCCCAAGGTTAGGGCCCAAAACAAAGCCGACCTTAATCACCCTCAAGTGGCTGCCGCCTCAATCCTGGCCAAGGACCACCGCGACCGATTGCTAGAGCAACTCTTAAGCCCATTCGAGCCCCAATTCGGCCCGATCAAGGGAGGTGGCTACGCCAACCCGGGCACCTTGGCCTTTGTCTTGTGGCACCACACCCAAACCGGCCACCTTCCCCCCTTTTACCGCCAAAGCTATAACTGGAAGGCTTTGAACTAGACGAGCTTTTGCCCTTTTATGGCCCAAAATTATAATTGCCTTGAGTCCCCCTTAGCGCCCCCCAAAGAATAGCCGGCCATCCAAATCGGTTGATAAACAAGGTCTGTGGCTAAGTTTAAGTAGAAAAATTACCGGAATTCGCGGAAAAGAATGGGCTAATTCTTAAAAAAAAGGACGTTTTTTTTAGGCGAATCTTTGGGTTCGTCTTGATCAGAAAGATCTTCGGGGGCTGGGTCTTGGCGGAGTTCTTTATTGTTTTTACTAAGGTTTTGCAGGAATAAAAAACCTTGTAACAAAAAAATAGCACTAGCCACGGTGCCTAAAAGTCTTAGAAAAAGACGAAAGGCTTTTGAGGAAAAAAAGCGAATAAAAAGGTCCATAGGGCTCCTGACTGTGGTTTCATATCCTAGCCTCCATCTGGGAGTAAGTAAAGACCTTCGCGCAAATCCCGACTTCTTTGACTGTTTAATACGCAAAAAAGTGCCCCCCTTTGTCCTGACAAACGGTCAGCTTTTTAAGATAGAGCCACTGGTTTAAGCACCCACGCCCAAAAAGGAAGCTTGGCCAAAGGTTTATTTCTCCGGTCAAGGCCGCAGAAATGAGTCAGTCGAGTTAAACCAGCGGATTGGAAAAAAAAGTGATCGAACGCAACCATACCCTGGTTGGTGACCAAGACGGCAGGATTCACATCCTACCAACTTGTCAGAAGGTTGCGACCCCGAGACAGGTAAACACCCCAAATAAACCCAATTTTTTGTTGAGATTGGGGTGCGGTTTTGGGTAAAAAAATCAGTACCGCTACGCTCAAGGTGAGGACTTATTCGAGAGACTTTGGCCGCTCTGCTACAAGTCGAAAGCCCAAGTTGTTTCGTCGCCGTTGAGTTTGCCGGGGGACAAAAAATAGGGTGGTAGAGGTTATCCTAGGGGACTAAAAGGGGAATAAATGCTCCTATGCGCCGATGCAGGGCAGTTGCCGATGTTTATGGCGTATTTATAATAAAACGGGCTCACAAAGAAGCTAGGTCTCACAGCTTGGCCAAAGAGATTTTGTTAGCCGGACAAAAGAGCCACTTTGACCTGGAGTGGATTGATATTTTTTTTTTGCCCAAGAGTCCGACTTTGTCCCTAGGCCAACAAATCCGCCAATTAGCCCAATTTTTGCACTTTGAGCCAACCTAGGGCTTTGTCTTCATTGGCAAAATAACCCTCCTGGGCATGTCCGTAGCGCTTTTGAAAAAATCCCATTTTTATTTCATCATGGTGCAGCAGCGCCATCGCTAGACAGCAGGTCGTTTGCAGTTGGCGGCGGGTCCTTAGTTCGCGGGTTTCTTCAGGGGTCAAGTAACTGACCCAAAAGCCGTGATCCGATAAAAACTGCGGGATCGATTGACGAAAGAAGCGGTTCGATTCAATGTTTTCAAACCCAGCACCACGAAGATCGAATAAAGCTTTAAATGGGTGACCTTGGGGTATTTTGGCGGCTTCCATCGTCAGCCCCACTAGCCAGCGCTCCACTGCCACTTGGTCTAAGACCCCAGAAAGCCGGGTAACCAAAAGTTGTTCTGGCGCCACCCATAAACTTAGGATCGGGACTTCAGTGGTAAGATGCATAAACGCTCCTCAAGCGTAAGTTAGCAGGGACTATCTGGAACTGCCCCTAAGATTGGGCGGGTGTTTCGGGTTCAAAGAGCCTTCTGGCGGTAACTTGATTGAGGCCGTTAAGTCTCTTTAAAATCTTAGCAAACTGATCGAGGCTCGCAACCTCGATATTGATTTCTTCAGTCGATTTATTTTCGACCAGCCGGTGGTGACATTCCAGAATTCGTACCTTTGCCGAAACCAAGATTTTCATGATCTGAAAATGGGTTTTAATATCCTGGTCAAAATGCAGTAAGAGCCGCACTTGGGTCCGTTCCTCTTTGCCAAAGTCCCAGCTCGCGTCCACCAGTCGTTTAGGGTCGATCCCCCTTAAATTTTTACAGTCGGTCTGATGGATCGAAACCCCTTCACCTTGTATCATCACCCCTAAAATGTCGTCCCCTTTAAGCGGATTACAACATTTAGCCAGCTTAAATTGTTGATCCTCAAGCCCAAGAATCACCACCCCTTCCGCTTTTCGGCCAAAGGTTTGCATGATTTTTTTAGAAAAGGTCCAACTCTTCGAGTCAGCCTGCCCGATCAAAAAAACCTTAAGTTCGTTTACCGAACAATTGCCAAAACCTAGGTCAATCAGAAAGGCTTCGTCACTTTTATATTTTTTATATTTTAGGAACTTACCAAACTCAACAGAGCTTAAATAGTCCTCGCCTTTAAGCCCGATGCGAGCCATTTGCTCACTAAAGATGTCTTTTCCTAATTTTAAGGCCTCTTGGTTTTCGGTTTTGCGCAATTCGCTACGAATCGAGGAAAGGGCTCGGTTAGTGTTGGCATAACCTAACCAGGCGGGGGTTGGATGTTCAGAGTCTTCGGTTAGGATCATCACTTGGTCGCCATGCTTGATCCGGTGGTGGATCGGCACCACTTGCCCGTCAATTTTAGCCCCCCGACAATGGTGCCCCAGCTGGGTGTGTACGGCGTAAGCAAAATCGAGAACAGTCGCCCCCAGTGGCAAGCGGTGAATCCGGCCTTTTGGTGAAAAGGCGTAAACTAAGTCTGAATATAATTCGCGTGTGAAAATTTCTAAAGATTCTTTGGGGTCTGAAGTGATGGTTAAACTTTTAGAAAGTTCGTCCAACCATGGCATAGACCGTTTTTTTTCTGCCGCTCGGTTTGTCCCGGCTAGTTTATAAGACCAATGCGCCGCCACCCCGATCTCGGCGATGTGGTGCATCTCGGCAGTGCGAATCTGAATCTCAAATCCCTGGCCTTCGTCGTTGACCACAGCGGTGTGGATGGATTGATAGCCGTTGGCTTTAGGGAAGGCGATATAGTCTTTAAAGCGCCCTTGCACCGGGGTAAAACGCCCATGCACCAACCCCAAGGCGTGATACGCGAGTTCGGTTTCATCGACAATAACTCTAAGACCAAGTAAGTCGTGTACATCTTCGTAACTCACCTGATATTTTTGGGCTTTTGTATAAATCGAAAAACAATGTTTAATTCGGTGGTAAAACCTAGCGTTGATCCCGTGGGCTTGTAAAATCTTTTCAATGATCCGTTGAGTCCGCTCCAGGGCTGACTGATGATCTAACTGTTTTGATACCAAAAACCGACTGATTGACGCAAATTCCTCTGGGTAAAGTATGGCAAAACTTAGGTCTTCTAGCTCGATTTTTTGATGATTTAATCCTAAGCGTTCAGCCAAAGGAGCGAAAAGTTCCAAGGTCTCGGCGGCAAAGTTTTTTACTTTTTTATTAGTCAGCCCAGACCAACTTCGTAACCGTACCAGCCGAATCGCCAAAATCACAAATATAACCCGTGGATCTTTGGCCGCTGCGTCCACCATCGCCCGCATTGACAAAGCCAAAGCGTCTCTGGATTCAACCCCTAGTCCGGCTGGCTGAAAATGGTCTAGTGAGTCCACCAACTTGGCTGTGGGCTCGCCAATCTGAGAGGCCAGTTCGCCATAATTTGCGCGGTTATTTTTAATGGTTGAATAAAGCATGCCAGCGACCACCGACTCTAGGTCGAGCTTGAGCTCGATCAAGACTCGGGCCACCTCCAGATGCTCCTGAATAGCCACCGGACCATCCCCGCCCAAGAGCCGCCCAGCTAAGATGTAGGCCTTTTGCAAAGGTACAATATCAGCGTCGGGAACATAAGCTTTATAAGAGGAGATGATTTGCTCAATCCGAATCATAAAACCAGACCACCTGATAGCTGGATTTCATGAAGCAAACGTTTGATTCTTGGGTGTTCTCGGTGCCCGGTTATTCGAAGAATCACTTCAGCTAAGGGGAGTTCGCGAATTTTGTCCCGGTCCAAGACATGGTATAGAAAGACTTTTAAAAGCCGATCTTTGCCCAGTTCTAGGTTATCGTTTAAAATTACGTGATCATATTGGTCTTGAAAGGCCAATTCATGTTTGGCGTTACCCAAGCGGCGGGCTAGGCTGGCCTCAGTCTCGGTGCCGCGATTTATTAATCGAGATTTTAACTCTTCAAGGCTGGGCGGGGTAATAAAGATATAAACAGCTTTAAAATCAATCGCTTTAAGCTGCATTGCCCCCTGTACATCTACATCCAAAACTACGGTATAACCCGAATTCTCTTGCTCTTGGATTTTAAGCTTGGAGGTCCCGTAATAGTTGCCATATACCTGGGCCCACTCTAAAAACTCACTTTTTTCGATGCTTTTTTTGAAATCTTCTGGGTCGGTGAAGTGATAATCAACCCCTTCGACTTCGCCAGGGCGCTGGGCTCTGGTAGTGGTGGAGACGGAAAGTTGCAGGAAATTGAGGGAAGCGAGAGCCTCTTTAACCAAAGAGGTCTTACCCGTGCCGCTCGGTGCGGAGACCACGAAAAGGGCAGGCCGGATCAGACCCATCACACCCTGAGTTGGCGGCGATTCCGGCTAGCCGATCAAACCGGGATCACCTCGATTGCATGATTCAACGAGATTCTAAGCTGGCTTTGGATAAACTTGAGGGTGCCTGTTGTAGAACTGGCGCAACCAGAACAGGAACCTTGATAGTTTACATAAACCTTATCGCCATCGATCTTGTTAAGGACCAACCCCCCGCCGTCAGAAGCCAGGGCAGGCCGGACTTTTTGGTCTAAAACCAACTCAATCTTGGCGCTCCACTCTTCTTTGGGCAGATCGTCCAGAAAGATTTGGTTTTTATCCATCCTCAACGCCTGATTCAAAGCGGCATAACCACCTTCAACCCAGCGGACCTCGTCAAACCCATTTTGATCAAGCAACTTGGCCGCATCAATGGCTTCTTGGTCTTGGTCCGCATAAACAAAGACCGGCGCAAATGGCGGCAACTGCATGAGGTTTGCTTCTAAAAACTCGGCAGGAAGATTGTTAGCTCCGGCCAGATGCCCCTGATTATACACCTCAGGACTCCTTAGATCAACAATGATCGGCGCAGGAACCGTAAGACGTTCTTCCAGACACCGCTGGGCGGAGATCTGAAAGTCTTGGGCATTAAAATTGTTTTTGTTGGTAAACTTCATTAGCGGCTCCTTTCCTAATGGATTAGGCCCGCACCTTTCCGCCTCGGATGCAACTGGTGCAGACGCGCATCTTCTTGGTATTACCGTTACTTTTTTTGACCCTAACGGTCTGTAAGTTGGGTAACCATCGCTTTTTGGTCTTGTTATGGGCGTGGCTAACGTTGTTTCCGGTAGCGGGTGCTTTCCCGCAAACTTCACACTGCATAGACATAGGTAACTATCGGCTAAAGTTCGTTAAAACTGGAATCAAGATTTATAACCCTTCCCCGCCAAACAGGCAAGCCAAAATTTAGTTCTCTTGGTTTGCCGGGCGTTGATACCAAAAGCCCCTTTGTTCCTGGTGCCACACCGCGCCGGGATAATACGGCTAAAAGGAGCTGTCGGGCTAGAACCTGCCAACTTAAAAACCAAAGGGCCTTGCGGTTGAATTGGTTTAGGGCTTTTAACCTGGCCCCCAACCCAGACCTTAAGCTGGCGATTAAGACCCAAATCCTTGCAAGCAAACACTTCAAGCGAAAAACCACCTACCCCAACAAATGTGTCTTGGCGAACCCAAAAAATTGCCCGCAGCCCAATGCCATGGCCGTTAATAGGGAGGACCAGGTGCTAGCGAGCAAGGTTTTTTTGGTAATAAGCGGGGACCTAAAAAGAGGCTATATCTTCTGGGCAAAAAAAAAGCCCCGTTTCCGGGGCATTGGCGAGACTTAACTCCGTCCCCCAATAAAGGGGGCGTAGCCTAGGTCCACAATCATGATATGGTTTTGCAACCACTCTTTTAAGAACTGCAACAATGGATCGCCGATCTGCTCTTGGCCAGATTCGATCGCCTTCACATGCTCCGTGAGTTGACCGATAATCTTTTTATGGCGCGCTAAGTGGGCAGTTTTGTCGGTGTAGTTCGAAGACATAAAGATTCCTTCTTCCTCACTGAAGTGATTAACCGCCACCTTAGCCAGCCTTTGAATGGCGTCAATTTGCTCGGGCTGTTTGGCCTTGGCCATCTTCAGTTTATATAGCTCATTGATACCGTCCACAATCAGCTTGTGTTGGGTATCAATAGTATTGTTGCCGATTAATAAGGCATCGGTCCAGAAAAAGAAGGTGTCACTGTTTTTAGAGAAGACCCCAATCGAGTCTTTAAGCGAGTTAGAAAGGGTCGAAAGCCGACCCAGGTTTTGGATGTTTTTCTCATTAAGCACCCCGTTATCCCCGATAGAGCGATTCATCTGGGCAATGCTGGTAGTGATTTCTTTTAACCCTTGAGAAATTTCCGAAGAGGTACGAGCGATTTCTTTAACCCCTAAAGCTGCTTCTGAAACGTTGCGGGCGGCAGACCTGGACGCGGCTGAAGCTTCGGAGGTGCTGCGAGTAATTTCTTTGATACCCGAGGCTGCTTCTTCGACGTTAATCGACGAATCCTTAACCGCCTTGGCCACCCCTTCAATCACATCTGCCAATTGTTTGGCATTTTTGGTTTGTTCTTCGACTAACGAACTGATTCCTTGGTTGATTTCTGAAACCTGCAAAATCACCTTGGAGACCCCTTGGGTCCGCACTGAACAACGCCCTACCAGTTCCTGAACCTGATCGATCTGTTGGGCAATTTCGTTGTTGGCATCGGTAGTTTGCTTGGCTAGTTCTTTAACCTCACCGGCCACAACCGCAAACCCCTTGCCCGCTTGGCCTGCACTGGCGGCTTCAATCGTGGCGTTTAGGGCTAGCATGTTGGTCTGGCTAGCGATGTTGTTCACAAGCTGCAAAATCTGTCCAATCTGCTGGGTTACATCGCCCAACTCATTCATTGCCTTAGAGTTTTCCTCGGCCCCTTTGTTGGCTTCCAGCGAAATATGGCTTGCCCTTGAAGTACTCGCGTTAATGTTTTGTAAGGAGCTAGAAAGACTGTTGACCGCCTTGATAATCACCGTCTCGACGTCGTGGCTGATTTTGCCCACGTTGTCGCTAATCCCTGACATATTAACTGAGGCTTCTTCTGCGGCTGCCGCGATGGTGTTCATGTTGGCGCTTAATTCTTCTACCACGGTAGTAATACTAGAAACGTTGGCGCTGGCTTCCTCAGAGGAACTAGCCATGGAGGCCATATTGGCGTTGATCTCTTCGGTCGCAGAACTAATCGAACCAGACATACCCGTCATTTCGGAGGAGGCTGCTTTGATTGAGTTACTGTTTTTATTAAGGTTTACCACCAGGGAAGCGGTGGTATCACTGGCGCCGATAATCTCGCTGATGGTACCTTCGAGCTTGCCAATAAACTGGTTAAACCACTTGGCTAATTCGGCTATTTCATCGTGGGATTTAACATGAATCCGCCGAGACAAATTGGCATCCCCCGAAGCGATATCCTTTAACATCGCAATAACATGATTCAGCGGGCCAGATATTTGCGCCGAAAGTACAAAGGAAGCGCCAATGGCTATGATTAGGCCCAAAATCAAACAAATCGTCAACAAGGTCTTTGCTTGGGCGGTGGCTTCTAAATCCTCGGTTTTGGCCTGATCCACTTCCACAGAAATTTCGGCGATAATTTGCCCCAAAAGGGCGGTATTTTCGGCCTTTACCTCGTCAAAGTAGTCATCTAAGTCAGACAAAAGCTTGGTATCTTTGGCCCCGCGATTAATTTCAGGGATCAATTTGTTAAAGCCTACCTTTAATACTCGGTCAAAATTTTCAAAAATCTTTTTGAAATTTTTCTGTTTGAGCTCGGTATCGGCAAAAGTCACGTAATGGGCTCGGTCTTCTTTGACTTCCTTAACAAAATCATTCAGGAAGGCAATTCGTTCGGCCTCAACCTTACCTGTCTCTTTGTCCGCCAGGATATCCATAAAATTCAGGACAAGCTGAATGGACATCAGGTTTAGATCTGCCACTGCTTCCGTAGCTTCGTGCTTTTTATTCAGCCGGTTAGCTGCTTCATGGCTCGAATTTAGCGCCCAGAATGCGACCATGTTGGCCGTAAAAAACACTAAGATGACGACGGCGAATCCCGCCCTCAGTTTGGCTCCGATTTTCATACTAAGAAACTGGTTTTTAAGGTTTCAAAGATTGTAGGATCAACCGTAACTGGCGAATCGACTAGGTGCTATTGGCGTTTAAGCCTCTTGCCGAAAATTTAACGTAACCATACGAATAGGGGAAGCTAATTTTTTTTTAACTCGGGGCCAAAGCTAATCGTTAGCAGGGAAAACCGCTCAAAGCTCTTCTGGATTAATCCCTTGGGCCCTCAAAGTGGCCTTTTTTTTGTTAAGCCCTATAAAACAGACCCCAATCGAAATGATATATAAAACGATCAAGGGACCGGCCATCAAAAACATAGTAAAAGGGTCGGGCGGGGTCAAGACGGCGGAAACAATCATTACCACCACCAAGGCCACTCTGGAGTTTTGAACCATCATCATTGGGGTGATAATTCCTAGGCGTGCCAAAATAAAAACCGCCACCGGTAGCTCAAAGATCAGACCAAAAGCCAAGAAAAGTTTAATCGTAAAATCCAGGTACTCCCCAATCGCCAGACTGGGCATGATCTCTCCAGGCTGACTTAATGACAAAAAGAAATCAAAGCCGTAAGGAAAAACCACAAAATACCCAAAAAGCGCTCCACCTGTAAAAAAGACAAAGGTGCTAAGCCCAAAACCCCAAAACACCAACTTTTCATCTTTATACAACGCCGGTCCTGCAAACCCCCAAATCTCAATCATTAAAAAGGGGAAACTTAAAAACAGCGCCGCATACATGGACACTTTCATCTGGGCAAAAAAGAGTTCGGGTAGCCCAATATAGACCATGTGTGCTGTCTTGGCTTGGGCGTTGTCGCGCACACAGCGACAGCTAAGCTCTAATACCTGGCCTTGGTCGTCTTGATAATAGGTTTGCTCGGGCGGGGGGCCCTGGTTTTCTTTGCCTTGATAGATAGTTGCCGCTTTTTTATCATCGCCCATGGCCGAATAATAAATCGCCCGAAAATCGCGAATCGCCTGATCCCCCAAGGCGGTCCAATCGATCTGGTGCCCTTCCCTGATTTGATCGAGCAAACCCTCTACCTTAGGGGGCTCGGCTAAGGGAAAATCAGGGGTCACCTCCACGGGGGCCGTTTGCACCGTTTGCGGAAGGGAAAGCTCGTGCGTTTTTAAGCTCCTTGAACAATTGCAATCGTATTGGTCTAGGTCTTTAAAAACCGCTTGGTCTGGGGATTCAGGTAGCGGATCTTTGATTGATTGCGAATAACGCTCCAGTGGTCCTTCCACGGGCATCCGAATCAGATCTAAAATTTCCTTTCGAAACCCGTAACAACCTAGCACTAAGATCATTAAAATGACCACATATCGAATCAGCCGGACTCGTAGTTCGTCCAGATGATCGATCAGGCTCATGGTGCCGTCAGGCCGAGGTTGGGGATTTGGTCCTTGCATTGTTAGTGGGTCGTATCCGATAATCGGGGATTGGTCACCCCTTTTTATCTACCTTAGCCCCTATTAAAAAGCAATGAGGCCTTCGATCTCAAAAGAGATGTTGGAAGCATTAGAGCATTTCGCTTATGCTTCGAGCTTCGCCCAGCGGCGGTTTTTGTGTGTATTTGAAAGCCCCCAGGATCTGGTCGAGATGATTACGGACTTAAGGCTTTTGCAACAAGCCCGCCTCGATGTTTTGCTCCTCTCCCCCGAGGCACAAGGTTTGCCACATGGGTTTCCAATTGATTTGGTGAAAAACCAAGCCAGACTAAAGGCCGCTTTAAAAGCCCACCGGCTTCCCCTTTTAGCCCCCCCCAAGAAAGGCGACTTGGCCCAAGCAGCCTGGGATTTAGCCCTAAAATACCAGGCTGAGCGTATCTGCTGGCTAGGAAGAGCCCCAGGTATAATAAAAAATGGCGAATTAATCAGCCACTTAGATTTAGCTGAACTGGCCCAGTTAGTTTTGCAACAGAGCGTTAGTGGGGTGCCCTTGGCGACCTTAGAGCGGGTTTTAGCTTGGTCTAAGCAAAGTGAACTCGAATGGGTTTTTGTTGGGGCCCAGTCGGGCAACCTGTTTTTAGAGATATTCACCCACCAAGGGGCGGGTACACTGATCGGGCCAAGCTACCAAAAAGAGATTGGCCCAGCCAACGCAGCAGACCTGCTAGACCTGCTTTTATTGATGCGGCCCCATTTTGAAGACGGCACCCTATTGCCTATTGATGAGGCCCAGTTGTCTCAAGATTTAGAGCAATACCGAGTCTTTCGGCTCGATGGCGCGTTAGTGGTCACTGCTCGGCTTAAACGTTATGGGGATCAATATGAATTAGGTAAATTTTGCAGTCTGCCAAGGTATCAAGGGCGGGGTAGGGCGATGGAGTTGGTCAAGGCGATGGCCGAGGAAGCGCGCGCAGCCGGCGGCAAAAGGCTTTTTGCCTTAACCATTGAGCCCAAAATTGGCAAATTTTTCGAGCGCCTTGGTTTTGTCCCGGTGGAGCGCGAAAGCCTTCCTGAGCAATGGGCTCAAGGCTATGACTTCAGCCGCCCATCAAAGGCGTACGCCCTCGAATTTTAATCAATATAAAATTCCCTTTGCTCTAAGCAGGCTTGCAGCTCATCTAGATTGGCGAAATAAGCCTTACCTGCCCGCAGATGATCTTCAGGCAATTGGCGCAGGTAGGTGCCGGTTGAGCTTACCAGCCAAAAGCCTTCAATTCCTTGCGGAGCGGCCAGCCCCTGGCAAAGCTCAAATTGAGCGGTCTGACCACCAGCCCGAAGGGATAGGGTCATGCCTGGAGCCAGTTTCTGGGTTTGTTTAGGATTCATAGCTTCTCCTGAAAGGTCTTTACTAAAACCGTTGCAGGTACAATGCCTAAATCCCAGCTAGTCGCTGGTGGAGCTTAGATAAACCTATTTAACCCCAGCCTTGAGCAAGTGGGGGCTGTATTTCATATCTACCTCTAATATATGGCTAATCAACCAATCAAGAAGGTAGGCAAGCATGTCGGCGATGGCGTCGTTTAGTTCGGAGTCGGCCTTGGCTTGTTCCCGGTGGATCTTAATTTCTGAAAAAAAATCTTGGTGTTGGGTGCGGTGGTTGGCTAGATCGGCGTACTTGGTTTGGTAAAGCAGTTTTTCTTCATGCTCGAAGTGGATACGGGCGTAGGCCTCTAACGCGTCAAACAACCTTTCGGCTTGAGGACGGTCGGTGGAGGGATCAAATTGGCGGTGCAAGACATTGATTGCCATCAGCAGCTTTTGGTGCTGCTGATCAATCGAATCAATTCCGGTGTTCCAATCCGTTTTCCAAACTAACTTTTCGAATTGGACCATTTTTTACCTAAGGGTTTTTGGGCCTAGGGGGAAAGGCCGAATCAGGTAACGGCACCGTCGATGCCGGGTACGCAGTCACCGACTTAAACGCTTTTGCCGACTGGCCGGAAACATACTTGGCGGTATCGGTTAAACTGATATTGTCGATCATCCCCACCGAAGTCAAGGAGGCATCGGCCACGTCGCTAATCAAAAAGGTGATGGTCATAGGTCTGCCCACTTGGCTGATATCCAACGAGCCCTGGAGTAATGCTGACTGCTCCGCACCAGAGAGCCCCGAATAGGACCCTGGCGTACTAGCGGCGGCGCCGATCCCGTTGACCGAAGCCATTTCGGCCACTACCGCCCCCTTAGGCCCGGAAACCACGACTAACAAAAAGTCGTCAAACGAACTACCCACGTACTCGTCGAACTCCTCGCTAATAAACATATACTCCCCGTTAAGGAAGTTGCCCGGCTCGGAGATATTGCCAATGGACAAGATACTCACCCGCTTATTTTGAGCCTCACCCGTTAAGGAAGCGACCTGGCTCCCAGTACTTAAAAAGGCCGCACTTTTTCCTTCAGAAGCTTTGACCGTGCCAAAGTTGGAGAGGACCCCACAATCACCGACACAGGTGAACCCTTCGGCCAATCCATATTCGAAGCCAAAGTCCTTGATATTAGGGACCTTAGCGTTTTTGGTGCCCGTATAAAAATGAAGAGCGACCCCTTCAGACAACCCGTTGCCCCCTTTGTCTTTGAGGCCGTTAAGGGGCATTGAGATGTTGATTGTTGCGTTTTCAGCCAAAGACTTAAAGGGGTTCATAACTAAAATCGAAGCCCCTTTGGAAGTGTAGAGGTTGCTGATCCGCCCGCAAACGTCGCTGCTGGTGTCGGCTCCTTTGGCGGTCGATTTCACTAAAAAGTTATTTTTGGTCAAGGTGATCGGCTGGATCGCGTCATCGAAGAAAAAAAACATCGGCGTCCCTGGGTCCACTTCGGTAGCACCTGCAACGGGGTATTGGGTCTTTAGGCTCATCGTGGTGGTGTCCGCAACGTCAGCAGAGGGGTTGATAGATTCCACCAGGGTGGAACAACCATCTTTAAGGGCAATGTAAACACTCTGCTGGGTTGTCCCGGTAGTGACCGTTAGAGGGTCAGAGATGCCGATGTTTAAAGCGTCTGGGTTGTCGGTCTCGATCTGACTTTTGGAGTAGCTTGTGGCAAAGGTAGCCTCAACCAACCGGATGGAGGTCTCAAGGGGCACCGAGAGGGTTACCTGTTTATTCGAATCGACCATGGCCACGTCAAAAGCGGTGGTGAGGTGGTCGTAAAAATAAGAAGTCACGTCTTGAGAAGCGTCGATTACTGCAACCGCCGAAGCCGAAACCAAGTCCGCACTTGAATCGACGGTGGCATCCGTAGTGGCGTTGGCCGTCGCCATCGCTTTGCCCCCGTCTAGGCTTAGGGTAACGGTCACCATTACCTTCTGGTCGCCATTGTTATCAGGCTCCCGGCAAGCGGCTAAGCCTAGTAACAAAAGGGTCATCAACAACAAAAGCAATCGGGTTTTCATGGAACTCAGTTGGTGATGGTGAACTTAATCTTGTTGGAATTATTAGAGCTAGGCGCAAACTGGTTTAGCTCAACCGGCATTTTGGCGCTGTCTGACAGGTTTAAAACCTTGGCTGCGTCCAAGGCGCCAAGGTCCACAGCAGTCGCCCCGTCCTTTTTTAAGAGTGAGTCTTTGGTAGTTTGATTGACCTTAACCGGCGGGGTCGGAGCTGCGCTTTTATTAACCGAGGAGATCAGGTCCTTGGTTAATTCTACTACCTTGCCCGGTTCGGACAAGCTGCTTAAAGCAACGGTCCCATCTAGGGTCAAAACCAAGGTATTGGCCCCTTGCGACTGGACCATAAAATCGGTCCCCTTTACTCCAATTAAGGCATTAGCCGTGCGGACCTGGAACCTTGCTGGCCCTTTTTTGGGTGCGACCACAAAGCGCCCTTTGCCCACTGGCATATCAAGCCCGGTTTGGGCGGCTGAATAATCTGCTAGTTTAACTAGGGTCGCCGCATAAACCTCAATCATTTCTGACTCGCCCCGCAAATAGATACGGCCACGGGCATTATTGCTCGAATGGACCTCATCTTTGGCATTAAGCGGAATTTTGACATTGGGCTCTAAGTACAGTTTGGACTTATTGCCGCTGGTCACCTTAACACTGCCCCAATCGAGTAACAGGTATCCCACCTCTTGGGCGAAGCTCACCCCACTTAAACAAAACAGAAAGAATAGTAAAAGGCTGGTCCGTTTCATCGCTTAAAATTGATAGATCGCCGAAGCGGCCAAGAGGTTAGCACTATACGCCTTGTAAGAAACGTTTGAACCCATACGCTCCAAAGTGAACTCGCCCAAGAGTGAAAGTTGGGAACGAAGCTTGTAGGTCCCTTTGAGATTAACACTAATTAGGCTACTGTTTTCCTTAGCGCCTTTTAAAGGATCCGAGGTTTTATAGGTGTACATCTTGTCTTTTAGACCCAAGGTAAATTGCGAGCGCTCGTCGTAGGGATAAGTGGCGTTGCCCCCTAAGGTAATAGCATTATAAAAAGCATATTTACCCTTGGCCTGGTTGATCTCGTAGGCTCCTAAAAACTTCGACTCTAGCCCCATAACCACCGTAGGCCACTCGCCTTGGGCTTTGAGTAACCACGCGTCCTGGTTATAATCGCCACTGACCGAGTTAACCGCCCGCTGGGTAAAGGAAAACTCTGAATCAATCTGGTAGGTATCAGCCAGGGTGAAGGACTTAAGTCCGACAAAAAAGATATCTGATTCTAATTGGGTTTTAGGCAAAATCAAGGTGGGCACCTCGGTACCAATTTGGTTGTAACCACCGCCTACCACCCAACCGCCCCAATCGGCGTTTTCATAAAGCCCTTTTACTTGAGTAAACCCAATCTCTAAAGTTTTGGCATCGCGGTTAATATAGCGTTCGCGA
Organism: Candidatus Lambdaproteobacteria bacterium RIFOXYD2_FULL_50_16; assembly: GCA_001783695.1. Classification (GTDB taxonomy): domain Bacteria; phylum SAR324; class SAR324; order XYD2-FULL-50-16; family XYD2-FULL-50-16; genus XYD2-FULL-50-16. Next base: position 49,459 of record MFNE01000030.1, read on the forward strand.
TACCATACCCCTGAAAGGGCCACTTGCCCGTCTGCTAATGGCAGCTTATACCCAGGTACCAGTGTATAACGCCCCACTAAACTTTTAACCTTTGAGTCAGAACTAGGAGCCAAAAGGGCGTTGTCTTTGTAACCAAGCCCACCCATCGCCAGTAAGGTCCAAGGCCGGTTGGCCCGCTCTTCGATTTCGGCCGGGGTGCTCAAGCAAATCACCACCTCTTTGGAGGCCCGCCCAGATTTACTTTCCACCTCAATTTTAAAACTGTTTTCCCCTAAGCTAAGCTCGTAGGGGATCTCAAACCGCCCACGAGTGGGCTCGGCAAGTTTGTATTCATTCCCGTTAACCCAAACTCTGCTGACCTCATCAAAGCTAGAAACCTCGACAGACAACTTGCCTTTGGCTTTATCGGTCAGGCTATAGTCCGAATGGCTAGTAGAGTAAATCAGGATATCCGCAGCCCAAACCTTTGGGACTAATGCGAAAAAGAGGGACAACAGTAGAATTAGGTGGCTAAACTTCACGGCCCGATCAGGTAAGGGTTTGGCTTTCTATGGCCAGCCTGCCAAAAAAAAGGCCATTTGTTAAGATATTTTTTTAACCCTTCGGCAAAGTCCGCCGAACGGGCCTTTGGCGAAAATTTAGAGCGGGTTAAAAGGGCAGTTTTACCAGTCCTAAAAAAAAACAAGGTCTATTCTTCAGGTTTTTTGGGATCCGGGTTTTGCCCGTCATATCCTCGCCAAAGGTTCGTCCCTGCCCCGGTGTCGCCCGGTGAGCTGACCGGGGCCTCATCGCCGATATTGAGGTCCAAAGGGGCGCTCCTTAAGGTTTCCTCAAGCATATCTGGCACCATCGACTCAAAGCCCCCTTTGAAGTCGGCCTTAAGCTCGGTCAGTCGCTCGCGGGACTCGGAAACTCCCTTTTCGGCGGGGAGATCTACAATCGAAAAGATTTCTTCGTTTTCCGAAAGGCTTCTTGATTTCAGCCCTTTGGCCTGTTGCTGGCCAAAGCCGACGCTGGCGCGTTCTAAGGTGCTAGCCGTGACTAAAACCGCTTCCCTTTCGGCGCAACTGCACAAATATTCAGCAACCGCCGCCGAGGCCCCCACAAACGTATAAGCGCCTACCTGTGGCCCTAAGGTGCCTGCCAGACCTAAGGTAGAGTGTACCCCAATTCCATAATCCAGTTGTTTTTGGCCTAACACCTTGCGTTGGTGGTTAAGCTCGATCCAACCGCGGTTGATGCTAACCGCTGCACGCAAGGCGTTGTTCACGCCGTTCATCCCTTCAAACAAGGTGAAGATTTTATCACCAATCACTTTAACTACCTGCCCACCTAAATCCTTGACCTGTCGCTCAAAAGGAACCAGGTGTTCTTGGAGTAGGTTAGCAATTTTATCGGGGTTTTCTCTGCCGATCCAATCTTGAATCCCGGGCACACGAGCGCAAAGGCAAGTAAGGTCGGCCTTTCTAAGCGAAAAGTCGAGACCCTGGTTTACGGTTTCGGGGGCCTTGGTAGTTTTTATGGGTTGGCGGTTTTGTTCGGCCTGTAACGTTTTAAGGTTATAGGTCATCTGGTTGAAAGCTTGGAACAACTTGCCCACTTCGTCTTGGTAAGGGCTGTCTAATTCTTGGTCATATTTTCGGCTTCCCACCTGGGCCATGGCCAGGGTCAGGCGGTTGTGGGCCGAGGCAAAGGGCAGATGAAAAAACCACAATAACAAGAGGCCTAAAGCAGTAATCCATAATCCGTGGATCACAATTGACGCCCCACTTTGCGCTAAAATACTGTTATATCCAATCACCACCTGCACATAACCGACCTTGATCACTTGATCGTCTTTGGTGACGGTTATCGCCTTTAAAAACTGGTAAACCGGCAAAACCTGCCCTTCTGAAGAATAAGGGATCTGGGTAACCTGCACCCCTTCTTCGCCAGCCGCCTCTAATTGTTCCATCAAACTCGGATGCGCGGTCGCCCCCACCAGGTCCGAACGGGTGCTGGCGTAATAACCACCTGAAGGTAATAAAATAACCGAGATCTGAACTAGGTCTTTCGCCTTTACAACCAATTCTTTGCCCAGCACCTCTAGCGAGTCTGCCAGTTGTTTAGGTTGGCGATTGTCCAAGCTGGCCAAAGCCATCTGTTCAGTCATCACCGTATAGGCCTTGCCTTGATGAATCAGGTCTTCAAACCGACTGCTGGCTAATTCGGGTCTAAAAAACAGAAACATAACCAGGGTCAAACAGCCCGCAAGCAGGACAAGGGCCAACATCTGCTTAAATACAATCGGCAGATTGTTTAACGATGGGGCAGAGGAATGGATCGGTTCGCTCATGTTTGTTTGACGGTTAGGCGTTTAGTTTGCCACTGGCACTGATTCGCAAAAACTCTTCTAAACTGGTCAGACCGGCTAAGGCCTTTTCGGCGCAATCTTGGGATAATTCCAGCATACCGCCTTCAATAGCGATTTGCCTAATCACGCTGGCATCGGCCCCCTTTGCGATAGCTTTACGTAAAGGGTCGGTTACCATAAGCAATTCATATACCCCGCTGCGACCTTGATAGCCCGATTGCAAACAAATTTCACAACCTCGCCCCCGCCAGAGGTGCCCGACATAACCTTGAAGCCACTGCGGCAAAAATCCGGCCTGTTGGAGTTCCTCTTTATCTAAAGGGTGTTCCTCTTTGCAATGGGGGCAAATCAAGCGCACCAATCTTTGGGCTACGGCAGCGGTCAAGGTGCTTGAAACTAAAAAGGGCTCGATCCCCATGTCGATCAAGCGAACAACCGAACTGGGGGCGTCGTTGGTATGCAAGGTGGAGAGCACCAAGTGGCCGGTTAGACTGGCCTGGATAGCGATTTGGGCGGTCTCTGCGTCACGCATCTCGCCGACCATAATCACGTCCGGGTCTTGGCGCAGCATCGCCCGAAGCCCCTTGGCAAAGGTCAGCCCGGTCTTTTCATTAACCTGCATCTGCCCATAATCCCCGATTTGATATTCGACCGGGTCTTCGATGGTGACAATATTTTTTTTCTTAGAGTCGATCTCGGCCAGCGCGGCATAAAGGGTGGTGGTTTTACCAGAGCCTGTGGGGCCTGTGACCAAAACAATCCCGTGAGGCTGGGTCATCAGGGCCCTCATGCGATTAGCCAGTGCCGGGTTAAACCCTAAACCGGCCAAACTGCCAATCCCTTTAGCCTGATTCAAAAGCCGCAAAACCGCTTGTTCCCCGTGGATGGTTGGGATGATACTCACCCGTATGTCGATTTTTTTGCCTGCTAGAAGGATCATGGTCCGCCCGTCTTGGGGCTTGGACTTAGACGAAATGTCGAGCCCGGCCATCACTTTAACCCGGTTGACCAACGGGATGTGCCCCCTTTTTTTAACCTTGGTCACCGGCCTAAGTACCCCATCGACCCGGTAACGCACTTGGGTCTCTCCGAAGCCTGGGTCAATATGGATATCTGAACTATTGTCTTTAACCGCCTGGAACAAAATAGAGTTCATCAACCGTTTGATCGGCTCTTCGTTTTGTGCGTCTAAAAGATCTTCCGTTTCTTCAGAGGACCAATGAGCCAGATAGTCAGTGTCTTGATCTCCCTCTAAAACCTCGGCGGCCTCTTCGGCGCTAGATTGGTTGGTGTCAAAACTACGGTTGATCGTGGCGGCTAATTCTTCTGGTGAGGTCAAAACTAAGTCCAGACGCTCGGCTCCTAAGGCGCGCGCCACCTCTAAATAAGGGGCCCGAGGCCAGGGCTCGACAACCGCTAGTCGCAGTTCTTGGTCTTCTAAATGGAGCGGAAAACAGGCTCTGGCCTTGGCAAAACGGATACCAACCAATTCAAAAAACTGATCTCTTAAGGCTAGGCCAGGGTCGGGCAGGTGGGGGAGCCATTCTAGGCCCAGATACACTGCTAAGGCCGGTCCGTATTGGGCAGGGTCAATCAGGCGGGATTTGGCCAGCGCCTCCCGCAGGGCGGGCCCTTTGAACTCGTTAATAAGCGCCACTATAGCCGCTTCATTTTGGGGGGCGGCTCTAGCTATAAGCTTGGCCAGCACTTGGGCCCCAACCTCACTAGAGGTCTGGTTCATGCACTACTCCGAGAGCGGGGGTGCCGTTTACCTTTTAGCTCTTGTCGTTTAATGCGTTTTTGAATCTGGTCGCGAGTCAGCCGATCCTTTTGAAACTGGATCAAACCAAACAGGCTAACAACCCCTTGGGCCTGTAAGTCTTCAATAAACCGGTTTAGAAAAAATTTGGTCGCCACTACATCGGGCATCGCCCGGTGGCGATCGTCCATGGTTAGGTTAAAGTGCCGACTGAGGCCGGTCACCCCGCAAGCATGAAGCTGGGGAAGCAGTTTTTTAGCAATCGCAAAGGTGCAAACCGGAACGGGTGCAGAGGAAGGGGTCAAACCTAAACGATTAATCTCGGCGTTTACAAAATAGAAATCAAAAGGGGCATTGTGGGCGACAAACACCGCATCCTTGGCAAACTCGACAAATTTGGGCATTACCTCTTCAATCAAGGGGGCGCCTTCAACGTCTTTGTTGCTAATACCCGTTAGTTCGGCAATGTGGCGACTAATGTGCTTTTGTGGGTTTACCAGTTGGTCAAACTCCCCTAGCACTTTCCCCCCTTTAACCCGAATCGCCGCCAAATCAATAATCCGGTCCACCCCTTTGATTGAGCCGGTGGTTTCGATATCGGTAATCACAAACTCCACCTCGGATAAAGCCGAATCCTTCATCAGTTTTGGTAGGGGTGTTGCCGCCCAAAACTGGGGCTCGGCCTGAACAAATCGGCGGTCCTTTGCCAAGAGGGCAAAATCCGGTTCCCCGTGTTTTAGCCCCAAAAATTTGCCAATTTGGGTTTCCGATAACGGTTGATCGTATCGGAAAAGAAGTTGAAAGATCGAATCGATCAAGGTAAGTCCTGTAACAGCGGGAGTCTCCCACTTTGGTTGGAGATGTTTATCTTCGAACGCTAACAACAACAAGGCAAACTGCCTAGCCCCTTTTTCACCGGGCTTCGACCCAGAGACCGGGCCAATTCGGGCACAGGAAAATGCAATATTCGTGTCTAAAATCAAAAAACAAATGGCTTTATGAAAAAACTCCCTCACCTTAAAGGGCTTTTCGCCCAACCTGTGTGGGTTATTGGCCTGCTGTTTTTAGGTTTTAATAGCTTTTACAGCTATGCTTTTTATCAGGTAAATAGCTTTAAACTAGGCTTAGCACTTATATTTGGCCTTTTGATTTTAGGGCACTTTATAACCCATACCAAATCTTGGGTGCCCAAGGGGGCTAATAGTCTGTTTCTATGCCTCTTTATGCCAATTTTAGTAACCCTGCCGGGAGCCCTGTTTGGCGGGTTTAAAACCAACTACAACCTGCCTTATGAATTGGGTGGATGGCTCTTGCTCTGGGTTTGGGCCTATTATCTATTCCAAGCCTTAAACAAACCCGAATCCTTTGAAACTTGGCTCGATTGGCTAGGAATCAGTTTGGTCTTGGTCACCCTTTGGGCGACCTTAGAAAAAGCCGGAGTCCTGGGACCAGGCAGTATTCTAGCAGGCGAAGTTAAAGCAAGCTTTGGCCACCGCAACTATTTTAGCAGTTATTTAACCCTCATGGTGCCCCTGTTTTTTGCCCTGTTTATGCCCGTTTTAGAGTCTGGGGGCAAGTTTATCCGTTGGGTTTGGCCCAAAAAGGCAAATTGGTATTTGGCCCTGTTTATTTTAAGTGCCTTCTCCCTCTGGTTTGCCGAAACCCGCGCCGCGATTGCGGGCACCGTGGTTGCCTTGTTTATTTTAGGGATGTTCCAGGTAGGGTTATTTTACCCGGACAAATACAAAAAAAAGCTAATTATCCTGGTCTTGATCCTGGCCGGGGGGTTGGTAGCCGGGCTTTTGGTTTACGGGCTAAATTCAGACAATTTGTTTGGCTCTAGGCTTGCCCAACTCTTTGGCAAACGGGCCTGGATCGGGCGGATTATCCCTTGGCAGGCGGCCCTAGCCGCCTTGAGTGATTCCCCAGTCTTGGGTCATGGCTTAGGTTCTAGTTATAACCTCTTTTTTTCCTTCGTTGACCCGGCCAGCCGCCTCTATCATCACGAACGCAGCTATAACCACACCCACTCCGAAGTACTCGAATTTTTAGCCGAAGGAGGCATGTTGGCCGCCTTTAGTCTGCTTTTGACCTGGGCTTTGGTCTTTAGAGCCTTGTGGCGAGTATTAAAGGAGTCCAAGGACCCCAACCATTGGCGATTGGCGCTAGGACTCGGGGGTGCGGTCTTGGCTTTTTGGATTCACGCTAGTTTTTCGGTCGCCCCAAGGATGATGGTAGCCCGCCTCCCTTGGGCGCTCACCTTAGCCCTCGTGTTTGCCCTAGAGGCCCAACTCAAGGCCCAACCCAAACTAAGCGTTAAGGAAATTCGCGGTTTTGGATTACTTAATGGGCTGTCTTGGATAGCCGCTGCGTCCTTATTAATCCCTTGGTTGGTGGGACAGTACCAGTTTATGTTATTCCAAAGCCTGCCTTCAAATAGAGCCAATCTGGAGCGTTTTGAACCTATCGCCTACCAGAGTGGAGACATGTATGCCCTCGATTTTTTGGTTCATGCGCAGGCGGAAAAACAGATGTTGCCCCAAATGCAAAAAACCATAAAAATAATCGAGTCTAAGATTCCTCATTACCGGAACCTAGATTACCAAAAGGCCGTTTTGGCTCTTTATTTAGGCAAGCCTGAACTAGCACGAAAGCAGGCGCAAGAGGCGCAGCGCTTTGACCGATACGACACCCCCACTATTAGGCTACTCCTTAGTCTAGCCATTGAGGAGAACGACCTGGAGGCCTTTACCTATCAGTTTGGCCTTTTGACCAAGCGCCTTTTATATCGCAACTTTGTGGTGGTCGCTTTTGACGAAGATAAGGTGATTTTTGAGCGCGGGGCTACCTCGGAAGGGATTAGCTTTAAGCCCTTGGGCGAAGGACTTCGGGTGAACGTGGATCTGTTTTGGCTCAATCAGCTCTTAAGTAAAGCCAGAGCATTACGACAAGAGCAGCCCAGCGAAGCGGAAAAAGGAAAAACCTTAAACGAGTTGGCCCAATGGTTGGCCCAAAATTCCTTTTTCCGCCTGGAAATCAAGCCGGAACAGATGGCCCATGAAGCTGAGGTTTACGCCATGCTGGATCAATACCGCCAATTAAGCGCCCAGTTCCAAAGGGAAAAGGAATTTATCGATTTTTCTTTGTCTGAAGAGCTGCGGAGTTATGGTCAGGCTGGGGCCAAGGGTTCGCAGGCGCGGCATCAAGAAAAACTGGCCCAGGCCCAAGCCAAGTTCGAGTCGGAAAAAAGCCGTTTAGAAACCCAGCTTAATGAATATAGCGAATTCCGTCATTTCCTAGACAAACATAAGTTTGCCGGAGAATGGCTATCTGAAATTGGGCATCTTTATTTCCCTTAAAGGGACCTAGCGGACAAAAGTAAATTCTTGCTGTACGAACCGCCTAGCCCTTATCCATAATGGGGCAAAAAAACTTTGGAGTGATCTTTTGTCGCATCTGATTATATACACCGATTTAGACGCAACCCTAATCGAGCACACAACGCAGGACTTTACCCCGGCGTTGCCGATGCTGAAGGAGCTTAACAGAAAAGCTATCCCTCTGATTCTTAATTCCTCAAGGACCGTCCCCGAGCTACTTCACCTTCGCAAAGAGATGGATAACCGCCACCCCTTTGGGGCCGAGAATGGCGGCGCAGTCTGCACTCCGGTAGCCTATTTTTCCGGCCCCCAAGTAGCTTTAGATCACGAAATTAAGATTGATTATTTGGGGCTCAACTATAAAGCGATTTTAGAGGCGCTTCAGGAACTCAAGGACCTGCACGACTTCAGCTACATTGGCACCAACGACTTTTCGGTCCCCAATCTGGCCGAAGAGACCAATATGTCGTTGGAGATGGCCATAAAAGCGAAATCTAGGGTTTGTTCAGAGGCGCTATTGTGGCTCGATTCCAAAGAATCGATGATCCACTTTGAAGGGCAACTCGCCGAGCGCAACCTTAGGTTAATCAAGGGGGGCCGGTTTTATTATGTGATTTCTAAACGCGCCGATAAGGGCGGGGCGGTTTCTTGGATCAATTTTAACTTCGCCGAAGCCCACCCTTCTGATTCTTTTTTTACGGTCGGCATTGGTGATTCCTTAAACGACCTTCCCCTGCTCAAATCGGTCGATCTGCCCGTGGTGGTCAAGCCCCCCAGAGGCGAAGCCCTAAACCTAGCGCACCCTAAAGCCATTTACACCGAACAGAGCGGCCCCTTGGGTTGGGTCGAAGGGGTGGAAAAAGTTTTAGAACGGCTCAAGTTATAATTTAGATTTTTTAAGTCACTTGAAACTTCTTGTTTTTTTAATGCCCAGCCTGCTAAGCTCTAGGCAGGGGATTTTTTGGAGCAAAAATGGAAAAAATCGATCTGGAAGCCCTCATCCCTGAGGGTTGGCTTGAAGAGCACTGGACCGAATACCTTTCAATAAACGAGCGGATTACCCTGACCGTGATACGGGTCAAAGCATCCCAACGGCGATGGCCGGTTCCACTGGTACGGCCCCAAGATTTTGAGGATTTTTTTAAGGCAGAGGCCGACAAATTTGGAACCACAGTCGGTGATATCAAGGGCTTTATCGGAGAAATCGCCCAAACCAAAGCGAAGGAACAGGTTTTTCAGAAGTATTATGGAGCCCTGATCCCCAAGGACAGCCAAGGCAAACCCCTGATCACCCGCAAAGATCTAGACCCTTACCTAGGCCCTGCGGTTACCCTGCGAATGCCAGCGGCTAAACCGACCTAGTGGAAGCCCGCTTCCTGGTGGAAGCTAACTACCGCTGCGGTACTGCCTAAAGGTGAAAACTCGTCACCCTCGGTCAGTGAAACCCCCACCCTCTCACCTGCCCCCAGCAAGTCAAATATCACTCGGTTGTTCTCTAAGTCTTTTAGTGCTGGATACCCTGGCGAATAGCGGCAGCTTGGCCCTGATTGAGGGCCATAAACCGCCAGATTCAAGGTTTGGTTTAGATAGGCCCCCATGTCTTCGGCTACTCGGTCGGCCAGACCTTGGATAATCCAGGCCGACTCACTATCGGCCCCTTTTAGGGAAGCCACCGCTCGATCCGCCTCTGGACCGGCGGTGCTAAGCTGAAGCCCTATATAACTGTGGCCGGCTTCCCCAAAATACTGAGCCACTGAAAACTGGTCCTTCTTCCCTTGGCCGATCACCGGGTTAAAGGCCACCTGCCCGAGGGTTTGTTTTTGGGCATTATACAAGGTCACTCGGTCCCCTTGGGCTTGGGCGGCAAAAAGCCCGTAAACCCCTTGGGGAACAATCCAACCTTCGGCTTCGGCGCGGCTAGCCCATTGATTAAGCTGCTCATCTAGCTGTGCTTGGGTAACCCCTTTTTGGGCCCAGCTCCCCTTCCCGCCATACTTCCAGTTGAGGGTGTAAAGCAGGGTTTTATTAATTTTGGGCAAAAACTCGGTGAGTTTAATCTCCACCCGCTTGGGCGCAAATAGTTTGTTCCAATCGACAGCAGGTGCGGCCACGATGACCCGGCGAGGCAATTCGTTTAACAAGCTGGCCTCCTGAGAGGCCAGATTTTGCCCGGCCCGATAGGCCTGTTCCAAAGCCTCCCGGTTTTTAGCCAGCACTTGGTCCCTACGACCAGGATCGGCCAGCTGTCCCAAAATATTCACCCCGTCCATCGCCGACCGACAGTAAAAGACGTTGGCCCGCATCTGGGCGAGGTCGTCAGACCCAGCCAGCCCAACATAGGCGGCGTGCCGCCGGTTGACAGGGGCCCCACCAATCAAAAGGTCGATCTTTTTCTCTAAGCCTTGTTCAACCAGCATTTTTGAAAGAGTAATCATATGATTGCTAGTCTGCACCAAGAGCGCAGAAAGCCCAATATAACCGGCCCCCGACTCTTTCGCTTGATCGATAAAGGTTTGCAGCGGTACCTGCACCCCCAAATCAATCACCTTATAACCGTAGTTTTCCATCAAGGTTTTGGTCAGGTCTTTGCCAATCGAATGGACGTCTTGATAGACGGTTCCCAGCACAATAGTCCCTTTGTTGGGGATTTCGGCCCCTTTGGTTTTAGACTTCATGTAGGCCTCTAAAAAGCCCATCACCTGTTTCATCACATCGGCTGCTTTAAGCAGATGGGGCAAAGAAACTTGGCCCTCAGCAAAGCCCTGGCCCAACTCCTCCATAGCCACCATCAAATGGTCGTTGATCAAAACCAAAGGCTCGATCCCACCTCTAACCACCTCGGCCAAGGTTTCAACTATGTTATCTTGATAGGTAAAAGAAAACTCACCCACTTGGACCCGGCCTTCCACACGAGCCTTGAAACCGTCTTTAATTTTTTGGCAGACCTGGGCAACTGGCTCTAGGTCTTCATAAGCCGTCTTCTGCACCACGGGCCCACCCTTCTTGGCTAGCGCAATCTCCTCTAGCTGGGCAAAGGCTTCCATGTCTTTGTGATGGATCACCTTAAGCCCCAAGGCGTAGTCATTAGGGTCTAAGGACTGGGCGGGAACATAGTGGTTCGGGTTGACGATGGCCGCGTCGAGCCCTACTTTTCGCCCTTCATCTAAAAAGACCGAGGTCAGAACCTTGCGCATATAAGGCTTTTGGGCCAACCCGTTGGTCAGGTTGCCCACACCGATGGTGGTTTTAACCCCTGGATAAAGCGCCTTGATCCGAGGAATCGAGTTTAAGGATTCTTGGGCAAAGTTTAAAGCCGGATCTGATTCCGAGCCAATAGGGAAAGCGTTGACATCGACCAAAAACTGCTGGGGCAAAAGGCCGTGTTTCTCGATTGCCTTCTTTAAAATCTGGCTGGCCAAATCTACCTTTTCATCAGCAGTCACCGCCGGGCCTTTGGGGCCTGTGGTCAGGGCAATGTAAACTGGGCCGTGGGCTTTGGTTGCCTCAAGCACCGCGTCCACCTTATCCACCCCTTCGCTATATTCTTCTAGCGAGATGCTGTTAACAATCGGGCGGCCTGGATAGACTTCGATAGCGGCCTTGAGCGCGTCCACATCAAAACTATCTAAACAAAAGGCTCCCGAAAAATCGACACATTGGTGTTGCAAGACGGCGACTAACGTATCCGCCGTATTAACTTGGTTGCTGTCCATACATATGTCCAACACCTCTAACCCAAGGTCCCTGGTCTGCTCGGTGACCACCTCTTCTAACACATCCTGATCAATACTTCCTGGGCGCTCGACCGCGTCTCGAACCTGTTTACTGCCCCGCACGTTAAGCCGCTCACCAATCCGAATCAGGGCCTCTGCACTATTCAAGGCCACCGCCTTTTGCGGGCCAGATATATAGACCTCGGTTGGTAAAACGCGGGCCTTTGGTTTTTTGCCTTGGAGCAAAGCGGCCAAGGCCTTGATATGGGCTGGGCTGGTGCCGCAACAACCACCCACCACGTTAACCCCGTATTTCTCCACATACTCAGCGATTGGCTTGGCAAACTGTTCAGGGCTTAGCTTAAAAACAGTTTGCCCATTTTCCGATTCAGGCATCCCGGCGTTGGGGATCACACAAATAGGAATCCTGGAATATTGAGCTAACTTGGCCACCGTAGGCCCCATTAGGTCAGGGCCAATCGAGCAGTTAATACCGAAGGCGTCGATCCCGGTGTACTCCAAGGTGGTTAAGGCTGCGTGGATATCTGAGGCAAAGATCTGCATCTTCGAAAATTGGTCCACCGTCACCTGCGCCTGGATAGGCAGGATTACCCCAGTCTCTAAAAAGGCCTTTTGGGCCCCCATTACTGCCGCCTTAAGCTCTAACATGTCTTGTTGAGTCTCAAAGAGGATCACGTCCGCCCCGCCCTCGATTAGACCAGTCACCTGAAGTCGGAAATTTTCAATAATACCGGCAAAGCTACCCCGTTTAAGATCCGCATGGGTCGGGCTTAAAACCTTGTTGCTCGGACCGATACTGCCTAAAACCAAGAGTGGGCGACCATCGTAGTCAGGGTCTAATTTATAAGTTTCAAGGGCGGCCCTGGCCAGTTGGGCGGCCTCGCGGTTGAGTCTTAAGGTTAGCTCTTCGATTGACAAGCGGTTAAGGTCTTGCGCCGCTTTCGGAAAGGAGGTTAAATCAAGCCTAGAGAAATCAAACTCTTCTAACCGGTAAGGACTCGCCCCAAAGGTGTCGGTCTCGACCGCCATCGCCCCGGCGCGAAAATATTCTAAGTGAATCCCTTTTACCGCTTCGGGCCTAGAAAACACCAAAATATCCCCTAACATCTGAAACTCTTCACCGCCGTACGCATCGGGTCCAAGGCCTAGGCGCTGCACCATCGTGCCCATAGCCCCATCGATAATTAAAACACGTTCCGATAAAAGTTGGCGGTAGGCTTGTGGGGTCATGGATTTTTCCGAATGGGGCGTTAAATTTCGTCTGCCCTTGGTTTAAAGTAAATCGTCAAAAACCTCAAGGCCCAGGGCAAAAGCGCCAAGAGCCAAAAGGCCACCGGCACCCAAAGGAGGGGCAGGGCCGGGTCGTATTGGGTCAAAGCCAATTCGAGCCCCACCCGAGAAAGGGCGGCCAGCTGGACCAGTTGAAACCCCAGCACCAGCCACCAAGAGGCTTGGACCGGTCGGCCTGAGTGGCCATAACTGACCCTCGGCACCAAGCCAAAAAGTAGGCTGGCCATCAAGCCCAAGGTCAAAGCATGGAGCCCAGCCATCTCTAAATGGGCCTCTACCTCACCCATAAAACGGCCCCAGGCGTAGGCCAGATGAAGGCCCAAAGCCAGCGGGAACCAGAGAATTGCTTGGTATAAAAATCCTAAGATCCACCCGCCTGACTTGGGGCGCCAAACCTGCCACTGGTAAAATTGAAACAGGGTCACACAAAGCAGCAGGCTATCAGAAATCAACCAATATTCTTGGACCTCAAAGACGTAAGCCCAAGTTTTAAGAAACAGCCCCAACGCCCACAGAGGCAAGGCCGGAGGCCAAGAGGACAGCGCCCATCCAGGGTTTCGCGAATTGGTAAAAAAGGGCAGGAGTCGCCAAAATAGGCTTAGGATCAACCCTGGCCAAAAGAAATACAGCCCTACCCCCAGGCCCATTCGGTAAAAAATCGGTAGCTGGTAGAGTTGATACAAAAAGGCCGCCAACGAGCCCAAGACCCCGCCACCTAAGGCGATCAAGATAAAGGTCGGTTGACGGCGCTCCTCGCTGGTCCCCAGTTTAAAGAGCCGCAAGAGATGCGCCCAGGCCCAGAGGTGCCCGGCAAACAACATAAAGGCCCCAATCCGCCCCCAGGGCTCCCCGGTCCAGAGTTGGGTAAAATACAAGATCCACCCCGGTGCTAAACACCAAAAAGGCCCCCAATAGGCCTTAGCAAGATGCTCAACTGAACCCATCCAGCGGGGGAAGGCGGTAAACAAAAAACCCAAAGCAAACAGGCTAAACCCGCCATACATCAACCCAAACCCATGGATTGGCAGGGGGCCGGTTTTGTAATCAAAGGCCCACTTAAACCGCAAGCTTAGATAATGCCCCCACCAGAGCATCGCTGCAATCAAGCTTAAAGCAGCAGCGCTGAAATAAAGCCGGTGAGGTTCAGAAAACAGCCGGGTTATTGGGTTCATCCCTACCAGGGCTCGGGGAGGTGTTTGGAAAGCTCGGCTTTGAAGGCCTGGTAGTCCTGGACCACTGGGTATTGGGGAAACTGAGCAGCAATGGCCGCTGGTGGCCTAAAAAAAATCCCATGGTCCGCTTCTTCGAGCATACTAACGTCGTTAAAGCTGTCCCCGGCGGCGATGGTTTTAAAGTTGAGGTCTTTAAAGGCCTTGACCGCCTTGCGCTTTGGGTCCTCGATACGCAAGTGATAATCTAAAATCTTTCCCAAACCAGGCTCGACCGTTAAATTGTGGCAAAAGAGGGTAGGCATACCCAGTTTTTCCATCAAGGGCTTAGCAAACTCGGCAAAGGTGTCCGAGAGGATTACCACTTGGCTACGCTGTTTAAGCCAGATTAAAAATTCCAAGGCCCCCTCAAAGGGCTGGAGTTGTCCGATGACCTCTTGGATGGCTTTAAGGGTCAAACCGTGTTCCTCCACAATCTTAAGACGCAACCGCATCAATTCGTGGTAATCAGGGATATCACGGGTGGTTAACTTCAGTTTTTCGATGCCCGTTTTTTGAGCAACATTGATCCAAACTTCGGGGACAAGGACCCCTTCGAGGTCCAGGCAAGTGATGTATAGCTGTTTCATCGGTAAAGGCAGTCCTTGAGCTTTGCCGGGGGTTGCGGTAGTTTATGGATAATTTTACAGCTAGGGTAACAATCGGTAAGACTAACCGCCCCAACTAAACCGGGCAACCCCAAAAGCCATGAATCTGTCCAAAACCCTTAAAGAAAAAATCGAACTCCTACCCGGCGAGCCAGGGGTCTATCGTTTTTTCGATCAAAAGGGGCGGCTAATTTATGTGGGCAAGGCGAAAAACCTTAAAAATCGGGCGCGTAGCTACTTCACCGCCGCCGCCAAAAAAGACCCCCGGATTTGGGCTTGGGTGGACCAAATCAAGGACCTCGCTTGGATTGTTACGGGTAATGAGATTGAGGCCTTGATTTTAGAGGACCATTTAATTAAGACCAATCGGCCTCGCTACAACATTGAACTAAAAGACGATAAGTCTTACCCCTATTTTAGGCTATCCGTTGGGGAACTTTACCCCCGGCTCTCGCTGGTACGTAACCCCAAAAAGGACCGGGCGCTTTATTTTGGCCCTTTTGTGGCGGTCAAAACCGCCCGCGCCGCCTTAACCAGCATCCGTAAAGCCTTTCCCCTGCGCCAATCCAAGTTTGAACTAGACGGCACCAAAACCCACCGCCCCTGCCTTAATTACCAAATGAAACGTTGCCTCGCCCCCTGCGCCGGGCTGGTCAGCCCTGAAGAATACGGGAAATTGGTCGAACGGGTGGTTTGGTTGTTAAAGGGTAATTACGAAGGCCTGATACTCGAATTAAAACAGGATATGTTAGCCCGCTCTGAAGAAATGCGTTTTGAAGAGGCCGCCTTGCTTAGAGACCAGATGCGGGCCTTAGAGCGCACCTTCGCTAGGCAGCGGGTCTTGACTAAAGAACGGATCGACCGGGATATTTTGGCCTTGGTGCGCCAGGGCGGGTTCGCCGGGGTGCAGGTGCTGTTTGTGCGTGGTGGAATTTTACTGAGCGACGACTTTTTATATTTCGCCAAGGGCGGGGATTATTCGGATCAGGAACTAATTCGTTCGGCCCTCTCGAAGCTATATTTTGCCGGGGAAAAGCCCTTGCCCAAGGAAATCTGGTTGCCTACGGTTAACGACGATATTTTGATTTTAGGGGAATATTTCTCCCAGCGTCGCGGCACCAAGGTGGCCCTGCTTAACCCGCAGCGCGGCGACAAGATGGGCCTAATGGCTATGGCTAAACAAAATGGCGAAGAGAATCTGCGTTTAAGGCTAAATGTGGAACAAGCGGAGGAGCAAATTTTGAGCGAGACCATGAGGGTGCTCAAATTAACCAAGTTACCTCAGCGGATGGAATGTTTTGATATCTCCAACACCATGGGCAAACATTCGGTCGCCAGCATGGCCGTTTTTGAAGGGGGCAAGGCCCAAAGTAGCCAGTACCGCATCTATAAAATCAGAACCGTAGAAGGCCCCAATGACTTCGCTAGCTTGGCCGAAGTGATGTCCCGCCGATACAAAAAAGAGGCCGACCAACCCTGGCCCGACCTGATCGTCATCGACGGCGGCTTGGGCCAATTACGCGCCGCCCAACACATCTTAGAAGGCCTCGGCTGGGACCCTGCCCAAACCGACCTCATCGGCCTTGCCAAAGGTAGAAGCCTCAAACGCGCCCACCTCAAAGCCCAGGATTTGGGCCAGTCTGGCCAA
Source organism: Candidatus Lambdaproteobacteria bacterium RIFOXYD2_FULL_50_16 (assembly GCA_001783695.1). Classification (GTDB taxonomy): domain Bacteria; phylum SAR324; class SAR324; order XYD2-FULL-50-16; family XYD2-FULL-50-16; genus XYD2-FULL-50-16. The sequence goes on from MFNE01000030.1 coordinate 65,439, forward strand.
GGCGGGCCCACCGCCAATTTGGAAGAAGGGGTAGAGGTAGGGGATTTGGCTGGATCGGACGAGGTGAGGGATTCTGCCCGGCTTATCTTTGGCCGAGATGCTTCTTTGCTCCCCTCCAACAAGGATGATTCCTCCCTCCCCTCTGGCAGTGAATCCTCCCCCCGCACCAAAGGGAACGGACACCCCCTTCCCTCTACCCCAGGTGGGGGTTTGGAAGAATTGGATGAGGCCGGGGAGGATACGGCAGACGATTTGCCCACCAGCGGCGAGGAGGAATATTTGGGTGGGAACGAGCCCCTTGAAGAGGGGGATTTAGACGAATTTGAGGGCGATAGCGAATTTGGGGGAATCGAGGGAAAAGGGGTGAAGACCCTTAAAAATAAAGGGGCAGACGAGGAAGAGGACTTTGAATATGTAGTCAAGCCGGGCCGTAAGAACCCGGTTCACCTCAAAAAAAACAGTAGCACCCTCTTTTTATTGCAACGCTTAAGAGACGAAGCCCACCGCTTCGCCATCACCCACCACCGCAAACTCAGAGCCAAGGCCGCTACCCACTCGGGCCTCGAAGACATCGAGGGCATCGGCCCCAAAAAACGCGCGATCCTCCTCAAACATTTCAAATCCTTGAGCGCCATCAAAACCGCCACCCCCGAAGAACTAGTCGCCACCCCCGGCCTCACCCCCAAAGACGCCCAAGCAGTCTGGGATTTTTTTGGTTCCGAAAGTTAGGTCCACTGCTTTTGGTCGGGTTAAGCAAATAGGGCAACCCAATACAAACAAAAAAAGATTGTTTTACAGATCGAATTAATTTAAGCTAAATACAGATATTTAGCTAATTTAGTAAATAATAAAGCAAACCAGAATATGGAAAACCCCTTTCGTCCCGGCGCCGGTCACCGCCCGCCCTTTCTGGCCGGACGCCAAGAATCCACGGACCAATTCAAAGAATTCCTAGAACAAAAGGAAATCTTGTCGAACTGTATTTTGACGGGCCTGCGCGGCGTCGGCAAAACGGTTTTACTGAATACTTGGCGGCCCTTGGCAATTGAGCGAGGTTGGCTTTGGTGTGGCAATGAGCTTTCTGAGTCAGCGGCAGCCTCTGAAAAAAAAATGGCCGTGCGCTTGCTTGCGGACCTTTCCCTGCTTACCTCAGAATGTAAACTGGACCCCCAAAAAATTCACCACCAGGTCGCAGCGGCTAAGGTGAAAGGGGTAAAGCTTGATTACGATGGGCTTTGGGCGCTTTATGAAGCTGTCCCTGGATTGGTTTCGGACAAACTGAAAGTGATTTTAGAAACTGCCTGGAGCCATCTATCGCCCAACCCTTCCTTCAAAGGGGTGATCTTCGCTTATGACGAGGCCCAAACTGCGGCAGACAGCGACAAAAACCGCGAATATCCTTTGGCGTTGATTCTGGATGTATTTCAATCGATTCAAAGCCGTGGGATCCCGATGATGTTAGTTTTGGCAGGTTTGCCGATGCTTTTTCCAATGTTAGTCGAGTCCAGAACCTTTGCGGAGCGGATGTTTAAGGTTTTATCTTTAGACAAATTAGACGAAGAGGCCAGCGAGCAAGCTATTGTTCGGCCTATCGAAATGGCTAAACTACAAGACCCTAAAACACCAAATTTTTTACCTAAAACCGTCAAAACAATTGTCGAAAAATCAGGGGGCTATCCCTATTTTATTCAGTTTATTTGCAAGGAAGCGTTTGATGCTTTTATCCAACAAGGCATTGGGGGAGCGAAAGAATATTCAGCACCGATTGATTCGATTGCCCGAAAATTGGATTTAGATTTTTTTGCTGCCCGCTGGAGCCGATTGACCAATCCCCAACGGAGCCTGTTGACTTTGGCATCTGAAGCATTGTCTAGCACTGAAGACTTCACCACTGCCGGGATCAAAAAGGCTTCGGCCAAACATTTTAACAAACCGCTGACCAGTAGCGCCATCACCCAGATGTTGGCGACCTTAATCAATAAAGGGATGGTGTACAAAAACCGTCATGGAAAATATTCCTTTGCCGTCCCCATGTTTGGGCAATTTATTGCGCGGCAAATCCAAAACGAGTCGAAGAAGGTGCAGTGATTACCCTTCCATATCAAAGGACCTATGGCGTTGGGCTTTGATTTGGGTGTCTAGGTACATAAATTTGACGGTCGCGAAGAAGGGGCTGTTGTCGAAGTCGCAAGGGACGATTTGGCTGTAGTTTTTGGTGCGGTGCAACGCTAGTTTGAAATAGTCTTCCACCGTTTCCAGGCGGGCCTTTTTTCGGCGTTCTTTTTGGTGGCGGAAGCGTAGGGAAGGGGCGATGGGGTAGCCCGCTTCTTGGAAGGCGCGGGCGATCATCCCAGAACAAATATAGAGTCGCTCAAAATCGGTGGAGCCCCCTATATAAACCTTGGTGTCGGGGCGAAACTTCGAATAGGCGTATTTAAACAGCAGTTTCTCGATATTAACCACATCGTATTTGGGCTGCTCGACTAGCATTCGTTCCATAAAGGCGTTGACCTTGGCCAACCCTTCTTTATCAAGCAGGCTGGGGCGGCAGATACGTAAGTCCAGATTGATGTATTTAGAAATGGGGCTGATGACCACCCCCTCGGGCTCGGCCTCGATTAATTCCCCTTGGCCAAGGTAGTAGGCCGAGTGGCTGTAAGGGCTGGTGGTCAAGGTTTGGATGATCCGGCTGATTCGTTGGTTGCCTCGTACTAAAATCACATCGCCGGGAAGCGCGGCCTCTAAAAACCGCCGGGTTTTGTAGGTAAAAAAGATCTCTTGGTCTTCCTCGCTGCCCAAGAGGGGTTGGGCGGAATCGTAGCTGGGCATGGTTTCGAGTAACCGCTCCATCAGCTTTTGGTAGGCTAGCGCTTTGACAACCTCGGGCGAAAGCGATTTGCCCAGTTCGGTTAAATGCTCAAACCCACCAAAAATCAAACCGTCCAGGAGTTTATTATGCCCGACCAACAGCCCAGAGGCGGCGGCAGTATCAACGATCTTTTTTTGGATTTTGTCTTTAAATCCCCGCAACCGGGATAACAACTCGCTCATCGTTGCCTAAAGGGAGGGAGCGAATTTAGGTCGCTTCTGGGGTCTTGGGCGGCTCACCCATTAGGCTTCTTAGTTGAGCAATGGCCTTGGTGCGCATTTGGCTGACCCTGGATTCGGTGATATTTAAAACCGCCCCAATCTCTTTTAGATTCATATCTTCGTTGTAATAAAGAGCCAGCACCATTCGCTCCTTTTCAGGGAGCTTTTCAATCGCAACCGCCAGCAAGCTTACTGCCTCACTCCCCAAAAGCTGTTCCATCGGGCTTTGGGCTTCGGCACTAGCTAGGGTGTCTAAAATATTCATCTCATCTTCATCGAAGTCATGGGAGATCAAGCCTTCTAGGGACAACAGCGGGATGGGGCGGGCTTTATCGATAAAGTCGGGTAGTTCTTTGGGGGAAATTTCTAGGGCCTCGGCCAATTGATTATCACTAGGATGATCCACCTCTTTGGCTCGCAAACTGCGGTAGGCTTTGTCTAACTTATTGCCATTGTCCCTAACCGAACGGGGAATCCAGTCTTTAGCGCGCAGGTCATCAAGCATCGCCCCCTTAACCCTATGTTCGGCGTAGGTCTTAAACAGGTGCCCTTGACTAGGGTCGTATTTCTCAGCCGCCTCTAAAAGCCCAATCATCCCCACTTGGACCAAGTCATCACGCAAAAAGCCGTCTGGAAGGCGGGCCGAAAGGCGGTTGGCAATATGCTTGACCATGGGTGCATATTCCATCACTACCTCCTCTTTCGAGGCTTTAGCTTGTTTGGCGTAGGGGTTATACATGGGCTCCCAAGGTTGAAGACGCCCTTTAAAAAGCAAGGGTTATGCCTTCTTACGCCCGCCCCTAGAATTTAGGGGTGGGATGGGTTTTAAAGGGTGTTGGTTTCTTTTTGAGGCAACTTAACCGCCACTTGCTCGCCAGGCCGAAGGTGGCGCCAGCGCTGCTCAGCACGGTAGTTCCAAGCCTTTATTTGGTGGATCGTCACCTTATAGGCTTGGCTGATACTCCAAAGCGAATCTCCCCGCTGGACCGTATGGTAAATAAACCCATCCCGGTTTGCCGGTGCCGAGATTTGGGCCGAAACACGAGAATATTGCGGCAAAACGTAACTATTGGACACCGGCAGCATTATCCGCTGGTTCAACCGCAATAGTTTGCCTCGGGAGATTTGATTAAACGAAATGATCTGGGCGATAGGCACGCCATATTCGCGGCTAATCGACCACAGGTTATCCCCTTTTTGCACCTGATGATACTTCCAAAAACGGGTTCGGTTTTGTTCTAACTGGTTCAGCTTTTCCTGGTCCGGTTCAATGGGCCTAGGCACCATAATCACATAGGTTGGATGATGCGCCGGGGTCAGCCCTTTGGGGATCGAAGGGTTTAGTGATTGTAACTCTGCCTCGTCAATTCCAATCACCTCCGAAATCTGCGCCAAGGTCACCCCACCGGGCACTTCTAAGGGGTAGCGAGGTTTTTCTTCCAACATCTCGGGCAGATCGTTAAATCCGTAGGCCTCCAGGTTGGCGAATAAAATATTTACTGCGTAAAAGGCGGGCACATATCCCCTAGTTTCCCGAGGAAGTTTTAAGGCCCAAAAATCTTGATCTTTGCCTAAACGAACGGCCCGTTTAATCGCGCCTCGAACCCGGCCAGAGCCGGAGTTATAAGCAGCCAAGGCCAATTCCCAATCCCCAAACTCGCGGTAGAGATTTTTTAGGTATTTAGCGGCGGCGCGGGTTGATTTTTCGGGATCGTAGCGTTCGTCGTGCCACCAACTATTAGAAAGCCCATACATCCGCCCAGTGTAGGACATAAACTGCCAAAGCCCAAGGGCTGAGGCGCGGCTGCGGGCTTGGGGGTTAAAGTTAGATTCGACGACCGAAAGGAAGGCAAGGTTGGGGGGCAAACCCTCTTCGGCGAAGATCCGCCGGATCATGGGTAAATACGTGGCGCTGCGCTCAACCGCTTGTTCAAAAACATCGCGCTTGCGGCCAGTGTACATGGCCACAAAGGCCTCAATCTTTTTATTAGAATAAATCGGAATCTCATCGACCGAAACCGGGGCCGCCAATTCATCCGCTTCCGCCAAGGAGGGGGGCATTTGGCCGTCCATCTCTGCGGAAACCGCTTCGTCCTTGTCTTTGATCTCAAGGTCTTCAGCTTCTTCAGGGCTTAGCTGGGTCTTGCCTACAACCTGAGGGTCTGCCAACTCGTCTAGACTTAAATCTTGGTCCTGATCCTGTGCGTACAGGTTTAAGCAGAACAAGAGGGCGAGCATCAACAACAGGTAGCGTTTCATAGGCTTCGAATTCCACAGGGTTTTTCCCCTAAGGTCTATTAGAGGTTTATTGCAGATCCTCCATGAAATATCAAGGAAAACCGCGCCCAGCGTTGATGCAGGATTGGTGCCTATAATGGGGCATTTGAGCCCCGTTTTTGGCTCCGCCGAGGGAAAACCGTACGGATCGGTATATTAATTAAGGGTCTCCGCCTAAATATAAATTCCTGCTAAAGTTTTTTTCAGCCCCTAGAAATCCCACTTTTTACCCAGAATGCAGCCCTAGGCCGCTGGATCAGCCCAACGTTCTAAGACCATCACTAATAAAAAGCCTAATACGGCCAAACCAATAGCCAACCCTAGTTCGGTTCCTATTTCGGGCCAAATGTTTTGGTCGCGAAGTACATGTAGTTTGCCCCGAATCTCCACCTGTTCTAACACCTCTTTAAAGGGCCAAACCTTGCGTAAGCTACCGGCCATTAGGCCCGTTAAAAGGGCTAAGGTGAGCTTTTCATAGTGATGCAAAAGATAACTTAACACCCTAGAAAAACTAGTGATTCCCACAAACGCGCCTAGACAAAAACAGGCGATAATCACCAAGGACTGGGCTTCGAAAGGGTGCTTGAGGGCTCCGGTGACATATTCATATTTGCCCATGATCAAAAGCAAAAAAGCCCCCGAAATCCCAGGCAGAATCATCGCGCAAATAGCGATCATTCCCGCTAAAATAATAAACCACCAAGTCTCGGGGGTTGAGACCGGAATCAGACCCACAATCACAAAGCCTACCAAGCCTCCCACCCCAAAGGCGGCCAGGGTTTTAGGGCTCCAATGAACCTTTTTGCCTAAGATCCAGATGGAGGCCAAAATCAACCCCAAAAAGGCGGACCAAGTCAACACCGGTTGTTCGTCTAGGAGGTAATTCATCAGCCGGGCGATGGAAATAATCGCCGTGCTAATCCCGGCTAACAAGACCACCAAAAACCGGAGATGTACATGAGCCAAAAACCCGGCCAAATCGAGGCGCAAGAGTTTTTTAACCGCATCCCCATCAATTGATTTAATGGCGTCAATCAATTGGGTGTAAATCCCGGCAATAAGGGCGATGGTGCCACCAGAGACACCAGGGATGATGTCGGCAGTGCCCATAGAAACCCCTTTGAGATATAAGACCAGGGCCTCTTTGAGGTTATTAGGACCAGGGCTTTTTTTAAAGGCGTCGATTAAATTAGGCATGTCAAATTGGGAGTAAGGTTTAAGGCTGGCTGATGATTCAAGAAGGAGGCCCTTAGCGTAGTTCTGGTGGCAATTCAGCAATAAAGGGGAGGTTGCGGTATTTGCCGTTGTAATCCATCCCGTAGCCCACCACCCAGGCGTCTGGGCAAGCAAAGGCGCAGAAATCGGGGGTGAAGGCTGCCATTTTTTTATCTAACAAAACACAGGTTTTCACCTCTTCGGCCCCGGCCTTTTTAAAGGTGGAGCAGACCAAACGCAAGGTCTGGCCACTGTCTAAGATGTCGTCGATCACCAGTATTTTTTTGCCCTGGACCGAAAATTTAAGCTCTATCTCTGGGGCCTTGGCTTGGGTGCCTTGGTAACTTTGGACCCGCATGGTTTGCACTGGGCATTCGAGGTCCAGATGTCTTATTAAATCGGCCATAAATACGATACTCCCATTCATCAAACCCACCAATTCGGGCCCCGGGCCGCCTTTATAATGATAGGTAATTAGCCGGGCAAGGTGGCGGATTTGCGCCTGAATCTGTTCTGGGCTAAATAAGATATGTTCGAATCGGCTCATAATAGTCCCTAATCTTGACGATATCTTTCCCCAGTGCCAGGATAACTGTCAATCAACGTTTCGCCTGATAACTTTACCCGACTCGTGCAATGCAATTTGAACCGGTGATCGGGCTGGAGGTTCACGCCCAGCTCTCTACAGAAGCCAAGATGTTTTGCTCCTGCCCTAATCAATATGGAGCAGAGCCCAACCAAAACACCTGCCCTGTTTGTTTAGGTCTCCCCGGCGCTTTGCCCACGATCAATCAAAAGGCGGTTCAGTTTGCCATCCAGTTGGGGTTGGCCACTAATTGCAAGATTCGCCTAGACAGCCAGTTTGCCCGAAAAAACTATTTCTACCCAGACCTGCCCAAGGCGTATCAGATCAGCCAATTTGATCGGCCCATCTGCGAAGGTGGCTGGATCGAGATTGAAACCAAGGCGGGCACCAAACGGATTGGAATCACTCGTATCCATATGGAAGAGGATGCGGGCAAACTGGTCCACGAAGGCCAAGACCCCAACGCTTCTTATGTCGATTTAAACCGCGCCGGAGTGCCTTTGGTTGAGATCGTCAGCGAGCCTGATATTCGCAACTCAGAAGAGGCCAAAGCCTATATGGAGAAGATCCATAGCTATGTCACCTATCTGGGAGTCTGCAATGGGGATATGGAAAAAGGGAATTTACGTTGCGACGCCAACGTCTCGATTCGGCCTAGGGGTCAAGCCCAGTTTGGCACTCGCACCGAGACTAAAAACATCAATAGTTTTAGAAACGTTGCTGCGGCGATTGAGTTTGAAATCGCTAGGCAAACCGATGCGGTTTTAGACGGGGAAACCATCATCCAAGAAACCCGACTTTGGGACGGCGCGCTGAACCAGTCGCGCTCGCTACGGGTCAAAGAAGACAGTCACGATTACCGCTACTTCCCCTGCCCAGACCTGCCCGTGGTTAAAATCGAGCAAGAAGAGGTGGACCGGACCCATGCGAGTCTGCCCGAGTTGCCCGACCAAAAAAGGGACCGATTTGTTTTAGAACATGGCTTGAGCCACTACGACGCCTCTGTCTTGGTAGCCTCGCAAGAGGTGGCCTTTTATTTTGAGCAATGCCTCAAAGCAGGGGCCAGTCCTAAACCAGCTACCAACTGGATCTTAGGTGATATGCTCCGACTACTCAACGAAACCAAAACCGAAGCCACTCAATGTAAGGTAGGGCCTAAAAGCTTGGCGCAAATGATCGCCTTGATCGAGGACGGTACGATCAGCGGCAAAATCGCCAAAACCGTTTACCAAGAGATGTTTGAGACCGGCAAATATCCGGCGCAAGTGGTTGAAGAAAAAGGGCTTAAGCAGGTAAGTGATGAAGTTGCCCTGTTGGTAATTTGCCAAAAAATTGTAGCCGACAGCCCCGAACAGACCGCCGCCTACCAAGGGGGCAAGGACCGGCTGTTTGGTTATTTTGTGGGCCAAGCGATGCAAGCGACCAAGGGCAAAGCCAACCCTGGTGTGATCAATAAAATTTTTAAAGAACTCCTCGGCGAACCTAGCCAAGGTTAAGAAACTGGGGGCAAGTCCCCCCTTTTCCAACTCCCCTAGAATGAACAATTCCCCAAAAACCGTTAAATTGGCCGATTACCGGCCCTTTAGCCACGACCTTTTAGAAGTATCTTTGGCTTTTGACCTCTACGAAACCCATGTTTTGGTTACGGCTCGCTGCCATTATAAGGCCAAAAAAACGGCCAAAGAGATGTGGCTAGATGGGGAAAAGCTTGAACTCCAGTCGATCTTGATCAACGGGGCTCCCTGGAGCGACTATCAAATTGACGCAGAGGGCATGAAACTAACCGGTCTGCCCAAGGCCTTCGAGCTCACCTTGGTCACCCAGATTTACCCCAAGGAAAATAAAGCCTTAGAAGGGCTTTATCAGTCGGGCAGTCTCTTTTGCACCCAATGCGAAGCCCAAGGGTTTCGCAAAATCACCTACTTCCCTGACCGTCCAGATGTGATGACCCTTTTTAGAACCCACATCACCGCTGACCTCGCCCAATACCCCGTTTTGCTTTCAAACGGCAACCGAATTGGCCAAGGCTCCCTAGAAGGAGGCCGCCACTGGGCCCTGTGGGAAGATCCTTTTAAAAAACCCTGTTATCTTTTTGCCCTAGTGGCCGGCGACCTAGTGGCCCGTCAGGACCGTTTTATCACAAAAAGTGGCCGTGTAATCGCATTAGAACTCTGGACCGAGCCCGAAACCGCCCACAAAACCGCCCACGGCATGGAGAGTCTTAAAAAAGCCATGGCTTGGGATGAGCGGGTCTATGGTTTGGAATATGATCTCGATATCTTTATGATTGTCGCGGTCAAGGATTTCAATATGGGCGCTATGGAAAACAAGGGGTTGAATATTTTTAACTCCTCTTGTGTTCTGGCTAACCAAAAAACCAGCACAGACGGGGAATTTGAGTGGATCATGGGGGTCATTGGCCATGAGTATTTCCACAATTGGTCAGGCAACCGGATCACCTGCCGCGATTGGTTTCAGTTAAGCCTCAAAGAGGGTTTAACCATCTTTAGGGATCAACATTTCTCCGCCGACATGACCTCTAAAGCAGTAAAACGGATCGAAGAGGTTAAGCTGATTAAAACCAGCCAATTTGCCGAAGACGGCGGCCCTATGGCCCATCCGGTACGGCCCGAATCTTATGTAGAAATAAACAATTTTTACACCTTGACCGTTTACCACAAAGGTTCCGAATTGATTCGGATGGCCAGCCTAATCCTGGGCAAGTCGGGGTATTTTAAAGGGGCCAAGCTCTACTTTGAGCGCCACGATGGTCAAGCTTGCACCATCGAGGATTGGCTTAAAGCCTTAGAGGATGGATCGGGAGCCGATTTAAGCCGCTTTAAGGATTGGTATTTCCAGGCAGGCACCCCCGAACTAAGTTTAAAAGTGGACTGGGACGAAACCAAAGGGGAGGCTCGGCTGCATTGGCAACAAACCAACCCACCCACCCCAGACAGCAAAAAGAAGCAACCCTTATTGATCCCGATCCTGCTCAAAGCCTTTGGTCAAAAGGGGCAAGCCCTTATCTACCAAGCTTTGGGCGAAAAAAGGCAAGGCGAGTGGCTCTACCTGATGGACGGCAAAAAAACCGAGTTGGTTTTAGAAGGATTAAGCGAACGCCCCCTGCTATCGGTACTACGCGGTTTTTCGGCCCCTGTGCGGTTGCAGTATGAGCCTACCCAAGCGGACCGCTTGGTTTTAATGGCCCATGATGACGATGGGGTCGGGGCTTTCGAAGCCGCCCAAGGACTCTTGACTACTGAAATTTTAGCGGGAATCAACCAGCCAACCAGCCCTTCTCCAGCACTCATTGAAGCCTTAAGGGCCTTAATCACTCATCCCGATCGAGACCCGGCCTTGATCGCTCATTCGGCGGCTCTGCCCAGCGAGACCTTGCTTTTAGAGTCGATGACTACGATGGAAGTTGAAGGGATATTTGCCTCGCGTAAAGCCCTACAAAAGGCTTTGGGGCTGGCCCTAGAAAAGGAATGGAAGCGTTTATACCAAACCTTTGAGGGAGACCCCTACCAGTTTAACAACCTGCAAAACGGGAGGCGCGCTTTAAAAAATCTCGCCCTCAGTTATCTGGTAGCCACAGGCCAAGAAACCTACATTGGACTGGCCCAAGCCCAGATTGATCAGGCCGACAATATGACAGACCGGCTAGCTGCCATTTCGATTTTGACCCACCAACCGGGCCCGGCCAAGGAACAAGAGTTAGCTGAATTCTACCGGAGCTTTAAAAACGACGACTTGGTCGTTAATAAATATTTTGGTTTAATTGCCGGCTCGCCAGAATACGGGGTAGAAGCGGTGGGTCAATTATTAAACCATCCCGCCTTTGACCGAAAAAACCCCAATCGGTTACGCGCCGTAGTGGGCGGCTTCACCCAACGCAACCTTCCCCAATTTCATAAAGCCGACGGTTCAGGTTACCGTTTTTTAGCCGATCAAGTGCTTCTAACTGACCCAGATAACCCTCAAATCGCCAGTCGCCTAGTTCTGTCCTTGGCCCGTTGGCGGCGCTTCCCTACAAAAGCCCGTCCTCACGCAGAGGCTGAGTTAAAACGAATCCTAAAACAACCTGGACTTTCCAAAGATGTGCTAGAAATCGTTTCTAAAAGTTTGGGGTAACAAACCGCCTCCCTACTTGGCGCGGTCCCTCACGGATTTGATTTGTAATTGGTGAAAAGTGAGGCGACCGCCAACGTTTCCTAATTTATCGGTACTTTTAAGGCCCTTCAGGTTAGCCGCTGTGGTCTATACCTTAAAGACACTCATCTGTTCTTGTACATCTTCAGCCATTTTATTAAGCTCTTGAATAGTTTGTTCCACCTGTTTTAAGGCGTGAGCCAACTCATTCATAGCCGACGAGTTTCCTGACGCAATTTCGTTGAGTTCTTCCGAGCTTTTGCTAATTTCAGCAGAGCGTTTTTCCTGGGCAATCGCTTCTTTGTAAACCATCCCGATCTTTTGATCAATCTGCTGAACTTTGCTGATTAGTCCGCCAACAACCTGGGCCGAGTTGCCCACCACCATGGTGCCTTCGTAAACGTTGGCAAAACTAATCTCGATCATGCGGTTGATCTCGCGGATGGTGTTGCTGCTTCGTTCAGAGAGGCTTTTGACCTCCTGCGCAACCACCGCAAAGCCCCGACCAAATTCCCCAGCCTTGGCCGCTTCGATACTGGCGTTTAACGAAAGCAGGTTGGTTTGACTACCAATCTTGGCGATTTGATCGGTGTAGTGAATGATTTTCTGGGTGGAGTCAGCAATTTTTTGCATCGCCGACTGAATGTTGGTCAAAGCCAGTTTAGATTGGTCCGTGTCGCTGGCGGCTGATTTAGCCAGGGTCATGGTTTCTTTGGTCGCGGTTTCCATTCGCTGGCCAGAGCTGTTTAGTTCCTTGAGCCCGTTGGCCATATCGATAATTGCGGTATAGCTACGCTCGGTGCCTTGGTTCACATCACTAGCCGACTTTTCAATCTCTTCGATGGTTTCGGCTAATTCAGTGCTTGCGGTTGAGAGGGTTTCGGTATGGCCGGTGATACTATAAATTACTTCCGACATATTATGAAGCAACTTGCCAAAGGCGTCGCCTGTCTGGCCGATCTCGTCGTTCCCACTCACCTCTACCTTTTTAGAAAGGTCTTTGGTTTGGGCTACCTCGTGAACCACTTCGGTTAATTCATGCAAACGCTTAGAGAGTAGGGTCACAATGGTGCCGGCCACGGCCAAAGTAACAAAGATGGCGATCCAACTCAGCAAAAGGTTAGTTTTTTTAAACCGCTCCATCGACTCAATGGTCTGGTCGATTTGCTCTTGCGCTTGGTTTACCTGTTCATCGATAAAGGGTTGCAATACGTCGCTCAAGGCTTGCGCGGTTTGGTCAAACTCACCCATAATTTTGTTTCCTTCAGGTGAGCCGCCTTCAATGTAGGCATGGGCCATCTTTTGGCCAGTAGCATAATAGGCGTCAACCCGTTGGTTTAGGGTCTGAATCTTTTGGACCTCGTCAAGTTGGCCAGCCTGTTGAAAGTAGTCTTCAAACTTTTTGGAGGACTCTATAAAATTGTCATAGTTTTTTTTCGCTTCATCAAACCCGTCAGCAAGCCCGTCTTGGGCCCTGGTCGCAGAGATATCCGTTAGCCATTGCTGAATCTGGACAATGTTTTTGTCCATCTTTTGGGCGAGCAAGGCGTTTGGGAAGTTGACCTTTCCGGCTTGGTTGATTTGGACGTAAATTTCTCCGCCCACCTTGAAACTCCACAAGCTCAGAACAGCCAAAATAAAGATTGGCAGCACCACTGCCATGGCCATCTTCTGCCATAATTTCAAGTTTTTTAACATAACTACTCCCATCGCGAATTCGTAGTGGGTCTTACCTTATCTCGACTATTCCCCAATTGCAACGATGGAAACCCTACTTTCTAGGCCTTTAAAAATTTGCAGGGTATTTACCCTAGTTCCAGATCTACAGGGGCAATCTAAGGTTTCTCCCGCCTTGCCCTCTTATGCTAGCACCAAAAAAACAGGGGTACTATAACATTCTTTGATTATCAGGAGCTAGTTGGTTTACAAGCTTTAGTCGCTCGTTTAGGATTAGTTTAACTTCCAGGCTCCTCAAAGATGACCGAAGAACTCTTAATCCTTTTTGCCCGCGGCGGGGCGATGATGTACCCCCTGCTGCTTTGCTCCTTGTTGGTGGTGACCTTTGCTATTGAGCGCGCCTTGCAACTTAATAGTGGCAGACTATTTCCTAAAGCAACCTTAGAAGCTTGGAAAACAAGGCTTTCCTCTGGCAGTATGGAACCGCCCGCCTCTTCGTCTGCTGCACTTTTAGACCAAATGTTGGGGCCAATTCAAGGTTACTTCCCCTTGCCTATCGCTCGCTTTGAAGAGCGACTCTCGGACCTATCTCGCAAGGCCCGAAACCGCCTAGAGCGAGGGTTGGTATTTTTAGATTTGATTGGTGGGGTAGCCCCTCTTTTTGGACTTTTAGGCACGGCCTTGGGGATGATCGACGTATTTTCCAAGCTTTCCTCCTCGGGGCAGGCTAAGATCGAATCTTTATCTGGGGGCATATCAGAGGCCTTGTTTACCACCGTAGCCGGTCTTGCTATTGGCATCCCCGCCCTTATAGCCGCCAACCTCTACGCTCGGCATATAGAAAACCAATTGCTCAAGGTTGAAGACGAAATTAACGGGCTGCTTGATCAATTTTACGATAAGATGGTTGAGCATGAAAATCGCTGAGGTACGCATCCGTAAAACCCAGATTAACCTGACCGCCTTGATTGACGTATTGTTTTTGTTAATCATCTTCTTTGCGGTATCCACCCGGTTTGCCAATCAAGAAGCGGTTAGTATTGAGCTACCCAAAGCCAAGACCGCTGAGGGGGTCGCCTTGCAAACCCGGCTGATGATCGAGGTTAAAGACAGGGAGCATGTTTGGGTTAATCACAAACAAATCCCCTGGGACCAACTGGAAGCGGTTTTGAAAAACCCCTTTTACGACCGGAACCAAAAGGTAATCTTAAACATCGACCAAGAGGTGCCCCACGGCAGGGTAGTCGATCTTCTGGACCGGCTACGAAGCCAAAAATTCCTAAAGGTGGCCTTTGGCACCGAAGCTCCGTGATTTTCACTTTTATTTAGCCGCGCTTGGAGTGGCACTCCTGCTTCACGGCGGGGCCCTGGCACCGGTATCTGCTTGGGTTAGCTCTATGTTTTCAGAGCGTAGAAGCGAATCAATGGAGCTAAATTTAGAAGAACTCTTGGCCCCAAAAAGGGCGGCACCTAAAGAAAAGTCGAAATACACCCCCCTGCCTGATCACGAAAAAGAATTAACCGACCGGCCTGATCAAATGGATCCCCAAGCCGCTCGCTCTGCCCCGCAAAAGGGTCAGGGTCCGATTAATGAGTTTGGTCAAAAAAAGGGACAAAAAGGCGCGATTGGCCTAGACGAAGCTAAGCCTCATATTCCCAAAGACGGCCCCCTTTCGACTGGTGAAGCGGGGCTGAACTATGCGATCAATAACTACCGGTGGAACTACCAAAGGTTTATGGAAAACTGGGCTGTGGCCCTTTCAAAACGTTGGTTGGCCCCGGCAGACTACCTTAGTGGGGCCGTGCCCAATGGGGGGTCTATTTGGATCAAGGTGACCTTAAGTAAAGATGGAAACCTGATGGGCTACGAGGTATTAGAGTCGCAGGTTTCAGACGACATGACTATGATGGTGGTGTATGCCGTGATGGGGGTAAGGCAACGTCCCCCCCTGCCAGATAGTTTCCCTGAAGAAAGTCTTATCGCCTATTGGCGCTTTGTATATCCACCCTTGGCCGAACTAAAGGCGATGATGGAAAAATCGAGACCATGAGTTTTGAGCTAACCATAGAACGTTGGGCTTGGCCAGGGCTGGGCTTGGGATACGCCCAAGACAAGGCCTGCTTTGTAGCCGCCGCCTTGCCGGGAGAACGGCTTTTATTAGAGCCGATTAAAGAAGGAAAAACCCATCTGGAAGCCCGGATTCTAAAAGTCCTAGAACCCAGCCCAGACCGGATCGAGCCTGCCTGCCCTCATTTTCCCGAATGCGGCGGCTGTGCGCTTTTGCATTTAGCCTATGAAAAGCAATTGGTTATTAAAGCCAAGATGGTCAAGGAGCTTTATAAAAGACAAGGGATTGAGTCTGAAGTGGGGCTGGTGCCAAGCCCAGAGGTTTGGCATTATCGCCACAAAACTAGGTTGCAACCTGCGGGCAAAGGGTTGGGTTTGAGCCGTTACCGGAGTAACTCTTCCTTAGCTGTGCCCCAATGTAAAATTATATCCAAACCCATTCTGGTGGCCGCTCAAGGACTTTCACCTAAAGGGGATTTAGCCCTAATCCAGTCTAAATCCTCTGGCCAAGTTGCCGCTTTATGGTGCATCGGCAACAAAACCGAGCCCTTAAAGGGATTTGGGCAGAGTGTGACTGAAGACTATGGTTTTGGCGCCTTAGAACTCAAGGCCAACCTCTTTGCTCAAGCCAACCCTTTTGTGACCGCAAAAATATTGTCTAACCTTGCCGAAGCGATGAAGGGCTCTCGGTTTGCGGTCGAACATTTCGCCGGAGCAGGCACCTTAACCCTGGTTTTGGCTTCGGTAGTTGGAGATTTTTTAGCATTCGAAGGCGACCCAAAAACCGCCCAACTAGGTACCAAAAACCTAGAACGGGCAGGCTATATTACCAGCCGAATCGAGGCTGCCCCGGCAACCTCGGGGATTGATTCGAGGGCCGATTTATTATTGGTCGATCCGCCCAGAGCCGGGCTTGGCAACCCTTTTATTGAGCAAATACTCGCTTCAAAACTCTCAAAGCTGGTCTATTTAAGCTGCGACCCTCAGACCCAAGCCAGAGATTTAAGCCCCTTAATCGCGGGGGGATTTCGCCTGCAAAGTCTTACTGGATACGATATGTACGCCCACGCGGGCCACTTAGAGGCCTTGGCGATTTTGGTCCGCTAAAAATCCAGATCCGCCTGCCGACTGGCCTTTTTTTTGCGAAACTCAAAGACCTGGGCGATTTTTTCCTCAATCTGGGTAGCGTCGTAAGGTTTGTTCATGTAACTGTCGGCCCCCGCTTTTAGCGCGTCGATTAGCTCTAACGGCTCCTCAATGGCGGTCACCAACAAAACTGGCAAATCTTTAATCGCAGGCCGCTCCCGGATGGCTTCTAAAAGTTCTAGGCCACTCATTTCGGGCATGGACCAGTCAATTATCGCTAGGTCAAAGGGTTGACTTTCTAGTAGTTCAAGCGCCTTCACCCCACCCTCGACCACTTCCAACGCATTATAACCCAAGTTGTGAAACAACTTTTTAGCGACCAACCTGATCCCCAAAGAGTCATCCACCAACAGGATACGGATTGATTTTTCCAAAACAACCTCAATAAAAAGATCAAATGTTCGATTGAGCGTTGAACCAGACTGTAAAATCTGCGAAACTTTGTTAACTGCTCTGGGTAAGACTATCCTAGTCTGCCAGGGGATTCAAGTCTTACCATTTTTCACGGTCCATGTATGCCCAGCGCCTCTGACTTAGACCAACTCTTCGAAGCAGCCAAGGCCCAACTTGCGCAAGTCCAAAGCTTTGAGCCCGAAGAACGTCTAGCCTTGTCCACCAAGGCGTTCGACCTATTTAGCCAGTTAATGGCCAGTTTGGCCGAAGAAACCGAAACCGCCCGCTCGTTAGAGCAAAATTTCGCAACCCCTAGTTTTTTTGAAGCCCCTAACTCAGACGAAGCGGCCCAAAAAAAGGCCGCTTTTTACAAACGGTTAGATTTTTTGGCTGGATTGGGCTTTTTAAAAGGGAAAAGCCTCTGGGTATTGGGGCTTTTAGCTGCTTTGTCCCAGGGGGAGGAGTTTAGCCCAGAGCGGCCCATTCTGACCGAATACCGGCCTGTGAACGGGCTTTACCTAGTCAATGACCCAGTAGAGATTAGTTATAGTGGCACCGATTCGCCCCTGGCAAAAAACATCAACCTCTTTGGCGAGTCCGCTTGTTTAGCTGGGGAGCAACTTTCCGGCTTTACCGTGCGCCTGCGGCACCCGGCTTGGGGGCTTTACATCCCCAAAAACCGTCTGCTTTCGGTCTTACCCTGGAACCTAGAACTTCAAGAGACCCTTCTAGAAGCGGTGTTAGAGAAGGAAACCCAAGATCTACGTTTTACCACAAAAGAGTTATTGCAAGCCACCGAACGGGCTCGGCTGGCCCAAGAGATTTTAGACAACATCGGTCAAGCCAGCTTTTCCATAGACTCCAAAGGGGAGATTGGCCCAAATTATTCAGCAGTCGCCGCCCGTTACATTGGCGAGCCCAAGTTAGCGGGATTGCCGTTTGCCGACCTGATTTTAAGAAACGATAAAAAGGGGCTTAAAAGCTATTACCGCGCCCTGGCTATGATCTTTGGAGGCAACCGGTTTGACCCCAAGGTGGTATTAAGTCTCTTGCCCTCCCAGGTGGAACTCGCCGAGCGGCAATACCGGCTGTTTTATTACTTCTCTGAAGACCGGATGGGGTATGTGACCAACGTGTTTGTGCGTATGGAAGATGTCACCGAGGCCATTAAAATAAAAGACTTGCAGTCAAAAACGGCTTCTACGGAAGCCCATGAAAAAAAGGTGCAAGAAAAGATTCGTGGAAACGTGGCTAGCTACCTTAGCCTGATCGAGATGATCGAAAAAAATCAGGCCATGCTGGAGGATTTTAGCAAACAAATTAAAGCCTCCAACCAGTTACCCCATACTCAAGACCAACGCCAACTCCTTAAAAACCTTCATAGTATCAAAGGGCTGTGTAGTCAATTTGATCTTGACGACCTAAAAACGGCGGTCCACCAAATGGAAGATGGGGTTCAAGGATTAGCCACCCCCGAGGGAGTCCCCCTCTTTCACCAGCGTTTAGAAGCCCTTAACCGCCACTACCGGCACGCATCGTCACTTTTAGAAAGCCTCGGAGGCGAGATTGTACAGGTTTTAATGGGGGTTAACTTTTCCCAAAGCGAATATGAACAACTCCTAGCTGCCGCAGAAAAAGAGGATTGGGAACAAGTCAAAGGAGCCTTAAAATCCAAAACCCATTTACCCGCCCAAATGATCGCCGAAAATTGGGAGGCAGACCTAAAAAGTCTGGGTCAAAAATTAGGCAAAGAGATTCGATTTAAGGCGGTCTGTACCGAAGGCTTGCGCCTACCTAAAGCGATGATTCGCCAACTTAATTTTGAGTTGCGCCATGTGTATCGAAACGCCGCCGATCATGGCCTAGAGCCCCCGGATGAACGTAAATTAGCGGGCAAAGAACCGGTTGGCACCCTTATTTTAAGTATAACCAAAGAAGCCGAAAGATTAGTGGTTAAAATTAGCGACGACGGGCACGGGATTGACTGGGAGAAAATCGCCCAAAAAGCGGAGGGGAATCCAAGGCTTAACGAAGCGGAGGTCCGGGCTTTGGTTAAAAAGGGGGAAACCTGGAAGATTTTACTACTGCCGGGTTTTTCTTCCTCTGACGCGGTTTCAGAGGTTTCTGGTCGAGGTATCGGACTAGACGCGGTGGATTCGGCCATAAAAAAACTAGGCGGTCACCTCTCGATCCGTTCTAGGTTGGGTTTGGGAACGGATTTTATCTTTTACATCCCCCTAGTTTAACCCACCTTTAAGGCTAAAAACCGGTCTAACGCCTTCTCGCCAAACAGTTCAACCGGGTCCAGGTCTTTAACTATAGATAAACCCTGAGTAACCGACAGATCGACCAAAGGGTGTTTATTTAAATCGCGGCCCTCTGGGTCTTGGATGAGCACCACTTGAGGCCGGGACAAGTCCCCCTGAGGCACGTTCATCACAAACCCCCGGCTTTTATCAGAAAGTTCGACCAAACTACCCACCGGGAACAGGCCCAAAACCTTTGCAAATCCCTCAAACGCTTCCTCATCGTATTCCACCCCCGAAAGCGCCTCTAAATAACGCATGGCCGCAGGAGCGGACCAGGACCGTTTAAAGGGTCTTCTGCCGGTTAGGGCTTGATAAGAATCAATAATCGCAAGCAACCGAGTTTCAAAAAGGGCGTCTTTAAAATCCAAATTTTTCGGATAACTAGAATAGGTATCCCCGTCTGGTTTAACGTGGTGGTAAAGACCCATGTTGATGGCCACCGGGTGTGCTTTCATTTCGGTTAAAAGTTTCCCCGTTTTTTCTGAATGGCCCCTTTGCAATCGCATTTCAGGGCTATCTTTTTCAAATTGCAGAGGGGATTCCAAAATGTCTTTAGGCATACTCGACTTGCCTAAGTCGTGTAGCAACCCCGAAAGCAAAGCTTCTTGCAAGTCGGCAAAGACTGGCTCAACACCTCGATGTCTTTGAATTTCAAAATAAACCCCTGCAAAAATAGCCCCCACGTCCACACAATGCCCATAGGTGTAGTCACTTTGCTTTAGTGTCGCCAGGGCTCCGATGGCCTCTAAGTAGGAATTTTCGACAATCTCTTCGACGAGGCCATTTAGGGATTCTAAACTAGCCGCACCTTGGGCCAGTGCGTCCATCACCTTTTCCACCTCTTTGGCGGCTCGCGCCTGGGTTTCTTTCGATTTTTTGGTTTTTTCAACCAGTAAAGTGGCTTTCCCCACCGACTGTATATGGGACTCTTGGGCGCTAGCGGTCTGGACTTTAAACCGGCTAAATCCTTGAGATTTTAAGGCTTTAACTAACCCTTCCCCCACCTCACAAAGGTGGAGCAATGAGGCCGGAAAGGAGCCGATTTCTAGCAAACGGTCCCCTACCTTAAGCGCATCAATCGCCACCTGGCTGCCGTCAACCTTGATGGCAGTGGTGCCCTTAAAATTATGGGCCAGCCACTGGACTTTTTCAGCATCCAAGGTCCCAAAGCGTGCTTCTAGGCCTTGATAGGCGATGATCCGCATGCCAGGGATTAACTTGTCCTGTTCTACAACTTCTTCTTTCACAAAGTCCTTACCTAGATGAACCGCAAGAGAGCCTCTAATCCTTGAGCCAGGGATTCTACGGATTTTTCTTTTACTTGCCAAGTAGGAAGCAAACAAAGCCTATTTTATTGCTCTACTAGATATCACAGACCTGCTCAAAGTTTTCTAAACCGGCTCTAAGCAAACCTTGTGTCATTACTCACACAATTTACCAAAGCCCTTTGACACCTATACCCCATTACAGTACTTTTGAACTAATAAAATTAAGAGGATGCAGATGGAGACCCTAGTACTTGTAATCGAATCTAGCGAAGCCCAGTCTCGCTATATTAAAGACTCTATCAACCGCGAACTAGGCCTTACCTGCCTAGTGGCCAAAGACTTAGGCAAACTCAAACAAATCCTGACCATGCACCAGTCAGGGGAATCCTTTATCGCGGTGAGTAACCTGGTCTTACCAGACGCACCCAGCGGCGAGGCGGTGGAGTATTGCCGCAAAAGGGGTATTCCTACCCTTATTCTGACCTCCACCTTTGATCCAGAGGTGAGGACCCATATTTTAGCTAAAGACGTGGTCGATTATGTGATCAAAACCGGGGACGCGATCCCCCAGATCACCACCCTAATCCAACGAATGATCAAAAACCGCGGGATCGGGGTGTTGATTTGCGACGACTCTTTGGTATTTAGAAAAGAACAGCGGAGATTGTTAGAGTTGCTGCAATTTAAGGTATATGAGGCCAACGATGGGGTCCAGGGGTTGGCGATGGTCGAGCTTCACAAAGACATCAAGCTTGTTTTAACAGACCTGCAAATGCCGAACATGGACGGCATGGCGCTAACGGTGGAACTACGCCGCCAGTATTCTAAAAAAGAACTAGCCATTATTGGGCTTTCGGCTACAGGAGACGCCCACACTGCCGCCCGGTTTATCAAAAGCGGAGCCAACGACTTTCTGCCTAAGCCCTTTATTCAAGAAGAGTTTAATTTGCGGGTTATGCAAAACGTCGAGATACTTCAGCAGATTGCCGAACTCTACAAAATGGCCCACTGCGATTTTCTAACCGACCTATTTAACCGCCGCCACTTCTTCGGCAAAGCCCAAGAAATCTTAAATAAAAAGGCTAACTCGGCCCAAATAAGCTTGGCCATGTTTGACATCGACCATTTCAAACGGGTCAACGACACCTATGGGCACGATACGGGGGATCAGGTGTTGAAGGTTTTTGCCAGGATCTTAGACGAGGTGTGTAGCCCGCATGGGTTGGTGGCCCGACTAGGGGGGGGAGGAGTTTTCGGTACTTTTTAGCGACCTTGCTAGCGCCCATGCCCGGCCCATTCTTGAAAAATTTCGCCAGCAGATCGAATCCACTCCAGTAAACTATGAGGGACAAGAGATTAATATGACCGTCTCTATCGGTCTCGCCAGCGGCCCTCAAGACAAGCTGGATACTTTTTTAGCCGACGCAGACCAAAATCTTTATGTAGCCAAAGAGACAGGTCGTAATCGAGTGGTTGGTTAACCCCAAAGTTTTGGACATTCCCGGCAGTGTTGCAAAATATGGCATCGGTCCAAAACGCAGGCAAATTCCCGCTCGGTCAGTGCCATAACCACCCGTTCCATGTGGCTGGTACGACTGCCTTTAACCCCAATAATACAACCTGGACCGCGCAGGGTCTCTAACGCAGCCATCAGGTCTGGCAGCTTTGGGAAGTAACGCACCTGCATCGAGGGCCGGGCCTCTTTAACTGCCAAGGCCAAAACCCCGCCCGTCTCGCCAGTTAAAAAAAGGTGGGTTAGATTTCTAGGAAGCCCGGCAATAATTACCTTGCGCGATTCACTCAAGCCTTGGTCCATCTCGGCTAAGTTGCCCACTACCCCGACAAAGCGGTCCCCATTTAACTTAGTTAAGGTGTTAAGCATCATCACTAAAGATTCGGGGTTGGCGTTGTAAGTGTCATCTAACACCCGTTCCCCCTTCATCCCCTCCAATAAAGTGGCCCGGCCTTTTTCTTGGGGAAGGCTTTGAGCGCGCTCAGCAAAATCAGGGATATTCAGCCCCAAGGCCTGGGTTGCGGCCCAGATAGCCGATAAGAGACTAGGGACGTAGTCACCTAAATGAGGAACCGTAATCCGTAGTTCCCCGCCAGGGTGCTTTAAGAGAATGGATTGCTCACCCAACAAGCCATCTACCGCCAATACCTCACCTTTGGTGTTAGACCCTGGCCCAAAGCCAATAAAGTCTTTGCCCAAACGAGAGATAATCCGTAAATCCGCCGCTGGCACCAACTTTTGTCCCCCAGGGCGCAAGTGGTTAAATATCTCTAACTTGGCCTCCAAGAGGGCTTGGGCGTTACCAAACTTGCCTAAATGAGCGTGACCCACGTTAAGCAACAGGGTTAAATCAGCCGGGGCAATGCTGGATAGCAGATCGAGTTCGCCAGGGCCATTGGTTCCCATCTCCAAAATCAAGACTTCCGTATTGGGCTTGAGCCCCAAAACCGTTGCCGGGCAACCGATGTGGTTATTAAAACTACCTGGATTGGACTGCACCTGGTAGTGCCCCTCTAAGAAATGCGTGAACCAAGCCTTGGCGGTGGTTTTTCCTGAAGAGCCGGTTAACGAGATTAACTTACCCTTAAATTGGCGGGCCAACCAGCGAGCCAAGGCCTGCATGGCCTTTAGGCTATTGGGCACCAAAATCCCGGCAATCCCTTCGGGCAAGGCCACCTCGCGTTCTACCACCGCTAATTTGATCGAGGTACTAGCCAGATTGGCCAAATAAGCGTGCCCATCGCCCCCACCGAGATTCAACGCAAAAAAAATGTTTTCCCCGTTAATCCGCCTGCTATCAAAGGCTCCACCAATCAAGGGTTTTTCTAAGTTTTTGGGGTCAACAATAAATTGCCCGCCAGTGATCTCTTGAACTAGCCGGAAGTTAAGCAGGGGGTTTCGCTGCTCAAGGCCCACCTCGGCTTCAAGAGTACCCCCTAATATGGCTTCAAACAGGTTTAGTTGAAAATTAGGATCTTTGTTGCTGGCTTTGCCTTGAAAGCCTGACATGGAAAGCCCTAAGAGGCGCACCAACTTGTTTGGGTAAACCGCCTCTACTTGGGCCAACTTTTCTAAAGCAATCCGCCGAATCTTGGCTTGGGTTAAGGGCTCTGCCCCTGAATAAGACTTGGTTACTTGGGTGAAGTCTTCAAACTTGACCTTTAAGGTCAAAGCCCGGCCCCGGCGCTCGCCAGACTTAGCCCGCTTAAATAGTCCCCGCAGCAAGATATCCAGGGCCCGCTCTAGGTTGGGCCCCCACTGGGCATCTGCACCAAAGGTGTGTTCAATCCCAATCGACTTGCGCTCCCGATGGGTAACCACCTCCCGCTCGTCGATCCCTCTTATTAGATGGAACAATTGGCGGCCATATTTTCCAAAATGGCGGATGAGGTCCTCTTGTGAGACTTTAAGTAATTGGTGCCCATATTCCAGACCCAAATCAGCCAATCTTTTTTCCATCACCCGCCCTACCCCGGGCAATTCTTTAAGCCTCAACCTCGCTAAAAAATCAGCCGCCTCTTCGGGGGTGATCACCATTAAACCGTTGGGCTTATCCATACCCGAGGCTATTTTAGCTAGGAATTTATTATAACTAACCCCGGCAGAACTAGTCAGCCCCAGTTGGTTTTCAATATCCCATTTTATATGGGTCGCTACCCAGGTGGCCGAAGGCAGGCCCAGCTTGTTTTGGGTAACATCGAGCCAAGCCTCGTCTAAGGCTAAAGGCTCAATCAAATCGGTATATTGACAGAAGATAAGATGGATGGCGCGGGAAATTTCCTTGTATCTTTCTAAGCGCGGTGGCAAAAATACCGCTTGAGGGCAAAGCCGTTTGGCCTTGGAGCAGCTCATTGCCGAGTGGACCCCGAAGCGCCTTGCTTCGTAATTCGCTGCGGCCACCACCGCCCGGCTGTTGGGGTCACCCCCAACAATGACAGGCTTCCCCCTTAGCTCTGGGCGGTCTTTGACCTCGACCGAAGCGTAAAAGGCGTCCATATCAAGATGGATGATCTTTTTGAAACCGACCATGGGTAAATCGGGCATCCCTTTTATAACAAGGCTAGAATATGATCATCACCCTCGACGGACCCGCCGGTTCGGGTAAAAGTACAATTGCTCGGCTTTTAGCCAAGGAGTTAAACTTCGAATACATCGACTCTGGAGCCCTTTACAGAACCCTTACTTTAATGGGTCTAAGACTCTTTGGAGCGGTCGAAACCAAGGCAGATGAGGTTGCCCAATTTTTTAAGCAACACCCAGACACTCTAGAGGTCCGTTTCGAGGCTCACCGCCAGATTGTAAAGCTGGAGGGCAAAGAAGTGACCCAAGAGATCAGAGACCCAGAGCTAACCAAACAAATCCGCCACATCTCTGGACACGGCCCCTGCCGAGACTTGGTCAACTTGGAGCTTAAAAAACTGGCCCGCCTTTATCCAGTAGTGGTTGACGGTAGGGATATTGGTAGCGTGGTTTTCCCAGAAAGTAAAAACAAATTTTATTTAGACGCCAGCCCTAGAATCCGCGCCCAGCGGCGTGCCTTGGAGCAAAACACCCCAACCGAAGGACCCGCGTTTGAGGCCTTGGTCAAAGAAATCAATGACCGGGACCAAAGTGACCAATCCCGCCCTATCGCCCCCCTGGTTCGGGCGGCCGATGCACACTTGATTGATACCAGTGGGCTAAGCTTAGA